>NZ_JXOK01000095.1 GCF_000830505.1 Vibrio mytili | reverse complement strand
GGGTTTGATTATTAATAATTACTATAAATATAATTAAATGGAGAAACGCATGTTTAACTCAATATTTAAATCCGTAACTACTGGCATATTTTGTCTTACCTCTACACTAGCAATGGCTAACTACCCTGATAAACCCATCACTTTAGTTGTGGGCTTTTCTGCTGGTGGCGGCACCGATGTGATGGCACGCAATGTGGCCCCTTTTCTAGAAAAATATCTTGGCGATGATGCAACCATTGTAGTGAAAAATATGCCAGGAGCCAGTGGGCAAATCGGTATCACCGAAGTTGCACACTCAGACCCTGACGGTTACACCATTGGTACGTATAACCTGCCAGGTATGATGGCGCGCACGCTAGATCGTGATGCCAATTATAGTGCCGACAGCTTCACGTTCCTTGCCAATATCGTCAACGATCCCAACGTGATTGTGACCTCAAAAAAAGGCAACATCGACAGCTTGCAAAAGCTTATTGAGACAGTGAAGGGGGCTTCCCGTCCGATGCCTATCGGTATGTCCAGCTTGGGTGGGGATGATCACCTTGGTTTGATCAAGTTTGAAAGTTTGACTGACACTAATTTCAATATCATTCCGTTTAAAGGGTCGTCAGCGGCACGTACTGCAGTACTGGGTGGTCATGTGAAAGCGGCGGTATTGAATATTTCTGAAGTTACTGAATTTAAAGATGAACTGAATATTATTGGTCTGTCTCAAAGTGAGCGTTCAGAGTTTGATCCTTCCATTGCGACCTTTAAAGAACAAGGTGTCAACTTCATCAATGGTGCTATGCGTGGTTTTGTAGCTCCAGCTGGTTTGCCTGAAGATGTGAAAACCAAATTGTTGGATGCTTTTGCCAAACTAGCTAAGGATCCAGAGTTTCTAGCTAAAATGAAATCAACGGCTAACCCCGTATCAGTTTCTTTAGGTGACGACTTTAAAGAACTCAATGCCGAAACGTTAAAACTTGCTCAAGACGTTTGGGAAAAAACACCTTGGAAATAAATTTTAGGACGGATATTTAGTGCTAAAAATACACACCATGTGAGTCGAGAGACTCACATTATACAGCTGTAGTAACACGGGGGTGTTCATGAGTACGATCACGCAAACGCTATTAAAACCAATGTTAAAACCTATATCACTTGTTTATGTGATGATTATTATTGCCGCGTGTGGTTTGTTGAAGCCAGCTTTGGAGTTGAGCTCAGAAGCTGGCATGTTGCCTCGAGCAATGCTGATGTTATTAATTGTTTTTTCGGGATTATCATTAATAGTTCAAATTAAAAAATCATGGCAAGAAAATAGTAAGGACGACACGGTTTTAAAATCACCAAAACGCGTATTTAGTGCCTTATTAGCGGTTTTACTTTTGGTCGTTTCGATCCAATGGGTTGGCTTTTATCCCACCATAATTGTTTTTGTTCCGGCGCTGTCATATTTCTTTGGTTGCCGAAGTAGAAAGGTCCTAGCCGCGTCGACGGTGATCTTTGTTGCGTTAATCTACTTGGTATTCAGCGTTGCAATGTCGAAGCAATTTCCTGCTGGTTGGCTGTTTTAAGGATTACTGACTATGTATCACGAATTACTGTCTGCGTTACCCAACGTATTGTCAATGAGCAACTTTCTGGCCATTATTATCGGTGTTTTGGCTGGTATTGCAGTTGGCGCCATGCCTGGCCTTAGTGCAACTATGGCGATCTCGGTCTTGGTCCCGTTTACCTTCGGTCTTGATCCTTTGGTGGCACTTGGTCTGATGGCTGGTATTTATAACGGTGCGATGTATGGAGGGGCTATTCCAGCGGTATTGCTGAGAATCCCTGGTACACCAGCCGCAGTAGCAACCAGTTTTGACGGCTATCCGATGGCGCAGAAAGGAAAGGGGGGCTTTGCCCTTCAGGTTGCGGTAATCTCATCGGCTATCGGGGGGATTGCGAGTGCTCTGGCCCTAATGCTGCTTGCTCCACCGCTGGCAAAAGTAACCTTGTTGTTTGGTCCGTCAGAGGTGTTCTGGGTTGCGGTATTTGGCCTGTGCAGCATTATATTCTTATTGGGAGAAGACCCACTCAAAGGCTTGATTGCTGCTTGTTTTGGTGTCGTTGTTTCTATGGTTGGGGTGGACCCAATTTCCGGTGAAGATCGTTTTACCTTTGGTTACCTAGAGTTGGTCGACGGGATCAATATCGTAATCCTGTTGGTGGGTCTATACGCATTGCCCCCAGTGATTGATTTGCTGGAAACTCCGCTGAAAAGCAAAGCTATGAATAGCTCGTTACAAACCGAGTCAATTCTGCGCTCAGCACCAAAAATGGTCAGATTCTGGCTCACTTGGTTGCGATCTTCGTTTATCGGTATCTGTATTGGCATTCTGCCGGGGGCTGGTGGCTCAATGGCGGCATTCATGTCTTACAATGAAGCGCGCCGGGTGAGTAAAACCCCAGAAACTTGGGGGCATGGTGAGCCTGAAGGCGTAGCAGCCTCTGAAACCGCCAATAATGCGGATACGGCGTCTGCGCTGATCCCGGCTTTAACCTTAGGCATTCCGGGAACGGCTGTGGCGGCTGTTATGCTAGGTGGCCTGTTGGTGCACGGACTACAGCCAGGCCCTATGTTGTTCCGCGACAACCCAGACATCGTGTTCGGCTTTATGTGGCAATTCTTATTTGGTGCAATTCTGCTGATATTCCTTGGCGGAACTCTGGCGACCAATAGTTTCGCAAAATTACTAAAACTACCGCGTCCGGTGCTTGGTTCTATCATTATGGTGCTGATGTTCATCGGGGTTTATTCTATCAACGAGCGTATGTTTGATGTCTATTTGATGCTAGGGTTCGGACTGATTGGTTATGCGATGGATAAGTTTAAGTTCCCACTGCCGCCGGTCGTTCTAGGCCTGATTTTGGGGGGCTTCGCCGAAGAGAACCTGCGCCTAGCATTGTTGATTGGTGGCGGTGACTGGAGCATCCTGTTTGACAATACCACTAGCCTGGTTCTGGTTGCTCTGACCGTTGCGGTTGTGGTGGGGCCAAGCGTGAAGAAAGCGATCCTTTCTAAAAACTAAGAAGTGAGTGATTAAAAAAGAGAGGCGGACATACTTTAGCAAATGGTCAGCCTCTCTTTTTTCTGTCGTCAACCTGCCTCTGCACTCACGTCGTCAGCAACAGTGTTGGTTTTAACCAACCCTAGAACAATATAATCTGCTTGTTAATGACTCTCCGCCAGTGGGAATAGTGATGTTATTCGATGAGTTATAGTTTGCCTTTAAGTATTCTCAAAAAACACTTTTGGTTTGCGAGTCACTAAGAGGAATACGAAATGCCTGAGCTTTAATAGACGCAATGAGGGTTAATTAAAGAGCAGAATTGAAAAATTTGGTGGGTAATCCCTTATGGGGTAAGGCTTTGCTTATGTTGAGGTCAATAAAAAGGCCACCCGAAGGTGGCCTCAGACTGCTTTTTAAATTTTTAACCTAGTGTATGAGAACATACATATCTACTTGGCTAATTGATAGGCAAGGACATAGTCACCGGTTTTGGTGCCTATCGAGCCGTGACCACCAGCGACGATGACCACCATCTGCTGACCTTGGCTGTTGAGATAAGTCATCGGTGTTGCTTGCCCACCTGCGGGTAGACGTGATTTCCATAGCTCTTGACCACTGGTTAAGTCATAACCACGAATATAGTTATCCATCGCCGCACCCATAAATGCGACTCCACCACCGGTGATGATAGGACCACCAATGCCAGGAACACCCATTTTGATCGGCAGCGGCAGTGGTGTCATATCTTCAATAGTGCCGTTTTTATGCTGCCAAGCTACATTACCAGTGCTGAGATCGGCACCAGCAACAAAGCCCCACGGTGGCTGCTGACATGGCACGCCAAGCGGTGACATAAACGGGCTGAGTTCAACAGCGTATGGCGCGCCTTTGTTCTCGTTGACGCCGTGCTCGCCTGTATTCACTTCGTTTGAGGAATACTTGTCACTATCTTTGTCGACAATGGTGGAAACAAACGCAAAGCGCAGCGGCATACCAAACATCACTTGGCGTTTAGGATCGACGGCCACGCTACCCCAGTTAAACACACCAAAGTTACCTGGATAAACGATTGACCCTTGTTTGGATGGCGGCGTATAGCGGCCTTCATAACGCAGTTGTTTGAACTTAATACGACAGATCATCTGATCGATCAGAGAAGCCCCCCACATATCGCTTTCGGTTAATGTCGGCGGGTTAAAGCTCAGCGCTGAACTAGGCTGCGTTTTAGAGGCGAAATCGCCAGCGATGGTGCCTTGTGGTGCTGGTTGTTCGCTAATTGGTAAAATAGGTTCACCAGTGGCTCGGTTTAGCACATACACATCCCCTTGCTTAGTGGCTTGAACCAAGGCCGGGATAGTGTTGCCATCGATAGTTAAATCGACCAATACTGGCTGCGCTGGTGTGTCCATATCCCAAAGGTCATGATGCACGAACTGCTGAACCCATTTTGCCTGTCCGGTTTTTGCATCTAATGCCACCACAGAGCTTGAGTACTTTTCCTCGGCAGGGTTTCGATACATACCAAGCTGATCTGGCGTGCGGTTGCCCATCGGGAAGTAGATCAGTCCGAGTTTGTCATCGGCGCTAGCGACCGACCAACTGTTAGGAGAGCTAACGGTATAGGTTTCCCCTTCTTTAAGCGGAGATGTATCGCTTGGATTTGCCGAATCCCAGTTCCACATCAGCTTACCGCTTTGTGCATCAAAAGCACGAATCACCCCAGATGGCGAGTTGATGTCATAGTTGTCATTTACAGAGCCTGCGACGACTACAAGTCCTTGGGTGACAATCGGCGGAGAGGTTGAGTAATAATAGCCCGCTTGCTTAAATGGCATATGTTGCATTAAATCCAGCACGCCATCTTTGGCAAAATTGCTACAACGAGCCCCCGTTTTCGGATCAATGGCGATCAAACGCGCATCGGATGTGGGTAAGAATAGTCGCGCGTCACATTGCACTGGCGCTAAATCTTGAGTATGCAAGTTCGCTTTGGCGTTGGCAGGAATGGTTAAATCCATGCTGCTTGAGTCGCTTGCTGGTAGGTAAGAGACACCGCGGCAGGTTTGATGTTGACGCTGACTTTCGGTGGGCACTTTGGCGTCATAGACCCAGCGTTTAGCGCCCGTATCGGCATCCAGTGCTACCAACCAGTTATGCGGCGTACACAAATACAAGGTACTACCCAGTTTTAGCGGCGTTGCTTGATAGGTGGTTTCCGTGACATCCTTAGGGCCTTTTTTATCGCCAGTTTCAACTCGCCACGCTTCGCTTAAGTGTGTGACATTTTGGGTGGTGATTTGGCTAAGAGGAGAATAGCGCTGACCATAGTTACTGCGTCCATAACTGGTCCAAGCGTCGTCAGCAATACCTCCCATGCTTGGAGTGGCGTTGACGGTTTTGGTCGGCAGTTGGCCGTTGATGTCATGCGTGGTGTTGGCAAGCGAGCCCAAGGTAATCAAGCTACTTGCTACCCAGATGACAAATAAACATCCCGCCGAGTAAGGATTTGATTGACGATAGCCAACTAATAAAGGAATTGCAGCGAGCAAAGGAATGCCCATTCGAGAGGAAAGTGGCCACCAGTCGAAACCAGCGTCCATTAATGCCCAAATAACGGTACCAAGTAAAAACATCGCATAGATGTAATTGGCGAAGATACGTCGTTCAGTGAACAGAAAAAAACAAGTGAGAAGTAGAGCGGCTCCCGCTAAGATGAAGTAAAAGCTACCTCCAAGCGAGACTAACCAAGTTCCTCCTGCCGCAAGTGCTAACCCTATCAACATGAGTAAGACGGCGAATAGCCTCATGAATGCTCCTTAATTCATACGGTCGATTAAATTCATATGTATTCATAGACAAACGAGATCTAGCGTGGATTAATATGTGATTTATGTCAAATTATTGAGCGCAAAATGAATATTAAATGTAAATAAAAATTTAAAAACTATGATTGCAAAAATGAGGTTAAACAAAAAACATTTGCGAATGGGTCAGTATTAACGGACCTAAATAAACGCAAAAAAGAATGATTTTTAACGTTTTTAATGGCTAAACTGCATTAGCTTACTATCAGCGGTTTTTTGATGGTTTGAGTGGCGTTAAAGTCAGCTTTCAACTTAGTGTGCTTACTGTTAAGTTTTAGCTATTCTCAACCTCCCATCTGTTATGAAAACAAGTGAATTCTTATGAAAATATTCAGCAATTTTGAAAGTGGCAACATTCAAATTGAAAAAGCGACATCCCCTGAAGATATACAGCTGTCAATTCCAGCCGATAATCAGTCAGATTTTGCCCAATGGTTTCATTTTCGCCTTGAAAGTGAACCGCAAGTCCAGCATCAATTTAAATTGCTGAACTTGGCGAAATCTGCCTATCCCGAGGGATGGAAAGACTATGACGTTGTGGCCTCCTATGACCGCGAAGAGTGGTTTCGTATTCCTGCTGAATTTGATGGAGACACATTACGCTTCAACGTAATTCCTGAATTTGGCTCGATGTATTTTGCCTACTTTGCGCCATATTCGTACGAACGTCATCAAGATCTACTGCATCAGGCACAAATGAGTCATTTCGTGAAACTCGAAACATTGGGTCATACTTTAGACGGAAATGACATGAGTCTCCTGACCATTGGTGAGTCTGAGGAAGGCAAAAAGAAGATTTGGATCATCGGGCGTCAACATCCTGGCGAAACCATGGCTGAGTGGTTTATCGAAGGATTGTTGCAACGTCTACTTGATAACACTGATACGCTTGGTCGCGCATTGTTGGATAAGGCGGTGTTTTATGTCGTGCCAAATATGAACCCAGATGGCAGTATTCGTGGCCACCTGCGCACCAATGCGATGGGTGTCAACCTTAACCGAGAATGGCAAACGCCAAGCATGGAAAAAAGCCCAGAAGTTTACCTAGTACGCGAGCGTATGTTGGCGACTGGCATGGACATGTTTCTTGATATCCACGGTGATGAAGCGATCCCGTACAACTTTGTTGCTGGTAGTGAAGGCGTGCCGGGTTACGATGCGCAGATGCAAGATTTGGAAAATGCGTTTAAACAAGCACTGTTGACGATATCACCTGAGTTTCAAGATGAAATTGGCTACGACAAAGACAAACCGGGCGAGGCTAACTTGACCGTAGGCTCTAATTGGGTCAATCACCAATTCCAGTGTTTGTCGTACACCGTCGAAATGCCATTCAAAGATCATATCGCGCATCCCGATGAGTTCTATGGTTGGTCGCCAGAGCGCAGCGTTGCGTTCGGCCAAGATGTGCTGGGTGCTGTTTGGGCAATTGTCGATAAGTTGTAGTTTGCCTTGTTCTCTTTAATCAAACTTAAAAGCCAGAGCCTGCTCTGGCTTTTTTATGCGTAGGGAAGGTTAAAGTTGAAGGGGTTGTGCGGATAGTACTCGCCAACTAATCGTTTCTATGTGCATTGTTTTAGTTGGTTGAAAGAGATAAAACGGAAATGCCTAAAAACAACTCAGAGTATATACTCGTTCATATTCTATTAAGGCGAGTTTACCTTAGTAGTACTTATTAGAACTCAAAGACAAATCACCTTTTGAAGCGTTTCGGGAGCATGTTACGGAGGTAGGACTGATTCGTTATTTTGCTCATAACGACAACAGCGAAGATATGAATGCAAATACAAACGAAGGTTATATTCACTGCGCTATTATGAACTATTTCGACCCAATCTTCCCCCCAATATCTATCTGTTTCCATCATAAACCCGGAAATACCAGCGACAATGAGACCACCCCACATACACCAAATCATGATGGCTCCTGCTGGATTATGTCCTGGATGGACATCCGTATTTGTCTCTATTACCTCTTTAAGGTGCTTAATTGCTTTGGGTATGGAAGGCAGAAATGATGTCAGTCGCGCAGGTGGTGGGGATATACACCCCCAAACCAATCTTATAACAACGGTGCCCACTAAGGTATATCCAATGTATTGATGAATGTTACTACCTGCCTTGGTCACGAAGAAATTCAGCAGAAACAGTGTCGCTACTGCCCAGTGGGTCACTTTTACTACGGGATCCCAATGCGTTAATTTAGTCTTCATCTTCATTCTCTTCAACTACTGACATATCTACTGGATTGTAATAGATTTCGGCTCTCTTACCGTTGCTGTCATATCCATAGAGTTCATAACATCCTGTGCTCGTTTTTTTAAATTTTTTCACCTTATATCCTTGTGACTTGACTATTTCTTTTGCAGCGTCTAAAGGCATCCATACGTCTTGTGATTCCTTTGTGCAAATGGGA
>NZ_JXOK01000094.1 GCF_000830505.1 Vibrio mytili | reverse complement strand
AACCATGAATCGGGGCGAAAATTTTACGAAATTCAGTCGTTATTGATGCGCGACATAAAAGAACGTATTTACCTCTCTAGCAATAATGAAAATGATAAATAGTACTTTTAGCTAACATTAATAAATGAAGCAGTACTGATCTATTAAATCAAGTCTAGATTTCATACACCACTTCCTTTGATTTTTGAGGCGTATAATTGCGCCTTATTTTTTTACTTGACTCATTTTAAAGACAGATATCACAAATAGTAAAAGTTGGTAAAAAGAGTAAAGGGAAAATAAGATTCAGTAATTGTTCTAATCAATGAGTTCTCACATTATTTACAATATGACAACTTTCATAAAATATTAGTTTGGTGGAAAAATGGCAGCAGTAACATTTAGCAATTTAGTAAAGAGTTACGGTGAAACTCAGGTAGTTAAAGATATTGATCTCCATATAAACCATGGAGAGTTTGTTGTATTACTTGGTCCATCTGGATGCGGAAAATCAACGACATTGCGTATGTTGGCGGGATTAGAAGATATAACCGATGGTGAAATATATATCGATGACCTATTGGTAAATGATCTGCACCCTATCGAACGAAATATTGCGATGGTATTTCAAAGTTATGCATTGTACCCCCATATGACCGTCGAAGAGAATATAGGGTTTAGCTTAGAAAACCTAAAGGTAGAGAAGGAAGCCGCAAAAAAAATGGTAGCAGAAGTTGCTGAGATATTAGAGCTAACACCACTTCTTAGCAGAAAACCGAAAGAGCTATCAGGCGGGCAGCGTCAGCGTGTTGCCATGGGGCGAGCGATGGTTCGTAGCCCTAAGGTGTTCTTGTTTGATGAGCCTCTATCTAACCTCGACGCAAAATTGCGAGGCCAAATGCGTAAGGAGATTCGGGCACTTCATGAAAAAGTAAAAACAACCATTATTTACGTTACGCACGACCAAGTTGAAGCGATGACGTTAGCTGACCGAGTGGTGATTTTAAATAATGGAAAAATTGAACAAGTCGGTTCCCCGAAAGAAATTTTTGAAAATCCAAAAACTGAATTTGTTGCTCGATTTATCGGTAGTCCAGAAATTAACATTTTTGATGTAACAACCTCTGATATATCTACATGCATTGCTGATATCCACGAGGGTGTGAGATCTATTGGTATTCGACCGCAAGACTTGAACCTCAACGCCGAAAATATAGAAAAAGAGTTTTGTTGCGAGATTCCTGTACAAGTGAAAAACTCGGAGATTTTAGGTTCAGTCATTCATCTAGATTGTCTATTCAAAGAGAAAAAAGTAGTCGTTGAAACAAAATACATGGAAGAGGAATTTGACAAAAATATTACGCTCTACTTTGACAAGCGAAAAGCACATTTTTTTGATAATAACCAATGTACGACCCTACAATAAAAGGACTAACAATGAAGAAGTCGAATATTAAAGCGATTACATTTGCAATCGCCGCTGCTTTATCCACAAACGCTTTGGCAGAACAAGTTGAAATTACGGTAGCATCATTTCCTAATTTCAACCAAGTTGCTGAAGCGGCAATTCCGTCATTCGAAGCAAAGTATCCTGATATTAAAGTGAAGCTAGTGACACTTGCTTACGGTGACCACCATAATGCGATGACAACAGCTCTTGCGACGGGAGCGAATCTACCAGATGTCATGGGTATCGAGAATTCGTACGTAGGCCGTTTCGTTGAGTCTGGTGGCCTAGAAGACCTCAATGCCGCGCCATACAACGCAGGGACATTTACCGACAAGCTCGTTCCGTTTTCTGTTGCGCAAGGTACCAACTCTAAGGGGAATTTGGCGGCAGTGCCGGCGGATATCGGTCCTGGCGCCACTTTCTACCGAGCTGATATTCTTGAAAAAGCGGGAGTTACAGAAGCTGAGTTGCTAAAAGATTGGGACTCATTTATTGAAGCAGGCATAAAAATTAAAGAAAAAACGGGTAACTATATGCTCGCAAGTGCTGTAGATATCAAAGATATTTACATTCGTGCGAATCTTAAACCTGGAGAGGGCCTGTACTTCGATAGTGAACATAATGTTTTGGTGAACTCGGATCGATTTAAAGAAGCTTTCCGTCTTGCGAAAAAAGCACGTGAAGCCGGTATTGACGCTAAGGTAGGGGCATGGTCGAACGAGTGGACTGAAGGCCTGCGCCGAGGCAATATTTCAGTACAGATGATGGGCGCTTGGCTTGGTGGTCACTTAGAAGATTGGATCGCACCAGAAGCAAAAGGTCTATGGCGCACTTCTGAATTACCAAACAAAGCGCTCGCGAGTTGGGGCGGTTCATTCTACGGCATTCCTAAAAAAGCAGAGCATAAAAAAGAAGCTTGGACTTTCATCGAGTACATGGCGACAAGCCCTGAGATCCAACTGCTTGGCTTTAAAGAAATCAATGCGTTCCCTGCTTTAGTCTCAACGCACAAAGACCCGTTTTTCGAGGAAGAAATCGCCTACCTTGGTGGTCAGAAAGCCCGTCTGATATGGCGAGATGCTGCAGATAAGATCCCAGCAGTTACGGTAGATCGCTATGACGAAGTTGCTCGTCAAGTAGTGAATGATGCGCTTGAAAAAGTGCTGGAGCATGATGCCAATATTGATGAAATCTTGGCAGATGCAGAGAAGAAAATTGAACGCCGTGCCCGTCGTCGTTAATCAGTACAGCGGGCTAAGGAGTTAGCCCGCTTTTTAGTTGGGATGAATATTATGAGTTCTACACTAGCTTCTAACCAAGGCGTAACCCGTAAGGGGCACTTTTGGTTGCGTAAGGGAAATAAGATTGCCCCTTATTTATTTATAAGTCCATTTTTCATTATTTTCGGCGTTTTCGGTCTGTTCCCGTTAGTCTTTTCACTTTACTTATCATTTCATTATTGGGAGCCTGCCGCTGGCCTTTCTGCAATGGAATGGGTAGGGGTTGAAAACTATGTGTTTGCATTGGAAGATGACTGGTTCCGAACGTCTATCTACAACACAGTCGTGATTGCCCTCAAATCTGGTATTCCTCAGCATGCGGTTGCGTTGCCATTGGCTTACTTTATTCACACAAGCTTTAGCCGTATGCGCAACACGGTGATTGGCGTCTATTTCGTACCATACATCACGTCGACGGTTGCTATTTCTTTGGTTTTTACCACTTTGTTCTCTCGCGACTTCGGTATGGTAAACCAGATGCTAACGAGTTTGGGTAATTTTTCGATAGGTGACATCAAAGTACTATCGTGGTTATTCCCGACCGAAAATATTGACTGGAATAGACCTGAGTACACCAAGGATATGATTTCGTTTGTTGTATTCTGGCGCTTTGTTGGTTGGAACACAGTGCTGTATCTATCCGCTTTACAGACTATTCCAAAAGATATTTACGAAGCCGCTACCATTGATGGGGCGAGTCGCTACCAACAGTTCTGGCATATCACATTGCCAATGCTTAAGCCTATGGCCTTCTTTGCGGTCACTCTAACAATCATCGGTAACCTGCAACTGTTTGAAGAACCGTTCATTATCACAGGTGGTACGGGCGGTATTGATCAAGCGGGTAAAACAGCAGCGATGCATATGTATATCACGGCATTCGTAGAAAGTGACTTTGGTACTGCTTCGGCTATTTCTTGGATTCTGTTTATGTTGATCGCCGGGTTAACTTGGGTGAACAACAAGTTGTTAGGGGGAAGTAACCAATGATGAAGAATATGCAAAAAGATAAGCTGATTGCTTATATCATCGTGGCGCTGGGTGCATTGATTATGTTAGCACCGTTCTACTTTATGTTTATCTTCTCATCACACTCCAACTCGGGAATTCTCTCTGTTCCGCCACCAGTTCTATTTGGTGATTACTTAGTAGAGAACTTCAATACTCTGTTGGACTTCTTACCCTACTTTTGGCACAACTTGGCTTAAGTTTGTATGTGGCGGTTGTGGTGACAGTACTTAACTTATTGTTTTGTTCACTTGCTGGTTATGCTTTTGCGATGTTTGATTTTAAGTTCAAGAACTTATTGTTTGTAAGTATTATCGGCACCATGCTTATTCCTCCTTTTCTAGGGATGATACCTACAGCGATGATCATGTCGACGATTGGCTGGATGAATGAGCCCAAAGCCTAATAGTGCCAGCAGCTTGTGGAGCCATGGGGATCTTTATGATGCGCCAGTTTATCTCAAGCTCCATTCCTAAAGAGCTGGTGGAAGCTGCTCGTATGGATGGGTGTGGTGAGTTTAAGATTTACTACCGTGTCATTATTCCATTGATTAAACCGGCATTTGGTACCTTGGGCCTGATTACCTTCATTGGTACTTGGAACAACTTCATGGGACCTTTGGTGGTGATGAATGACATGAAGATGTTTACGGTTCCACTGGCACTTCGTGCATTACAAGGAACAGGGCAAGTACCGTGGGGTGCGGTTTCGATTGGTGCGGCAATTGCAGTGCTACCACTACTCATACTATTTGTCATCGCTTCACGTCGACTCATCGATGGTCTGACATCAGGCGCGGTGAAAGGGTAGATCGAGTCAGATTACTTTTTGAACCCAACGAAATTAAGCAGTGCAAGAATGTACTGCTTATTTTCGTACTCAAATTCGCCGAAAACAAAAAAGAAAAGATACCCATCGCAGAGAATAAATGCTCAGAAGTAGCATCCGAATAATGCTTGAGTGAAAGGCCGGAATATTCGATAAGTTTGTGTTCTATCGACCAAATCGGCAACGTGGTTATTCAGTTTTTAACAAGCTAGAAAAACCAGACAATTGCTACGATGGTATTGTCGATATAAGGACATAACATGAACAAAATACTCTTCTCTACAATGTGCATGTTGATATCAGTTGGCTGTGTAAATGTGACGAATGCGTCAAGCACGGCCGTGACTGCGAAAGATGCGTCAGGGTCTAAAAATACCGTGATGCCACTAAAAGCTTTGGCTGACCAAATTAACTTAGCGGTTGGAGCAGCGGTCGAGACTCGCCATCTAGAAAATGCTGCGCTTAAAGAAACGCTTATCCGAGAGTTCTCTCAAATAACCCCAGAAAATGAAATGAAGTTTATGTACCTCCAGCCAAAGCGAGGACAGTTTGATTTCAGTAAAGCTGATCAGTTAGTGGAGTTTGCTGAGCAACATGACATGGTGGTGAAAGGTCATACTTTGGTGTGGCACATGCAAACCCCTCAATGGCTAGAAGACACCAAATGGAGCAAAAAGGAACTGACCGAAATCTTAGAACAGCATATCAAAACGGTGGTGGGCCATTATAAAGGTAGAGTGCTTTATTGGGATGTGGTCAATGAAGCGTTTGATGACAATGGTGGCTTCAGACATACCTTGTGGTATGACGTATTGGGTGAGGAATACATTGAACTCGCATTTCGTTTTGCCCACGAGGCCGACCCGAACGCTATCTTGTTCTACAACGACTACTCTACAGAAGGGATGAACGCGAAGTCGAATGCGGTTTATCGTCACATGAAAAAGTTAGTTGAAAAAGGTGTGCCCGTTCATGGGGTTGGTACACAGTTACACCTTAATGCTGAAGACCCAATCAGTGATACGGCCATTGCGAGAAACATCGAACGCTTATCAGAGCTTGGCCTGGACACACACTTTACCGAAATTGACGTACGTATACGAGATGGGCAAAGTCCTTCTGCTATCCAAGCACAAACTGCTCGTTATGAGATGTTGATGAAACTCGCAGCCTACTATCCAGAAGTAGACATGTTTACCACCTGGGGTGTCAGTGATCAGTATTCTTGGATCCCCAGTTGGTTTGCTGGTTATGGCAGAGCGTTGATGTTCGACGAAAACTATCAACCAAAGCCAGTTTATGACGCTGTTCAACAAGTGTTGTTGGACGCCGTAACCGGTAATTTCAGTTATCAACCAGTGACCGATCTGAGCCAGGCAAAACGTTATATATTACCTTTTGACGCGAAGCCTCTCTCCAAAAAACAATTTTCAGCCGACGAAGTCGTATTTTATCCATTTGCTTACAACCAGTTAGGAGATAAAAATCAGATATTGCCACCACCAACGGTAACCAATGGAAAATGGGCGGTAGGCTATCATAAGAATGCTTTGATTGGGCGTGTCGTGCGTCAGGATAACAAAACGGTCACCGATCGTGAGCAATCTTGGGAAAACGATAATGTAGAAATTTTCGTTCGTATTGGGGGGGAATTTTGGCAGTTTCGTTCGGTGATCGGTCAGGGCTTTGAAGCGCCGAATTTTCCCGGAGAAGCCACTGGTGAGTGGAGCGATGATGGCACAACCTTTAACTTTGTCATTGCATTCGACGGCTATGAAGACCTTGTGGGTGAAACCTTTGGATTTAATATCGCTCTTTCGGACAATGACGGCGATCTTGATTCTGGATATCGCCACGCTCAACTTTATCCATTAACAGGCTCAAATTTAGGCTGGCAAGGAGAAGAGCTTGGTGAGCTGTTTATGAACGGACAAAATGCCGTCGTTTCAGCAGTGCCGGTCACAATGCCTCCCACTTTCAAGATGGTACCGTTGAGCCAAAAGCCGAAAAGTGCAACAGACCCTGTTTGGGCGCAAGCCTATCAGTATTCATTGGCATTTAACCAACTGAATCAAACCGATATGACGGTTGCGCCAAAGGATAATTTTTCCGGTGATTGGCGTGTTGGTTACTACGATAACTGGATCTACGGTGTCGTCAATCGTGTCGATGATGTAACGGTAACCACAATGGAGCAGAGTTATCAAAACGACAACGTGGAACTCTTTTTACAACAGCACGAAAACATGACTCAGTTCCGAACGGTTGTTGGTCAAGACTTTGAAAAGGTAGACTATGCAAAGTCTTACCGCGCTTTGTGGAGTGACGATGGTTCTCAACTGTTCTTTGCTATCGAGCTTGATAGCAAGCCTAAGCCTGGCGAGAGCGTGATGTGGAATATCGCATTATCAGATAACGATGATGGCAAAGGGCGTAAATATCAAATTTACCCTGTACCAGGTACCAATATTTCTTACCTCGGCGAACAGTTAACTAAGTTAACGCTTAATTAACCATTTATACATGCAAGCAAGCTAGGTAGCAGGTCATGCCGCCTAGCTTTGCTATGCCTTGCAACTAAGCAATTCTCTCTGAATCGGCATAATTGATAGGGAGTAGGCCACAAAACTGATAAAATCCAAGTCTTCCAGTAATCATGTTGATAGCACTGGATTTACCTAAGACTAGGAACTAATTTGACCAATAATGATATTTTACGCCGTGTACGTTATACATTTGATTTAAAAGACAAGGTAATGACTGAAATCTTCTCTTTAGCAGACTATAACGTGACAGATGAGCAAGTCACTAGCTGGCTGAAAAAAGAAGACGACGACGCTTTTGTCGAACTTAGCGATAAAGAGTTCGCTATATTTCTAAACGGCTTTATCAATTTTAAACGTGGTAAGCGCGACGGTGAGCAGCCAAAGCCAGAAGAGAAGTTAAGTAATAATATCGTATTTCAAAAGTTACGCATTGCGCTGAACTTAAAAGCGGAAGATATTCTCGAGATTCTGCAACTTGCCGATTTTCGTTTAAGCAAACATGAGCTTAGTGCGTTTTTCCGTAAACCTGATAATAAGCATTACCGAGAATGCAAAGACCAAGTTCTTCGAAACTTTTTACTTGGTCTTCAACATCAGCAAGGTCTAAGTGCTAACGAATCTGATTCATAACCGCTACGGCCGTAGTAAACATGATAGCGGTTTCGATACCGATACATCGACCCATCGAATACACTCATTGAGTGATGCTATCCGGTGATACCTAAGCCGCTGGTAAATCAGCGCTTAGTTGTTTCTAAAAGATAGAATCTTTACAAATACTCAGAATGAACCTTTTGTAGATGATGAAGGAAACCGGACATTCATGACGGATATCAACCTGTTTGTCTGTACAGTCTGATTAAATTGGCGCTCACTACGTAATTAACCTGCATTTAGCCGTTTAATTGTGAACAGCGACACGTGTATTTATACACAATGTCTTTATATTTTAGATGGATAAATGCTAATGTTAATAAAATGTCGTGTGGGAAAGAAGGCAGATTTCGCGCGCGAAAGGCGGTAAAAAACCGTATAGAAAGCGTTATGTTTTCTTTGATTTTCAATAAATAAAATGATTTTAGGTTCTTGATTTTTTGGTCTCTTTGGCTGCTCGATCGAGTAGCCTCAGCAACTTAACTTTGTCTGTTTAAATTCTTGAATTTCTCAACCGTCTTTACGCTTCAAAATTCGTGGGTTGCTTCAATTTGAAGTCGTGCCTCCATGTTGGTAGTTTGTTTGGCCTAAAGTCGCTGCGAGTGTATTTGCCAATCAGCATGTTAGCTTGGCAATTGCCTCGGCAATTTGCCATTGTCCTACGCTTTGGTTGGAAAGAAAGGGCGCTCGTTGGTACTTAGTCGGGTTGCCTCATTGGGCAGGGAAGTGGAATTACACGCTTTGAGTTTCATGCCTTTGGCGGCCAAGTGAGTTTGAGCGTGTGACAAAGTTCTTAGAAAGCGGTTAACAATGCAGTTCTTTGCCAATCAAATCAATCGATTGTGGTAAAACATAACAAACGCTTGAAGACGGATTCGCAACGTTTGGCGGTTTTGGTTTGATTTGGCTTATGCGTTTACGGTGTAATAATTGAGTGTCGTGGTAGCGTTGCTCACCACTTAAGCGGACGTTATGTGGTTAGATAGAGAATTATGATGCAAATTGATGATATTTTGATTAAAAACTCAGGCTGGACATGGAACAAGTTGAGAGAAGCTAGAAACCTTGGTTTTCAGCTTGGAGAGGAGTCGATAACTGACTTCTTAGTACTGAATATAAAAAAATTAGGTGGCACTAAGTTGATCGTCGAGAGTTTTACTCGACATAAAGAATCACTTAATGGTGCTGATTGGGAATGGTGGTTTACCGGACCTAGTGGTAAATGGCTTGGAATGCGGATTCAAGCTAAAGTACTTAAATTAGATACTGAAAAATATGAACATTTACATCACAAAAACAAAAATGGACAGCAAGTAGATTTACTTGTGCAAGATGCCGTTAAAGGTAACATGATTCCTGCTTACTGTATGTATACCAATTGGGATCCTAAGAAATATGATACTCCTTGGAAGTGCCGAACACACAAAACATCAGTTCGCCACTATGGAACGGCTCTGCTGAGCACCAAAAAAGTAAAAGCATATCAAGTGAACAATGAAACTCGCTTATCTCAAATTATCAATGATCTAAAACCAATGCATTGTATTTTTTGCTGCTCAGGGCATGGTGGTTCAGACTTACCCTCACGGACACTAAGTTATGCGAAATCAAATGGACTGTTGCCAGTTAACGCTGATGGTAATCAGGGTGAACAAAATATAGAACTGCTTCTCCGGAATGAACCACCATATTATGTAACTCAAATGCTGGAGAATAAATTAGATGATGACTTCATTGACATGCATGATGATCGCTTAAAAAGAGTGACAGTATTTAAAGAGGTCGAATAACCACATAACACATATGAGCCTTCTGCCTGTCAATAGACAATACTGTTCCTTTGGCTGCGTT
>NZ_JXOK01000093.1 GCF_000830505.1 Vibrio mytili | reverse complement strand
AATGGCAGGGCTACCTGGATTCGAACCAGGGAATGGCGGCATCAAAAGCCGCTGCCTTACCGCTTGGCGATAGCCTACAGGTCAATAGTCGTGAGACTATTAATCTTTCTAATAAAGAAAGAATGGTGCGGAAGGAGAGACTTGAACTCTCACACCTTGCGGCGCCAGAACCTAAATCTGGTGCGTCTACCAATTCCGCCACTTCCGCATCTTA
>NZ_JXOK01000092.1 GCF_000830505.1 Vibrio mytili | reverse complement strand
CGGTCACTGACATTCAGTGTCAAGCTCTTCCGTAATCTGGAAGCGAAGCGCTCCGTAACCCAAAACAACAAGCGTCAAACTCACCATTAAACACAGTAGTTTCAACAACTTAACCAAGAACCCAGGGCCTTTCTTTTCCCTAGGACCTTCTCTGTATTCTAGAAGCGTAGCGCTCCGTATTCCCAAACCAAAAGTGCCAAACTTCCCCGTTTGGCACAATAGTTTCAACAACCTCATCTAGGACCTAGGACCTTTCTTTTACCTAGAACCTAACATCCCTAGGTCCTATATTCCTATTCCGTTCCACCTACCGTCAACGAGTCTAGCTTCAACGTTGGCTGGCCTACGCCAACAGGGACACTTTGCCCTGCTTTGCCACACACTCCGACGCCTTTATCAATGCTGAGGTCATTGCCGACCATAGAGACTTGCTGCATCGCTTCAATACCCGAGCCTATCAGTGTTGCACCTTTGACTGGGCGGGTGATTTTGCCATTTTCAATCAAGTAAGCTTCTGAAGCCGAAAACACAAACTTGCCTGAAGTGATATCCACCTGACCACCACCGAAGTTTGGCGCATACAACCCCTTTTCAACCGTAGAAATGATCTCTTCTGGCGTATGCTCACCCGGAAGCATGTAGGTATTGGTCATACGCGGCATCGGCAAGTGTGCGTAAGATTCACGACGACCGTTACCGGTTGGGTTAACGCCCATTAAACGCGCGTTCAGCTTATCTTGCATGTACCCTTTCAGCACACCATTTTCGATAAGCGTGTTGTATTGACCGTTCACACCTTCGTCGTCCACGTTAAGTGAGCCACGAAGATCTTTTAATGTACCATCATCGACGATCGTACATAGTGAAGACGTAACTTGTTGACCCATTTTGCCAGAAAAAACAGATGACTCCTTACGATTGAAGTCCCCCTCCAGGCCATGACCAACAGCCTCATGCAGCAACACACCAGGCCAGCCTGAACCTAGCACCACGGGCATCATACCCGCAGGAGCAGCTTCGGCTTGTAAGTTCACTAACGCCATACGAATCGCTTCATCAGCGTAATGAAACGCTTGCTTCACACCTTCCGTTTCAGACAAGAAAAAGTCGTAGCCAAAGCGGCCACCGCCACCAGCGCTACCGCGCTCACGACGTTCGCCTTTTTGTGCAAGCACACTAATAGACAAACGCACCAGAGGACGAACATCACCCGCATAGGTACCATCGGTTGCTGCAACTAGCATTTGTTCATATACGCCGCTGATACTGATCGAGACTTCTTTGACAAGTGGCTCTTTGGTACGGATATACGCATCAAGAGACTTAAGTAATTCGGTTTTTTGCTGCTTTTCCCACTCTGCTAACGGGTTAACATCAGCGTAGTAAGCTTGGTTGTCGGTGCGCTTAAACGCTTGAACTTTGCCACTTTGCCCTTTTTGAGCAATACCACGCGCAGCCATTGCACTCTGCTTCAGCCTTCCGGCTGGATTTGATCAGAGTAAGCGAAACCTGTTTTCTCACCAGTTATCGCACGTACACCAACACCACAATCAATGTTAAAAGAGCCATCTTTGATGATGCTGTCTTCTAGAACCAGAGACTCGTGCCAGCTGGACTGAAAGTAAATGTCCGCATAATCGATCTGGCGTGTCGCGATGCTGGCAAGAGTGTCAGCAATATCTTGTTCTGTCAGACCATTGGGGGCAAGGAGTGCCTGTTCTATTTGGTTTGTGCTCATAGTTAGCTCTTTTATTTCCGTCTCATTTCGTTGTGAAAGCGACTGTGTTGAGTCAGCGGCATATTCTGCCTTACTTGCTGGCATTGTGACAAATCTATATCAGCAACCAACAAACCCGTTTGGTCTGCCAACTGGCTGTGGATTCGTCCCCATAGGTCAATCACCATCGAATGTCCCCAGGTTTTGCGACCACAAGGATGAGTGCCAGTTTGATTACTGGCCAGCACCCAACACTGGGTTTCAATTGCACGGGCACGCAGCAGGACTTCCCAGTGTGCTTCACCAGTAACAGCAGTAAACGCGGCGGGTACTACAATGATGGTCGCCCCCTCCAAACGCAGTTGTTTGTATAATTCAGGAAAACGCAGGTCATAGCAAATACTCAATCCCACAC
Source organism: Vibrio mytili (assembly GCF_000830505.1). Taxonomy (GTDB): domain Bacteria; phylum Pseudomonadota; class Gammaproteobacteria; order Enterobacterales; family Vibrionaceae; genus Vibrio; species Vibrio mytili. Next base: position 45,107 of record NZ_JXOK01000092.1, on the reverse strand, counting down.
TGCCGATATCGGTTTCGGTCACCACCATTTGATTGCCTGGCGTAAACGTATCAGACTCTCGGTAGCTACCATGTCCATCAGCAACCTCAACGTCAAACATATGCAGTTTTTCATAGTGGGCAATGCACTTACCATGGGGGGATAACACCAACGTCGTTGTCGTCACGCCTCGCGCGGTTTGGATCGGCATGCTACCGACAATCAGCGTGATTTGATACTGTTTGGCAATCTTGGCTAAACGCTGCTGAATCGCGCCACTCCCTAACGGCTCTGCATAGTGATGATACGCGTCACGGTCGGCAAACAGCACCGAGTTTTCAGGGGTCAAAACTAGCTTCACGCCTTGCTGCGCAGCTTGGGCACACTGTTTATCGATAAACTCCAGGTTCGTTTCAACATCCGGACCCGATGTCATTTGAATAATGCCAACACGCTCCATGTGTTTCTCCTTTATTCTGTTGTCGCTGATAGAGTGAATTATTTCGCCTGTTCACGCAGCTTTTCTGGCAACTTATACTCGCCTTTGCTTCGTGAAATTTCTTTGACCGTTGGGGCATCTAATGGGCCTTTCACTTCATAGTTAACTTGCGTAAAGACCTCAACCACAGGAGAAATCACCGTCGAAATCGCTAGCACATACAATGCGGCTTGCGGAGCAACCGCGAATGCTGTCAACATGGGCAACCCAGAGGTAATATCTGGTGTGAATCGCACCTCAGCATCCACGAGTCGCGTATTAATATTGGCGATACCACGTAAACGCATTTCCCCAGCTAACGCATCCATAACGATGTCATTGGTAATGAATACGCCATCTTGAATCTTGCCCGTTCCCTTAATCGAGTTAAAGGCCATACCCTTGTCAAATACGTCGGTAAAATCGAGCTGCATTTTACGAATGATCGAGTCCAAGCTGAACAAACCTAACAATCGAGCAGCACCACTAACTTGACTGACGACGCCTTTGCCAAACTCAGTGGAGAGCTCACCTTGAAGTGTGTGAGTTTTCATAGACCAAGGTGCACCATCCCACTCTGCGCTGGTGTTAATTTCAAATGGTGCCTGCTGAATGCCTGACGTAACACCAAAACGCTCCATCAAGTCAGTGTTGTTCTCACCGCTCATTTTTATGCTGACTGCAGAATGACTGCATTCTTTTGTCAACGCCCACCATCCGCTCATATTAATGCGGTTTTTTCCGCTGCTGAAGGTAACGTCATCCCATACCAGTCGGTTATCTTGCCGCTGCAGATCAACGTTGACCTTACCCACTTTGTAACCTTGCAACCAAAAATCGTCGATATTGAGTGTTAAGTTTGGCATCTGTGCGTGAAGCTGACGATCAAAGTCGGTGATCAATGGTGCACTTTGATCATCACGAATGAACAGTGAGCTACGCTGGTCTGGGGCTTGTTCTAAGTCTGGAAGATAAAGGTGCAGATTGTCCAGTGAGATCGATAAGCGATCTGGCTGAGCATAGGTGGCCTTACCCTTCGCCTCCTGGCTATTGATGTCAACTTGCCAGCTACGCGCTTTTTTATTCACTTTCACATCAACATCATGAAACTCGATATTTCCGAGTTTGAGCGTTTGTACCCCCACGTCAACCTTAGTAGGCAGTGGGACGCTTGGTACTTTCATTCCAGCCAGTGCTGATGACTTGTCATCACTTGGCGGCACTTTGATCAAGTCAATCCAGCGCCCAATATCAAATTCATCAAGTCGAATCGATGCATCATGACCAACGATAGGGCTCATTTTGAATCCTCCCGACCCCACCGCCAAATGAGTAGCACTTAATACAGGAGTATCTCCAGAGATATCGATTTCAGCTTGATATTTAGCATTGGGGATTTGGAGTTGCGCGGAGATACTCTCCTGATTTCCTGAAGCCTGCAGCTTCGCTTGTCCTGCTTCACCCACTTTTTTATCTAACGGGTAAGGATACTGACTCTCAACGCGATTTAACTGAGCTAAAACGTCGACTTGGTAGGTAAAGCCCACATCATTAAGTTGCAGATCAATGTCCATCTGCCACGGCGCATGTCCGGATAATAGCCCTAACCAACGTTCGCCAACATAAGGTTTGAGTGGCTCTACGTCCCAATCGCCTAACGTATCAATGGTCACGTTGTAGCCTTGTTCGGCACTTTCCCCGCTAAAGTCGAGCGAAATGGGTTGGCCTAACAATTCTGCGGCAAGCCCAGATGTTGCCACCACATCGTTATCAAACGTAATCCGCCCCGTGGCTTTTTCCAACGTCATCGGCGGAGCATCGATATCGACACGATTATCGTTGAGTTCTGCAAATCCCCATGCTCGCGATGTTTTGTCTGAGTCGAACGGGATAGTAAGCTGAAACTCAGAATAAACAGGCCCACTGACCTGAAGCGCAGTCAATACGGCGCCAACAGAGTCAACTAAGGGAGTCGACATCATATAATCACGCACTTCATTACCTGGCGCGCTGGCTTTGGCTTCAATTTCGATGTGTCCATCTTCTGCCAGTTGAGGAATTCGTCCCGTGATGCGCTCCGCTTTTACGCCATTGAGAATGGCGGATTTAGAGTCCAAGTACATGGCGTCATTTTCAAATAGGAGATCAAGCTGTAGATCAGTAATGGTAGGCCAAGAGGTTTCAAAGCTAAATTTGGCGTCTTTTAATCCAACCCACGCTTGGAACATGCCGTTGTGTTGTTGGTAAGGAAAGTCATTTAATGCACCATACCAAAGCAATTTCGCGGTATTGACTTTACCGCCTTGAATTGCAGCAGAAAGATAGTCGGTCAGGTCTTGCCCTAACGCCAGTGTCGGCAAATATCGCCACGTTTCGCCTGCGTTGTAGAGATCCGCTTCGGCATAAAAGGACAAGAATGGACTTTGGTTTTTAGGAAAATCTAAACGAAATGCACCTAACACTTGTAGATCAGGCGTTGCAACCGTCACTTTATCAGCCCACAAACGCCAGCCGAGTTCGTCTTGCTGCCAGACAATATCGACTTCACCTTGCTTGATGTTTAATGGCGCTTGAAAGACATCACCGTAAGGAAGAATCTCGTCAATGACTGTTACTTTGGCTTTCGCTTGGTGGATATTGCCAGAAACGCGCCCTTGAACATGTTGGAAGCCCGGCAAAAGTTGCCATTGCGTTAATCCCAATTCAGTCAATTCCGCTGAATAACGTAGAGATTCCCACTCACCGTTCATCGACAAGCGCATGTCTTCGATTCGACCTTGCGGTTCAAGCTTAGTAAGCAACTCCGTCGTGTTTTCGGACTCCGGAGCCAATTTGATTAAGGGAATTAACGCTGCGATATCTAGCTGAGAAAGGTTCAACCGCCATCCAGAGTCTTGCCAATCTAAGGCAACATCCAGTTCAGGCCAGAGCTGATTATCAGTACGAACAGTCAGTGAGTGACCATTTACTTTCCAGCCTTGATTGTCTGGTTGTAACTTCAAAATGCCCGACTCAATAAACAGTGTATGACGGCCCTCTTCATTCCACACGAGTTCAGAAGGCTGAAGCTGTACATAAGCCTCTTCTGGCCGGCTGTGTTCCAGGTTTAGCCAGGTGTTTACGCTCACTTTCCCTGATTCAATCCCCGACTCTCTTTTGATATCAGCGGTAAGCCAAGGGGCAACAGAGACGTCTTGAGCGCTGACATAAAATTCTCCCGATACATCTCGCAGAGAGCCGTGGTCAATAAAGTCAGCGCTTACTAACAATGAGTTGAGGCTAGCATCGGCAATACTGACTGTGCCTTGCGCTAAATGTCGTTGACCTTGATTACTCCAACGCAGTTGCTCGATGTCGAGTCGACGAGTTTCACCGGATACCGATTTATACCAAATACGTGAGTTGGTAATCGTGAAGTCTTCAAACTGGCGTAGGAACAATGAGTCCAACTGGTCAATCAGTTCAACTTCATTGCTTTCTGCTCGAGGGGCATGTTCTTCACTACTGGACGTCGGCATCAGATCCAAAGAACGCATATCCAGTGCTAGATTGTGGATTGTGAGGTCCGCGACGACCGGTTTGAACTGGAGAATAGACTGGATTAAATCAAATTCAATTTGCAGCTTTTCGACCGCAAATCGCACGTCCTGGTTGTTGGGTAAGTTTGCCTCTAATCCTGTTAAATCTATGGATGGATGACTGTTACGCCATGCTCCAGCAACGCTGGTAATAGAAAAATCAAAACCTGTGTCTTGTTTAACCCAAGTTTTGATTTCATCTTGGAAGTGGTCAAGTTGTGGCAATGTGATGCGTAAAGTCGTGACCATGATGGCGACAACCACCAATACAATCGCTAAGCTCCACGCACAACAACGCCAAAAACGGTTAAAACCTGAAATCACAAATGTTCCACTTACATCATCACAACGTCAAACTGCTCCTGAATATATAGGGGCTCAGCCTGAATACGCACTTGCTTTCCAATAAAGACTTCGAGTTCCGCCATCGCATGCGACTCATCGTCTAACAATGCAGCCGCGACAAACGGTGATGCATAAACGACGAAGTTATCGGCATCGTAGGCGCGGTTCACTCGAGTGATCTCACGCAGAATCTCAAAGCACACCGTTTCGACCGTTTTCACTGTGCCTCGTCCTTCACAGGTAGGACAGCTAGAACAAAGAATATGCTCAATGCTCTCTCGAGTACGCTTACGAGTCATCTCAACTAACCCCAACTGGGTGAAGCCGTTGATGTTGGTTTTCACTCGATCTTTTGACAACGCACCTTCTAGTGACGTGAGTACTCGCTTACGATGTTCTTCAGACGACATATCGATAAAGTCGATAATGATAATCCCACCTAAATTACGTAAGCGAAGCTGGCGAGCAATCGCTTGTGTCGCTTCCACGTTGGTATTAAAGATCGTCTCTTCTAAATTACGACGGCCAACAAACGCTCCCGTGTTAATGTCGATCGTAGTCATCGCTTCGGTTTGGTCGATAATCAGATAACCACCAGACTTGAGTTCGACCTTACGCTCCAAAGAACGTTGAATTTCGTTCTCCGTGTCGTACATATCAAAGATCGGTTTGTCGCCTTCATAAAGCTCAAGTTTATCCGTCAATTCAGGAACAAATTCAGAAGTAAATTCATGCAAAGTATCGAACACGAGGCGCGAGTCGACCATGATTTTATCCAACTCAGTACCAACAAAATCACGCAGAATACGCTGTGCAAGCCCCAGCTCACCATACAGCGTAGAGCGCGTTTTATACTTACTGCGACGCTCCATGATTTTTATCCACAAACGCTTCAGAAACGCAGCGTCTTGAGCCAGTTCTTTCTCATCCGCCCCTTCTGCGGCAGTACGAATGATAAAGCCACCATTTTCGTCACAGTATTGATTGACGACTTTTTTTAGTCGATCGCGTTCGCATTCACTCTCGATACGCTGAGAAACGCCGACATGACTTGCGCCAGGCATAAAAACTAAGTATCGAGAAGGGAGGGTAATATCGGTCGTTAAGCGTGCGCCTTTTGTACCCAGCGGGTCTTTAACGACTTGAACAACAATGTCTTGCCCCTGGCGAACCAGTTCAGAAATATCACGTACCTGAAATTGCTGCTTCTCGTTTTCCGCAACACACTCGGTATGCGGAACAATATCAGACGCATGCAGGAATGCCGCTTTGTCCAAACCGATGTCAACAAAAGCCGCTTGCATGCCGGGTAGCACACGACTCACTTTACCTTTGTATATATTACCTACAATCCCACGACGGGACTCACGTTCTATATGGACTTCTTGTAGTACTCCACCTTCAATCATGGCCACACGAGTTTCACTCGGGGTCACGTTTAACAGCAACTCTGCACTCATGTGCGCACCTCAAAACAAATTATAAGAATTCTTGAATTAGCTGATCGGTTTCGAACAAAGGTAAGCCTACAACGGCGTGATAACTGCCTTCGATTCGGGTGACGAAACGCCCTCCGAGTCCTTGAATACCATAACTTCCAGCTTTATCGCATGGCTCTCCTGAATGCCAGTATTGCTCGATTTCCTCGAGAGTCAGTTGCTTGAACCAGACGTCGGTAGTCACCACAATTGAGCGCTGCTGCTGCGATGACACAACACTGACCGCGTCATCACTTGATGACGACGACTAGATAACTTGGTCAACATGCGCTTGGAATCTTCAAAACAGAGTGGCTTTTCTAGCACCTGTTCATCGCAAACAACGACTGTGTCAGAGCCCAATACAACGGAGTCAGGCTTAGCCATTGCTAAGCCTGCCTGAGCTTTTTCCAAAGAAAGGCGCAACACATAATCTTGCGCGCGCTCATGATCTTGCTTGGCTTCTTCAATATCGGGTAAAACAATATCAAAACGATAGCCAAGCTGGGTCAGCAACTCTTTCCTTCTCGGTGAACCCGAGGCTAGAACGAGCGGTAAGTATTGATTCATCCGCTTACCTGACGTGCCATGCGCGACGTATTCGTCGCATCAGTAAAAACATCCATGGCCAAAGTATACAGTTTATTGCCGCCGTCCACAGGGATAATGGATTAAATACTACGTCTTGGTTCAAATATTCCCCACAGAATATCAAAAGCTCCAATAACACGGTAAAAAAGGCAATTAAAATCGCCTGTTGCCACAAGGCCATATTACGAATTAACAAAAAGTTCAACGCAACGAGATAAATCACAATCGACATCATCATCCCGCGGATACCCAGCGTCGAGCCAATCAGAATATCCCATATCAAGCCCAGAATTAACGCCGAGCCGACATTAACTCGATTCGGTAGCGCCAACACCCAGTAGCACGTTACCAAGAACAGCCAAGACGGACGAAACAACTCTAAAACACCTGGCCACGGAATGGTTTGCAATACCAGCGCGACAAAGAATGTCACGGCGATTACCATTCTGCTGCGCAATACACTACTGGCCATCCGCTACCTCTTGTTCCTGTTGCACCTCTATTCCTTCTTCAGAATTAGACTGTTGTACTTTTTGTTGGCGATCTTCATTCGGCCAAATTAACAACAAGTATCGTAAACGCTCAAACTCCACCACAGGCTCTGCTTTGATGGCGGCAAACTCCTGGTGAGTGTCGTGCTCAACTGACGTGACATTCGCCACCGGATAGCCCTCAGGGTAGATACCACCAAGCCCTGATGTCACCAGTAGATCACCGACAACAATATCAGTGCTGGTTGGGATGTACTCGAGCTGAATTTCATCCATTTCACCATTTCCAGAAGCAATAACGCGGATATCATTACGGATAACCTGAACGGGAATGGCATTTTTAGCGTCGGTAAGCAGCAGCACACGAGCATTATGAGCGGCCACGAAGGTGACTTGACCCACGATACCTTTCTCGTTAATCACTGGCTGCCCCACATACACACCATCGATTTTGCCTTTATCGATGACAACTTGGTGACGATACGGCGACGTGTCCACTGCCATGACTTCCGTCACGACTTTTTTCTCGTCACGGACAAAAGATGACCCCAAGAGCTTACGTAAGCGTTGGTTTTCTTCTTTGTATTGATCGAGCAAGATCATTTCGCTTTTTAAGCGCAGGACTTCTCGCTTTAAATTACGATTTCCCTCAACTAAAGTTTGATGAGTATTAAAACGCTCAAAGGCGTCATCAAACAAGCTGCGGGGTAAGTTAGCTGCGTACTGAATCGGCGCAACCATACTGTTTAAAAGATATCGGACGTTGGAAAACGTATCTAGACGACTATCAGCCAGCATCAAGCTCGCTGATACAATGACAGCAAAAAACAGACGTAATTGCAGAGATGGGCCTCTGCCAAAAATCGGATTCATCTTGTTTTTGACCTGATTGCTTCCATGATTGTTACCCTTACTTGGCAACCTGCCATCTGTCCAGAGAGCAGATTCAGATATGGAGCATAATTTGAAATTACAGAGAGAGCAGAAATGAAGGTGAAGCTCAACTTGAGCCTCACCTTACGCAACGTTTATTCTTCAGAGAAGAGATCGCCACCGTGCATGTCGATCATCTCGAGTGCTTTACCACCACCACGAGCCACACAAGTCAGCGGATCTTCAGCGATGACAACCGGGATGCCCGTTTCTTCCATCAATAGACGATCAAGATCTTTCAGTAGTGCACCACCGCCTGTCAGTACCATGCCGTTTTCAGAAATGTCTGAAGCAAGCTCTGGCGGACACTGCTCAAGCGCAACCATAACCGCAGAAACAATGCCTGATAGCGGTTCTTGCAACGCTTCTAGGATTTCATTGGAGTTTAAGCTAAAGCTGCGCGGCACGCCTTCGGCAAGGTTACGACCACGAACTTCAATTTCCATCACCTCGTCACCTGGGTAAGCAGAGCCGATTTCGTGTTTGATTTTTTCAGCCGTCGCTTCACCGATCAAGCTGCCGTAGTTACGACGCACATAATTAATGACCGCTTCATCAAAACGGTCACCACCAATGCGGACAGACGATGAATAAACCACGCCGTTTAGTGAGATAACCGCCACTTCCGTCGTACCACCACCGATATCGACCACCATTGATCCCGTAGGCTCTGAAACGCGCAGACCTGCACCGATTGCCGCCGCCATCGGCTCATCAATCAGATACACTTCACGTGCGCCAGCACCCAGTGCCGATTCACGAATCGCGCGGCGCTCAACTTGCGTTGAACCACAAGGTACGCAAACCAATACACGAGGGCTTGGTTTTAAGATGCTGTTATCGTGCACTTGCTTAATAAAGTGCTGAAGCATTTTTTCGGTGACGTAAAAGTCAGCAATCACGCCGTCTTTCATCGGACGAATCGCAGAGATATTCCCCGGTGTACGACCAAGCATTTGCTTTGCTGCGTGACCGACGGCAGCAACGCTTTTTGCAGAACCTACACGATCTTGACGAATAGCAACTACAGAAGGTTCATCAAGGACAATGCCTTGCCCTTTTACGTAAATTAGTGTGTTGGCAGTACCCAAATCGATAGATAGGTCATTAGAAAACATGCCACGAAGTTTTTTAAACATATTCTTCGTTCATCCTGCAAAAATATAGAAGACAAAAATTGTCCTAAATGTACCAACGCCTCGCGGTCACAGCAAGCTATTGGTACATAAACATGGGCGGAAAGCCCCAATTTCTTGCAGTTTCTTAACTTAAGCCCAAAAACCGACGACAGTTACTGCCCAGTAAGTCCCGGCTCACCGCGATAAATCACCCGATCGTTACCACGATGAATACCAAAGGTAACCACAGAAGATGGGTTTTCTTCCGAACCATCATTGTCCCAATCGTATTTGAGCCAAGGTAAACCATTTTCAGAGTCATCAAGATCTAACCAAACTTGTGATTGCTGTCGAACTTCATTATCACAACCTTGTACAGCGGTTAAACGCTCTCTATTTGCATTTGGTAATATGCCCCCGGTAACTTTAGCACTGGATGTTTCATTGTCTGCTGAATCAAGAATTTGAATATTGATATCACAGGCAGTAACACCATCTGGACTGCTCCAAATCAGTTTATCATCGCCTTGCTCTACAGCAGAAACGGCCGTTCGGTTGTCCTTAGAATTGACAACAAATCGGTTCTTACTCCAGTACTCAACTTTAAGAGGAATGCTGAGTGTATCCCCTTGTCTTCCGCCAATATCATCTAAAACCATACGCCCATACCTGACATCAGGTTGCGATAGTAGCTGTTGCGAAACCACTCTCTCTTCAGTGCCATCGGACTGTTCATCTAAGAACATAGTAGGGTCAACATAGCCAGATATTTTCGTTCCATCATTATTTAATGAAAGCGAAATAAACGTTTCGGTGGAATTATCTTTGTCTGACGGTGCTTTTGAATTAAATGGACCATCTGGACGCGACAGAGGTAAATCTTTGCCCCAATTAACAGAGTCCACCCAGGTTTTGCTCCATACAGCTCCCGACCAATTGTTGCTCGTCAAATCGGAATCTGAAATGCTAAGTCTATCTGAGTAACTCCCCGCCAAGTGTAAGTTTGCTTTCAATTGATCCAAAAAATCGCCATAGTTTTGAGTTGCCCCGCCTACCGCGTTGTACGCTGTTACTTCAAAGTTAACAGACTCAAACTTCTGTCCCATGTACACTGAATCATTTTGATTATCAGGGTAGAGCCATTCAGTACCCGTTACTTTAAAATAATCAGGATAAAAACGGCCAACCGTCAGATTACCATCTTTGATTTTAAACGCGCTGCTACCAAGGTACACAGATGTGCCTAAATCACCGCCATTCGCATCCGCTGCAATCGGTGCGCTCGCCTTCAACTCAAAAGCTCCCACTTCAGATACTGACTGCTTGAATTCAACACGACCACTAGACCAATGACTCGAATCAGGTACCTTATCATTCAAAAGTTGGGCTGATGCTCCAGTTGATGGGTACTTAACCTTGTTGCTGATTGCAATCGTCTGTTCTTGGTAGTTTTTCGCTAGAGAGCCATCATCTTGATAAGCGGTAATGGTCATATCAAACTCTTCACCCGCAGCTACAAATCCTACTGAACAGCCATCATCACTGTTGTTGCAAGTGCCATCTTTGGCAGTAGTACTAGTTGCAGCCACTTCAAGGTAAGCTGGGAAGCTAACAAAATTATTTTCACCCTTGGAGTCATTATCGCCCTGAAGCTGGGCACGAAACTTAACCTTACCTACCTCTGGATAACGTAGATTAAACAAAGCTTTACCATCGTTATCAAAATAAACATTATCTACATCGACAGTAGCGCTAGGAGCGATTGCAACTTCATTACTAAACGCACCAGATTGCTGTTTGAATGCCACATAAACCGGAACATTCACGTCAGGCGCAAGTGGATCTACGTGCTCCATCGACAGTGTAATGTTACGAGTCTCTCCGGTATCGCCGGCTTGTTTTGTGCTCGTCGCACCACAAAAATCTAAATATGGAAGCGTACTATAACCAGAATTCAGCTGACTCTGACTGTCCAAGAAAGGTCTACCCGCGATTTTATCTGGCGTGTTGACACCCAACGCAGCGGAGTTAAACGTAATATTGCAGTTCTCTTCCGTTAAATCGCCACCCGAAATACGGCATCGCGTGCCAGTAAACCCAAATTGCGTTACCGAACTGCTTGCGATCCCCAATTTGGCTGAACCCGATTGATTAGCACGTAATTTCAACGCAACTGAATCAGAGAAGGTCACGCTGTCGCCATCTTCCCAAGTGACAGCAGAAGATGATACAGGCAGTAGTGATACCGTTACTGGGTCAAGACTTGAACCTGACGTGCCACCCGTTATCGAAGATGGATAAGTTTCAGTACACGATTCATTCATACAAGCTCTTAACGTCACATCAGAGGCCTGACAAATGCTCCCGGTTCCCGCGTAATCAAATTCAAAGTGGTGAATCCCTTCCGTGATTTTTTGATATTTGTCCGCGCAGACTTGGAAGTTATCAATGTCATGCGTATTGGTAAGCATACCTGTGGATGCCGTTACCGACAGACGGAAGTTATCTGGAATATAGTTAAAACCACCTTTTTTCAAAACGTTAAACTCTTCGATAACAGGATTCCATCCGCCATTTTTTCCGACTTTTCGAAATACAGCCAGCGTTATCGTATCGGCGTTGCGCGAATTTAAAACTACTTTATAACGATGCAGTTTCTCTTTACCTTTTCGATTATCCAACGAGCTGCTGTATTTTTTACCAGTGATATACGGATAACCTTTCAACCACTTACCATTCGCATCTTTGACGCCCTGTCCACGCACCCCAACATTATCAGCAACACTATTTGAAACGATTTTCTCGCTCCCTTCACGAATGTAGTTACCAAACTCATCTATACCAATACCTAGCCAACCACCAGCAAAGCCTTCTACATCTTTAGAGACTTCAGGGTAGTGATTCTTTAGAAGCTTCATCCCGTAACCAAGCGGACCACCAAATGCCCCGGTTTGAGGAGGGACACTCGCATCAGAAATCACCAGCGCAACACCGTCAGCACCATTCCCACCATATGCATTGTGATCAAACTCAATCTCTAAATAGTTCTGATCTGACGGAAAAATATAGTTATATGCAGAGGCTGTTGCCTGCTCTGGTTTATTTGAGTTTAAGATGAAACGTCCATCAGAGATATGGGGCTCGTCACTGGTACCAAAGCCCATCACCGACCAGTTTGACAATGAACCTGAATTGAAGTTTTCTTCTGGTAATAGTGAACATTGCTGTGTTGGCGGAATAACAGGAACTAATTCAGGACAAAGTGAGGCTACAGCCTCTATTGGGCACTCTCCGGTCTGGGGGGGCTGACAGTTGGGATCATCAACTCCACAATAAATGGCACTGTCATTGAAATCGTAAGAATTTGATAGCGAGTTAACTGAACCACAGACGGTTGAGCTTTTTACTGTGGCTTTCCCGTGGGACTGAATCGCTTCACTAAGAGTATAAACACCTCGATTTTGATCGAGTTTAGAGTTAGTCAACGATACTTCGCTACCTGTTGATTCTACCCGGCCACAAACCAATGAGTTTTTAATATCGACTTTATGTAGAGCGAGAATATTTCCGTGTACTTGGTTATTGGCTTCTAAAATAACCTCTAAGCCCTTACTGGTAACGTCACCCGTAACCTTTGTTTCATTTAATGTAACCCGGCTTGATGCAGAAATATTACCTTGAATTTCATTCCCGCTTTGCTCAGTTTTCACCTCACCACCGATACTTGTCACGCTACCTTCGACATGGGTTTGCTTCAATGTAACCGTTCCAGCAGCTTCAACGTTACCGCGAATGATATTGTCGCTTTGTTCGGTTTTTATCGTGCTCGTTTTACTCGTAACATTTCCTTCAATAACCGCTTGAGAAAGAATAACCTCCCCATGCGTGGACAAGATCGAACCATAAACATGCGATCGGTTCTTAAGTTGAATTTTACCGTGCGACTCAATATCACCATAAATATCATAGCCACCGTTATCTCCGATAACATCGCTGGTCTCGTTAATAAGGTCAATATGAGCATTAGATTTACCGATCTGGTTGTTGCCAGCGAGTTGAATAGTACCTCGTACACGAATCGTCATTTTACTATCAGACACAATAGTATCGCCGTTTTTCAACGTGAGTCCGTTCGGGCATACGTAAGTTGTAGGCACAGGGTTCTCAGAGTCCTTACCCTCTAGGTAGCCGTTATTACATAAATTATCCGCATTTTTCGGAGTCCATCCATCAAAATATTTAACAATCCACCACCTGCTGTAATTTGCTTCCGGCGTAATATCGTACTCTTTTGCTAGGACGGTCGCCGTACTCATCATCCATATCAAGGCTAAGAAAATCAGTTTTTTCATTCTTGTTATTACTCCCGAACCCAAATCTCTTGCTGGCGCTGAACTTTTGATAAGCCCGAGCCACAAACGGCCGTAGCTTGCACCCTAAATAATGACTCTGCTGCAGACGTATCTTTGTTCAGAGTTCCTAAATCTACACAACTCATTGATTTAAGCGTGCATCCTGTCCCTTGTGTGACATTTGGCATTGCACCACTTACCTCGTCAGTACAGAGCGTCGAAACGCTATCACTCGAACCATTGAGTGGATATAACTTGGTCAGTGCCCATTCATTCGCAGATTGAGCAACAAACCAAGCTTGTGTACCCAAAAATTCGCGGGTGACGCCACTTTGGTTGGACCAAGTCACGCGCATTAGTGACGCAGCTAAATACCCCATCACAACGATGACGAACAACACAATGATTAAAACGTTTCCTTGTTGCTGTTTTTTACGGAACATTCAGCACCTGCACGTCTTGTTGGTAAGCACTGCGCTCTCCATCTTGTTCAAACACAAAGTCCATATGGACAATGCCACCCGATTGAAGGGCACGAAGCTGAAATTCAAAGGCAGCTGAGCTAACGTTGGCTGAAATGGTTTTCACATCGACCATATCATCATGACTGCTAACAGATATGTTGCCCCGCTCAATCACTTTATTTTGTTCTTTCCAACAGTAACGAACACCAAGGTTTGGATGGAACAAATAAAAACGAGAACTAACAGAATCACTACTGAATGCGCTTCCTTTGTTAATAGTAAATACATCAGTTGAACTGTTTTTTTCTTCCCCGCCAACATCCATATCACTCGTAGAGTTATAAAAGTCATCAGCGTAGGAAGGATTGATAATCATTCTTAAATCATCAGGAACTCTATCGTAAGAAGAGTTATCTGCTTTTATATTTCCGATGAGAAATTCAATAGTGTCAACGCCTTGTCTACTATAGAAGCCAGCTAGTGAGGTAGGAAAAAAAGAAAGACAACGGCCTCCTTGTGTCACCTCAAAACTATTCGGCACCGCATGGCGAATCTCTCGCGACATTTTCTCAATAACAAACTGAGCCTGAGTTTGTAATCGCTGTCTATCAATGGTATCTGAGTAACCTTTAAAGCCAAGGCGTACATAACCTGCAATACCGAGCATAATCACACTACCAATCACGATAGTAATGATCATTTCCATTAAGGTAAAACCACGTATTTTCATTAGTAGTTTCCTTTGATGGCAGAAAGTTTCAATGATTGCGTTCGCCCTGCGTGAATGGTCAGAGTGACACGTTTATAGTCTTCAATGTCGTTTGACACTGAACCACTCTCGTTAACATACACGACATCCACTTCAACTCTGAAGTTGGTGTAATCACTTTCAATCGACGTTCCAAGAACATTACTCAGTTCGTACTGTGGCGTGGAATTACAACTGGTCTGTGTACTTTGGGTATACCAACAGCCAATATAATCATCAACGTCATCAAAGCTTGCAATCGACCCCTCTTCTGCACCTAAACTACCGCTTACGGTACATGTTTCTTGCTCACTACCCACTACCCCCTCACCACATCGGGTCTCGCCACCAGCCAAATCACTATTTTCATCAAAACCACGCGCTAGAATTTGCGACATAAAGCTTTGGCTCAGTGCTGCGGCACGGGTTTGGTAGTGAGACGTTGCTGAATCTCTTAACTGTGGGACTAAAAAAGAGGTGAAAGCGACCATCGCAATCCCCATCAAGACGATCGCGATGATCATTTCTATTAAGGTCATGCCTCGGATCTTGTTCATGAGCACGATCCTTTGGAAACATAGCCTTGGTTGTTGATCGCTACTCGGCATTGGCTTTGACCATTAACGTCTTGAATCAATATAGAAACGCCTGAGGAGACCGCATCTTTGGGGTTACCCAGCAGATCAAAACTTATTGGGCTGGTTACTCCGACGACACTGAAGATGGCAGAAGAATCAACAACACGATCACTTCGAGTACTATCACTTAAGGCGCATGCTGCCACTGAGCCAATACAATCACCAGAAACTTGCAAACGAAAATCATCACCTAAATTTGCTTCATCAATGTTCGATTGCATGCGGTTAACCTGCACTTGGCGAATCACAGAAATCACTTGGTCTTGAAGGACGTAGGCAGAGAAGCTGCTCTTACCGATAAATCGACTGGCGGCAAACAGAGAGAGAATGGAAAGGAGAACAATCACCAGGATCAGCTCCATTAACGTGAATCCTAATGCAGAGCTGCGAATTTTCATAACCCAACCTTAGGCTTCTGTAAGCAAAACAAAAACATGATGCAATGATGAGAATAATGATAGAGTTATCGCGCTAATTAGCCAACCAAAAGTAGCAGACCATATGCAAACTTATTGACGATCTTCGCCTTTTGAACGTTCTAGTTCTTCTTCAATCCGATCGTAGGTGGCTTTATTGCTCAGTGACTCAGAAACATGTTCCGCTTTCTGCTTAGTTTCTTGCCACGTGGCTTCGTAGGTTTCTGGCTCAAAGCTGATAAATCTTGGTAATACCACATAACCGACAACACCAAGGATGATAAGAACAATAACCAATTCAATTGAACTAAGACCTTGTGATTTACGCATAGGAAGCATTCCGAGATTGACCAAAAGCGAGGCTTACAAAAAGAGATAAAAGCCAGACAGACTGGCTTTTAGTAGCTAATTAACAGTCAGTATCCACGACTGTTGTTGTAGGTTCAGCTGCTGATGTCGCTTCTGTGTATCTCACAAAACAGTTACCACCTGTAATATCAGTAGCTGTGTTGGCAGCATCAAGACCAGGCTGTAAATCACCACTGATAAACGTCGCAACCAATGTTTCAGGAGTATTACCTTCGTTCGCAAGTGCCCAATCAGCGCTTAAACCTGTAACAGCATTTTCTAAACCGTTTTCCGCAGCTACTGGGTAACCGAAACCTACAAGAATATCGTCAACTAAAACTGTAGCGCCTGGTGCTGTGTTTTCAATGCCGTTAATCGCAGCTTTACCATAAGTAATGCCAGCAGCTCCTTCAATAGCGCCTTTAAGCCCCTGCAGAGAAGAAGCGCGAGCATCAGATTGCAAGTTCAAGAAACGTGGTGCTGCCGTTACGGCTAGAATGCCTAGAATAACAATAACCACAACCAATTCGATAAGGGTGAAGCCACCTTGTCTTTTCATTATTAACTCTCTCTATTGTAAATATGCAGCCGTACTGCACGGTTTCATTTGGCACACGGCCATTGTATTTTAGCTAAGCGATAGAAGACGATAACCCAACAAAAATATAGTGTGTCATGGTGATCGCATCAAACGTTTAAGTGGAATAGTGATTAGCCAGTATGGGTTTGGGCTGTATTAGTAATAGCATGAATATGCTTACGTTTTTTTACAACCTTTGGCCTATGATATTGTACGCATTATACTGACTTTTCATTATATATGTAATAGTTGGTGTCAAATATTTTTGTGTCACTTTGTCGAGAATTTGACGATAATTTCAGTCTGCTCTGCCGTCATATTAACAACAATTTCCTGCCCATTTTTATAGATGTAGTGGCATATTCTATGTTTAGCTTGCATCGTACCATCTATATCGATCAATGCACTGCCCATGATATTTCGCTGCGGATAGTGCACCGCCAGCCAGTAACCGCAATCCAGTTGGCCATGCGAGTTAAACGGGGAGACTAAGCCTCCCTGCGTCATCTTAAGATCAAACCCATCCATGGTGATGTGTTCTGGCTCACCATGGGTTAACCAGATTTGGCGATAGCGTTGCACACTGTCAAGCATCCACACCTTCGCAAGTTTAGCGCCTGTTGTTTGCGCCTCTTCACTTACGGGCTGCAGTGAAATGGCCAAGGCAATACACACAATAATAGCCACAAGGCCAACAAGAATAAGCCGTGCAACGCTTTGATTTTCAACCACGAGTTAGCCGCCTTTGATGATATCCAGCATGCCCCACATTGGCAGGAAAATACCAAGGGCAAGCACCATCACCATACCCGCAACAATGACCAACAATAACGGTTCAATTCTCGCTGTCAGCGTTTTTAAATCGTAATCCACTTCGCGGTCATAGAAATCAGAGACTTCCAACAACAGTTCGTCAATTCGACCGGTCTCTTCACCTACCGCGATCATTTGTATGACCAACGGGGTAAAAATCTTACTGTTAATCGCGGTGACAGAAATGGTACTCCCCGCTTCGATGGCCGACTTCATCTCTATGATCCGGTTTTCCAAAAACCGGTTTCCCAAGGCTTCGCCCGCCAGTGCCAATGATTGGTTAAGCGGCACACCCGACTTAAGCATCAGAGAAAACGTTCTGGCAAAACGGGACAACTGAGCACGGTTAACGATATCACCGACGATAGGTAACCTTAATCGAAACTTGTCGAATTTCTCTCGACCATCGGCCGTGGCCACCCACGCTCTAAAGGCAAAGAAGGCGCCGATCATCGCGACGATCAACAATACCCAATAATTGACAAAGAAATTCGACGTAGCGATCAATATACGAGTTGGCAACGGCAGCTCCACCCCAAAGCGCGTGAACATCGAAGCGAACTCTGGGATCACCAACACATTCAGAATAAACATGGCAATCGTGATAAAAACGATAACAAACGTCGGATAACGCATGGCCGCTTTGATGCGCTTGCGCGTTTCCAACTCTTGCTCGTAATAATTGGCCAGTTGCAGCAACGCCTGATCAAGACGACCCGTGTTCTCGCCCACGCTAATCATAGAAACGAACAGCGGACTAAACACCTTGGAATGTTGCTGCATGGCAGAGGATAGACCTCGGCCATTACTCAACTCCGCTACCACATCTTCCAGCGCGTCTCTGAGTTGCTTGTTCTCACAGTTTTGCAGCAAGCCACGCATTGAGCGCAACAACGGTACACCCGCTTTGGTTAAACTAAACAGCTGACGAGAAAAAAGAATAATGACTTCGAGAGGGATAGCCGGAACCAACAACTTAGTGAGACTAAATTGATTTTTTACCCCTTCTTTTTCTAGACGAATATTAAGCGGGATCACCCCTTTGTTCATCAGCGCTTCCGCAGCCGACTCTGAGTTAACCGCTTCGATTTTGCCGCTGGTGGAGGAACCTTCTAACGTTCGCCCTTGATAACGAAAAGTTGGCATTCACTTACCTACATAAAAATTGGATCAGCTTTTCCAGAAGCATCGCCCTCTCCAAGCGCCATCACTTCATCTAAGCTTACTGTACCGTGCAGTGCGAGTTCCATCGCAGAGGCAAGGAGTGGCTTATAACTGTCGGAACGTCGAGCGGCTTGTGCGAAACCAACGGCGTCATTAGCACGCAGTTTGTCCATCATCTCATCCTCTAGTTCCAGCATTTCAAACACACCAACTCGGCCGCGATATCCGGTTAAATTGCAGGTCTGACAGCCTGTGCCTTTATAAAAAGTGGCGCTAACTTGATTCGGGAAACGTCCTGCCAACCACTGTCGAGTCGATTCATCCAACGTATGTTCCGTTTTGCACTCTGGGCAGATTCGTCGTACAAGGCGCTGCGCCACCACAGCTCGCACCGCACTGGCAACCAAATAACCCGGTGCGCCCATATCAATCATGCGCAACGCACTATCAACGGCATCGTTGGTGTGTAACGTACTAAGAACCAAGTGACCAGTGAGAGCAGCCCGCAAACCTATTTCTACGGTTTCTTGGTCACGCATCTCCCCGACTAGAATGATATCCGGGTCTTGACGCAAAAACGTCCGTAAAACTCGAGCAAACGTCAGGTCTATTCGGCTGTTGATTTGCACCTGGGTAATACGAGGCAGGCGGTACTCGACTGGATCTTCTGCGGTAATGATCTTTTTACTCGAGTCGTTCAGCTCACTCAATGCGCCGTATAGCGTGGTGGTTTTACCCGAACCCGTTGGTCCCGTCACCAAAATCATGCCATGTGGCCGCGAAAGCTGACGACGTAAACGGGCAAGCAGCTCAGGCGGTAAACCAGACTTTTCCAACGGGCGCAAACCAGCTGATTGGTTGAGCAAGCGCATCACGACGGACTCACCGTATTGGGTCGGTAACGTCGACATACGAATATCAATCGATTGACCACGTACTTTGATATTAAAACGACCATCCTGCGGGAGACGTTTTTCAGAAATATCCAGTTGCGCCATAAGCTTAAGACGCAACACCAGCGCGGAGGCAATATTGACTTCATTTAACAGCGTTTCATGCAACACACCATCAATACGCTGGCGCAAACGTAAAACTTTGTCATCCGGCTCAATATGGATGTCGGATGCGTTGACTTGTACCGCATCTTCAAACATCGAGTTAATGAGTTTGACTACCGTCACTTCTTCGCTGTCGGCTTCGTCAATGCCGTATTCGAAGCTTTGCACGTCCTGGTGTTCCGCCTGTAGCTGCTCAGCAAAAGAAGCGATTTCTTTGGTGCGTCGGTAATAGCGGTCAAAGCTTTCGATCAACTGACGCTCAGAAGCAATGATGAACTCTAGATTGTATTCACCAAGCAAGTTCATCAGCGACTCTTGCGTGAATAAGTCGGCGGGATCACTCATTGCTACACGTAATGTATCACCACTTCTCGCAACGACCATCGCACGCAAGCGACGCGCATGCACCTCTGGAAGAATTTGCACCGCGTCAGCATCGACAGGCGCTCGACCCAGATCAATCAAAGGCAACCCAAGCTGATGGGATAAGAATTCCAGCATTTGCTTCTCGGTAATGAAGCCGAGATCGATCAGCGCATCGCCTAACTTTTGACCGGTATTACGCTGTGTATTCAACGCCTGTTGAATTTGCTCTTCCGATACGATCCCCTCTTCAACGAGTAGATCCCCAAGACGTTTTCTTAATTTAATTTTCATTGCGCTTCCTCCAGTTGCTCAAGAAGCGTTAGACGATCGCGAATAAAGGCCTGAGATTGATTCGAGATACCCACTTTGCTAGATGCGTTTTGGTAAGAACGGATCGCGGCGGTAAAATTCAGTGCGCGTTCTTGCTGAATCGCCAAACCTAACCACCAGCGCGCATTTTCCGGATCGCGCTGCGTCAACAACTGATAACTTTCTAAAGCAATGTCATTCTGTTTTTGCTTTTGTGCCAAAGCGGCTCGCATCGCCAAATACTCACGACTTGGCATCGGCGGTAAATGCACCAGCGGACTTAATGCTGCGTTAGGCTGTTCGGCTTTGACCAACAATTTAGACAACGCCAATCGTAACGTCTGATTATTAGTATCAAGACTAATCCCTTCTTGAATAATCTCGTACGCTTTTCGGGTATCCCCTTTACCAAAATACAATGCCGCCAGTTTTTGGCGAGTTTCGGTATTTCTTGAGTCATAGCGCAATGCTTCACGATAAGCGGAAAGTGCACGTTCAATATCGTTCGCTTCAATCGCCTTTTCAGCACGACTTATTGCTTTGCCAGCGAGCTGTTGGTGAGTCAACTCGACCTGTTCGACTCGCATGGAGCTCTCTGACTCCGAAGCACTCAATGGTTGATTTGGCACGCTTGTCACTTGTGCAATCAGAATGGGTTCATCCGTCATTGAGTCAGGTTCTGCTGACTCTACCCCCCGACGCAGTTGTCTTGCTGTTGTACTCACCATCTCCGTGTTCACTTCACCAACGTTATCAGCATGAACTTGGCCAACCAGCAAAGACGTTTGGCTTTGTTGTGAACCTGCATTCTCTGTAGGGTTCTTGATAGCAGGCTTGGTATAAACCACTCGATGGGTTTCTGGTGTGGTTTTATTGGTCGGAGAGTGAACGACTTGCCCCTCACTTTTCTTAGCGACAAGCGTGTTAACGTTGGATAAGGCTTGTCCGGTTTCTTCCGGCAATGCTGGTGCCTGAGAGACAGCCCATCCTCCGACAGCAAGGCTCAATGAGAATCCCGTCATTAACCATAACCAAGGCTTACTGCGAGAAACGTGGGGCACCTCCGCCTTGGTTAATTCACTAGGCGAGTTTTTTTTAGCAATGTCTGATAATGCTTTATTGATGGCACTCAAGCTTGACTCCATCCCCAGAAAACGGGCGTTTTAAATTTTGGTTTACGGGCATCAAATGTGTCGTGAATGGCCACATAAACATGATGATTTTTCAGTATGGTGCAACGGTCATTAAATGCGGCTAACAGTGCTTTATGGCTGATTTGATTGATTAACCTTGGGATACCCATCGCAGAACGCCAAATGGCTTTTTTCTGCTCAACCGAAAAGATATGTTCGCCATTTCCGGCTTTATTCAAACGATTGTTGATGTAGGCAACCCCTTCATCCATCGACAATGGTCGCAGTGCACAATTGAACGTAACTCGCTGACGAAACTGTCTTAATTCATGGCTGGCTAGGCGTTCATCCAACTCAGGCTGACCAAAAAGAACCAGTTGAATCAGCTTACTCTGCTCGGTTTCTAAATTACCGAACAAGCGCAAGGTTTCGAGAGCGGGAAGAGAAAGCGCCTGAGCTTCATCGACAATCAATACGGTTTGTTTACCAGTAGCATGCACTTGGATTAAATGTTCTTGGATCAGAGAGACGATACTGAGCGGATCATCACTTTGAATGCCAAGCTCTCGCGCAACCGCTAACTGCAATTGTTCGCCATTTAGGATTGGATTGGGCAAATAAACCAACTCGACCTGTGATTCGATTTGTTCAATCAGCTTTCGACATACCATGGTTTTTCCGGTACCGACTTCGCCCGTCACCTTGATCACGCCCTCTCCCATTTGAATAGCGGCCAAAATGGTTTGAATCGCTTCATAATGGGGAACTAACCCCAAAAACATATCGGTGTTTGGGGTCAGTGAAAAGGGTTGAACTCGAAATCCAAAATGTGACAAATACATATCGAATCACAAACTCTCTGAGAAACTCATACTCTCCCAGATATTATTGCTCATCTGGGAACCACTCTTGCAGTAGATCACGAGAACGCTCGAGCTCTTTCTGCCAAGAGTTTACGCCAACAACCGTCGGCTTCAATAGAATCACCAATTCCGTTTTTTGCGTTACGTTGTTCACATTACGGAATAAGTGTCCAAGCGCCGGGATGTCACCTAGAAATGGAACTTTTGACACCTGCTCGGAGTTTTGCTGTTTCATCAAGCCGCCAATCACAACCACATCGCCGTCTCGAGCACGAATGACCGAATCAGACTCACGAATTGAGCTTTTCGCCAATGGCAGCGCTACATCTTCAAAATCACCGCCCAGATTGAGTTGCTTAATTTCTTCTTCCACTTCAATCACTGCTGGATGAACGTGAAGGAACACATTGCCGGTGTTATCAATTTGCGGTGTTACGTCAAGTGAGATGCCGGAGAAGAAAGGCGTCAATTCGACTTCTGGTACCGCATTTGAATTGTCACTACTGCCGACATTACTTGAAAGCTCGGTAACAAAATACTGATCAGTACCTACTTTAATCACTGACTTTTGGTTATTCGCAGCGGTAATCCGTGGACTCGATAACACATTAAGGTCGCCCTGTGTCGACATAAAGTTTAACACGGCATCAAAGTTACCATCCGAGATCGTCACATTCGTCTGACCGCCCAATAAGGTGCCAATGGCATCTAGCTGGTAGGCTTGATCCGGGACGGTTAACAACAACACTGCCAGAGTTACCAATCGATGCGGTTAAATTCGACCAATTAATGCCCTGCTGATAACCATCGCTCAGTGTGACTTCAAGAATTTTCGCTTCTAAGATAACCTGACGCTGCATACGCTCTTGGGATGTACCTAAAAACTCTCTCACTTCACGAATATCATCCGGGAATGCGCGTACGGTAATCACGCCGGCTTGTGGCGTCACCACAACGCTTTGTCCCTGACCTGAGCCAATTAAGCTGGTTACCGCCTGTTGTAACAACGGCCAAAAGTCGCTTTCTGTCACCGTCTCAATACGCGTGCCTCCCGTTGAAGAGGTAGCGCTGTTTTCATTGTCACGATTATTGCTTCTAGAATCAGAATCGTTAGACGAGCCGCCAGAGTTAGACGGTCCCGCCGCCGTGACAGAGCCAGTGCTAATGCTGGTCAAAGAGCGACCTGTTCGTTTGAACTGCAAATAGTCGACTGGGATGGTAACCGTGCGCATACCAGCCGGATACACCTGAATGACCTTGCCGGATTTCGTCACATCATAGCCATACATATCCTGCACGACGTTGAGTACTTCATCTAATGTTACGTCCGATAAATTCACCGTAATATTACCTTGTACCGCTGGGTGAATCGCGACGCTATACTCCGTTCCTTTCACTAACGAGGCAAAAAAGCTTCTTGCTTCAACTTCGTTGGCTTGAATACGGAAACGCTTCGATGTGGCTTGCTCTGACGACACACTTGTATTGAGGTCCGGCATCAAGTCTTCTTCAACGGACAATGGAATCTCTTCCAACGTACGGCTATTCGCTTGATTGATAGATTCATTAAGTGCTTGTTTCACTTCAACAGGATCACGATGCCCCATGGAGCACCCCATTAATGAAGCGATGGTTATTCCTACAACTAATTTGCGCATATCTGATCAGGCTCTGACTATTATTTTTTTACATTCAAACCAAAAAGCGCCAGTTTCCACACACGGTTACCACGCTTTAACGTTACAAAATCACTGGTTATTCTAGCGACACGATACCCTTCTACCCGCTCACCCTGCTCAACAATGTGATTATTCAAGATTGCGATACATCGAGCATTAGGCTTGCAGACAATGCTATTCAGAGTCGGCACTGGATATTGCTTCACTTGTGGTGTAGCACTCGAATCTGTTGCGGGTGCTTGCCAATCAAATGGGGCAGTCGGATCTTGGTTGGCCCAAGCCGTTCCTGCCGCTACCACTAAAAACATTGAGATAATGAGTTGCTTAACCACCAATAAACTCCTCTCGAGATCCCAAGGTGTACACTTCCAACACCAAGTGTGCTTTTGGGTAGTCTTCAACTTTGTAGCTAAAGCTACGCCAGTAATAGCTTGCCGGCAAGCTTTCTAATTTATTCAAGTAGTTAGCAATAGAGAAGTAGTCTCCCGTTAGCTCCATTCGGACAGGATGCACATAATATCCCGAGTATTGAGATGCATCTTTGTTCTCTGAAATGGGTTCCGAAGGCAACGTTTGCATCGATAGCAAATGAATACCGTCTTGCTGCGCTAACACACTCTCCAATAGTTCCGCCATTTGTGAAGGGCTAATCAGGTGCTCAATGATCTCGGATAACTGTGTAGAAAGGTGCTGACTTTCCGCTAAAAGGTTAGAAATCTCCGAGTCAATTTGAGCGTTAGGATCTTTATTCAATTGCGCTTGAATACGTAAAATACTGGCTTCAGTTTTCTGGTTCTCTAACTTTAAGTTAGTGAGTTGCTTTTCGTTGCGAGCTATCTCATTAAACTTAGGTTCAAGAACTAAGGTAAAGAGCAGCATCACAATTGTCACCAATCCACATACAGCAACGAGCACCTTTTCACGTGCACTCATTTCGCCAAAACGCTCTTCTAATGAAAGCCAAAACTCATTCATTTATCTTTACCCTCGTGCGTTTTTAGTTCAAACGTCACAATACCTGCCTCATTACGACCGATTTTGACTTCATCAAAGGTTCGCCCAACCAAACTGACCTCATGCTTAAATTGGTTTACCCAACTCGGCACGGCACTCGGTGTTTTTGCTAACCCTTTTAAATCCAACGTATTTTGGTTGATACGAATTTCAGATAACGCGATCTGTTTATTACTCAACTTAGCCAGTGACTGCATCACACCTGAATAACCTGCTTGCTGAGAGGCATCATACTTTCCAACCGCTCTTAATGAATCACGCTTGGCTTTGACTTCACGCTCTAGACGCGCTTTTGCGGCGATCTTATTGTTGTCCGGTTGATGTTTACGCAACTGGACTTGGTAACGGTCAAGCTCAGACTTCATAATACTGCCTTTGCTTTTTAAAATAGCGACATCATTTTCTATTCCTTCACTTTGCCAAGTTTCATACCCATACAGCAACATAAGTGCCGCGGCGGCAACGCCCCAAGATATGACGACATTTTTTAAGCTAAGATGCTCTTTTTTTGGCTTTAAATGATCGGGATAGAGATTGATCTTTCGCTCGTTTAACGCCGCAGCGCTATCCGCTAACACATGCCCCGACAGCTCTCGCTCAGTATCGAACAATGGAGAAACTTTGGTGCTCAATCGGTAGTTAAGTGATTGAACTAGCTCGTTTTCGTCTTCTTCATCACAGCACACTTTAAGTTGGTGCAACTGAACATTTCGTAACTGAGAAGAGAGGTAGTCTATCGAGCGCTGCAACTCCAACGACAAACTGTCCATTTGAAGTTCTGTGGATGGCACACCCGTTAACGGTGGCGTTACGCTACGAATAGAGCGGTGAAAAGCGACGGTATGCCCAACAAATGCACTGATACGGAAATGTCCGCGTACACTACGCTGCAAGAGTAAAAAGTTGCCAAGCTCTCCGGCCGTATAACCCCAAACATCGTCTTCTGGAATGATGCTCTCTAACGTCAGTTGAGCTCGATTGGCCAACTGTAAGATTTTATCAAGCACTTTTCTTGATAAAACATAAGCTTGCACTTTGTTTGAATTGGGTAGCTCTACTGCATCTGCGACAATATCGATGGCTCGCTCAGAAATCAGCTC
Source organism: Vibrio mytili (assembly GCF_000830505.1). GTDB lineage: Bacteria > Pseudomonadota > Gammaproteobacteria > Enterobacterales > Vibrionaceae > Vibrio > Vibrio mytili. Next base: position 19,071 of record NZ_JXOK01000092.1, on the reverse strand, counting down.
TTTTAACAAAAATGGCAATGCAGCTGGCCACTCCTGACGAGGCATTGCGGGTTTGTCAATTTGATACATCTGATAGTAGTTATGTGACAGCACAACTGTCAGCGAGTCACTTGAACTCGCAGCAACACCTAAAGCTTGTTCTAAGGCTTTTTCCCAGTTTGATTCAGAGATTTCAAACTGCGCAGGGCGCCCATTCTTTGTTGGAGAGGACAAGTAAACAGCATCTGGCTGAACCACCAAGAAGCCAGTGCGACCACCGTTTTTAGATGGCATAAACTTGTCAAACAATGTTTTTAAATCCATGTTTATTATCTTTATTTTTTCCGCCATCGATTCCGCTTGCCCAGTTTTACTTGAGGCTCTTGACGAGGGCTTTTGACGCTCTGAGGACGAGGGAGATATTGCCTCTCGGGAGAGAAGAAACGCCCCTGCCCACCATACACACCTAATTCAGTTAATGTGTTTAACTCATGTCGGTTCTCAATGCCCACTGCGATGACTTGGGTTTTGCTGTTTTCCGCAGCACCGAGCATGCTACGAATAAATAACTGGTTCTCAGGTCGCTGGTCTATTTTGGTGACCAAACTGCGATGAAGCTTAAGATAACGAATATCTACCTCTTTCAAGTAGTGAGTACTGACGATCGTACGCCCCGCTTGCGCGATCATGATATGGCACCCTAAACCAGTCAGCATCTTAGCGACAGGCCGCATAAAGTCTAAATGTTTGACAAATTGCGCTTCTACAAACTCAAAGCTCAGACAGGCTCTTTGCGCATGTGACAATTGTAGAAGTTCATAACGAAACCATTTGAAGTAGTCTCGATTAGAGAATGGCACCACGTTCAAGTTTAACGCATAACATACCGATGGCTTATTTTCGCCTTTAAAAAACGTTAAGAATTTATTAACAACCGCTCTGTCCATTTGCGCTTCATAACCGACTTGGCGGATAGCAGAAATGAACCGAGAAGCTTTCACAATGCCATTTTCAGGATCGCGAATACGACACATCAATTCTTGGTACAAAGGCTTATCATTGGTAAAGTTTGCAATGACATACACCGACTGTGCGTAGAGTATCACATTTTCAGATGTCAGCACTTTGTCAAATAATGTGCGCCACCTCACACTTCCTCGAGATTCTTCATCATGATTCCATTTTTTGAAACGACTCCAGTTATTGTTGCCCTGTAATTGAGCACTTCTCCACTTCTCAACGCGGTTTCTGCTTCATCAATAATTTGACTGTGCCGTTCGCCTTCTTTATACATGGTAATGCCAATGTGGCACCAATCTTCTGGATCCAAAGGTTCTGGCGGCATGAGCTTTTCAAGTTGACGAATACATTGAGAAGCAAGATTTGCCACATCTTTTGAACTTTGGTGCGGTAAAAACAGCGCAAAATCGGCATCATAATAACGAGAAAAAACCACATCAGGGTAACGTTGCACTAAGTTGGAAAGTAAACTCCCAACCTCAACGATAAACTCGTCACACGACTGCTTGTCTTGAACCTCTTCAACTGACTTCCAGTCGTGAATACGTACCAATAGCACCGCACCACGCGATCCACTCTCCAGAAGCGCCGATTCCAGTTTGCTGTCAAACAGCACTCGGTTTGCCGTTCCGGTCAGTTTATCAAGAAAGGTTTGCGTGCGAATGAACGTGTCGAACCGGCTTCGTTCTTGGCGCGCATCCTGTAATTCTTCAATCAGCACATCGAGCGCTTCACTTGCTGTATATGGCCACTCTTTTTCATCACCTTTCGCGTATTGTTCAACACGCCCTGCAAGGATCATCCGCCCCCGCTCTTCCAGCATTTCAGATCCGAGTAATTGCTCTTTTAACCAAGCAACACCTCGCATTAAGCAAAAAATAATCAAAATAACCGCAAGCGTGATCGACCAAAGAGCATGCAACGAGTAGCTATAACCTAAATAAGGCGGCAATGCTTTAAAGTGAATGACATAGTCTTGGTTGTGCGCCAGAGGATATTCTTTTTCAAATAAAAGCGACGCATCCAACTTATGTGAAGTATCTTTGAAACGATAAACAACCGCATTGTCGGTCGATAGGGTCATTTCAACAATATTACTGGCCTGGAGCATCTTAGGCATCCAACGTTGCATTGAATACGCAGCGTCTGGGTCGACCATTTCCTTGTCGACGACTTCTACAATTCCCTCTAAATAATGGTTGAGATACTCCTGCCCAAGCCGTTTAAAGGAAAGAGTGCCACCGACAAACAAGATAAACATCGCACAGATGACGATCATAGTGACAAAAGCCACCAGCCGTGTGCTCAGTTTCAAGGTTGGGGTATACCTCATGAATACTAAATCCTTTTTCTATTCACTATATCCAAATGATTCAAAATGCGAGGGGCTGAGATCATACTAATCACACGAAGAAAACCGTGCATAATACGCAACTTGATTAACGCAACTGCACGTCAAATAGCATGGTGACGTCATACAAAAGAGCGAGATAAAACCAGCATTTCAAGGTTATTTGGGCATATACCTTATTGGAGTACTTATACTGGATTAGTTCGCGCTAAACAATCGTATTAGCTTGATAGTGAGAGGCTTCGGCATATATCTCTTGCCACAAATTGGAAGAAATAAAAAAGCCGCGAGTTCTCGCGGCTTCTTAAACGACTATACAACTAAAGTGCGACCTTGAGATCAGAACGGAATGTCGTCGTCAAAATCCATCGGTGGCTCATTGTATTGCTGCTGAGGTTGCTGCGGAGCCTGTTGTTGAGGTTGCTGTTGCTGAGGCGCGTTGTATTGTTGCTGCTGGGCCGGTTGTTGAGGTTGTCCCCAGCCACCTTGTTGCTGTTGACCACCTGTAGCAGGTGCGCCACCTTGCGAACGACCACCAAGCATTTGCATCACGCCATTGAAGCCTTGTACCACAACTTCCGTTGAGTAACGGTCTTGACCACTTTGGTCTTGCCATTTACGGGTTTGTAGTTGACCTTCAATGTAAACTTGTGAGCCTTTACGTAGATACTCACCAGCCACTTCCGCAAGCTTGCCGAACAACACTACACGATGCCATTCTGTCTTTTCGCGCTGCTCGCCAGTCGCTTTATCACGCCATGAATCAGAGGTTGCAATAGTAATATTTGCTACTGCACCGCCATTCGGCATGTAACGAATTTCAGGGTCGTTACCTAAATTTCCCACCAAAATAACTTTGTTAATTCCACGGCTGGCCATGATGTGCTCCGTTTCACTCTGGATATATAAAATTTTAGCGCACTAGAATAGCACGCTTTAATCGTTGGATTAAACCCTAAGCCAAAATAACCTCAAGATGCTTGATTTGAGAAGCGCAATCTCGCCGCAAGTTAAACGTGTAGCATTTTTGATTCTATTTGCAGAAAATTTATCGTGTTCCTTTGAATCTGAACGCATTTATTCGCTAAAGCGGTAGCTCTTGCTGATCTTTAATGCCAGTTTACGGCCTTGGTTGAACATAAGGAGGTAGGCACACGTGAAAAAATCAGCTTATGCCAGAAAGCTTTTTCTTATCAGTATGAAAGAGAACACAGGCCAAACAGTTGCTGCTCTGGAAAAGTTAGCCGACATGAATATTCCGGTTATCTCAACAGAGGATTTAATGGAAGCGAAGCCGGAATACCGTAACAAAATTCTGCTCCTTGATTTTAATGAGCACAAATGTCTCGTCCAATCGATCAAGAATTTACCACTCGTATGGAAAAACTTTGAGACGATCATTTTCAACGTTCCTAAGCGCCTGACCACGGATGAGCTACTCTCATTTGGTCAACTCAAAGGCGTGTTCTACCAAGATGACTCCGCGGAACAAATTGCTGAAGGACTAAAGGGAATTGTTAATGGGCAAAACTGGCTGCCACGCAACGTAACAAGCCAGCTTTTGCATTACTACCGCAATGTCATCAATACTCACACAGCACCGGCCACCGTAGATCTTACAATTAGAGAATTGCAAGTCTTACGCTGCCTACAAGCAGGCGCATCGAATAGCCAAATGGCAGAAGAATTATTTGTCAGTGAGTTTACGATCAAATCGCACTTGTACCAGATTTTTAAGAAGCTCTCGGTGAAAAACCGCGTACAAGCAATCGCTTGGGCAGATCAGAACCTAATATCATAAAGAAACCTATTAATGGTTCTCGGTACCCGATTCGTCATCGCTCATGCTTTTTCCGTTTATTTCTCACCTTTTTTCCTACTTTATTCATGATTCGTTCGCACCTCTCATGTTAAAGTGTTGAGCAAATTCTTGATAATAACGACGAGAAAGGATAATCCCCCAATGATTAAGAAATGTCTGTTCCCTGCTGCAGGCTATGGTACACGCTTCCTACCTGCGACCAAGTCTATGCCTAAAGAGATGATGCCAGTAGTGAACAAACCGTTGATTGAATACGGTGTAGAAGAGGCAATCCAAGCTGGTATGGACGGCATGTGTATTGTTACTGGCCGTGGCAAACACTCAATCATGGATCACTTCGACAAAAACTATGAACTTGAACATCAAATCAGTGGCACAAACAAAGAAGAGCTGCTGGTAGATATTCGTGAAATCATCGACTCTGCAAACTTTACTTACATTCGCCAACGCGAAATGAAAGGTTTGGGTCACGCGATTCTAACTGGCCGTGAACTGGTTGGTGACGAACCTTTCGCCGTAGTATTGGCCGATGACTTGTGCGTGAATGAAGAAGGGGATGGCGTACTGGCTCAAATGGTTGCGCTCTTTAAACAGTTCCGTTGTTCAATCGTTGCAGTACAAGAAGTGCCAGAAGAAGAAACGCACAAATACGGTGTGATTGCTGGTGAGATGATTAAAGATGACATCTTCCGCGTTGATAACATGGTAGAAAAGCCAGAACAAGGCACGGCACCAAGTAACCTAGCGATCATCGGACGGTATATTCTAACTCCAGATATCTTTGACCTTATTGAAAGCACAGAACCTGGCAAAGGTGGTGAGATTCAAATCACCGATGCGTTGCTAAAACAAGCTAAAGCAGGTTGTGTTCTGGCGTATAAATTTAAAGGTCAACGTTTTGACTGCGGTAGTGTCGAGGGCTATATCGAAGCGACTAACTACTGTTTCGAAAATCTGTACCTAAAAGATGAGAAAAAATCAGAACTCGGTAAACACGCAACGCAACGTTCTGCGTAAGCTTGTTAAGCCACTCCTATTATAAGCTATGAAGCCCAGCACTTTGCTGGGCTTTTCTTTACTGTTTTTTTGTCCAGTATTTCTTTGCACATTTCTCACACTATGTAATACTTGCCCCACTTGGTTATACATAGAGCAAATACGATGGATAAAATAGAAGTTCGCGGTGCCCGAACCCATAACCTCAAAGATATTAACCTTACCATTCCTCGCGATAAGCTGACTGTTATCACCGGGTTAAGTGGCTCTGGTAAGTCTTCTCTCGCATTCGATACCTTATATGCAGAAGGACAGCGACGCTATGTAGAATCACTTTCTGCTTACGCTCGTCAGTTTTTGTCTCTGATGGAAAAGCCCGATGTCGATCATATCGAAGGGCTATCACCCGCTATTTCTATTGAACAAAAATCCACTTCTCATAACCCGCGCTCGACGGTCGGCACAATTACTGAAGTTTACGATTACTTACGCCTGCTATATGCCCGTGTAGGTGAGCCGAGATGTCCAACCCATCACGTTCCGCTTGCGGCTCAGACCATTAGCCAAATGGTAGACAAAGTCTTGGAACTGCCTGAGGGAAGCAAGATGATGTTGCTCGCCCCCATTGTTAAAGAACGTAAAGGCGAGCACGTCAAAACCTTAGAAAACCTTGCTGCACAGGGTTTTATCCGTGCCCGTATTGACGGTGAAACCTGCGATTTATCCGATCCCCCAACGTTAGAGCTACATAAAAAACATACGATTGAAGTGGTGGTAGATCGCTTCAAAGTACGCCCAGATTTACAGCAACGTTTAGCGGAATCTTTCGAAACAACCTTGGAGCTGTCTGGTGGTATCGCTGTTGTCGCTCCAATGGACGGAGAAGACGAAGAAATCATCTTCTCTGCCAACTTCGCTTGCCCTAAATGTGGTTACAGTATGCAAGAGCTGGAACCAAGATTGTTCTCATTCAATAACCCTGCTGGGGCTTGCGGCACGTGTGATGGTTTAGGTGTTCAACAGTATTTCGATCCTAGTCGTGTCATTCAGGATGATTCGCTCAGCCTGGCGCAAGGTGCGATTCGTGGCTGGGACCAAAAGAACTATTACTATTTCCAAATGTTGACCTCTCTTGCGGATCACTACGGATTTGACTTACACGCGCCGTTCAACTCATTGTCGAAAAAAATACAAGATGTGATTTTAAAAGGCTCTGGCCGCACCGAAGTTGAGTTTAAGTACATCAATGATCGTGGTGACATCCGTGTAAAACGTCACCCATTCGAAGGAATTCTCAATACCCTTGAGCGACGCTATCGCGATACAGAATCTAACTCGGTACGAGAAGACCTCGCTAAGTATATCTCCACTAAATCATGCTCAAGCTGTGGCGGTACACGCCTTCGCTTAGAAGCCAGAAACGTCTTTATTGCCGATACCACATTGCCTGAAATTGTTGAACTAAGCATCGCTGATGCGTTAGCTTTTTTTGAAACGTTGAAATTGGAAGGCCAACGAGCGCAAATTGCCGAAAAGGTCATGAAAGAGATAAATGATCGTTTGCAGTTTTTAGTCAACGTTGGCTTGAATTATCTCAACCTATCGAGAAGTGCTGAAACCTTATCTGGCGGTGAAGCACAGCGTATCCGTTTGGCAAGCCAAATCGGAGCAGGGCTCGTTGGTGTAATGTATGTACTGGATGAGCCCTCAATAGGTCTCCACCAGCGTGATAATGAGCGACTGCTAAAGACCCTAACTCACCTGCGTGATTTAGGTAATACCGTTTTGGTTGTTGAGCATGATGAAGATGCCATTCGTTGTGCTGACCACGTGATTGATATTGGCCCTGGCGCAGGGGTTCATGGTGGTAATGTGGTCGCAGAAGGAACCATGGCAGAGATTATTGCTAACCCTAACTCACTGACCGGACAATATTTAAGTGGTGCGAAAGAAATCGCCGTGCCAAAAGAACGCACCCCTCGCGATCCTAAAAAGACGGTGGAGCTGATTGGCGCAACGGGTAATAACCTGAATAACGTCAATTTATCATTACCTGTTGGTTTATTTAGCTGTATCACCGGTGTATCTGGCTCAGGTAAGTCGACTCTGATTAACGATACGTTCTTCAAAATTGCACATACTCAACTGAATGGAGCAACAACGGCTCATCCATCGCCTTACAAGTCGATCAAGGGTCTGGAACACTTTGATAAAGTGATCGACATTGATCAAAGCCCTATTGGTCGAACCCCTCGTTCTAACCCTGCAACCTACACTGGCATCTTTACTCCGATCCGTGAACTGTTTGCAGGTACTCAGGAATCACGCTCACGAGGCTATAAGCCAGGTCGCTTCAGTTTTAATGTGCGCGGTGGTCGCTGTGAAGCTTGTCAGGGCGATGGCGTGATCAAGGTAGAAATGCACTTCCTACCCGATGTTTACGTCCCATGTGATGTCTGTAAAGGAAAACGCTATAACCGCGAAACCTTAGAAGTTCGCTACAAAGGCAAAACCATTGATGAAGTGCTCGAAATGACGGTCGAAGATGCACACGTGTTCTTTGAGCCGGTTCCTGCAATAGCACGTAAACTCCAAACCTTAATGGATGTCGGCTTGTCCTACATTCGCCTTGGGCAAGCCGCCACCACGTTATCTGGTGGTGAAGCGCAACGAGTAAAGCTGGCAAGAGAGTTGTCCAAGCGAGACACAGGGAAAACGCTCTACATTTTGGATGAACCAACCACTGGCTTGCATTTCCATGATATTCAACAATTGTTATCGGTTCTCCACCGACTACGTGACCATGGCAATACGGTAGTGGTGATTGAACACAATCTTGATGTCATAAAAACGGCGGACTGGATTGTCGACTTAGGTCCAGAAGGAGGTCAAGGTGGTGGTGAAATTATCGCTCAAGGAACACCTGAAGATGTGTCCCAGATCGAAGGTTCGCACACAGCCCACTTCCTTAAGCCTATGTTGAAATAAAAAAAACAGGTAAAGTACAAAGACCAGTAGATACTGGTCTTTTTTAATTCAAATCATGCAAATATTAAAAGCAATGCAATATCTATGGCCACTATACACGTAAGTGGAACCAAACTTTCGCCTAAGAAAGCTCAGGTCCCTCTCAATCGCAAGTTTCTCATCGCTTTGGCAGTTCTGTTTATACTGGCGATGCACTTTTTTATGCCTAACCCTGGCGGTGCAGGGCTAGCCTTATCATTCAATGCGACCACTTGGATTGTATTTAGTTTTGCACTGGGTATCGGCTTTTATCATCTTGCCCGCAATCAGACTTTAAGGTTTTCTAAATTAACCATCGGCTTGTTTATCAGTGCTGGCATTATGACGGTGCCCATACTGTATCCAAACGCAAATATTGAGTTAGCAACAAATAAACTCATTGGCCTTTGGTGTGGCTTCTTGTTTTTTGTGGTTTTGCAACAATTTCATTTTAGTAATAAGCATCGACAACGACTGCTGTGGTTTATCGTGTTAGCGGTGATCATCGAAGCCATTTTTGGTCTGATACAGTACCTATACCTCAAGCCTGGTAACCCGTTCGGCTATAACACCGTGGCGAATAGACCGTATGGTATTTTTCAACAGCCAAACGTTATGGCAAGCTTTCTTGCGACCGGTTTGGTCATCGCGAGCTACTTACTCGCCCGACAGCCGTATAAATACTCACGCAAACTTAGCGATATTTACTTACTGTATGCCGTGCCAGTTTTAACGCTCCCCTTGCTTGTTGCTTTGGCGTCAAGGACAGGCTGGTTAGCGTCTATAATTGCAGTGTTGCTGGTCATTCCATACATGTACCGCTACACGACCAAAAAGCGATTTACACATTGGGTTAGCTCCATCGTCGCAGGACTAATGCTATCTGTTGTTGTGATGTATATTGCTTTCCCCGATGGTGGTGGCTTAGCGGCAGAAAAAGTGAATATGGAGTCAGCTCGCACTTATACTTTTCCACAAACTTTGGATATGGTCATCGAAAAGCCGTTTACAGGTTATGGTTATGGTAAGTTTGAGTCTGCCTATATGCTTTACACCGCTAGACAGCATGCACTCAATACTAACTACCCTGCTGGCTTACCTTCGATGGATCATCCCCACAATGAGTTGCTTTATTGGGGGGTTGAGGGTGGTTTATTACCAATACTCGGCATCTTTTTAGCATGGCACTGGTGCTGCACCGCATTTATCAAGCTAAACGAGGGACTCGTCTGGCATTGCTCGGACTCTTTATTCCAATAGTGTTGCACTCGCAATTGGAATACCCGTTTTATCACTCGCTGGCGCACTGGCTGACTTTCATTATTCTACTTTACTGGGTTGATCAGAGAGTCTCTCGCTATCGGCAAGTAGGATTTACGAACATCACCAAAGCGTTATTGCGCGTCTTAAGCTTGATCTTTCCAATTATATTGACGTTCTACATGGTCAGTGCGCTACACACTAACTATATTCTGACTAAGTTCGAATCCACGCGCCCAACCAACCCAGACATTTTAAATCAAGTGAGTAATCCGGTGGTGTGGAAAGATAGGTTTGACTGGGATGTGTATAGCACCTTCCTCAATATTGGTTTATACAAGCAAGATCCAAGCTTAATTCAACCATATATCGATTGGTCGCTTAAGATCATCAAAGACAAACCACGGCCTGCTTTTTATAATAACTTGATTCTTGCTTACCAAGGATTGGATGACAGCAGCAAAGCAGAACAAATACGCGCTGAGGCACAATTCTTATTCCCTAACATTGATTTTAGTGACGTCAATTACCAACCGCCGTCACATGCGCAGCCAGCTTCGCCAGCACAATCAATGACACAACCAACAACGAAGTAAAAACAAAAAAGCGAAGAGCACCGCCTTCGCTTTTTTGTACAACCGACCTTATAGAGTTGCTCGGTATAGCATGCAGTTATTGAGTCAGGGACTCTTCCAACGCTTTTAGACATAAAGCCACATTTTCAGCACGTGCCCCGTAGCCCATCAACCCAATTCGCCATGCTTTCCCAGCCAAGGTGCCTAGTCCTGCCCCAATCTCTAGGTTATACGTTGTTAACAAATGCGTGCGAACTTTCGCTTCATCAATACCTTCTGGCACATAAATCGCGTTCAGTTGAGGTAAACGGTACGCTTCTTCAACGACGAACTCAAAGCCCAGTTTTTGTAAACCTGTTTTAAGCTTTTCATGCATTTTCTGATGACGTGCCCATGCATTTTCAAGCCCCTCATTTTTTAGTATCAATAGAGCTTCATGTAAAGCATAAAGGCTGTTAACAGGCGCAGTATGGTGATAGCTGCGCTTTCCTTCACCGCTCCAGTAACCTAGTACCAAACTTTGATCGAGGAACCAACTTTGTACTGGTGTGGTTCTCGATTGAATTTTCTCTATTGCAGCCGCCGAGAAAGTCACAGGGGATAAACCTGGCACACATGACAAACACTTCTGGCTCCCCGAGTAAACGGCATCCAACTGCCACTCATCCACTTTTAGTGGCACACCACCCAATGACGTAACCGCATCAACAATGGATAGAGCGTTGTACTGCTTCGCTAGTTGGCCAAGAGCTTGTGCATCACTGACGGCCCCTGTTGACGTTTCTGCATGAACAAATGCTAAGATTTTGGTATCAGGATGCTGCTGAAGGGCTTGATCGACTTTATCGACTGAAACGGGATTCCCCCACTCGTCGTCAACCACTACCACCTCACCTCCCGCACGAATGACGTTTTCACGCATACGATCACCAAACACACCATTGCGGCATACGATGACCTTATCACCTTTTTCAATCAAGTTAACGAAGCACGCTTCCATCCCGGCACTACCTGGGGCAGAAACTGCAATGGTAAAATCATTTTCTGTTTGAAATGCGTATTTTAATAACTGCTTGAGCTCATCCATCATGCAATAAAGAGTGGGTCTAAATGTCCCACCGTTGGCCGACTTAAAGCTTGCAGAACCTGCGGGTAGATATCGGAAGGACCTGGTCCCATTAAGATACGGTGAGGGGGAATAAAGCTTTGGATCGTCATAGCAGCTCCTTGTTTGACGTCATTTGGGCCCGAACGAGAACAATTATTTTTTAGAATTTAGATGAGGTATCGGGCATTAAAACTCACACTAATGGATTTTTCAGAACTCGGCAATTAGCCGTAAGTATAGAAGTCGGACCAGCATCACAGATTCATAAACAAAAAACACTAAGAAAGGGCGAAATAGTGATTGACATTGAACACCTAAAACCGTTCAATGTTTGAGCTTTATGTAGAAGAGGAGCACTACCCAGGTAGATGATTTGTGGAACCGCAATTCCCATACCAATCATTCAGGGGGAGTAGTGCCGAGGTAAGCCAAAGTTGTGGTTTTGGCTTGTCGGTTGACTTGGGTTGAATCCCATCAACTGTCATCAGTGCCGTCTGGTGAAGAGCTTCTGAGGGTACATTTTTTATATACCATTCTAAATTCCTCTCTTTTTGCTCTGTTCCTTTCCTCACATACATTGGACGTGTGTATTATTTTTATTAGGAAGTCGTGGGAGAACATAGTGAGCGCATTTAATGTAGCTAAATTTGGTGGAACCAGTGTTGCTAATTTCGAAGCAATGAGCCGTTGTGCCGCCGTTATTGAAAACAATCCAGATACTCGCCTTGTCGTTAGCAGTGCTTGCTCTGGTGTCACTAACTTGCTTGTAGCGTTAGCGAATGGTGTTCAAGATCAAGAGAAGCGCACAGAGTTGCTACAACAACTTGCAAGCATTCATGACGCGATTCTTTCACAACTAAAAGACTCTGCACAGACCTCTTCTGAGGTGTATGCCATTTTAGATACGGTCACTAGCCTTGCGGAAGCTGCTTCAATTCAAGCAAGCAACAAATTAACGGATCACTTAGTGGCATGTGGTGAGCTGATGTCAACGCACATTCTTGCTCAACTAATGCGTGAGCGCGGCATTAATGCTGTGCGTTTTGACATACGCGATGTGTTAAGAACAGATGATAACTTTGGCCGAGCTGAGCCCGATGTAGAATCTATTGCTCAGTTAGCGCAAGAAAAACTTGTCCCACTATGTCAGCAGTCAGTTGTGGTTACACAAGGCTTTATCGGTTCCGATGTATCAGGAAACACGACAACCTTGGGACGTGGTGGCAGTGATTATAGTGCCGCACTGATTGCAGAAGGTGTGAAAGCTTCAGGTCTGGAAATTTGGACGGATGTTCCGGGTATCTATACTACCGATCCTCGCATTGCACCCAAAGCATCCCCCATCCCAGAAATCAGCTTTAGCGAAGCGTCAGAAATGGCGAACTTTGGTGCGAAGATCCTGCATCCTTCGACATTGGTGCCTGCACTTCGTCACGATATTCCGGTCTTTGTGGGCTCTTCAAAAGAACCCGAAAAAGGTGGTACCTGGATACGTCATGAAGTAGAAAGTTCACCATTATTTCGTGCTTTGGCTTTACGTTGTAATCAAACCATGGTGACATTGCGCAGTGCAAATATGTTCCAAGCGTACGGCTTTTTGGCCAAAGTCTTCGAAATTTTGGCAAAATACAAAATCTCTGTGGATCTGATTACGACATCAGAAATCAGTGTTTCTCTAACATTGGATCAAACCGATACTGCAGGCGGAGCACCGCAATTACCTCAAGCAGCAAGAGAAGAGCTAGAAACGTTGTGTACGGTTAAAGTCGAACATGATCTTTGCCTTGTCGCTCTAATCGGCAATAACATGAGCGATACTAAAGGTTACGCGAAACAAGTATTCAGCACCTTAGATGACTTTAATCTACGTATGATTTGTTACGGAGCGAGCCACCACAACCTATGCTTCTTGGTCAGCAGTTCAGATTCAAAACAAGTCATTCAAAAATTACATTCTGAGCTATTTGAGCAATAATTTAGATAAACAAAGGGCTGCACATTGGCAGCCCATTTCATTCCGATCGCTTGTTTACAGTGATTGAGATTAGCCGTTGATGTTCGGCCCCAACCATTTTTCTGCTTCAAGCCTATCCCAACCTTTTCGCTCTGCGTAGCTTTCCAGTTGATCTTCTTGGATCTGGGCGATCGCAAAGTAACGCGAGTCAGGATGAGAGAAATACCACCCAGAGACAGAAGCACCTGGATACATGGCATAGCTTGATGTAAGAGACATACCAATACTCTCTTCTACATTAAGCAGTTCCCATAAAGGGCCTTTTTCGGTATGTTCGGGACAAGCAGGGTAACCCGGAGCAGGACGTATGCCTTGGTATTTTTCACGAATTAGCTCTTCATTTGACAAGCTTTCATCCACTGCATAGCCCCAAATCTCTTTACGCACTCGCTCATGCAGGTATTCAGCAAAGGCTTCCGCTAAACGATCGGCAACGGCTTGGATCATGATCGCATTGTAATCATCACCTTTTGCTTTAAATTCGTCGGCCAATTCACGTTCACCAATTCCACCGGTAACGGCAAACGCACCGATCCAGTCTCTCTTACCAGACGCTTTTGGCGCGATGTAATCTGAAAGGCAGTAGTTAAACCCTTTCGGTTTCTCGGTTTGCTGACGAAGGTTACGTAGAACTTTTGCTACGTTCGAACGAGACTCATCCGTATAGACTTCAATATCGTCGTCTACGCTAGCGGCAGGGAAAAGGCCACACATCCCTCTTGCTTTCATTAAGCCTTCTCGCTCAACACGATCAAGGAGCTCATTGGCATCATGGAAAAGACGCTTCGCTTCTTCTCCGACCTCTTCATGCTCGAAGATAGTTGGGTATTTGCCCACAAGCGACCAGGTCATAAAAAATGGTGTCCAATCGATGTAGCTACGTAACGTTGCCACATCGAAATCATCAAATACATGAATACCTGGTTTTGCGGGAGCAGGAGGTGTATACGCATCCCAATCGATAACGACTTTGTTTGCTCGTGCTTGTTCAAGCGTGACAGGCTTCGTTCTAGGCTTTTTACGGCTATGCTGGTCACGCACGCGGTCATAATCCGCCTCCAGCTTTTCGACAAACGCAGGACGGCGCTCATCTGATAACAGTGAAGTACATACACCAACAGCCCGAGAGGCATTGTTAACATAAACCACTGGGTGCTTGTAATTCTGTTCTATCTTAACCGCAGTATGTGCTTTGGATGTCGTCGCGCCACCAATCAAAAGCGGCAGGTTGAAATCCAGCCGTTCCATTTCTTTAGCCACATGGACCATTTCATCAAGTGAAGGGGTGATCAGGCCGGAAAGACCAATAATGTCGACGTTTTCTTCCTGCGCAACTTTCAGAATCTTTTCACATGGAACCATGACACCAAGGTCGATGATTTCGTAGTTGTTACATTGGAGTACAACACCAACGATATTTTTACCGATATCGTGTACGTCACCTTTCACGGTAGCTAATAGGATTTTACCGTTTGTCTGACCAACTTGCTTTTCAGCATTAATATAAGGTTCTAAGTGAGCAACGGCTTGTTTCATAACTCGCGCTGATTTGACTACCTGTGGCAAGAACATCTTACCTTCACCAAACAAGTCACCAACCACATTCATACCGTCCATGAGCGGGCCTTCAATCACTTCCAATGGCTTGGAAGCTTTAACGCGAGCTTCTTCTGTATCATCAACAATAAACTCGGTTATCCCCTTAACTAAGGCGTGCTCCAAACGCTTTTCTACAGGCCATGTACGCCATTCTAACGCGGAGGCATCTTCTTCTTTTCCAACACCTTTATCGGCATATTCAGAAGCGATATCCAACAATCTTTCAGTGGCATCATTACGACGGTTTAGAACCACATCCTCTACCGCCTCTCGAAGCTTTTCAGGAACGTTGTCGTAGATTTCTAACTGACCTGCGTTGACGATCCCCATATCCATGCCGTTCTTGAAACAGTGATAGAGAAATACAGCATGGATCGCTTCTCGTACATAGTTATTGCCACGGAAGGAGAATGATACGTTGGAAACGCCACCAGAAATCATCGCGTGAGGTAAATCTCGCTTGATATCCGCTACCGCGTTAATAAAGTCAACAGCATAGTTATTGTGCTCGTCAATACCTGTCGCGACAGCGAAGATATTTGGATCAAAAATCACGTCTTCCGGCGGGAAACCTACCTCATCAACCAATATTCGGTAAGCATTGGTACAAATTTCTAATTTGCGTTCTCGCGTATCCGCCTGGCCCACTTCATCAAACGCCATAACTATCACTGCAGCGCCATAACGACGGATCAGCTTCGCTTGCTGAATGAATTTCTCTTTTCCTTCTTTAAGCGAGATAGAGTTAACAATGCCTTTACCCTGGATACACTTAAGGCCAGCCTCGATAACTTCCCACTTGGATGAGTCAACCATGATTGGCACTTTGGATATTTCGGGCTCAGATGCGCACAAGTTCAAGAACCGAACCATACATGCCTCTGCATCAAGCATCCCCTCATCCATGTTGATATCGATGATTTGCGCACCATTCTCAACTTGCTGACGGGCAACATCCAGCGCCTCGTCGTACAGTTCTTCTTTAATCAATCGCTTAAAGCGAGCAGAACCTGTTACATTGGTACGCTCACCAACGTTAATAAACAGTGATTCCTTTTCGATAGTCAGAGGTTCTAAGCCAGAAAGGCGACATGCAACGGGCAGTTCTGGTAGTCGACGAGGAGTAACACCTTCAACTGCTTCAGCCATGTGTCGAATGTGCTCTGGCGTTGTACCACAACAGCCACCAATTAAGTTGAGGAAGCCACTTTCAGCCCACTCTTTTACATGTACGGCCATATCTTCTGGAGACAGATCGTATTCACCAAAAGCATTAGGTAGGCCCGCATTAGGGTGAGTAGAAATAAAAGATTCAGAGATACGAGACAACTCTTCTACGTATGGTCGAAGCTCATCGGGACCGAGTGCACAGTTCAAGCCAAAGGATATCGGCTTGACGTGTCTTAACGAGTTGTAAAAGGCCTCGGTGGTTTGTCCGGATAATGTACGTCCAGAAGCGTCTGTGATCGTGCCAGAGATCATGACTGGCAATGTCATACCAAGTTCTTCGAATACACTTTCAACGGCAAAAGAACACGCTTTCGCGTTCAACGTATCAAAGATGGTTTCGATTAGGATGAGATCGCAGCCACCTTTAATTAACGCGCGAGTCGACTCTGAGTACGCTTCGACTAGTTCATCGAAGGATACATTACGGTAACCGGGATCATTAACATCAGGGGAGATAGAACATGTGCGGTTAGTAGGCCCAAGCACGCCAGCAACATAACGCGGTTTATTTGGCGTTTTTGCCGTCCATTCATCCGCCACTTCACGAGCTAACTGAGCAGCAGTAAAGTTAATTTCTTCACTAATGCTCTCCATTTCATAGTCAGCCATCGCAATCGTGGTTGCGTTAAATGTATTGGTTTCGAGGATATCGGCGCCTGCTTCTAGATAAGCGCTATGAATCTCCATAATCAACTGAGGTTGAGTCAGAACCAACAAATCGTTGTTACCCTTTAGGTCACATTGCCAGTCAGCAAAACGTTCTCCGCGATAGTCTTGCTCTTCAAGCTTATGACCCTGAATCATGGTGCCCATGCCGCCATCGATCAGAAGAATACGTTGCTTTAATTGCGCTTCAATCTGTTGTCTTAAATTACTTCCCACAGTACAACCTCGTTCCTTTAGTTATGTCCACATCCTATCACACAAACTAAAGGAGTCTAGACGTCTAAATATCGAATTATCGATTATTTTATCCCCAGCCTTACTAATGAAAATAATCAACAAAAAATGTTTGCTATTTAATCAACATCAACCGAAAATTCCATTCACAAATTATTACAAATAGAGAGCTCTATGTCGGTATACCATACTTTATGTTTTCTCTCCGCAGCAGCGATGCTGATTGCTTTTGTAAATAGCAAGATAGGAAAGATGCAAACGACCATCGCCATTACTGCTGGCTCAATGGTACTTTCGCTCCTGATTCTGATAGCAGGTCAAAACAACTGGTTTCACCTCACCGAAATTGCAACGGAGACGGTAACTAGAATCAACTTTGAAGATTTTCTACTTAAAGGGATACTCGGCTTTTTACTTTTTGCTGGTGGCTTGGGCATTAAACTCCCTCACCTAAAAGATCAAAAGTGGGAAATCACAACATTAGCGTTAGGTGCGACCCTATTCTCGACCTTCTTTATAGGTTTTGCATTATATGGACTCTGTCAGCTAATAGGCATACAGTTTGATTTAGTTTACTGCTTACTCTTTGGTGCCTTAATCTCTCCCACAGACCCGATCGCCGTTCTTGCCATTGTCAAAAAACTAGATGCACCAGAGCGCATTTCTACTCAAATCGAGGGTGAGTCATTATTTAATGATGGTTTTGGTCTGGTTATTTTTGTCACTCTTTTTACTATTGCTTTTGGTACCGAAACACCGACAGTGGGAAGTGTCACACTTCTGTTTATCCAAGAAGCGATGGGCGGAATTATCTATGGCCTCTTACTCGGCTTACTTTTCCATTATTTGATCAGCGCGACAAATGATCACTCAATGGAGTTGTTATTAACTATCGGTGTTCCTACAGCCGGATATGCGTTTGCAGAATACATTCATGTCTCAGGCCCATTAGCGATGGTGGTCTCAGGGATTATGATTGGTAACTGGACTCGTTTTATCGGGTTTTCGAAAGAAAGCGAAGATCACCTTGATCACTTCTGGGAACTCGTCGATGAATTCTTAAACGGCGTCCTGTTCTTGCTCATCGGTATGTCAATGCTGCTATTTGAATTCCATGAGGAAGACTGGATCATGATGGCCATTGCGGTACCTCTTGTACTAGCAGCTCGCTATCTAAGTGTATTCTTCTCCTATATTGGTTTTAAACGCTACCGTAGATACAACTCATGGTCAGTAAAAATACTAACTTGGGGTGGATTACGTGGTGGTCTTGCGCTAGCGATGGCACTTTCAATTCCATCAGGGATATGGGTTATCCAAGATAAATTGATTGACGTAAAAGAAATTATTCTAGTGATGACATACGCTGTCGTGGTCTTTTCTATCCTGATTCAAGCTCTACCATCACTCCAATGATTGAAAAAGCCAAAACCGAGGAAAAGAAATTAAAGCAAGAGCGAGAAGTTTCATTGAATGACGCTCAAAAAGAGCAAGTCGAATCGTAATAAATTAACGACTCTTTTATATTGAAAGCAGCCTGATGGCTGCTTTTTTTATGCGAATGACCCAAAGGAAGTAACTCAGCGAAGTAGCGAGCCTTTTCAAAGTTAACTGACGCTAAAATAGGGATAAGGAATACATACTGAAAAAGGTGGGATGGCCTAGCTCACTTTCCTAGTGGGCATTAAGGTTACAAGCCAGTTCTGCTAAATCAAGTACCTTGATAAAAATTGGATATTGAGTGAACTATCCTTCTATAACATCAAATAGAATAAGATAACACTAGCACAGCGAGCGATATGGGCCACAATAGGGCAACTCGGATATCAGTAGCTTTAACCATCAAGAATGAACAAGCGCTTAAATATTTATACCAATCACAGTAAATAAGTGATCAGAAATAGCGTAGGAAAAATGCTTGAGAACAAGGCGTAATTTTTCGATAAGTAGTTATTCTACAATCAACCTACTTTATAAACGAAAAGGCAACGAAGTTATCGAGTATTTTAGCAAGCTAGAATGACCAGTTATTTACTACGATTGGTATTAGATTATCCTTTTAACGCAAAAAAGCCCCAGTCTTTCGACAGAGGCTTCATATAAGTGGCGGAGTGGCTGGGGTTGCACACAACCGAGACTCATTCGCCCGAAAGGCGAAACATGCTCATATAAACGCAAAAAAGCCTCAGTCTTTCGACTGAGGCTTCGTAT
>NZ_JXOK01000091.1 GCF_000830505.1 Vibrio mytili | reverse complement strand
ATTATATGTGTTATGTTAAATGTAATATGGGTCTATTTGAAATGTTAACCTGTTCTCCCTCCTATCCCACTCAGATTTCAATTTAAAGCGTGCTATTAAACATAATGGCTATTTACCATAAAATACTTAATATAGGTCTTAATAATCTTCGATTGTTAAGACCTATATTAACGATCTAAAAACAACGGTATGGCGTCATAAATATCTTGTCGTCTGACAGGCTTTGATACAAAGCCATTCATACCAGCAGC
>NZ_JXOK01000090.1 GCF_000830505.1 Vibrio mytili | reverse complement strand
AATTCGGGCATAATTTCCGAATATCCTTGTTACAAACTTCAAACTTTTGAGATAAAAAAGGCGTTCTCAAGCCTTAATAAGGTTACTAACCTGTCATTGAATTGTTAACTCAAGTATAGTTAGCCTTTGAAAATACCACTTTTTATAAAGTAAGTAATAGAAAATAAAGTGATGATAACACTTAAATTCTAAAGTTTGCTTGGGTGGTGTTACGACGCAAGTCGTGTTGGAAGTAAAGTGTAGTTAATTAGAAATTGGAAGCATGCAAATGAGCCAAGTACAGCAGCTTGAACAAAACTACAACTATACAGTCGTTCGTCAATTTACCCTCGTGACCATCTTGTGGGGTATAGTCGGTATGTCTGTTGGTGTTTTGATTGCCGCTCAACTAGTTTGGCCACAGCTAAACTTTGATACGCCGTGGTTGACGTACAGTCGTTTACGTCCACTGCATACTAATGCGGTAATTTTCGCGTTTGGTACGAGTGCCCTGTTCGCAACATCTTATTATGTTGTTCAGCGTACTTGTCAAACACGTCTTTTTGGTGGCCCACTCGTTGCCTTCACCTTTTGGGGATGGCAATTAATAATTTTAGCCGCAGCGATTACTCTACCTATGGGGATGACCACCTCTAAAGAGTACGCTGAACTAGAATGGCCTATAGATATCGCAATCGCGATAGTATGGGTGTCTTACGCAGTGGTGTTTTTTGGAACGCTGGTGAAGCGCAAAACCTCCCACATTTATGTGGCAAACTGGTTCTTCGGCGCGTTTATTATCACTGTCGCGGTTCTGCATATTGTGAACAGTATGGCAGTCCCTGTCTCTCTAACTAAATCGTATTCGATTTACTCGGGAGCTGTGGATGCAATGGTACAGTGGTGGTACGGGCATAACGCCGTTGGTTTCCTGCTTACAGCTGGTTTCCTTGGTATGATGTATTACTTCGTTCCTAAACAAGCTGAGCGTCCTGTTTATTCCTACCGTTTATCGATCGTTCACTTTTGGGCATTGATTTCTCTTTATATTTGGGCAGGTCCGCACCACCTTCACTATACCGCGCTACCAGACTGGACTCAGTCTTTGGGCATGGTCATGTCGCTAGTTCTATTTGCGCCATCTTGGGGTGGCATGATTAACGGTATTATGACGCTCTCTGGGGCTTGGCATAAACTTCGCTACGACCCTATCCTACGTTTCCTAATTGTGTCTCTTTCATTCTATGGTATGTCTACCTTTGAAGGCCCAATGATGGCGATTAAGACGGTTAACGCATTGTCACACTATACTGACTGGACGATTGGTCACGTGCACTCTGGCGCGTTAGGTTGGGTTGCTATGGTGTCTATTGGTTCGATCTACCACCTAGTTCCTCGTCTGTTTGGGCAAGAGCGTATGTACTCGGTTGGTCTAGTCAATGTGCACTTCTGGTTAGCGACTATCGGTACTGTGTTTTATATCGTGGCAATGTGGATCTCTGGTGTAATGCAAGGTCTGATGTGGCGTGCAGTTAACTCTGACGGTACGTTAACTTACAGCTTTGTTGAATCCGTAGAGGCGTCATACCCATTCTACTTTGTGCGTTTCCTAGGCGGTTTAATCTTCCTATCAGGTATGCTGCTAATGGCATACAACACGTACAAAACGGTTACTGCGCCAAAGGAAAGCCTTAAGGCTATTCCTCATCCGGCATAAGGAGATTTAAAGAATGAGTAATAATTCTAATAATCGCCATGAATTTCTAGAACGTAATGTCGGTTTGTTGGCTATTTTCATCGTTTTTGCTATCAGTTGGGGCGCGCTTGTTGAAATCACTCCGCTTCTGTTTCAAAAGCAAACCACTGAGCCTGTAGAAAACCTACGTGCTTATACGCCATTAGAAATGGAAGGCCGTGATATCTACATCCGTGAAGGCTGTAGCGTTTGTCACAGTCAAATGGTTCGTCCTTTCCGTTCTGAAACAGAACGTTACGGCCACTACTCTGTTGCTGGCGAAAGTGTTTGGGAACATCCATTCCTTTGGGGTTCGAAGCGTACTGGTCCAGATTTGGCTCGCGTTGGCGGCCGTTACTCTGACGAATGGCATCGTGTTCACTTAATGGATCCTCGTGAGCTTGTTCCAGAATCAAACATGCCTGGTTTCCCATGGCTGGCTGAGAATGTATTGGACGGCAAACTGACACAGAAAAAACTAGAGTTGTTCCGTGACCAGTTCGGCGTTCCATATGAAGATGAACAAATCGCGAATGCGGCTAAAGAAGTAGAAGGTAAAACAGAGATGGATGCACTCATCGCTTACCTTCAGTCTCTTGGTCATGCAATGAAGTAAGGGGGATATATGGATTACGGTACGATTCATAGTATTTATACCGTTGTGCTCTTCGCTAGTTTTATCGGCATTGTATGGTGGGCATTTAGCAAAAAACGTAAAGCGCGTTTTGAAGAAGATGCAACCTAATCTTTGCTGACGAAGAACAAACGACCCCTAATAACCAAGGAGTGAAGAAGTAATGACTACATTCTGGAGTCTCTGGATTATCGTGATTACTATCGGTACGCTAGTGGGCTGTGCAATTCTCCTTACTTGGTGCGCAAAAGATAAAATGGGCGTCGAGGAAGGGGAAGACATGGGTCACGAGTACGATGGTATTCGCGAACTAAATAACCCGCTGCCAAAGTGGTGGACTTACCTGTTTGTAAGCACATTTGTGTTTTCAGCCATTTACCTTGCTCTCTTCCCTGGTTTAGGTAGCTTTAAAGGCTTCTTGAATTGGCAGAGTTCGAACCAAACGGTTCGTTCACTGGAAGAGTCGCAACAAGCGATTGCGGCGGCACAACAAAACAAGCAACTTGACCAATATGCAAAAGAATTAGACGATGCTGACGCCTACTTTGGTGAAGCTTTCCGTGCACTTGCGCATAATGAAAATGGTTTACGCCCTATCCCTGAGATTGCTAAGGATCCCGAAGCGTTGAAGGTAGGTCAGCGTTTGTTCTTACAAAACTGTTCACAATGTCATGGATCTGATGCCCGTGGTCAAACAGGGTTCCCTAACCTGACTGACGATGCGTGGCTATATGGTGGTGAGCCTGAAGCAATAGTGACAACCATTTTACATGGTCGCATTGGTCAAATGCCGGCATGGAAAGATGCGCTTGGCGAGCAAGGTGTTCAAGAAGTTGTAAGTTATGCACTTAGCCTATCAGGACGTAAGGTCAACGCACGTGAAGCGGCGGCTGGTAAAGCGCGCTTTGTGGTGTGTGCAGCATGTCACGGTACAGACGGTAAAGGTAACCCTGCAGTTGGTGCTCCTGACCTAACCGACCAAGACTGGCTGTTTGGTGATTCGCGCGCAGCGGTTACTGAAACAGTAATGAACGGTCGTTCTGGCGTCATGCCTGCATGGAAGGATATTCTGGGCGAAGACAAAGTTCAGCTTGTTGCTTCCTACGTCTGGAGCTTAAGCAACTCCGAGAATAAATAACTGAGACATTAAGTAACATATCAATAACAGCCCCTTTCTTAGGGGCTGTCTTTCCTTTAAATTTAAAGCCTTACATTTTCATTTAGCTGTTGAGAACTTTTTTATGGTAAAGCCTTGGTATAAACAGTTTTGGCCGTGGTTCCTAATAATCCTACCTCTTACGGTAGTCGTATGGACAGTCATAACCGTTATCGTTTTTTCGAAAAACTCCGTGTCTTTAGTTGCTGAGGATTACTATAAAAAAGGCAAAGGGATAAACGTAGACATCAGTAAAATGAATGTCGCACGTGACCTTGGTTTGCACGCGGTCCTTTCTTCAAAAAATAACAGCATAGTGGTTAAATTTGATAAAGGTGAGTTATCCCATTACCCGGCTTTGCTCGCGACATTTACTCACCGCACTCTCCCTGATCGTGACTTTTCTAAACTTATTACAGCCGATGCATCGGGCAATTACCGTTTAACGGCTGACGAATCTATTCAAGGACCTTGGTTTGTTGAACTTGAGCCCCACGACAAACAATGGATGCTTCAAGGCAAAATTGAGTTTCCAGCCGTTTCAATCGATTTGATGAAGTAACGCTATGACGCAATCCTGTTACCACTGTGGTGAAGATGTACCAGAAAACACGGATTATAAAGTAGAAATACTGGGCGAAGTTCGTGAGATGTGCTGCCCTGGTTGTAAAACCGTCGCACAAACCATCGTTGATAGTGGTCTTGTTTCCTATTATCAATATCGAACCGCCCCTGCAGAAAAAGCGGATTTAGTCCCAGAGCAACTTCAAGCTCTCATTCATTACGACAATGAAGATGTGCAATCAGAATTTGTGCGCAATCGAGAAAATGTGTCAGAAGTGACGCTCTCTCTCGAAGGTGTCTCTTGTGCTGCTTGCGCATGGTTAATCGAAAAACAAGTGTCTCACACCCAAGGCTTGGTTTCGATTCGAGTTAATACTACAACGAACCGTGCTTTACTTGCTTGGGATAAAACGCAAGTTAAGCTAAGTGAACTGTTATCAGTTATCCATAAATTGGGCTACAAAGCCGCCCCTTTTGAAGCTGATAAGCAAGAAGCGTCTTATCACCAAATGATGAAGCAGTACCTTTATCGATTGGGTATCGCAGGCTTGGCCACGATGCAAGTGATGATGCTTGCCGTTGCATTGTACCTCGAAGTATTCGGAGATTTAGAGCCAGAATTTAAAAACTACTTTCGTTGGGTTAGCCTGATATTTGCAACCCCCGTTCTACTGTATTCTGCCTTTCCTTTTTACTTGAACGCTTGGCGTAGTATCAAAGGACGAACATTGGGGATGGATGTCCCAGTTTCGATTGCTCTGTTGTTTGCGTATGTCGCCAGCTTGGTAGCAACCGTTACCGAGCAAGGTGAAGTATTCTTCGAATCAATCTCTATGTTCACCTTCTTCTTGCTTGTCGGACGTTTTTTAGAAATGCGAGCAAGACGAAAAGCGGCAGCAGCCAGCGGTAACCTTTTAAAACTCATTCCAGCAATGGCGACAACGTTAGATGGTGAACAAATCCCAGTTAAAACGTTGAAAGTCGGTGATCGTATTCGCGTATTGCCTGGAGAACATATCCCCGCGGATGGAACGGTGCTTTCAGGACGTATTCACATTGATGAATCTATGCTAACCGGTGAGTCGGTCCACGTCGCCAAAAAGTGCGGCGATGCCGTCTATGCAGGAACGCTGAATGGAGAGGAATCTTTTGAGCTTGAAGTGACCAACTCGAAAGCGGATTCCGTTATATCTAACATCGTGCGTTTGCAAGATGAAGCACAACATTCAAAGCCAAAAATTGCCGAGATTGCAGATGTCGTAGCGCGATATTTTGTTGGTGCGATTCTAATCATTTCAGCGGGTACCTGGCTTTACTGGCATCAGACTAAGCCAGATGATGCGTTTTGGATTATGTTGTCGGTTTTGGTTGCAACCTGCCCTTGTGCGCTTTCGTTAGCAACACCAACCGCACTAACTTGTGCAACCTCACGCATGGGTAATTTTGGCATTCTTTTACGTAAAGGACATGTTTTTGAGACGTTATGTAAGGTTAATCATCTCGTTGTCGACAAAACGGGGACGTTAACAAAAGGCGATATCGAAATTAGTCATACCGAACTGACAACGAATATGTCCGAAGAAGACTGTCTTGCTCTGGCTGCAGCGCTAGAATCTCACGCCAACCACCCGATTGCCCGTGCTTTTTCTTCATACATCAAGGACAAGGTGACGATTTCTGATGTCCAGAACGTGATTGGTTCTGGTGTAGAAGGATACTGGCAAGATAAGCTCGTTAAAATAGGTAACGCCCCTTTTGTACTGAATCAAACCCGCGACGAGAGCAACGCCGTGTATTTGTCGGTAGACACCAATCACGTAGCAACATTTTATTATAGAGACCCTATTCGTAAAGAAAGCCGTGACTTTATCCAGCGCTTTGCTGATGCAGGCATAAAAACTACGTTGTTAACGGGTGATTCAATTCAAAACGCTAAGCCAGTCGCCGAGGAAGTCGGCATTGAGCACATTGTTGCTTCTGCTAAACCTGAAGATAAGCTTGCCTATCTAAAGAGTTAGATAGCAATGATATATCGATGATGGTTGGCGATGGTATAAACGATGCACCAACTCTTGCAGGCGCTCACCTTTCTGTCGCTATGGGCGGTGGGACCGATGTTGCTAAAGCCTCTGCAGATATGACGTTGTTGAGCGACAACTTAGACAAACTACTTGAAGCTCGCTCACTGGCACTGCGTACAAGAAAAATCATCCGCGAAAACTTGGCTTGGTCTTTAGGTTATAACCTGTTAATTTTGCCTTTAGCGGTCGCAGGTCTTGTTGCTCCGTATATTGCAGTGGTTGGCATGTCTGCAAGTTCAATTATTGTCGTGTCCAACTCTCTCCGCTTGCTAAAAGAAAACAAGCTAAAAGAGAATAATTAGAGAAGCAAACATGGAAAGTATCTACATTTTAATTCCAATCGCTATCGTTCTTGTGTGCGTTGCTGTCGCTATTTTTCTCTGGGCGGTAAAAAGTGACCAGTTTGAAGACCTTGAACGCCAAGGGCATAACATCTTACTCGATGAAGACGAGCAGTCTAAAGATAAAGACTCGTAGTACACTTTTATGAATCCAGACTTTATTGGCGCATTAATGATCGGCCTTGTTGGTTCTGGCCACTGTATGGGTATGTGTGGCGGTATTGCTTCATTACTTTCTATGGGCTCAACAAAAACCAAAGGCGCACGTTTCATCCCCCTACTTTACAACCTTGGTAGACTGACCAGTTACGCGTTCCTTGGAGCACTGGTTGGAGGGACGGTATCAAGCTTGTCAGAAGTCAGTGGCCTAACACAGCCGCTAGCATGGCTGCGCTTTATTGCCGCTATTTTCATGGTAATGGTCGCGCTTTACATTGCGAAGTGGTGGCAAGGACTGCTGATTGTTGAGAGCGTTGGTCAGTACGTCTGGAAGTTTATCTCGCCTGCGGGTAAAAAATTACTACCATTGAAAAGTGCGTTCCATGCGTTACCGTTTGGTTTTGTATGGGGGTGGCTACCTTGTGGCTTGGTGTACTCTGCACTTACATGGTCTGTGGTATCTGGTAGCGCCATTAATGGTGGGCTTGTAATGCTTGCTTTTGGGATCGGCACTCTACCTTCTATGCTTGCTATAGGGTACGGCGCTCGCTACTTTCAAAAATTGCAAAATTCATTAATATTCCGAAATATAGCTGCATTAATCCTCATCTTTTATGGTGTTTACACGGCATTTGGGTCTATGAAAGCACTTGGTTTCATATAACTTAAAACTCTATTGTCTTAACATTTTTACTACCCTTTAGGATTAACCAGTGTTAAAATATTGATGTATATCAAATAGTGAAAGGTTATTATGATTTCTGAAAAACCTGCAACAAAGCGTATCCAATCAGGCGGTTGTGCCATTCATTGCCAAGATTGTAGCATCAGCCAACTTTGTATCCCGTTCACTCTAAATGAGGCGGAACTGGACCAGTTGGACCAAATCATCGAGCGTAAAAAGCCTATTCAGAAAGGACAAGAGCTTTTTAAAGCGGGTGATGAGCTTAAATCTTTGTACGCAATCCGTTCCGGTACGATTAAGAGTTATACGATTACAGAGCAAGGTGACGAGCAGATTACAGCTTTTCATTTGGCAGGTGATCTTGTAGGTTTTGATGCAATTACTGGTGACGCTCACCCTAGTTTTGCTCAAGCACTCGAAACGTCTATGGTATGTGAAATTCCATACGAAATACTGGACGACTTATCGGGTAAAATGCCTAAACTTCGCCAGCAAATCATGCGTTTGATGAGTAACGAAATCAAAGGCGATCAAGAAATGATCCTGCTTCTTTCAAAGAAGAATGCCGAAGAGCGTCTTGCTGCTTTCCTATTTAACCTATCAACACGTTTTTCTCAGCGTGGCTTTAGCCCAAGAGAGTTCCGTTTAACGATGACACGTGGTGATATCGGTAACTATTTAGGTTTGACAGTCGAAACCATCAGCCGTCTACTTGGTCGATTCCAGAAGTCTGAGATTCTTAGCGTAAAAGGCAAATATATCACTATCTTAGACCACGATGCATTGATGGAACTCGCAGGTGTAACTAAAGATTAACCCAATAAATTAAGATGTGGCTCTAGAAATGAGCCACATCATATTTCTCATAAAATCCCTTCGAAAGTCCTCTAAAACTTCCTCAAACTAAGCTAAAGTAAATTTATACGGTAAGTATTCCAATACACTGATTTATCTTATGTTCAGTAATCGGTTTCGCAATATAAGTGGGCTTAGTTATGAGTATATACAGTAAGATTATTGTCGTTGCCGACATTAATAACGATGAGCAACCAGCACTTGCAAGAGCGGTTCAACTGGCTCGAAAAAGTGTGTCAAAAAGCCGAATCACTTTCTTTTTATCCATTTATGATTTCTCATATGACATGACTTCCATGTTGTCAGTGGATGAAAGAGATGCAATGCGTCGTGGGGTTATTCATCAAAGAGAGCAATGGATGCGCAAAATTGCTCAACCATACTTAGATCAAGATTTTGAATTTGATTTCGATATTTGTGTGGTCTGGCACAATCGTCCTTATGAAGCGATCATCGCTGAAGTTTTCTCTGGCGGTCACGACTTATTGATAAAAGGAACGCGTAAACACGATGTACTAGAATCGGTTATCTTCACACCAACTGACTGGCATTTGTTACGTAAATGCCCTATTCCGGTGCTCCTGATTAAAAACGCCAATTGGCCAGAGAAAGCAACCATTCTCGCTTCAGTGCATGTTGGCTCAGAAAACCCTACCCATATCGATCTCAATGACACAATGGTCGAACGTCTGAAAGAAATGTGCAATCGTTTAGATGCTGATCCATATATTGTTAACGCCTACCCTGTGACGCCAGCTAATATCACCATAGAATTGCCAGAGTTCGATCCAACGACGTACACTGATGCTGTTCGAGGACATCATTTGACGGCGATGAAAGCACTGCGCCAGAAACACGGGTTGGATGAAGAGCAAACTATTGTCGAGCAAGGTTTACCAGAAGACGTCATCCCAGAAGCTGTTGACCGCTTGGAAGCTGCGATGGTGATCTTGGGGACAACCGGCCGTACCGGGCTTTCTGCGGTATTTATTGGCAATACAGCAGAGCACGTAATCGACAAAATCAATTGTGATGTTTTAGCGTTGAAACCTAACGGCTACATTAGCCCGTTAGATCCAAGCACTGCGACCTAGCTTTAGTCACGAGACTTAGCTTTAGTCACGCACCTCTTGAGACTGGTTATGACAAACTTGTGTTGAGAGGTAAATATATAGGTAAAAAAAGGAGGCATATGATGCCTCCTTTTCAGTTTTTCACTGCTTAGATATTCGTTACATCGATAAACATTGACTCGTCTATATTCGTCGATGAAACCACAGCTTCACTAAACTCGTATTGTTCGCGGTTCCCTTCTCGGTCAAGAGGCAGGTTTTCAAAATCAAAAAGATCACGATCCGCAAGCTGACTTGGACTGACATTTTGGATTGATTTAAAGATAGCCTCTACGCGTCCTGGTGTTTTCTTATCCCATTCAATCAGCATTGCTTTGATCGATTGGCGTTGCAAGTTTTCTTGAGAACCACAAAGGTTACATGGAATAATTGGGAAGTTTTTATGCTCTGCGTAACGGATTAGATCCTTTTCACGGCAGTAAGTTAATGGACGAATAACGACGTTACGACCGTCATCAGAGCGCAGTTTAGGTGGCATTGCTTTCAAACGTGAGCCATGGAACATGTTCAAGAACATCGTTTCAACGATATCATCCATATGGTGGCCCAGCGCCAACTTAGTCGCACCAATCTTTTCAGCGAAAGAATAAAGCGTACCACGGCGAAGACGTGAGCATAGACCGCAGGTCGTTTTACCTTCTGGCACTTTCTCTTTAACAACAGAGTATGTGTCCTTGTCTACGATGTAGTAAGGAATATCCAACGTTTCAAAGTAATCTGGCAGAATATGCTCTGGGAAGCCAGGTTGTTTCTGATCTAAGTTGACCGCCACAACATCAAATTTTATTGGTGCGGCCTTCTGAAGATTCAGTAGGATATCAAGCATCGCAAATGAGTCTTTACCACCACTTATACATGCCATGACAACATCACCTTCTTCAATCATGTTGTAATCAGTAATGGCATTTCCAACATGTCTTCTCAAACGTTTCTGAAGTTTGTTGAATTCAAGGGTTTCTTTTCTTGTATCTTTCTGGTTCATTGCGGGCTCTCACATTGTCGATAGGCTCGACAGTAGGACTTCCTAACGTGGTTTTCTTTGGGGCGTGGATTATACGGTCTTTTCGCTCAGGATTAAATGTTTGTCTGTATTGAAAACGTAGAAATCCCGTTTATCTGTACTGTTACAACAAACAGTACCCACAGGAAATCTATCAAGAACAAAAAAGCCGCGGTTTAATGCCGCGACTCTTCGATTGGTGGTTCTGTTTTATTTAGCGTTTGGAAGATATGGCAAAACTCGCATGGTTGGCTCAGGCAGGCGCATATAACCCCCTTCACCAATTTCTGCTAAAGCGACTTGGACTTTACCGTTTACGATCGGTTTTTCTGTTCCGTCAGAAAACGAAATCACACCATTAAGTTGATTGGCAAACTCGAGCGTGACGCCCTGCACTTCTGGAGTAAACCAGCTCGCGAACATACCACCTAAGTCTTCTAACATGCTTTGCATTTGAGGCATAAGCGGCTTAAGTTGATCGTAAGTCACGCTTCCTTGCAAAGGCTCTTTGGTCATAACGACCAATGAATAGTCACAGCGCGTGTCTTTTGGCGTATGAACAAATACCAATGGATTGGCCGACTTTAGGTTCTTATCAACAGGCAGTGGAAGCTCTTTTGAAGCTGGAATGGCAAATTCTTCGTAGTGCTCCTCTTTTTCCATCCATGCCTTTTCAATCTCGCATAACTGCTTTGTTGTCGCATCCACGAAGAAGACACCAACTTTTACATCGTCATGCCCTTCCTTGATGTTATTTTTCAACTGGGTGTACAGTTTTGAATACGTAAACATATATTCTTGAGCATGTATTGAAGGCGCTGATAGCATTAACGCTAAACCCGTTAACATGCTGACACTTAACTTTTTCATTTTATTTGATTTGTCCTAGGCTTATGCGTCAAATACTTGCGAGTTTCCACCATCGTTGTTGCTGCTGTCGTTATCGTGATCATTTTTCTTGGTAACAACTCTCACTTTAATACCAAACATTTCTCGATACAGAATGCCTTTTAAGTGGAATAAAAACGGCAATACAAAAATGAGCCCAATACCATAAAACATCGCTGCGGCAATAAACATAAACATGACGCCTAAATAGAGAATAGCCACAACGAAAATTTTCTTATTGACTGCCCTTAGAGACAGTAAAAGAGATTGCATCGGTGACACTTTCTTTTCACAAATTAACAGAATCGAATGGCTGAACGCTAACGAAAGATACAAAGAAAGTGGCGCGAGAATCATGCCAACTAAACCTTGCAGTACAAGGCTGAACAACGTAGCAATGATGACGGGAACGGTAAACTGTAACCCTTTTCCAACGTGACTGAGTGTGGTTTTTAAACCCGCGACATGGCTCATCGCCATCAAACAGATGCCTGCATAAATTGGGGCACTGATGACCTCGTAGCTAAAGTTGGCGATGTATATCGCTGAAACAATATCATTGTTAAACGAATCAGGATTCTGGAAGGCATCTAAGATAACGCTTGGGTCACCCAACTGCAGTTGTAGTGCGATATAAAAAATACCGACTTGAACAACAAGTAATACAATAATAGCAGGAGAAAATGATAGGAAGTGTTGCACTGTGGTACGAAAAGCTTCGTTGAAAACCGCACCAGCCTTTAACTTATAGTCGCCCGATAATGCGCGCTCAATACTACCACCCAGATTGACATCTTGTTCGAAATCGTTGTTCATATGTTATCCAAGATTAACTTGCAAATTTATTCACTGGTTTACCAGAAAATTCGTATAGCCGTCATTATAATGAAATCTTGTTTTATCTAAAGTCACAACACAGGCCATATCCTTGCAAAATTAGTCATATGGTTGATAATTGACCTCTTACAAGAGCATGAAATTGAAAACAATTGTTACCTACAACACAAGCCGTCTGAACTTTCTTTGTAGAAGAATAATTTCTATAAAAACAGTATGGTAAGTAATGATGCCTTTTACCTGCAAATTTTTTTCAGTCTATGAATGAAAAATTGCTTTGATTTCACAATATTGGTGATTATGATTCGCGCGACACCAGTGGATGATTAACATCAATTGGCGTAAACCCGAATTGAACGTGGGAGAAAAACAGACGTTGAAAGCTAAACAGCAAGCAGGAAAGCCAGTTATTCGTTTATCTGGTATCAGTAAGAGTTTTGATGATAAAGAGATCATCAGCAATTTAAATCTCGATGTGAATCATGGCGAATTTTTAACAATTCTTGGCCCCTCAGGATGTGGTAAAACAACCGTTTTGCGCATGATTGCAGGTTTTGAAACCGCTAATAACGGCCAGATAGTATTAGATGACCAAGATGTAACAGAGATTCCTGCCGAACAAAGACACGTCAATACGGTATTTCAAAGTTACGCCCTATTTCCTCACATGACCGTATTTGAGAATGTGGCATTTGGCTTACGCATGCAAAAAGTGCCTACCGCGGATATTGAACCTCGAGTTTTGGAGGCGCTGCGTATGGTTCGTCTGGATCAAATGGCGCAACGTAAGCCCCATCAGCTTTCTGGTGGGCAGCAGCAACGTATTGCTATTGCTCGCGCGGTGGTTAACAAGCCTAAAGTTTTGTTGTTAGACGAGTCGTTGTCTGCGTTAGATTACAAGTTACGTAAACAAATGCAGATCGAGCTAAAACAGCTTCAACGCCAACTTGGCATCACGTTCATTTTTGTGACACACGATCAGGAAGAAGCGTTATCAATGTCTGATCGCATTATTGTCATGCGTGACGGTATTGTAGAGCAAGATGGCTCCCCACGTGAAATCTACGAAGAGCCGAAAAACTTGTTCGTTGCGCGCTTTATTGGTGAAATCAATGTGTTCAACGCGATCATGAGCGAGCGAATTGATGAGAAACGCATTCGCGCGGAGATCGAAGGTGTTGAATCTGTCGTGTACTACGATAAGCCAGCGCAAAAAGGCGACAAGTTGCAAGTCTTACTTCGTCCTGAAGACCTGCGTATCGAAGAGATCAAAGAATCAGAAGAAAAAGGCATTGTTGGTCACGTCACTGAACGTACCTATAAAGGCATGACACTTGACTCTGTTATCGAACTCGAGTCTGGCATGCGAGTTATGGTCAGTGAATTCTTTAACGAGGATGATCCTGATGTGGACCACTCTATCGGGCAGAAAGTGGCGATTACTTGGGTAGAGAGCTGGGAGGTAGTCCTCAATGATAAGCAAGAAGATTAGCCTTCAAAACGCGATCATCACACTTGTCGTTGGGTGGTTAACTCTATTTGTTTTAGTGCCAAACATAATGATCATTGGCACGAGCTTTTTGACACGTGATGAAGCCAACCTTATCGAGTTGACTTTTACATTGGACAACTACGTGCGCTTGTTTGATCCCTTATACGCAAAAGTGCTGATGCACTCTTTCTATATGGCGATCGTCGCTACCGTGTTGTGTTTGGTCATTGGTTATCCTTTTGCCTACATTGTGGCAAAAATGCCGGAGAAATGGCGTCCATTTATGCTGTTTTTGGTTATCGTGCCATTTTGGACCAATTCTCTGATCCGAACATACGGACTGAAGATAGTGCTTGGTACTCAAGGAATTCTAAACAAGTCTTTGATGTCATTGGACATTATAGATAAACCGTTGCGAATTATGTATACCGAAACCGCTGTGATGATCGGTCTTGTGTATATCTTGTTGCCGTTTATGATTTTGCCGCTTTATTCGGCGATAGAAAAGCTGGATCACACCTACATCGAAGCCGCTAAAGACTTAGGCGCGAATAAGCTGCAAACTCTGACTAAAGTCATTTTGCCGCTGACAATGCCGGGCATCATCGGTGGTTGTTTGTTGGTTCTGTTACCCGCTTTAGGCATGTTTTACATCTCAGATCTACTTGGTGGCGCGAAAAACCTGCTGATCGGTAACGTGATTAAGAGCCAAGTGCTAAATGCACGCGATTGGCCATTTGGGGCCGCGACCAGTATTGCACTAACCATCGCGATGGCGATTATGCTTTATGCCTATTACAGAGCAGGAAAACTATTGAACAGAAAAGTGGAGCTAGACTGATGGGACGCACGATTCGATTTAGCTTTATGACATTAGTGTATGCGTTTCTCTATCTGCCGATCATTGTGTTAATTGTAAACTCATTTAACGACAATAAGTTCGGCATGAAATGGGGTGGCTTCACCACTAAATGGTATACCGCGCTGGTGAACAACGACAGCCTCATGCAGGCGGCGTGGCATTCGTTAAACGTTGCTGTGTTTTCTGCATCGGCTGCAACCATTATTGGTAGTTTAACCGCTGTGGCCCTATTCCGTTATACGTTTAAAGGCAAAGGCGCGGTAAATGGTATGTTGTTTGTTGTTATGATGTCTCCAGACATTGTTATGGCGATCTCGTTACTGGCTCTTTTCCTCGTTTTAGGCGCGCAACTTGGCTTCTTTACGTTGTTGATTGCACATATCACATTCTGTTTGCCATTTGTTGTCGTGACAGTATATAGCCGGTTAAATGGTTTTGATGTGAAAATGCTCGAAGCCGCTAAAGACCTCGGAGCGAGTGAATGGGTTATCTTGAAACAAATCATATTGCCATTAGCAAAACCTGCCGTCGCGGCTGGTTGGTTACTGAGTTTCACTCTTTCTCTGGATGATGTGATTATCAGTTCATTTGTGACCGGGCCAACCTATGAAATTCTGCCATTGAAGATATATTCGATGGTGAAAGTCGGCATCTCACCGGAAGTCAACGCACTGGCAACCGTTATGTTAGTTGTATCCTTGGTTCTCGTAGTTATATCCCAACTACTTGCAAGAGAAAAGGTGAAATAACCGTCGGTTGAATCCCTCGATATATCACTGAGAAATCTTTACATCACATAGAAATAGGCAGCGATCCGCTGCCTATTTTTGTAATAGACTGATATAATTATGTCTTGCTAAGTTTATTTACTCAGTTGGGCATAGAGTCGGTGGTCTCCTCGCCCACATGAAAACATTGAGTTCAAATAAACAGGATTGTACTTATCGCGCATTGGCTCAATGCTATCGCATTATCTAGTATTGCTCTGTCCAATTGCCAAACAGAACGGAAAACAAATGAAAAGTAAATTCTACGCAAGTGCCTTGTGTGCAGCGACGCTTATTGCAACTCCTGCCATGGCAGCAGATGAAGAACTGTACTTCTATAACTGGTCCGAATACATCCCAAGTGATGTGCTAGAAGACTTTACGAAAGAGACTGGGATCAAAGTCATCTACTCTACGTACGAGTCCAATGAAAGCATGTACGCAAAATTGAAAACTCAAGGCTCTGGTTATGATTTGGTCGTTCCTTCAACCTACTTTGTTTCTAAGATGCGTAAAGAAGGCATGCTTCAAAAGATAGACAAATCCAAATTAAGCCACTTTGCTGATCTTGATCCTAACTTTTTAAACAAACCGTTTGATCCAAGTAATAACTACTCTATCCCTTATATTTGGGGCGCGACAGGTATCGGCATTAATTCTGACATGCTTGATAAGTCTACTGTGACTAAATGGGATGATTTGTGGGACAGCAAATGGGAAGGCCAACTAATGTTGATGGATGACTCTCGTGAAGTCTTCCATATTGCCTTAACAAAACTAGGCTATTCCCCTAATACAACAAACCCAGATGAGATCAAAGCAGCCTACGAAGAATTGAAAAAATT
Organism: Vibrio mytili; assembly: GCF_000830505.1. Lineage (GTDB taxonomy): Bacteria > Pseudomonadota > Gammaproteobacteria > Enterobacterales > Vibrionaceae > Vibrio > Vibrio mytili. The sequence goes on along the minus strand of NZ_JXOK01000090.1, from coordinate 6,232 downwards.
AATGCCAAACGTATTAGTGTTTAACTCTGACTTCCCTGCTAACCCATATCTTGCTGGTGAAGTGTCACTAGGCATGCTTTGGAATGGTTCGGCTTACATGGCTCGTCATGAAGGCGCAAATATCGAGATAATTTGGCCAGAAAAAGGCACGATTTTCTGGATGGACAGTTTAGCGATTCCAGCGGGCGCTAAGAATATCGAAGCTGCACATAAGATGATTAACTTCCTTCTTCGTCCTGAAAACGCAGCAAAAATTGCTTTAGAAGTTGGCTACCCAACACCAGTCAAATCAGCATACGATCTACTTCCTAAAGAATTCGTTAACGATACTAACGTGTTCCCTCCTCAAGAAGTGATGGACAGCGGTACTTGGCAAGACGAAGTTGGCGAAGCAAGCGTGATCTACGACGAGTACTTCCAGAAACTGAAAGTCGGAAATTAAGTTAATTACTTGCTTAAGATCAATGGTTAGTAATCAACTAAAATGAAATGCTAAGACCAGTAATTACAATAAAAAGCGGCAGAATAGCCGCTTTTTTTATGCATCAACGTTTATCATTTACTGTGTTTGGTATTTGGTTCCAACGCGAGTATTTCATCAACAAGCTTCGGCACTTCGATGCTGGCTTTCCCATAGCGCTTTTCTTCAAATTCACTTTCGACCGCACTGGGTTCTAGATTGATTTCGATCGTATGTGCACCGTGCATTTTAGCATCGTGTACAAACCCAGCAGCAGGATAAACGACCCCTGATGTACCGATAGAGATAAACAAGTCGGCTTCTTCAAGCGCGGCATAGATATCCCCCATACGCAAAGGCATTTCGCCAAACCAAACGATATGTGGCCTCATCTGGGAAGGGATTTGGCAACAGTGACATAACTCACCAGTGAGAATATCATCAGTATGTTCAATGACTTGATTCGACTCGCTGCATCGTGCTTTTAACAATTCGCCATGCATGTGAATCACATTGTGACTTCCACCTCTTTCATGCAAGTTATCGATGTTTTGAGTAATGACGGTGACTTTACCTTCCAGCTCTGACTCTAGGCGTCCAAGAGCAAGGTGGGCGGCATTCGGTTGAATAGACGCATCCTGCAGTTTTTTACGTCGTTGATTGTAAAAGTCTTGCACAAGGTCTGGATCGCGCTCAAACCCTTCTGGCGTTGCCACATCTTCAATGCGGTGGTTCTCCCATAGGCCATCCTGAGCTCGAAACGTTTGAATACCAGACTCCGCCGAAATACCAGCCCCAGTAAGTACTACAATATTTCTATAGGGGAAATTCATAACCTATCCTTGCTATTTTTTCATAAGCTTAACACTGAACGAATAGCAACAATAGTAATATGGATTAGACCATGGTCGTATTCAATTCAAATAATCACGGCTTATCGTTAATCTGGATTGTGAATTCAAATCGTATAAATATTATTAAAACGATAAATTTTTGAGGAGCAGAAATGGCACGAGTATTAATAGCACTGATGTTATTAACGACGTTAGCAGGTTGTCAGTTAACCAACGTTGAAGGTGAGTTTGATGACGTTAAAGTGAGAGTTGGGACCAACGACGACGGTCATCACGGCCACGGTGACTTTTGCCCACCAGGGCAAGCGAAAAAAGGTAATTGTTAATTTACCTCCCAACAAAAAAGAGCGGTTTAAGAACCGCTCTTTTACTAAGTGTAATAAGGCCTGTGGACCTTTGAATCGACAGGCCTTATTACTATTCAGGCGGATTAATCTTCGTTGGTTGACGAAATCTTATGAATGGCCAAGTCAGCACCGTTAAACTCGTCTTCTTCAGAGAGTCTTATGCCAGTGACTGCATTAATCGCGCCATAGACGACTAAAGCACCAAGAACCGCAATCGAAATTCCGAGTAGCGTTCCCAAAACTTGTACCGTCAGGCTTACGCCACCAATACCGCCGAGCGCACTTTGCCCAAAAATTCCGGCCGCAATACCACCCCAAGCACCACAAATACCATGTAGAGGCCAAACACCCAACACATCATCAATTTTGGTTTTGTTTTGTAGATATGTGAAAAGGTATACGAACAGCACACCTGCAATCGCTCCTGTAACCAACGCACCGATTGGATGCATAAGGTCAGACCCCGCACAGACAGCAACCAGGCCAGCCAAAGGACCGTTATGGATAAAGCCAGGGTCATTTTTACCCGCCAAGAGCGACGCTACAATCCCACCGACCATCGCCATCAATGAGTTGATTGCCACTAGGCCGCTGATACCATCTAGCGTTTGCGCAGACATGACATTGAAACCAAACCAGCCAACACACAGAATCCAAGCGCCTAATGCCAAAAATGGAATGTTTGAAGGCGCGAAGTTAGTGTGTTTACCTGCACGTATACGACCTTTACGCATGCCTAGGAAAACAACAGCAACTAATGCAATCCAACCGCCGACACCATGCACGACAACAGAGCCAGCGAAATCGTGGAAACCAACGCCAAAGCTGCTTTCGAACCACGCTTGTATGCCGAAGTTTCCGTTCCAAATGATCCCTTCAAAAAGAGGATAAACGATACCCACGGTGAAGAACGTTGCGATCAGAATGGGATAAAAGCGTGCCCTTTCCGCAATACCGCCCGATACAATCGCTGGAATGGCAGCAGCAAAGGTCAGTAAGAAGAAGAATTTCACTAGCTCATAGCCGTTACCTTGAGATAGCGTCTGAGCATCAGCAAAAAAGGTGCCTCCGTACGCGACCCAATAACCAATAAAAAAGTACGCGATAGCCGAAATACCAAAATCGGCGAGGATTTTAACTAAGGCATTAACTTGGTTCTTTTGGCGCACGGTTCCGACTTCTAGAAATGCGAAACCCGCGTGCATCAAAAAAACCATGATAGCACCCAGCAATAAAAAGAGAGTGTTAGAACTCTGTGTGAGAGTTTGTACAACGCCATGTACCTGTTCGGCAGTGACACTCATTATGTTTGTCTCCGTTAGTGTAATGCGCACTTATCCTGTGCAGTTAAATCAAACCATCACCATATTGGTGAATCAAACTTATAAAGCACCTAGCACAGCAATTTGTATTCCAAAAATACAAACCTGAATTTAAATAACTCAAGTTATTGATATTTATAATTTTATAGGGGAGAGTGGATAAGTTGCTATTTCGGAAGGATTATATAAGTTGCACCATATAGGTGTGTACGCACCATTTTAATGCGCACCACAATGTTATATTTGATGAAAAATACACTACATATACGCAACAAATTCACTAACAAAGTGCAAAAGAAATGTCGTTTTTATGGTTGCTTGCACAACGAACGCTGAATTTCTGTAGCTTTATAAAGGTCGAATCATAATAACCATTTAAAGGATTTTTTTAAGAACTTATCAGCATTCTCATTGACGATTTCACCGTGCGCCATGATCAATATCTGTGGGTTCCAAGACAACAATCTACTGAGGTGTTTCCGCGCGTCTTCTTTTCCAAACATAAAGCTTAAACGCCAGTCCAGTGGGGTTTTCCCATTGGGAGCAAGTATGCCCACCCCTTTCGCCACAAACCGTTGCCAATAGTTAAAATCTTGACCTGAAAAGTTCTCCACGAGATCCGTCACAATTAACGTACTGGAACGGTTATGGAAAAACACACACTCTTCCATTAAAGGAGATCCAGAAAACAGCTCTTGTTCAATGTCTGATCCCCAAGGATAGCCGTGCGAACCATTTAGTGAACCATCAAAAGTGATATCACGACGCTTTTTCATGACCTCGTTTGTGCCGTAGGCTTCAGCGTCAGGATAAGCAGTCATCCATTCAGCTAAGAACAAATGGTGTAAATGGTTGGGAGCAATTAAGTACTTAACGCGGCCGAGACTGTTTACTTGCTCTGTAATCGACTCAGATAGTTTAATCGGACTGTGAACCCACAAATCTCCACTAGAAAGCCGGACCACGGTCATTCGCGTGGAAAAAGGTAACCCTAAGAACTGTACTGGCTCACCATCAAAGATCCATATTTCATCTGCTAACTTTCTCATGTTCCCCACCAACTTACTAACATATTCACAAAAGCAACGTATTTTAAAAATGCCTCGTGTGCCGAATCACTTTCAAATACCTGAATGCTCTTTGAACCTTCCCTTCTTATTCATCCTTCAACTTGGTTCGAAGACAACAAAACCAATAAGAAGCAGATGCTACTCCGTAGAGCAAAGATAGCGAAACATTCACGATGCACGCCCTATTCGCCTAACGTCCGCTCAAGTACGGAAGCGCTCTTAAACTTATTGTATGGGAAATTATCCCTCTAAATCGACCAGTTTCGGGTAATGTGAGACCCAGGCTTTAGCTGCAACTAAAGCTTTCCATGTAGTAGTTCGTTTAAACGCTGGCTCCTCTGTTGAGAGACCGATAACAAACATGAACGCTACATAGGACTCCAAGCATAAACCTCGAATAGTCGACTGGGTCTCGAACCCGCATTACGCAAGCATGAGTTAGCTTATTATGAATACAAAAATGAATCAAAATATCTACGTTGGTGTTGATACTGGCAAAGCACAATTAGATATCCATATAAGACCTATTGAACTCTTTTTCTCTGTCGAGAACACTGAGAAAGGGATAAAAAGTGCAGTACATACCATCCAAAAGCACTCACCTGATAGAGTCGTGATTGAAGCAACCGGTCGCTTAGAAATGCCATTCGTCTTAGCATGTGCGGAAGCAAAACTTCCTATCGTTCGTGCCAACCCCGTTCATATCAAGCGCTTTGCTGGTGCCATTGGACGTAGAGCTAAAAATGACCGACTTGATGCTGAGTTAATTGCTCATTATGCCGAAGCCATAAAACCTGAGCTTACCTTAATCAAAGCTGAAAACATTCGACTAATGAGTGACTTAGTCATCCGAAGAAACCAACTGTTATCCATGCAGACGATGGAGAAAAACCGAATCCAGATCCTGCCTAAATCGTTACATTCGACGTTAAAACCTATCCTGACAGCAATCAAAAACCAGGTGGTAAAAATCGAAGATAAACTCGTGAAGCTTATTGAAAATAGCCCTGAATATCAGGCTAAAAATACATTATTACAAAGTGTTCCAGGCATCGGAAACATCGCTGCGGCATCGATAATCAGTAATGTGCCTGAGTTAGGTTACATCACCAATAAGCAAGCTGCTTCTCTCATTGGCGTTGCCCCAATAACGAGAGAAAGTGGGCGCTACAAGGGCAAGCGAGTAATCCAAGGTGGACGTGCACAAGTACGGACAGTTTTATACATGGCTATGATGTCTGCCATGCAATGTAATCCAATATTTAAAGCGACTTATACTCGTCTTGTTGCTACTGGAAAACCTAAAAAAGTTGCCATCATAGCCTGCGTTCGCAAGATGGTTGTGATACTAAATTCTATGTTAAGAGATGGCGTCATGTGGGATGAGAACATAGCGAAAAATTAGCTATTGACGCCATAGTCGTTTGTTAAATTTACTTGAGCACCGTTGGGTCAAACTCCCAAATATGCTTCCCATACCTGTTACATCTAACAAATGTTTTCGTTGTGTCTTGCGCCACTTTTATGTCTACAAGTTCTAACTTGCCATCACATTTAGGACATGCGCCTTCAACTTTGGTTATAAAAACTAACCCATCCACGTTAGCTTCCAAATTGTACTTTGTTATAGGTAATCTCACGAACCTAATACGTTTTAGCGTTAAACCAAACATCAAAAGACTAAAACTCAACGCAAAAATCAGAAGTCCGACGTATTGCCAATTTGTAGCCCATAAGCTAAAAATTGAAGCGAGACTTCCTAAAAAACCAACAGCTCCCGAAAATGTAAACCATGATGCTTTTACTTGTGAACCTGCAAGTTCAAATCTCTTAACGTAAGTTCTATCAATATAGGCGGTTTCGCCATCAGGGGAGTTTTCATAAATATCACCTATATGGATATTGCTATTATCTATTTTATTGGCTCCTGCAATGTTAACACTGCCATCGCCACTAGCGCTTTGGCTTTCACCTGATAGTTTTGAACCACATTTAGAGCAAAAATGATCCGTTTCTTCAACTTCATTACCACATTTTTTACAGTACACATTACCTCCTTGTAAATTTAACGCCCTGTTAAGGGGTGAGCAGCGCAATACTGAAGCTGCCGCATACCACCTTAATCACTTAAATCAACGCACAGTAAAAATGCCACGCGTTGCGAATCCCTCTTGAACAG
>NZ_JXOK01000089.1 GCF_000830505.1 Vibrio mytili | reverse complement strand
GAGATTTTCTGATGAAAACCATTTTTAAAAGCACTATCACTAATGCGCTTAAAGATGGTGGAGCTATGCGGGATCGAACCGCAGACCTCCTGCGTGCAAGGCAGGCGCTCTCCCAGCTGAGCTATAGCCCCATCAGGTGTCGATACTGTCGCCAACCCTTTAAAAGGAATTGGTGGGTCTGAGTGGACTCGAACCACCGACCTCTCGCTTATCAGGCGAACGCTCTAACCACCTGAGCTACAGACCCAGTATCGT
>NZ_JXOK01000088.1 GCF_000830505.1 Vibrio mytili | reverse complement strand
GATTTTTTTATCGTTTGAGTGTTTTTTATTCTAAGAGGTGAGTTTTCACTACTCTTCTACCCCTATATACCCTTTAATCTCACTAAGTAAGGAGAAAATATGAGTTCAATAAGAAGCTATAAAGGTATACAACCTCAACTTGGTGAGCGAGTTTACGTTGATTCAACTGCGGTTTTAGTCGGAGACATCTGTATTGGTGAAGACTCTAGCATTTGGCCTTTGGTTGCTGCCCGAGGTGATGTGAATCATATTCATATCGGTAAGCGCACCAATATCCAAGATGGTAGCGTGTTACACGTGACACACAAAAACCAAGAAAACCCCAATGGCTACCCACTTATCATTGGCAATGATGTCACGATTGGGCATAAGGTCATGCTTCACGGGTGTGAGATTCACGATCGGGTATTAGTAGGAATGGGAGCAATTGTCCTAGATGGCGCAAAGGTTCAATCCGAAGTAATGATTGGCGCAGGTAGTTTGGTACCACCAGGAAAAGTATTGGAAAGCGGTTACCTCTATGTGGGTAGTCCAGTAAAACAAGCTCGCCCCCTCTCAGATAAAGAACGAGCATTTTTACAAAAATCTTCCGATAACTATGTGCAGAACAAAAACGACTACCTTAATGAAGTCGAAGTGATTCAATAAACAATCATTGAATCATAATGTAGCCTTCTTCATTGAAGGCTTCATCTTCGATCAGCTCTTCGGCCATTTCTTCTAAATCAAACCGGAAGGCAATAAAGGCTTCTATCGCTTGCTGCTCACATTCAACGGATAATCCACTCATCTTTGTCAGCTTCTGTTTGGTTACGTAACATTCGATAAGCGCACCAGATTGCTGAGCAGGAAAATTAACGGACTGTGATGATTCATCCACGACTGGATATCTGGGAATAAAATAGATTGATTCATCGATTACTGACCTTCAAGGTTTTTTCTTAACTCACGCAAAATTTGCTTAGCACCCGGGCGCAGTCCACGCCATAACATAAAGCTTTCAGCAGCTTGGCCAACCAACATCCCTAATCCGTCATAGGTCTGTGCCGCACCATGCTCTTTGGCCCACCGATTAAAAGTGGTGTCACCTTTACCATACATCATGTCATAGCTCGTACTGTTGGGAGCAAAAATAGTCGATGAGATATTAGGAAGTTCTCCACTCAAAGAAGCTGAGGTAGAATTGATAACAACATCGTACTCTTGAGTAACACAACTTATCTCTTCTGCGGTAACAGGCCCATAAGCTGAAAACAGGTCCGCTAACTCTTTGGCTTTTGTATATGTACGGTTGGTAATCGTTAAAGAAGATGGATTTTGATCAAGTATTGGCTTAACCACTCCTCGAGCCGCCCCACCAGCACCGATAATTAAGATGCGAGCCCCTTCTAAAGCAACCTGATGTTGCAGCAAATCTTGCACTAAGCCAGCACCATCGGTGTTGTCGCCGATGATTTCTCCGTCATCAAGCTTCTTAAGAGTGTTCACAGCTCCGGCAAGTTGAGCCCGCTCAGTCAGGCGATTAGCAAATTGATAAGCATCTTCTTTAAATGGCAAGGTCACGTTACACCCTTTTCCACCTTCAGAGAAAAATGCTTTCGCTGCATCACTAAATCCATCTACAGGGGCACATTCAGCGGTGTAAGTCAGTGATTGATTGGTTTGACGGGCGAAGAGTGTATGAATAAATGGTGACTTACTGTGTCCGATAGGATTGCCAAACACGGCATAGCGATCGATTTGCTGAGTCATTTCCTTACCTTTATTCCTTGCGTTTATATAGAAAAACAGGGGCATCTGATTACAAATGACCCTATCACTATCTCTCTATCTAGAAAAGGAGATTCAGCGCTTACCACTCACGTGGCTTTAAATATTGCTCATAAAGCTCTGCTTCTGGTGTACCAGCTTCAGGCTGATAGTTGTACTCCCAACGTGCTAATGGCGGCATCGACATCAAGATCGACTCTGTACGCCCACCACTTTGCAAGCCAAATAAAGTGCCTCGGTCATACACCAAGTTAAACTCAACATAACGACCACGACGATACAACTGGAAATCACGCTCACGCTCACCATATTCAATATTTCTGCGGCGAGCAACTATGGGTAAATAGGCCTGACAAAAACCATTACCCACGGCTTTGATATAGTCAAAACACTGCTCAAACTCCCAGTGATTCAAATCATCGAAGAACAAACCACCAACACCACGGGTTTCGTTTCTATGTGGCAGGTAGAAGTATTTATCACACCACGCTTTGTGCTCAGCATACACATCATCACCAAATGGCGCACAGATTGCCTTCGCTGTATTGTGCCAAGACTGGCAATCTTCTTCGAAAGGATAGAATGGCGTTAGATCGAATCCACCACCAAACCACCAAATCGGTTCTTCGCCCTCTTTTTCAGCGATAAAGAAACGAACATTGGCGTGAGAAGTTGGTACATAAGGGTTGTTAGGGTGAATCACCAAAGAGACCCCCATAGCCTCAAAACGACGGCCTGCTAATTCAGGACGATGAGCTGTCGCTGACGCTGGCATCTCTTTACCTTCGACATGAGAAAAGTTCACCCCTCCCTGCTCGAAGACGTCGCCATCTCGAAGCACCCTTGAGCGACCACCGCCACCAAGACGCTCTCCCGGCTCACGATGCCATGCATCTTCGACAAAGACGGCCTTTCCATCTTCTTGTTCTAACTGCTGACAAATGGAATCCTGAAGTGACATCAGGAATAGCTTTACGGCATGTTTATCGATTGCTGACATACATTTAATACCTATTACTTAGTACATATAAATCGCTGACTGCAGGGTTAGCCCTGTCTTAATATTTGTGAAGTTTTAGCGTCACGAATCTCACTTGGCTTATCACGACCACTGGTTTCACCACGAAGAATGGCCACCAGCTTATCACCCAACTGCTGCTCCACTTCTACTGTAGTCATGCACGGTGGCAATCCAGAAAGATTCGCGCTGGTGGAGGTTAGCGGCTTTCCAAACGCATTACACATCTTTTGCACTAAAGGATGATCCGTCACACGAACGGCAATCGAATCAAACTGTCCAGAGACCCAATGAGACACTTTATCGCTGGCCGGCATGATCCACGTGTATGGCCCTGGCCAAGTCGCATGGACGTTTGCTAGCTGCTCTTGAGTCAACTGAGATTCATCAATATAAGGTAACAACTGCTCGTAATTCGCAGCGATTAGGATAAGGCCTTTTTCCACTGGTCGCTGCTTAAGATCCAGTAGTTTCTGAATTGCATCAGGATTGTCTGGATCGCACCCAACGCCAAACACACCTTCTGTTGGATAAGCAATTACTTCACCTTGCTGTAGCGCGTTAAGCACCTGTTCAAAGTTATCCACTGATTACTTCCTAATTGTCTAACTATTATATTATGGCGTTAAGTGTACAAAGATTCATTCTTAGAGACTAAAGCTATTTACTTATAAAATGTATCCATCGCTTTTAAGCACAAGGCGCAAACGTTTGCTTGAGATAAAAATCCCCGTATAATGCCCACAAATTTATGGCTCACCTAATTTTGTAGCTTGAAGGAGTTTGAGATGAAAGTCGGTATCATCATGGGTTCTAAATCCGATTGGCCAACCATGAAATTGGCAGCAGACATGCTGGATCAATTTGGCGTATCTTACGAAACAAAAGTTGTATCAGCTCACCGCACTCCTCAACTATTGGCTGACTATGCAAGCAGCGCAAAAGAACGTGGTATCAAAGTGATTATTGCCGGCGCTGGCGGTGCGGCTCACCTGCCAGGCATGGCTGCTGCATTTACTAGTGTTCCAGTACTTGGCGTACCAGTTCAGTCTCGCGCTCTGAAGGGCATGGACTCTTTATTGTCTATCGTGCAAATGCCAAAAGGTATCGCGGTAGGAACGCTAGCCATTGGCGAAGCAGGTGCGGCCAATGCAGGAATCCTAGCAGCGCAAATTCTCGGAACCCATGATGAAAGTATTATGGAGAAAGTAGAAGCATTCCGTAAAGAACAAACGGAAACTGTACTGGCCAACCCAAACCCGGCAGAGGATTAATCGGATGCATGTACTGGTTCTCGGAGCAGGTCAGCTGGCTCGTATGATGTCTCTGGCTGGTGCACCATTGAATATCCAAATTTCCGCCTATGATGTAGGGAGCGCGAACATCGTTCACCCCCTCACTCAACACGTGCTTGGACATGGCCTAGAAAATGCGATTGAACAAGTGGATGTCATTACAGCCGAGTTCGAGCATATTCCTCATGATGTCCTTGATATCTGTGCTGCAAGCGGGAAGTTTCTGCCAAGTACAGAAGCCATCAAAGCTGGCGGCGACCGCCGTCTTGAAAAAGCACTGTTAGATAACGCAAATGTACGCAACGCTAAATACTATGTCATAGAAACTCGCGATGATTTTGACCGTGCGATTGAACACGTCGCATGCCAATGGTGCTAAAAAGTGCGCTAGGTGGTTACGATGGTAAAGGCCAATGGCGCTTGAAAGAAGCATCTCAAGTGGAGTCTATCTGGACCGAAATGGCAGAATGTATTGCAGCAACGCCGGCTCAAGCGATAGTCGCTGAGGAGTTTGTACCATTTAACCGTGAAGTATCGCTAGTCGGCGCTCGCGGCAAAGATGGCAGCGTTGAGGTTTACCCACTGGCAGAAAACGTGCATACCAATGGTGTGTTGAGTCTTTCTACCGCTATTGATGCGCCAGAATTACAAGCACAAGCCAAGCAGATGTTTACCGCGGTCGCTGAAAGCCTCAATTACGTTGGCGTATTGGCATTAGAGTTCTTTGATGTCAACGGCAACTTACTGGTAAATGAGATAGCCCCTCGCGTGCACAATTCGGGTCACTGGACACAGCAAGGCGCAGAAACCTGCCAGTTCGAAAACCATCTGCGTGCAGTGTGTGGTTTGCCTCTTGGCAGTACCAAACTGGTTCGAGAAACCTCTATGGTGAATATTCTAGGGGAAGATACCTTACCAGAATCGCTATTAGCAATGGATGGCTGCCATATCCACTGGTACGGAAAAGAGAAACGTGCAGGGCGCAAGATGGGCCACATTAATATTTGTGGAGATTACCCTGGTGAACTACATCGCAGACTCTGCTCATTAGCCGATGTACTGGATCAAACCGCTTTTCCTGCCGTACATGACTTCGCCAAGCAATCGCAGGCGTAATATTCTGCGCTATTTATTAAAATGGGTCGCACAAAGCGACCCATTTTTCTATCTAAGCTAAGCCATTACTCTGGCTGAATATGCTGACACTTTCGGTTAGCACATTGCAACTTAACACCACTGGCCAGTTTTTTCTCAACCAGTAACGTAAAACCACACGCCTCGCACACCCCTTTTATCGGCGGCAAGTTCACGGCAAATTTGCATTTAGGATAGTTGTCACAGGCATAAAATGTCTTACCGAAACGCGTCTTGCGTTCAACTAAGTGGCCCTTCCCACATTCAGGGCAAACATATTGCTCCTGGGATAGCGTCTCCGGCTCAGGCTGATTGATTGATTCAATATGGTGACAGGCCGGATAATTGCTGCACCCAACAAACATGCCATAACGTCCCTGACGCAGTACGAGCTCATTGCCACATTCGGGACAAGGCACACCAAGCTCTTTGACTATGTGACCATCGTTACTGTGCAGTGCTTTAATGTAATCACAATTTGGGTATTGGCTGCAGCCCAGAAACGGACCGTGTTTACCATGTTTGAGAATCAGTTCACCACCACACTTAGGACAAGGGGTATGTTCCAACGCATGTTCATGGGCGGAGAAAAGTTTGTTGTCGATTTTACTACTCATACTGACCGCTTTCTTGAAAGATCTACCACTCTTATTGACAAGCTCGTGGTCCTAATCAAACAGACCTCGAACTTGCCAAGAGATTTAGTGAAGAATGCCTTGTTCCTTGGTATACAACAGCTCTTCCATCAGCGTATAAGCGTTTTCATTACCAGGTACGTTAAACAGTACCATGAGAATAATCCATTTGAGGTCTTCAAGCTCAAACTCGTTGGTTTCCAAGCCCATCACTCGATCAATCACCATTTCACGAGTTTCTGTCGTTAAGACATTAATTTGCTCAAGGAATAACAAAAAGCCTCGGCACTCTAAATCTAAACGTTGCATCTCTCGCGAGGTATAAATACGAGTCGAAGACGATGCAATACAAGACGCGATCGCAGAAGAGGTATCGCTTTGCTGCAGCGCGGCAAGCTCTTCTAACCAGACAAGGGCTTTATAGATATCTTTTTGCTGAAAACCTGCACGAAGCAGTTCTTCTTCCAGCTCGTCTTGCTCGACTTGTAACTCTGCATCGCTATGGATGTAGGTTTCGAATAGATACATCAATATATCCATCATCATAGCTAGCCCCTCCCCTTTCGAATATAGCCACCTGAAACTGCAACAACATGCCCTGAGAGTTCAAGCTCTAAGAGCTGCATCATGACTTCCTGCACAGGTATATTGGTCCTGTTTGCAAGAATATCAACTGGTGTAGCTTCATTTCCTACGTTAGCTAACAGCTGAGGAAATGGCAATTCTTCTTCATCAATTAACTCAGAAAATAAATCGTTGCTCTGATTAACAGACCAATCGAGCAACGATTGTATTTCATCCAGCACATCTTTAGTCTTTTCTACGAGGCAAGCGCCCTGACGAATCAACTGGTTTCCACCGCTGGCATTCGGGGCGTGAATTGATGATGGTAAGGCAAACACTTCTCTCCCTTGTTCAAGGGCGTAGCGCGCGGTAATCAAGGAGCCACTTTTCTCTGCAGCTTCCACCACCAATACACCTAACGATAACCCGCTGATGATTCGATTGCGGCGTGGGAAGTTTTCCGCCCGCGGTTTTGCATCTGGCCGAAACTCAGAGACTAAAGCCCCACTCTCCACAACACGTTGCGCCAGCCCACGGTGACGAGCCGGATATATATGCTGCAAACCAGCACCAAGAACCGCGATCGTCTTTCCGCTCGCTTGTAGCGCACCATCATGTGCATGCCCATCAATACCAAGTGCGAGACCACTAGTTACAATCAAATGGTGCTGAACAAAATCTGCGGCAAATTGACGCGCATGACGTAAGCCATCAATGCTCGCATTACGACTTCCTACCATGCCAATCTGCGGTTGTGATAAAAGAGCGGGATCGCCCTTTACAAATAATAGTGGCGGTGGTGCCACCACCTGCTTAAGCAAAGGTGGATAAAACGGATCAGACAGTGTCACGATATGGTGGTCAGGTGACAGCGCTTGCCATGCTAAGCAGTCATCAACCGTCTTATCAACCGCATGCCACGCTTGCAGCTGCTTAAGCGTCAAACCTAGTGCTTGTAACTGCTCGGGCGCATAATTGATGATATTGCGAGGAGTATCTTTGACCAGTAACTTGTTTAGTTTGACCCCACCAATGCCTGGTAAGCAACTTAGCTTTAGCCAGGCAGCAAGATCGCTTTCAGAGTGCGTTGTCGTCATTTAAGGTAGGATTTTGTTCAACAGGCGAAACCTCAAGTGTCTCTTGATTGTTATCGTCGATAAGTGACTCCGTCAACGGAGAAATGACTGACACATTTTTATTGATAGGCTTAGTACTATTAGTAATTAACCCCAAGCTAAAGTACTCATACGGGCGTATGACCAATAACTCTCCGACTTTACTTTGCGGCAACGTGATTTTCTTATCCAGCAGGCCAAATTCTTTTTTAAAGTCATCACCATCTTGATACACCGGATGAGCATCTTCTTTGAGGTCAAATACGCTGCCTTGCTGCAATTCATCGGCAGTGCCTTTATCAATCACGACAACTTGGTTAGTCGAGCTAAAACGAATCCCTTCAATATTACCCAATAGGTTTGCAGTGCTGCCCAGTGGAGATGGTAGTGGATAGAATGTGGTAGAGAAATCATCACGGTCTAACGTCTGCATGGGTAAAGCGATGTCATTGCGCAGTATTTCTTGCAGTTGCGAAGTAATCTTAAGCCCAGAGTACTCATTCGACGCTTCTACCAAATCCCCTTTGGCAATTAAACGCAATGCCGTAATCTGTTTTGAAACGTCATCCCGAGAAAAGGTTTCAACAGGTCTGTATATCGCCCAAGCTGCAGCGGTTTGCTCACCACTGATATACAGCACATCCTCTGCCGTCAAAAACTTACTGCCCTGATTGCTGCCCATGACCTTGGCAGCATTCTTAAGAGTCTCATCGTCAACTAAACGGTCAGACTTTAAGTACGGCATCACTAAACCTTCAGCCACTGTTGGCACGGCTTTCTTCTCAGTGATACGAGCTTGCGGGCTCAGTTTCTTGACCGGCTTAAGGCTCAGCACTGGCTGACCGTTTATCCAAACCAACGACAACTTATCACCTGGATAAATTAAGTGTGGGTTATCGATGTCTGGGTTGACCTGCCATAGACGAGGCCACAGCCAAGGACTATCGAGATACATGGCAGAGATATCCCACAAAGTATCCCCTTTTACGACAACATACGTTTGTGGCGCATCCTTCTTGACGGTTAAAGCTTAAAGCCCTCGTTTGCTGTGGTATTGAAAGAGAAAAATAACGGCAACGTAACACGAACAACATTACGAAAGATTCGGTTCATGACCCTCGTCCTTGGTCTATTAAGCAGTAATCAGAGTGAAAATTAATGTTGGATGCTGTCATTTAGGTCATAAAATGTCTAGAATTGAGCCAACAAGGTTTGTGCTGTTTCGGCACAGTTCAATATTTCGAGTGAATATGTCTGTATTACAAGTATTAACATTTCCAGATGATCGCCTGCGCACAGTCGCCAAGCCTGTTGAAGCAGTGACACCTGAAATTCAAAAAATCGTCGACGACATGATTGAAACCATGTACGACGAAGAAGGTATCGGCCTAGCTGCAACGCAGGTAGATATCCATCAACGAATCGTAGTGATTGATATTTCAGAATCTCGTGATGAGCCGATGGTGCTTATTAATCCTGAAATTTTAGAGAAACGTGGCGAAGACGGCATCGAAGAAGGCTGTCTGTCAGTACCTGGCGCTCGAGCTCTAGTACCTCGCGCGGCTGAAGTCACAGTAAAAGCACTCGACAGAGAAGGTAATGAGTTTACCTTTGAGGCTGACGACCTGCTTGCGATTTGTGTTCAACACGAACTGGACCACTTACAAGGGAAATTGTTCGTTGATTACCTATCGCCACTGAAGCGAAAGCGTATTCAAGACAAACTGGCGAAAATAAAACGCTATAACGAGAAACAGCAGCAAAACGCTTAATCTCGAACCATGTCAATTAGAAGGAAGCCTACCTTGAGCCAATCTTTACGTATTGTCTTTGCAGGTACTCCGGATTTCGCCGCCCGTCACTTGGCGGCGTTGTTGTCTTCGGAGCATGAAGTCATTGCCGTTTACACTCAACCAGACCGCCCTGCTGGTCGTGGTAAAAAATTGACGGCAAGCCCGGTAAAACACATCGCGTTAGAACACGACATCCCGGTATATCAGCCAGAAAACTTCAAGTCACAAGAAGCAAAACAAGCGCTTGCTGACCTCAATGCCGATATCATGGTCGTTGTGGCCTACGGGTTGTTACTGCCACAAGCGGTATTAGACACACCGAAACTAGGCTGTATTAACGTACACGGCTCCATTTTGCCTCGCTGGCGTGGCGCAGCTCCAATCCAACGCTCTATCTGGGCGGGCGATGCAGAAACTGGGGTTACCATTATGCAGATGGATATTGGTCTGGATACGGGTGATATGCTCAAAATTGCAACGCTACCAATTGAAGCAACGGATACCAGTGCTTCCATGTACGAAAAACTGGCTGAACTGGGCCCTGAGGCATTGATTGACTGCCTCGCAGATATTGCTGCGGGCAAAGCCGTACCCGTGAAGCAAAACGACGAGCTAGCGAGCTACGCGAAGAAACTCAGCAAAGAAGAAGCTCGTATCAATTGGAATGACGATGCTGCACATATCGAACGTTGCGTTCGTGCCTTCAATCCATGGCCAATGAGTCATTTTGTGGCGGCTGAGAACAGCATCAAAGTCTGGCAAAGCCGAGTTGACGAGGAAGTCAGTAGTCAACCAGCGGGCACCATTATCCAAGCAGACAAAACGGGAATCTACGTTGCAACTGGCAACGGCATACTGGTTCTAGAACAACTGCAAGTGCCAGGCAAAAAAGCCATGTCAGTTCAGGATATTCTGAACTCACGTGCTGCTTGGTTCGAAGTCGGTACTGTGCTGATTTAAATCATTCTTGGGGAGCGAGCCCCCATAATACGAACTTTTAGAGGGCAGAGATGCCCTCCTTTATTTTAAGGTACTCATCATGAATGTGCGCGCTGCGGCTGCCAACGTCTTGTATCTTGTCGTCGACAAGGGCCACTCACTTTCCAGCGCCCTTCCAGCGGCTCAACAAACCATTCGGTCTCGTGACCATGCGCTGCTTCAGGAAATCTGTTACGGTGCATTACGCTATTTACCACGTCTGGAAACCATCGCTAATCAATTGATGGATAAACCGCTTAAAGGGAAACAGCGTGTATTCCACCACCTGATCCTAGTTGGCATTTATCAGCTAAGCTTTATGCGTATTCCAGCTCATGCTGCGGTCGGTGAAACCGTCGAAGGCACCAAAGATCTGAAAGGTCCACGCCTACGTGGGTTAATTAACGCCGTATTGCGTAACTACCAGCGCAGTCAAGAAGAACTAGACGAGGTTGCCGTAAGCAGCAATGCAGGAAAATATAGTCACCCAAGCTGGTTATTAAAACTGCTCCAAGCGGCTTACCCAGAGCAATGGGAAAATATTGTTGAGGCCAATAACAACAAGGCTCCTATGTGGTTAAGAGTAAACCACCAACATCACTCACGAGATAAATACCTAACGCTACTCAAAAATGAAAACATTGATAGCACGCCACACACACAGGCCCAAGACGCCCTAAAATTGGCAGCACCTTGTGATGTGAGTCAGTTGCCCGGCTTTGATAAAGGGTGGGTTTCGGTACAAGATGCAGCCGCTCAATTGTCGCTCAATTACCTCACACCTCAAGATGGCGAGTTGATTCTAGACTGCTGCGCCGCACCTGGTGGTAAAACAGCGCACATTCTCGAACGCACATCAGGTAGCGAAGTGGTCGCGATTGACTGCGACGACACAAGATTGAAACGTGTGCACGAAAACCTAGAGCGTCTCAACCTTCAGGCAAAAGTGATTTGCGGAGACGCTCGTGATCCTCAACAATGGTGGCAAGGTGAGCAATTTGATCGCATATTACTTGATGCGCCTTGCTCTGCAACCGGTGTGATTCGTCGCCACCCAGACATTAAGTGGCTTCGCCGCGCTGAAGACATTACGGCGTTGGCAGAACTGCAAAGTGAAATTATTGATGCTATGTGGACGCAGTTGAAACCTGGCGGTACCTTGGTTTATGCGACGTGTTCAATCACACCACAGGAAAACGTCGAGCAAGTCAAAGCGTTTTTAGCACGCACGGCAGATGCGACATTGGTCAACTCAGATCCTAAGCAACCTGGACGTCAAATTTTACCAGGCGAAGAAGATATGGATGGCTTCTACTACGCTGTACTAAGCAAAAAACACGCGTAACAGCATACTAAATAGGGCGATTGGAACCATTTCAATCGCCTTTTTCAGATAACGAGAAAAGAGTATGAAAATCATTATTCTTGGTGCAGGTCAAGTTGGCGGCACACTGGCAGAAAACTTAGTGGGTGAGAACAATGACATCACCATCGTCGATAACGATTCCGATAGACTGCGTGAATTGCAAGATAAGTATGACTTGCGCGTCGTCAATGGGCACGCAAGCCACCCAGATGTGCTGCATGAGGCAGGTGCACAAGATGCTGATATGCTCGTCGCGGTGACTAACACAGATGAAATCAATATGGCGGCATGTCAGGTTGCTTTTACTCTGTTTAACACCCCCAACCGAGTCGCTCGTATTCGCTCACCAGAATACCTGGTTGAAAAAGAAGCTCTATTTAAATCCGGTGCCATTCCCGTCGATCACCTTATCGCACCTGAAGAATTGGTCACCAGTTACATCGAACGCTTGATCCAATACCCAGGGGCCTTGCAAGTGGTCAGTTTTGCCGAGCAAAAAGTCAGCTTAGTGGCAGTCAAGGCCTACTATGGCGGTCCTTTGGTTGGCAACGCCTTATCCGCGCTTCGTGAACACATGCCGCACATTGATACCCGGGTTGCGGCAATTTTCCGTCAAGGTCGCCCTATCCGCCCACAAGGCACAACGATTATCGAGGCAGATGATGAAGTGTTCTTTGTGGCTGCAAGTAACCATATCCGCTCTGTCATGAGTGAGTTGCAACGTCTTGAGAAGCCATACCGCCGTATTATGATTGTCGGTGGGGGTAACATCGGTGCGAGTCTTGCGAAGCGTCTAGAGCAAACTTACAGCGTCAAACTCATAGAACGCAACTATCAGCGAGCCGAACGACTTTCTGAAGAATTAGAGCAGACCATCGTGTTTTGTGGTGACGCAGCGGATCAAGAACTGCTCACTGAAGAGAACATCGACCAAGTGGATGTGTTCATTGCCCTAACCAATGAAGACGAAACCAATATTATGTCAGCCATGTTGGCCAAACGTATGGGCGCGAAGAAAGTGATGGTGCTGATCCAGCGTGGGGCTTACGTTGACTTAGTGCAAGGTGGGGTGATTGATGTTGCAATCTCACCACAGCAAGCAACCATATCAGCATTGTTGACGCACGTTCGTCGTGCTGACATCGTGAACGTTTCCTCGCTACGTCGCGGTGCAGCTGAAGCCATTGAAGCCATTGCACACGGTGATGAAACGACATCCAAAGTGGTTGGCCGTGCAATTGGCGATATTAAACTGCCGCCAGGTACAACGATTGGAGCGATTGTACGTGGTGAAGAAGTATTGATCGCCCACGATCGCACCGTCATCGAGCAAGATGACCACGTCGTGATGTTTTTGGTCGACAAGAAGTACGTGCCAGACGTCGAAGCGCTGTTTCAGCCGAGCCCATTCTTCCTTTAGGATTTTCCTATGGTCAACTTACGTCCCGTGCTGTTCGTTATTGGGCTGGTTTTATCCAAACTGGCTCTTTTCATGTACGTGCCTACTTTGGTCGCCTTTTTTACCGGTACCGGTGGATTCCTCGACTTTGCCCAAGCCGTGGTGATTACCCATATTGCTGCGTTTATCTGCCTAACGATTGGCAGGACCTCACGGTTTAAACTCAGCGTACGTGACATGTTTCTTATCACCAGCTTAGTTTGGACCATCGCCAGCGCATTTGCGGCACTGCCCTTCGTTTTCATTAACCATATCAGCTTTACCGATGCCTACTTTGAGACCATGTCCGGTATTACCACCACAGGCTCTACAGTACTCAGTGGTTTAGACAATATGGCTCCGAGTATCTTGTTATGGCGCTCTATATTGCAATGGCTAGGTGGTGTTGGGTTTATTGTTATGGCAGTGGCTGTTTTACCAATGTTAAACGTTGGGGGGATGAAACTGTTCCAGACCGAATCATCCGACTGGTCAGACAAAAGCAGTCCGCGCGCCAAAACCGTGGCTAAAAACATCGTCGCAGTTTATCTCATATTAACTGGTGCCTGCATTGCGGGTTATGTACTGACAGGAATGAGCTGGTTTGAGGCTATCAATCACGCTTTCACCACACTTTCCACTGGCGGGTACTCGACATCAGATGGTTCCATGAACCACTTCTCCAATGGCGCACATTGGGTTGCTACCGCCTTTATGTTTATGGGTGGCTTGCCGTTTCTTCTGTTTGTCGCCGCGTTACGTAAGCTCGAATCGAGATTTTACTTAAAGATGCTCAGGTCCGAGGTTTCGCTTACCTGTTTTTAGCATCCAGCCTTGTTGTCGCAGGATGGCTGGTTATTCGAGATGGATACACGATACTAGATGCCTTGCGCGTCTCCATGTTCAATATTGTATCGGTTGTGACGACCACGGGTTTTGGCCTCGAAGACTTTACCGCTTGGGGCGCTTTACCAACCACACTGATTGCCTTTTTGATGTTGGCAGGGGCTTGCTCTGGCTCAACCGCT
Organism: Vibrio mytili; assembly: GCF_000830505.1. Classification (GTDB taxonomy): domain Bacteria; phylum Pseudomonadota; class Gammaproteobacteria; order Enterobacterales; family Vibrionaceae; genus Vibrio; species Vibrio mytili. The sequence continues at coordinate 14,718 of NZ_JXOK01000088.1, read as the reverse complement.
GGTGGGATTAAAGTGTTCCGTTTTCAAATCGCGATGACATTACTCAATAAACAAATGATGAAGTTGGTGCATCCGTCCGGCGTCTTTGTTCAACGTTACAACCAACGCCCGGTCAATGACGATATCGTGCGTTCGGTTGTCGCATTCGTTTTGATGTTTTTTATCACCATCATTTTTATCGCAGGTTGCTTGAGCGGGTTGGGCTTGGATCCTGTCACGAGTATCTCTGGCTCTATTACCGCCGTGGCGAATGTCGGACCCGGAATGGGCTCCGTGATCGGACCAACAGGTAACTTTGCACCACTACCAGATACAGCCAAATGGCTGTTAAGCTTTGGGATGTTAATGGGCCGACTGGAAATTTTGACCATTCTCGTGCTGTTTTTCCCGGCGTTTTGGCGCCGCTAGTCTTGCTCACAAAAAAGGGACCACAATGAAAATATCAATTACCCTAGCGACGTTACTTGCAACCTCCTCGGTTTATACCGCAGAGGTAGTCACCCTTACTGACGGACGTGAAGTGAAATTAAATGATGACTTCACTTGGCACTACGTGGTGAAAAGCCCCGCGCTAAACACGACAAAAGTGGAAAAAGCGGCCATAAATACACCCATTAATACAGCCCCTACTATCGCAACCATTCCGGTTGTCACGAAAAACGTTGGTACCACAGTGGTGGTGAATAGCAAGAAGCCAACCCTACAGCTTTCTGATTCTGGCGTTGATATTTTACTGGGAGCAGCCAGCTACGAGAATGGTAGGTTGATTTTACCGACTTCGCTCACCAATCAGAGCACTCAGTCTGTGATTCAGGTTGAAGTGGAAATAGAAGTATTTGATATGTCAGGTAACTCACTGGTGAAAGAGAATGTGACAATCTGGCAATCCATCAAACGAATGGCAGAAACCTACCTTCGTCCAAAACACGCAGAGCAGGGCAAAGCGATTCAACTCACCGTGCCAGAATCTCAGCAATACCAACTGACCGCAAAAGTGATTGAAGTAGTCACGCGTTAACGACCAGACTTCGTTGAGCAAACTCGTAGCCACGAGATTTGCTCAACAGACCTAAACGGGTTCAACAAAGTAATAGATAGCGAAAAAGTGACACACGCAACCCGCCAAAACAAAACCATGCCAAATCGCGTGATTAAATGGGATGCGCTTAGCAACGTAAAATATTACCCCGATAGAATAAACCAAGCCACCTACAGCCAACAGCGTCAAGCCGGTAATATGCAGATGGATCGCCAGCTGATAAATCACTATCAGCGAAAGCCAGCCCATGACTAAATAAGAGCCCAGTGATAGCTTCTTGAACCGAGAAATAAACGCAACCTTCATAATGATGCCAATCAGTGCAATAGTCCAAATTACGATCATCAAACCTATCGCTAGAGGTGTGCGTAAGCTCACCAATAAGAAAGGGGTATAACTGCCCGCGATCAATAAATAAATGGCGCAGTGATCAAACGTTTTCATCCAACGTTTTACGTTTGGATGAGGAATAGCGTGATAAAGTGTGGAAGCTAAAAACAGCACTATAATACTTGAGCCGTAAATCGCCATACTGGTTAGAGTCAATGTGTCGGCCTGATGATCGAGTGCTTTGACCAGCAAAAGTACAAGACCAACGATCCCCATGACCATACCGATGCCGTGAGTAATTGCGTTGGCCCACTCTTCCGTTTGGCTGTATTGAGGTTTCTGTGGAGAAGACATCCCTGCGCCTATACTAGAGTGTTGAACAATAACTCTAGTATGGCACATTAAGCTTACACGTGTAAGCTAAAACTCATTTTCGTGCAGCGCGGTGGTTTGATCTAGGTAGTCGATCACGATATCGCCCACGTTTTCTGGGCTGGTCGTAACTGGAATCACCATTTCACGTTTCAGCTTTCCGCTTCCAAGTAAACTTGCGAGCATGCCACTCGTCCCTTTGCGAGTGCGATCAACTTCAAACCATAACTTGAGTTCATCTGCATTTCTGTGCGCAACAAACTCCAGTTCGCGCCACACACCATGGTATGGACCATCAGTTGGTACCATTTCAAACTCTTGAACAAAAGGCAGCTCGAAGCCGTCCACTTCTTCACATTCGACCTGACGAATTCTTAACCCTTGTGCTTCTAGTGCAGACAATACCGCATCCATCAACGGATCAGGGCGCACGGTTAACGTATCTTTATCCGTAGGATCGAGCGCGGCAGAAACATCGAGTCCCGTTTCAAGCCAGACTTTGGCGTCACCAATTGTTACTGGTGTATTCCATGGCACATTAAGCTTGGCATCAAACGTACGCTCTTCACCGGAATGAATAACAAATGCGTAAGGGAGGCTCCATTCAGCGAGAACATGGGTTTGTGGTACTCGGCGCATCATGTGCCCCTCACGAGAGCCTCTATCATCCAAAGTTTCAGCGATATAACGGCAACACAGTTTCAGATCAATATTGTCGATCGCTTGCTCTGTTGCTCCACCATACACATGGATAGACACATCCACACTTTGACCGGGGTAAACCACATCCTGATTTAGAATCGAGTCTACTTTAGCACTGCCGATTCCAAAACTTGCAAGTGTCTTCTTTAAAAATGACATATGCACCTCCTTCGTCTATGCCTCATACTACTACTGCGGTTCTCGGGATCAAAACAAAATTTTTTCTCTCTTTAAGGGTAAAAATAACAAAATTGAACGAATTCAATTGCTCAACTATCGACCAACGAATATAAGGGTGCTAATCTAATAACTGATATGCATGCATATCGCTATTCCTGAATTACTAATTGGATTGGCGAGAGCCAAATGAGCCTCCTTCAGGTTAAAACTGGAGCCGAACTCGTAGTAATTTAGGCCATAACATCGGCAATGGATATGCCTGACAGTTAGGTAATGCAATGCGCCCAACAACAGTCAGGTTCGCACACACCAATAGTAGTGCAATGCGCCGCCGCAGTGGCTTTACTCAAGCACCGAAAGCGCAGCAACGTAGTACGCCAGCAATGACATTAGTTGATAAACTTGCGATGACATCAAAAGCTTCGACCAAAGTCATCAAAGCAGCTTAATCAAAAGCGCAGTATTCACTGCGCTTTTTCTTTTCAACGTTTTCTTATTTGTCTTCTCGATGCAATTTGGTACCTTAAACAAAATACTTACAAAATTTGTGGAGAAGGAAAATGAAGTGTCATCGTATTGAAGAGTTAATCGAGCTGTTGGAGCCTGAGTGGCACAAAGATCAAGAAATGAATCTCATACAGTTTATTGTCAAATTAGCGGGCGAAGCGGGTTTTAATGGCAATCTGGAAGATTTAACCGATGATGTACTGATCTATCATCTGAAAATGCGCAATAGCAACAAAGACGACATGATCCCTGGGCTAAAGAAAGACCAAGAAGATGATTTCAAAACCGCGCTATTACGTGCTCGTGGTGTAATTAAATAGCGCAGCCCCTGCCTTTCAGAAGCGATCCATCAAAGGTCGCTTTTTTACAACTGAATACTGCCCATCTGGATAAATGAGCGTTCGATTGATTCCCCAGCAAAATCGCTCGGAACACGACCCAGACTGTCGTTACTAATGACTCACATGACAAAGTAGATAACACCTCTTAAAGCGATTATTACCCACTAAAATGATCAAAAGCGCATTTAAATAGACGCACTGTTCAGACAATTATCAGGTCAACTGTACTGTTTTTTGTTGTTAAACATTGACTGCGTTAAAGAAAAGAAATTGTTATTGATCGTATAATCGCCGCACATCAGTGTTTACTAAAGTATATACTCGATCAATCTCACGATGAGTTGCCAAAGGCGAATGTTGAGGATGCTTGAGTATAAACATAGCAATGCATCGAGTGCCAACAATAGAAATGGCACCGTAGCCTATAAAAAGCCCAAGAAGGAAAGCTAAATGAGTCAGGATAAAGACAAGATCGATATCAAGGATGTGACTCCCAAAACCTTTAACCCAAAAACACATAAAGGCAACGGGGATCGTTTTAACCCAAGCAATCGTATTTATGTGCGTGAGAGTAAAGGGACTTACCAAAAACTGCGACGTTATGGTGGCTGGTTTTTGTTGCTGCTGTTTGCCTTAACACCTTGGATTCCTTATGGAGAACGCCAAGCGATTTTGCTCGATATCGGCAACCAACAATTCAACTTTTTTGGCACCACCTTATATCCACAAGATCTGACGCTACTCGCGGTACTGTTTGTCATCGCGGCTTTTGGGCTGTTTTTCATCACCACCTTTTTAGGTCGGGTTTGGTGTGGCTACCTCTGCCCGCAAACCGTCTGGACTTTTATGTATATCTGGTTTGAGGAAAAACTCGAAGGCAGTGCAAACAAGCGTCGTAAACAAGATGGCAACAAATTAACCGCTAATTTAGCCATGCGTAAAGCCGCCAAACACCTAGCGTGGTTTGCGATCGCACTTGCAACAGGCTTCACCTTTGTCGGTTACTTCGTGCCGATGCAGCAACTGGTTATTGACTTCTTCACTCTCAATGCCAGTTTCTGGCCAATATTCTGGGTGCTATTTTTTGCTTTTTGCACATACGGCAATGCTGGCTGGATGCGCTCGATTATGTGTATCCACATGTGCCCCTACGCACGCTTTCAGTCAGCCATGTTCGATAAAGACACCTTCATCGTCGGGTATGATGCGAAACGAGGGGAAAAACGCGGTCCTCGCCCACGTAAAGCAGATCCGAAACAGCTTGGTCTAGGTGACTGTATTGACTGTGATCTATGTGTTCAGGTGTGTCCTACTGGCATTGACATCCGAGATGGCTTGCAATATGAATGCATCAACTGTGGTGCGTGTATCGATGCTTGTGACCAAACCATGGATCGCATGGGATATGAGAAAGGACTGATCAGTTATACCACAGAGCACCGCCTATCCGGCAAAACCACGAAAGTTCTGCGGCCAAAATTACTCGGTTATGGCGCCGTCCTATTGATCATGATTGGGCTGTTCTTTGCGCAAATTGCATCTGTGGATCCTGCAGGCCTAACGGTCATTCGTGACCGAAACCAACTATTCCGTACCAACAGCGCCGGGGAAGTAGAAAATACTTATACCCTTAAAGTAATCAACAAAACTCAACAAACACAAGAATACGCTCTCAATGTCACCGGAATGGGTGATGTGAGTTGGTATGGCAAACAAACCATTCAAGTTCAACCTGGTGAAGTTTTGAACCTGCCAATGAGCCTTGGTGTCGATCCTGACAAGCTAGACTCTCCTATCACCACGATTCAGTTTATACTCACCGATAAGAGCAACCAATTTACCATCGAAGTAGAAAGCCGGTTTATCAAAAAGCTGTAGCATGACTTACGGTGCCCAATGGAAAAAGGCTCAGCAATGAGCCTTTTTATTTATATGTCTCAAGGTACTTTTAACTTTGACGCCCTTACCCCTGATTTTATGTGGTATGCGTTAGAAAGCATCGGTATTCGAGCTGAGTCTGGGTTTCTCCCACTTAACAGCTACGAGAACCGCGTTTATCAATTTACTGATGAAGAGCGTCGCCGCTATGTGGTTAAGTTCTACCGCCCAGAGCGCTGGCGTCATGAGCAAATACAAGAAGAGCACGACTTCACTTTAGAACTCATCGACAATGAAATTCCCGTTGCACCGCCTGTATTGCTTAATGGTCAAACCTTACATCAGTACCAAGGATACACCTTTGCCCTGTTTGATAGCGTCGGTGGGCGCCAGTTTGAAGTCGACAACTTACAACAACTGGAAGGCGTGGGAAGGTTCCTCGGGCGCATTCACAAGGTCGGCAGCAGAACCAACTTTCAACACCGTCCAAGCATTGGTTTGCAAGAATATCTCTACCAACCACGTGAGCTGCTCCAACATTCATCGATGATCCCAATGCATTTGGAAAACAGTTTCTTTAATGACTTAGATCTGCTGATCCAAGCGATTGAACATCACTGGCCATCCGAACTCAATCCAATTCGTCTTCATGGTGACTGCCATCCAGGGAATATTCTGTGGCGCGATGGACCAATGTTCGTTGACTTAGACGATGCGCGCAATGGTCCCGCGGTGCAAGATCTGTGGATGCTGTTAAACGGTGATCGACAAGATAAAATCATGCAGCTCGACATCATATTGGAAGCATACCAAGAGTTTTGTGACTTTAACCCAACAGAATTGAAACTAATCGAACCTCTTCGCGGTCTACGAATGGTGCACTATATGGCATGGTTGGCCAAACGTTGGCACGACCCAGCATTCCCTCTCGCATTTCCGTGGTTCAATGAACCGAAATACTGGGAAGGCCAAGTCCTTGCATTTAAAGAACAGATAGCCAACTTAGAGGAAGCACCACTGTCGTTAATGCCACAATGGTGATAAAAAACCAAATAACATACACTTAACGTTCTTACGCCCAATGATTGCTTAAAAACCCAAGTGTAAAATGTTACCGGGACTGTAACCTGTCATTCTCGTTGACCTAATGTTCTTGAGGTGATTTGGGGTTGAATCAGCCCAACAATTCAAAATGGAGATATTTACATGAAAAAGCTGTTCGCATTATTTTCTATGCTGATACTCAGTCTGTCAGTCAACGCAGCGCAATTTAAAGAAGGTGAGCACTATAAAGTCTTAGATTTAGAAGCATCAAAAAAACCAGTCGTCAGCGAGTTTTTCTCATTTTATTGCCCACACTGTAATGCGTTTGAACCAGTTATTCAGCAATTGAAGAAACAGCTACCAGAAGGTGTGAAGTTACAAAAGAATCACGTGTCTTTCATGGGTGGCAATATGGGCACTTCAATGAGCAAAGCATTCGCAACCATGATCGCGCTAAAAATTGAAGACCAAATGGTGCCAGTAATGTTTAATCGTATTCACAATCTACGTAAACCACCACGTGACGATGCAGAGCTGCGTCAAATCTTCGTAGATGAAGGCATTGATGCGAAAAAGTTTGATTCGGCCTTCAACGGGTTTGCCGTAGATTCAATGGTTCGTCGCATGGACAAACAGTTTGAGGACAGCGGTCTTACGGGTGTACCTGCTGTGATCGTGAATAACAAATATCAAGTCCAAGCACAGAGCATCAAATCAACCGATGAGTACTTCGCGCTGGTCAACTACCTGCTGACCCTAAAGTAATTTTCACCTCATCGCTGTTGAGATATACACTGTAAGATCAAATATCAAGGGGAGCCGTATGTGCTCCCCTTACTTTTAGAGCAAGATTTACTCGTTATCGAGATTACAGGTATACCCAAGTACCTGTTCATCGACCAATCACGATTGAGCAAGCGGTCGAATTGACCATCACCCGAGATGCGTGAGTGAAAAGTAACACTTATGAGAACATGATCATTTAACAAAAAAATAATAGGGTGATTAATAAAACAGCGTGTAATTATACGACTCTATCGTTACATTAGAATGTGTGTAAGAAGGGTCTTACGTGTTACCTAGCTATTCTCAGGCCGTTTTCACACAACAATTTTCACATAACAATGCTTAAGCAAATAATTGTTCATTCGACATTTTAGGAGATCACGAATGAGACTAAAGTTGGCACTCTTACCTTTAGCCTTGGTAGTCAGCACTTCTCAAGCACAACTGGCAGACAGTCAGGGGTTTAGTGGGGAGATATCGGTTATCGCTGGTTATGCTTCTACCGAGTCGAACTTAAATACAGACAATAGCAAAACGATAAACTCACTTAATCAGAAAGGAGAAAGTGAGAGTTCTGCCGTCATTGCACCATTGGGTAATGTGGCTTACACGTTTGGTAGTGCCCTTAACCACCAAGTCTATATGGGTACGTCACGTTCTGATGTCGCCATAGGTACACTGGCCTTTCAATTAGGTTATCAGTATCAATTAGATTCAGGTACAGTCCTTGACTTCTCTTACTTGCCAACCCTAGTGGACGGTGAAACCTGGAGCAATCCATACCAAACTGGCTCAGCACGCAGCACAACCGATGAAAGCGGCAATGCTTTTCGATTCCAAGCCAAAGGCCTTATCGATAAAAACTTTAACCTCGAACTTGGCTACGCCGAGCGTGACGTTGAAAATGACGACGTGATTGGGTTTGACGATTCACTCGCACGTGATGCTGACGTCTACTACTTCAAAGGTAGCTACCGTATTTCAATGACCCCAACTTCCATTCTACAACCTGCGTTTACTTACATCATGCAAGATGCAGAGGGCGATGCAGAATCATTCGATTCATACGGTGCGGATCTAAGTTGGTTCAAATTCATCAACCAGCATCGCTTAGCTCTGACTGCTGGTTACACATTGAAAGACTTTCAATCGGCAAGTCAAACATTTGGCAAGAAACGCAGCGATGACACCTTAAGCCTATTCGCTGCTTATGAGTACGAAAACGTATTCGATTGGCAAGACTGGTCGTTTGTTTCTTTTGCTGGCTACAGTCAAACCGATTCAAATCTCACCTTCTTTGATGAGAAAGAGTACTTGCTCTCACTTGGCTTAAACTACAAATTCTAATCCCGCTTAACTCATCGCTATAGTGACTGAAGCAACTAAACCGCTTGTGCTGTTAGTTGCTTCAGTAGTCTATCCATTGCTCGGTAACCAAGTGCTTCGGCAAGATGAGCGCGCTCAATATGCTTTGCGCCATCTAAATCTGCGATGGTTCTGGCAACCTTAATAATGCGATGATACGCTCGGATAGATAACCCCAAACGATGCAAAGCCGTTTCGAGAAACTCGGCGTCACTTTTCTGTAAAGGACAAAACGTTTCAATCTCTCGACTGCCCAACAACGCGTTCACTTTACCACTGCGCGACAGCATACCTTCGCGAGCAGTATTCACCCGTTGCTTTACGACGGCAGTCGATTCACCACGCTCCCCCCCTTGCGAAAGCGTGCCCTTTGGTAATGCTGGAATTTCTAACGACATATCAAATCGGTCAAGAAGTGGTCCAGATAGTCGCCCTAAATAGCGTAAGATCGCTTGAGGATTGGTGCGAGCTTGGTTACCTTCATAGTAACCGGTTGGGCTTGGGTTCAACGCGCCCACCAACTGAAATCGTGCAGGAAAGCGAGTTTTTCCTTGTGCCCGAGAGATAATGATTTCCCCAGACTCCAATGGCTCGCGCAAAGAATCCAAAACTTTCCGGTCGAACTCAGGCATTTCATCCAAAAAGAGCAACCCATTGTGTGCCAACGATATTTCGCCAGGGCGAGGAATAGATCCACCACCAACTAACGCTGCCATTGAGCTCGAATGGTGCGGTGAACGAAAAGGCCGCAGCTTCCAATTGTGCTCATTAATTTCACTTTGCGTCAGCGAGGCAACCGATGCCGTTTCCATCGCTTCTTCATCACTCATTTCCGGTAACAAGTCACACAAACGCGATGCCAACATCGTCTTTCCGGTACCAGGAGGGCCAAGAAACAATAGGTTGTGGTTGCCAGCTGCTGCAATTTCGAGTGCCCTTTTACCTTGTTGTTGACCGATAATATCTTGCAGATCGCGTCCATGCTTCGTGGCTTTCCTTAGTTTAGGAGATTGATAAAGTTCAAGCTTTTGCTGGCCACACAACTCTGCACAAACTTCCAATAAAGAGTGCGCGGATTTGTGCAGCTCTTTCGCCACCAGCGCAGCCTGATCACCATTGACGTTCGGTACCACCAAATGACGTTGAATTTTACTCGCTTCTAACGCTGCCGGGAGCACGCCTTTTACCGATCTTAACTCACCGGAAAGTGCTAACTCTCCAACAAATTCGTAGTTTTTCAGCTTATCTGTGGCAATTTGTGCCGAAGCCGCCAAAATCCCCAAAGCAATAGGTAAATCGAAACGCCCACCTTCTTTGGGTAGGTCCGCTGGCGCCAAGTTCACTGTGATTTAGTGTATGATTAACAGGAATAAATGATATTAAGATTTGCCTAATCTAAGGAATGAAACAATGCAGAAAATACTATATCCCTACGTCCGATTCAGTAGTGAGCAACAATCAGGCGGTAGCTCATATCAGCGACAGCTTGGCGATATCTTGAAGTATGCAAAGGAGAACGGTTATACAGTAAATGATAGCCTTGAACTAAGGGACTTAGGGCTATCGGCATACAAAGCTGACCATATCAAAAAGGGCTCATTAGGGGATTTTTTTGACGCCATAGACTCTGGGATGATAGAGACTGATGGTTCCGCCTATTTGTGTGTTGAGCAGATTGATAGACTATCTCGCCAGAGCTTAGATGATGCATCCGATGTGTTGAGAACTATTCTAAGAGCAAACATTAATGTAATTACATTGATGGATAAGATGATCTACACAAAGGAGAGCCTTAATGACTTAATGAGTGTTCTCTATTCTTCTATGCTAATGGTACAAGCGAATAAAGAAAGTGCAGTAAAGTCAGAACGTATTTTGAAGAGCTTTGATAGGAGAATTGACAAGTTAAATAATGGCGAGCCTATACAGTATGTAGGTATATTTCCTGGCTGGATAGATAATAAAGGAACAAAACAAAAAAAAGATTTTGTTGTTAATGATAAGGCAAAAATTGTTCAACGTGTTTTTAAAATGTATATTGAAGGAGCTTCAATGGGTGATATTGCGAGAATATTCAATGACAAAGGTATTGAACAGGTAGCAAAGAATCGACATAAGAACTTTACCAACTCTTGGAGCTCTGCCAAAATTAATCACCTCCTCAAAAATCGCTGTGTCCTCGGAGATCTTCATATAAAGAAGACCGGTGAAGTATTTAAAAACTACTATCCTCAAATTATATCTATTGATGATTGGGATGTTGTTCAATCAATGACAACAACAAAAAAAACCATCAAATATTCTGGTAGAAAATCTATTAATATATTTACTGGAAAAATATTCTGTTCTGGTTGCGGGCAAAAATATTATTTCGAGACTGATGATAAGATTACAAAAAAAGGGAGAACTTTATACTATATGTTAAAGTGTCAAGGAAGGCGTATCTTAGGCTGTAAGAGTAAATCTATAAAATATGATGATTTTCTTTCTTCTACTCCAAATATGTTTGGAATGATAACTAAAACAAAGAAAGATAATAGTGAAGAAATAAAAAAAATAAAACAACAAATAAGTTATATATCCTCTGAAACAAGGGAATTTGAAAAAAATATAAACACCTTAGAAAATATGAACGACAATGGTAGTTTAGATTATGAAACATATCTAAAAGAGAGTTCAAAACAACGTAAAAAGATCAGAATCAATGATACCAGAGTTGCAGATTTTAAAGCTAACATAGCAAGACTTTCAAGTGATAATAAATTAAATAATTTTGACAAGACAGACCCTATTTCAATAATAAAAGGAAAAAGGTTTGTTAATGAAAACTTTGCTGGATTTGTTATTTCAAGTGATTCAAAATCGTGCACTGCTTTATATTTAAATGGAAAGATTGTTCATTTCCCCCTCCAAAACAGTAAAATTGAAAAGAAAGAAAACATAAGCCCTGTCGACGGTTTTGGAGAGTTCTTTGAGTTAAAAGAAGAAATAATTAATGCATATAAAAGTGGTAAGATGGATGGAAGATTTATAGAAATATTAAGGGCTGCTAATTTTTGGGGCGTTGACACACCGGAAAAAGATTATTCTTTTGAATAAAATATAAGAAATAGATTAAGAAATCTATCTCCTTAATCTATTTCTTTTTTTATCTTTTCTTTTATTTATCTCATCAGGAAAGTTATTTGGATTTAATTCCGGAAAAAGGTGTTGATATTCATACTCACTTTCAATTTCATTATCAGGTTTAGTTGGGTTAGAAAGTTCTTTAATTTTGTCTTTTAGTTGTTCAATAACCTTTTTCAGCTTAAACATTTCATTATCTTGTTCTTTTATTGACTTTTCTAACTTTTTTTCCCTATTAACCATAGAGAATATTTTATCATCTCTTTCTTCGAGTTCATTTTCTAACCTTGAAATATTGTTTTTCAATTCTTTGTTATTTTCTATTTCCTTGTTAATCATTGAATAATAATCTTTAATTTTCGTATGCTCTGCCTTAGAACCTTGATTGTATTTTAATTTAGGTTCAATCATTTTCATTTTATTCAAGTAAGATTTTTGATAATCAGGCAATGTTCTTTTATTAAAAAGTTCACGAGCTGACAATCTACCATCATCAGTCATTGGTACAATATGAGCATGTATATGTGGAGTCCTTTCGTCAAGATGCAACACAGCGGATACAAGGTTATCCCCAAACTCATTAATTAGCCATTTACGAGCATTTATTGCAAACTCTTTTGTGTTGATATTGCTTTGGAAAAAATTAGGCGAGAGGCTTAATACAGCCTCAATACAAAGCACTGCATTTTTTCTTGGGGTTATATTATTTTTTTCAAACTTTCGTTTTACGTCCCTAACGACATTTCCAGAACCAAGTAATTTTTTATTACTTATTTTTGGGTTAGCATTAGGTGTTTCTAAATATCTATATACGTGAGCATTTGATAAGTTCAAATTATTGTAGCTTTTTATTTTTTCAAATCTTAATACTGTTTTCAATTCCATTTGAAATCTCCTTATAATTTTCAGTATAAACAATTTTTGATTGTTTAACCCCGTAGGGCGAACCAAACGAAGTTTGTATAGTGAGTATACAAACGTGTTTGTTGGTATATACATTAAACATATGAGCATATATTATAATATTGTCAAACATTGGGACTTTGACAATCAAAATTAGATAGATATCCACAACCGTTCCAATATCATTCCATAACTGTTCCAATCATGTCACGCAATAGTTCCAAGTGTATTCCACAGCCGTTCCAAAATAAAAAGTCACACATTAAATTATTACTTTAAACATCAGATTATTTAGACATTAATAAAACACCCTAATATATCTTTAAGTATTTTATTTATTATTATTTTTAGAATACTAAAATACAATTGCGCTATGCGCATTTCTGATAATCCGCACGTAGTGCGAAAAATAATTTTAATTGCCTATTTACATTTAATAAATATATGATAATTGTATTACACAACCGTTCCAAAAAGAGGATATTATGAATAAATATAATGAACTACCACAATTACCAAAAGTTGAAAAAAACAAGTTAATAATTTTATTAAATCAAAATGCAGTTAGAGATACTAACCTCATAAGGTCATTTGAAAAACCAAGAGATTTTTATCTATTTTCTATATTGCTTCATAACGAAATAATTAGAACAAAAGAAAACAGAACAATTGAAATAAGCATAAAGGAATTACAAGAAACATATAAGATTTTCAGAGGGGAATCAAAGTATGACCTAATGGATTTCTTAAACCAAATTAATAATGAAATATTTTCATATTTTGTTTTAGATAAAGAAAATGAGATCTTAACTTACAATATCAACCTTGATTATTTTGATACTAATAGCAATACATTCTTTGTTAATGTCTGCTTATTGAAAGGACTAAAAATTAACTCTCAAAAAATCGCACTGTTTTTAATGAGTATGGGGCCACACGCTAAGTATCTTCACCTTTCGCATATAGCTAAGTTATTAGACATTGAGGATAAGAGTCAGAAGTTAAAACAAAAATCAGCTAATACAGCCATAGAGACACTATCAAAGCATAATTTTATTAAAGATACTAAGTATGACCGAAGTAAGAAAGTATTCTATTTTAAAATGGAAGATCTTAAATTAAAAGAAACAATTAAAGATCTTCCTGATATATTTTGTTTATATTAAATCAATATATTAAATCAATTAAAATACTTCATAGTGTTTACATAATTTTCACTATTCATAAAATGTAGGGCTGAGTATTTAGAACCGATAATTGAAATATGCCCACCATCAAGACTATATGGTACTTCCAGTTTATTAATTCTGAATGTATTAGTATCATTAAAAAGTTCTTTTCTATCAATAAAATGTACATTTTCATATTTTTTAGATAGATCTTTTAATTGTGAATTGGCAATTTTCATTTTATGATCCTTATCACTCACTTCATTGATATCAAAATCACTATTAAAATAGATAGACCTGTAAAACTTTTTCATGATGCTACTTTCATATCTATGTGGAGCAGCCATTATAAAAACATTAACTCCCATATTAGAAGCTTCATCTACGACTAATTTAAAATCATCAAGTTGATTTTTAGACAATGCACTATCCCAAGAACCTGCAAAAATTACATTTTTATAATTTTTCAGATTCTTCTTAAGATAACTTCTGTTAATTAAACATTGTTTATATGCATTATGAGTTTTCGGCCCTGTAAAGTTATCAGTAAAGGATGCTATACACCAATTAGTAACTATTGATTGAAATGACTTATTATTTCTCTTAAAAATCTCATCAAAGAATGGTTCATTGTGTCCCGCATAGGAATCACCAAATAGTAATGTTGATGACTTATTTGATATATCACCTAAATAACAATCAGAACCTGCATCCTCACTAATTTCTTCCTGTCCATCATTAAAAGAATAAAAACAATATCCGTTTGTTCTTAATGGCATTTTAATTTCACTAATCAATAATTTCTTTTCATTATCAATTTCAAATCTTCCATCTACACCTTGTGATAAAAACGTATAACTACCTAATAAACCAACAAATAGAGTCATGTAGATCGGCTTGCATTTAAAATATTGCATTAAAGATTTAAAGTTATTTTCTAAACCGATACTCTCAATGTATTTATTGCTCCCGAATT
>NZ_JXOK01000087.1 GCF_000830505.1 Vibrio mytili | reverse complement strand
AATGGCTATCTAACAGATTTACCCGAATTTTAGTGCCTTCTAGAGATACTACGTATCCTATTTGGGACATATCGTTGTAGCTCATTGCCTATTCCCCATTGTTACTTGAACCAAGGTCTTGAATAGCTTCAGCTATCACTTTGGCTGCATTATTTTTAGGGAACAAAACAGGTTTTGGAATCAAATCCACGAAGTTATCAAAGTAAGCTTCAGTGCCACCTATGATTGTGACTTGATTTAGTTTCATTTTTCTTATTTTATCAATGCATCGTTGGGCTTGACTCAATCCATTTTGAAGCTGACTGTTTGCACAAAGCTCTGCCAATTCTGGATAGCAGATAACGATATGAAGAGATGGATTAAGTAAAGCGCCAAGAATAATTCTATTGATGTGGTAATCTCCAAAACCGTAACCATTAACGAATAGAGTGGTCTGTGGTTTAGTCAAAAACTCACTAAATCGGCGAAACATTTCACCATATACAAAACCAATTGTATGGTGGTACTTGTTGGCGCCAGGATAAATTAGACGTTGATTCTCAGTGAAATTACTATTCTTTATGAGAGGGTTAATGAAATCTTGGTAAGCTTTTGAACTAGTGCATTCGATGACTTCCCCGCTTTGATCTTGATACCAAGTCAATGAACCGTGAAGCTTGTATAGGTACATGTTGTAATGTCCGAAACGAGCTTCTCCTACTGCGTTTATATTACGAAACCCTAAATCGAAGGAGTGAGGTTGAAAGGTTCTTGAATGAATGCCCGAAAAGCCATTTATGAGGTTGATCCCTGACTCTTCCGCTGACCACTCTATGGCTAAATCATAATTTGTAGTGAAAATGGATGGTGCAGCTTGACCTGGTTGGCGATTTGACAGCAGCTTTTCTAGTAAATTTCTGTGTTTATCAAACTTCTCATTTTTCCCTACATGAAGTTCAGGAAAGTCTGAATTTACCAATAAGGCAGCTTTGGTTACTGAGCGATATAGTTCAACCAAGACATTAAACAAAGCAGTTGAGTCTTGCTGCCAAGTATCCACCACGCTCTTGTTTTTAAGCACTTCATCAATCAAAAGTTCAATATTGACAGAACCAGCATCAATCTCCTCTTGGCTAATCAGTTTGTACTGATCTCTCAATATCGGAAGCATTGGTTCATTTCGAGATTTAAAGTCTAACCAAATCTCTTTCATGACCATACCACCTGCACTCTTCGAAGCGCCTGCTCCAAGTAATACCCCTACGTTTTCTAGTTGACACAAAGAGGACAAATGACTCTCTAAGTCTTTTCGATCAATTTCACTGCTACCTTGATAAAATAACTCTGCCATTTTTATGTATCCGAAGAGTCGCACAATACGCTGATTGTATCATATTACCTGTGCGCTAAATTGTGGGGAAGATGCAGAGATTACAAAGACATCAATTTGATATACGTAGATATAGTATTTTTTAGAATTATTAAGCACAAAATTGAAAGACGAACTGAGGAAGGGATCTATTAAAGATCTTAAACTCTCTTTTGGACAGAAGCAATTTAGAGTATGGGTTTTAACGTGCGAAATTTGGATTAGAAAAAGTATCTTGAAACCTTAAACGTTTGTATGGGTTTGTACTATCTCACTATGTATAAGCCGATTGTAAGTAACCTCATAAGCACTAGTATAATAATCAATTATTGACTGATCGCCGCCTTGTTTCTGATATAAGTCGATATACCGAAACAGCCCGTTGGACACATTTAGAGCTTGTAACCATATTTCATTATCTTGAAACAAAGAACCATCGGGTTGGCGTCGTAACTTGGGACTCTCTTTAAGTACTGACAAGTGATATTCCCAGTCTAGTGAATCACTTTTTAAAAGAGTGCTTAATGGAAGTTCTTTCAACCCTGCATACTCTCCTCCCATATCGTACGTCCAATGCCATGGCTCATCACAAGTTACAACCATCTCATACAAACCTTTAAGATCTTTCTCATAAGCTCGAATAGCGATTAGCGTCTCAGAGCTAATTTGTTGATTTTTAACAAATTTTAAATTCTCTAGACCTGCACGAAACGCCAAAAACGCAAACAAAGGACCAAGAACGCCGCCAATATAACTACCAAAGCTTCCCCAGTCACTCTGCTCATTTGAGAGACCTGAGTGAAACTTTATAAAAAAAGCACCTAGACTTATACCTGTAATAAAAACAGCAACAATAGTTGCTATATTATCTCGAATTAGATTATTCAAATTATTCCCCAAAAACCTAGCCGCATTAAGGTGAGCAACGCTACCGCCAAACCTAAACCATTGCACCTTAAACACATAAGCTGAATCAAACCCAAAATGCCACGCGTTGCGAATCACTCTTAAACAGTTTGTTAGCTCGCTGACTTACGTTTTTCGTCCCAAGTTTCAAGCACAAACATCGCTATTGTATGCGCAGAGTTAATTGCCAAACGAGCATGACGAGGTTTTAATTTATACATAATTCGACCCTCACCGTGCGCTGAACTGGCATGTGTGCGAAATGCTCCAATACCGTCAACAATTGACAGAATGCCTGATAACACTCTTTTTAAGTCATCATCTTGAAGTAATTTAGGATCGAAACCTAAATCACCACGCACAACTTTCCAAACGTTTTGTAGATCTTGCTTTTGAGGTTGTGCTAATTGCTCATCAGCAATATAGACCTTAAATATGGATTCCAAAATGTTGCAAGCTGCTGACACGGATTCTCTAGGCTCAGAGTTTACATTTGCTAGCGCTCTTGTAAATTCAGCTTCAATTGAGGGAATGTCTCTACCTTTAATTAAGTCAGACAAGGAGCGACTTGGAGCTGAACTACCATCAGATACAATACCGCCATTAATGTAAGTTAGATTGCACTGCGCAAGAATTGACTCAAGCTTTTCTTTGAATTCCTTTTTATGATTTGTAACGTTAGTTCCCCACAGGAAGACCTCTTCCTCTTCTTGCTTTGGTAACTCCATATACGTTTCAATCAACTTACCAAGGACTTTTAGTGGTTCGCCTGATTCTTTGTTAATTCGTCTTAGCCACGCTTGAACTTTAACGGGTTTAGAACCTTCAGGCGGTTCACCTGGAGCATCAGCATATAAGAAAAGGTTATCGAGACTTGCATGAGTTTCGAGTGCAGATAAATTGTCTGATAAAACCGCTATTACGGGCGCGGGAATGTCTTTTCTCATATTGCCTCTTAATTAAAAATTGATGATTGTGAGCTAACTCTCTGTTAAGGGGTGAGCAACGCAATGCTAAAGCCGCCGCACACCACCTTAATCACTTAAACCAACGCATAGTAAAAATGCCACGCGTTGCGAATCCCTTTCGAACAGTTGGTTAAAGGTCACTTTTCCACGTATTGCTTAGACTCTTCACAAATCCAGCTATAGTGTTCTGGATTACTACTATAGCGGTAGTTATCGAGATAAAACTTTAACCTTTCAACTTTACCTAACTTATCCCTGTCAATGGCTGAAATAACTAAACCTCTTGAGATATTGTACTGTTTTTCATCTAACTTCTTAACATGAGATAGCGTTTGTGAAACTACGCCAAATGACTCAATCATCCGAGAGTTGTTTCTGTAAAACTCCGAACATGATAAGTACACATTTTCACCTCTCAAATAGGATTGATATGCTTGATCTTCTACTTCCGTGAGATGCTTTTCATTTGCGAGGGAGCTAATTAAATTATCTAACGATATTTTATGCTCGGATATTACTCTATCCAGCTTTGACTGCTTGCTTGACTCAATCACCTGCAAACCTAGAAACAGTATTGAAACAAGAGTAAATATAGGAGTTAGAATCCCACTGATATACGTACCAAAATTCGCAAAGTCTTGTGTTGTTGCATATTGATATAAATCATGAAATTTGAAAAAGTACGGAGCAATAGTAAGAATCACCGTTATCAGTAAAATGACTATCAACGTTCTAAGATGTTTCATTTATTCTCCTGACCTTTAACAGTGTCTTTTTAACAGACATTGTCTTCATAAAATACAGACGTCATAGCAGCAACATGCTGTTCTATAGGTCTTATTCTTCCTTCCACTCAAAAATTGCTGAACATGTCTGTATAATTATAAGTGCTCAACTAGACTCATAATCTGCCATTAGGATAAATAGGTCAATAACTGACTTAAGAACGTGGTCAGGAATCTTGAGCTAAGCAGTTTTGGGGCAAAAGTGTTTCAGAGCTTGCGTTCATTACCCCATTGGTTCTGACAAACCCACTTATGAAAGATAATGGGTAACACATTTTCCACCACAGAGTTCTGCGCTGAGAGATCTTTTTTATCTATCAATTAAATGAGCAAACTTTAGTTTTTGATGATTTGAGCGAGAACAGTGTTCTCGCAGTAGTATTCTTCTCAGGCAGCTAGACTCAAAAGGTTAACTTTTATGTTCTGAGAACACCCTTCTATAAGGTTAGACTGCTTGAACCCTCACTCATATTCAACAGTCGCAAGTGTAGCGACACTTAGGATAAGCAGAGCAACCATAGAAACTTTTACCCGCATTACGACCTTTTTTAGCAACACGAATCACAAGGCTAGACTGGCAGTTTGGGCAAACCTTGGAATGAGGATCGGGTGTAGGCTCATCAATGACTGGCTTATTCATAAAGCTACGACCATCTTCAATCATGTAGACTAGCTCGCTACCATTAACCAACCACAGGCGCTTCTCTTGAGCAAAGGCGATAGCTTCAGAAGTAAAATCTCCCGATGTTACGATGATCATTTTGCTAGCACGATTGTCGATCATCACACCATACATTTCTCTTAAGACTTGAACTCCGACTTTTCTAGCTTTCCAGTGCTTACATTGTACAAGACTCAACTCACCGTCTTTAGTTAACCAAATATCAACCCCACCATCTGCCTGCTTTGAGAAAGATTGTTTAACGTCGTAGCCTTGCTGCTTAAAGTACTCGCCAATGTAGCTTTCAAATTCAACCCAATTGAGGGAATTAAGCGGAGTCGTGTTTTTGTGTGCTCTGATTTGAGACGTCGTCGCAAGATAATTATGCTTTCGCTGATACTGCTTAAAGAACGCAATTGGAGCAGGAATTAAAAACAAAAAAGCAAAATACGGTGCCATTCGCGGAAGATTCGGCCCAATGGCATTGAAGATGAAGTTATCACTGCGAGCCGCTAAGCCTGGCAATAGGAAAGATAAACCAACATAAATTCCTGCTGAGAACAAGATACTCACCCACCACGGCGCATCCATCAAATGCCAAATAATTCCATCATTTTTCCGAGCCATAACTCCTCCCAATAAGCATCAAAATGCATTAAAGCACAATTGCCAGACCTAATACATAGAGTTAAATCATGTATTTAGTGGGAGAACAAACAGCTAGAACATTGTTCTAGCAAGAGCATTTTTATTTATTAATTAAATGACCAAACTTTAGTTTTTGATGATGTGAGCGAGAACAGTGTTCTCGCAGTAGCGTTTGAAAGCTATCAGCCTTTGCCTGAAATACTCAGACACGAATCGGATAATGCCTGACTCTGCCTTTCGTCATTTCGGAGAACATCGTTCTCCGTTCAACTAATGAAGATTTAAGAAGAAATTGGATCCCTGAGATAGACAAAAGCAGGAACAAGGTTCCTGCAAGAGCATTTTTTATTCGTGTTATTAATCATGTAAACAATGACTTACTTTATATTTACGAAGATTAAGCGAGAACACTGTTCTCGCAGTAACAAGTCGCATCTATTTTTGTTCTTCTAGCCATTCCTCAATGTCCTTTCTCTGCCACCCAACAACTCTAGAACTAAGCGTAACAACAGGTGGCATTTTTCCGTCCCGACGCCAACGCCACAAAGTACTTACGCTTACCCCGATCTCTTTCGCTAACTGCTCTTGTCTTACAAACATTTTATTACCTTTATTTCTCTATTATTTAGTTGCATCTTAGGTTCTCATCGCCCAAATCATAATATAGAATAAGCAACAAACCATATTGACATGATAACGAATGGACTTAGATCAAAAGCGCAATGCATTGAGAGTACAGCTAGAAACAGCAATTAATGACTTAAAAAGCCAGTCAGAATCTCAAGGTTGTAAAATTGCTCAGCGACGTCGTTCTGGCTATTTATACGCTGTTGATGCCGCTCGGAACATTGTTCTGGAAACGTGGTTTACCAAGTTACTCAGACAACATGGAACCATACTCAAAAAGTACAGCAGTTCTAATGCTATCCATCTTGCCGAGATCATCGAAAGTTACGGTGGATTAAATAAAACAATTAAACTTATTGAAACGGTGCTAGCTTTACGTGGATTCGGTCTTCATACTCAACGACGCGTCAATTATGCCGATCAAGTACTGTTGGGCTTAAAGGATCTGCGTTCACTTACGCCACAACATCAAGAGGAAGAGGTTCGTTGGAACAGTGTTCTACCTTACTGCGCACTATGCTGGCGTCTACGCAGCCGATCTCACTACTACTGCGAAAAACACCATCCCATCAAGTCCACTAAACTTTATAAACAGCAAAAATACGCAGCTATCACTGCATTGAAATATCTGCCCAACCAGAACAGTGCAGCTTACGAAAAGTATCTAGCACAACCTAACAAACAGAAAAATCTGGGACGACAACTGTATGATCTGGTCGGCGGCTATGCGCCGCATCCACGAGTATTTCTACGCCACTGTAAAGATAGCGCGAAGGCAGGAGACTGGCTCTCGCTATCAAAGAACATTGTTCAGACATGTAAAGTAAACTACCCAGCGAGCTATAAAAAAATAAATCAGATCAAGTCAGATGATTTTGGTCAATGGTCATCATGGTGTATCGCGATAGTGAGATGTTTAGATCTTAAAGAACCAAACGCGTGGAGTGATAAAGAGTGCCTAACGCTTTTCAATGAGTTGAATACTTGGACCACACTGATTGGGATCTTGCATCGCTTCGAATGTGTAGAACGAATCAATAGCATTGAAACTAAGCGGGGCCCAGACGTTGGATATGGGGCTAATCTAGAACAACACCAGTTGATCAAAGAGCTGTTAAAACAACAACTAGCCACGAATAGCAAAATTAACTTAAGTGATATCGCCAGAACGCTTGGGCTTAGCAGACAACGCATACACCAGATCATTAAAAAACATCAATTGCTCCCCTAAACAGCAAAGTAACTGTGCAAAAAACAATCGAATTTATTTTGCATTTTTAATTATTAAATCAAATAAAAATCATAAATATAATTACGAATAATTTAATTATTAAATTGAGCCAAGGTAATTATGGCAATAAAATAGTTTTTACTTATTGACTTTTTCATGTTATAACTATTATAACTGTTATAATTATTATAAAGTTATAATTCTAATATAACGTTCATCTATTAAATTTTGGACTCTTAAACGGAATATTCTAATTTTTAGGTCTAAATTTTAGTGCCACCATTGGCAGATTCGCTGCCCGCTGTGGCATTTCCTCTGCCATCCTTGACAGTTTCGCTGCCAATCTTGGCAAAACAATGTGCCAAGCAATTTTGGCTAAAAAAACTTAGGCAAACATACAGTGCATTATTTTAATAAATAAAAATAACCTTTTTTGTTTTTTATTTCCTATAGATTACATTCAAGGTAAAGAAAATATTTAATTTAAACCACATCCCAGATCAAGAGTATATTTTTGATAATATCTCAGTGGTATTGGGGAAAACTTTCAGAAAGTTCTTTATTCTAATCGAACAAAGGCTGTCACTTTTCGACAACAACTTCTACTGATTAGCCTCATCACAAAACTCTCACTGCACACATAAGCCTATTGATGGCAGCATGTTCAGAGTCTTAGCCTTAGAGGCTCACCCATACCGTTACCCACTTCACTGATAAGTCAGTATCTTTTCTGCTTTTATGCATCCTTTGGTATAGTCATGAAATGCATTTGTACTGAGCTGGCTAATCGCATGGAATCGACAATCAATAAATCAAAGCTATCCGAAACCGACATCATCACGAAATTCATTCTTCCTGCTATCAAAGATGCAGGATGGGATGATATGTCTCAAATCCGTCAAGAGGTTAAACTGCGTGACGGTAAGGTCATTGTTCGTGGTCAAGCAGCGGCGAGGAAAAAGGTTAAGTCTGCGGATATCGTTCTTTACCATAAACCGAGCATGCCTCTAGCCGTTGTCGAAGCTAAAGCGAATAAGCATGAAGTCGGCAAAGGTATGCAACAAGGACTAGACTACGCCAACTTACTTGAAGTCCCTTTTGTCTTTGCCTCAAATGGCGACGGTTTTATCTTCCACGACAAAACCAACCCAGCTCAACTCGAAACTGAAATTCGACTTGAAGACTTCCCAACACCTCAGCAACTATGGGACAAATACTGCGTTTGGAAAGGCTACAAAACCGAGCACCTTCCAGTCATTACTCAAGACTACCATGATGATGGTAGCGGCAAGTCCCCGC
Organism: Vibrio mytili; assembly: GCF_000830505.1. Lineage (GTDB taxonomy): Bacteria > Pseudomonadota > Gammaproteobacteria > Enterobacterales > Vibrionaceae > Vibrio > Vibrio mytili. The sequence goes on along the minus strand of NZ_JXOK01000087.1, from coordinate 29,388 downwards.
GCTACTATCAGCTACAAGCGATAAACAAAACCGTAGAAGCGGTAGCCGCAGGACAAAACCGTGTGCTACTGGTTATGGCAACGGGGACGGGCAAAACTTACACTGCATTCCAGATTATTTGGCGGCTATGGAAGTCCCGAGCCAAAAAACGCATCCTGTTTTTGGCGGACAGAAACATTCTGATAGATCAAACTAAGACCAACGACTTCCAGCCGTTTGGCCCCGCTATGACCAAAGTCACTGGTCGAACAGTCGATCCCGCTTACGAAATCCACCTAGCTCTATATCAAGCTCTGACTGGCCCAGAAGAGCACCAAAAAGCATACAAACAGGTCGATCCTGATTTCTTTGACCTTATTGTCGTTGACGAGTGTCACCGTGGCAGTGCCGCCGAGGACAGCGCATGGCGCGAGATTCTTGAGTATTTCGGTTCAGCGACTCAAATAGGGCTAACCGCGACACCGAAAGAAACCGATATCGTGTCTAACACCGAGTACTTTCACGATGCCATATATACCTACTCTCTAAAGCAAGGTATTGAAGACGGTTTCTTAGCCCCTTACAAAGTTGTGCGTGTAGATATCGATGTAGATTTACAAGGTTGGCGACCAACCAAAGGACAAGTCGATAAACATGGTGAAGTCATCGAAGACAGGATCTATAACCAGAAAGACTTCGACAGAACTATGGTCATTGATGAGCGAACAGAACTGGTTGCACAGACCATCACCAGCTATCTCAAGCGCACCGACCCCATGGCGAAGACCATTGTGTTCTGTAATGACATTGACCACGCAGAGCGTATGCGTCGAGCGCTGATCAACTGCAACCCTGAGCAAGTTGCTAAGAATGAAAAATACGTAATGAAAATTACTGGTGATGATGAAATCGGCAAAGCTCAGCTTGATAACTTCATCAACCCCAAAAAGGCTTACCCTGTTATCGCGACCACCTCAGAACTCATGACAACAGGTGTCGATGCAAAAACTTGCAAACTGGTTGTTCTTGACCAGGGCATTCAGTCGATGACCAAGTTTAAGCAGATCATCGGTCGTGGTACTCGTATTGATGATCGTTACGGAAAGCTATGGTTTACCATTCTCGACTTCAAAAAGGCGACTGAACTGTTCGCTGATGAGCGCTTTGATGGAGTACCTGAGCGAGTTAAAGAGACAAAACCAGAAGACTTTGATACCGATGAAGGACTCGATGAGATCATCGATGGTGAGGATGAACTTGAACAAGATGATCCATTTGAAGGGGAAGATATCGACCCTGAAAGTATCCAAGAACCTGAAGCTCCATACGACTCAGGTTTATCTCCTTCTGACCGTAGCAATTCCGATGATGATTGGCAGGATGAAAACCGAGTTAGAAAGTTCCATGTCAACGGTGTAACGGTGAAAGCCATTGCCGAACGTGTTCAATACTACGATTCCGACGGTAAACTCGTAACCGAATCGTTCAAAGACTATACCCGCAAGACGATGGCAAAACAGTTCACCTCAATGGATGACTTTGTTAAGCGCTGGCAAGATGCCGATAAAAAGCAAGCAATCATTGATGAACTGGCAGAGGAAGGTATCATCTGGGAAGCATTAGAGTTGGAAGTCGGCAAAGATCTCGACCCATTCGACATGATTTGTCATGTCGTGTATGACCAACCAGCACTCACTAGAAAAGAACGCGCTGACAACGTCAAAAAGCGCAACTACTTCACTAAGTACGGTGAAACGGCTCAGCAGGTGTTGAACAACTTACTAGACAAGTACGCAGACGAAGGCGTTCAAGAGATTGAGAATATTCATGTACTCAAAGTTAAGCCTTTTGACGAGATGGGACGCCCTGCTGAGATCGTCAAAAAGTGCTTTGGTGGTAAAGAGCAGTATTTAGAAGCAATTTCTGAGTTGGAAGCTGAGATTTATCAATCAGCCTAATCACCATTTAAACCAAGCTAGAGTTTCTTTAGCTTGGTTAACGACCTCAAGTCACAATGCATATCTATATTTTTGGTAACCTAAATTCAGGCAAAACAACGTTAAGCGAACAAATACAAGGACGTTTGCCTGAGTTCACTTATTTGTCATTAGATGAGTATCGAATTCGCTTGGGCGATGGAACCGAGCAAGGTGAGCAACTTGCTTGTGAGCATTTCCTTGCTGCGGTTAAACAACAGGAAAATGCGATTGTTGAATTTACAGGATACGGTCAAACAGCTAGCCTTCTTACCAATCAATTAGATAGGAAAACAGGCATATTAATCTGTTGCACTAGAGATATTGAGCAGAGCATCAATGCAATTGATGACGAGAAATACTCAGAAATCCCTTACCCATCGGCCTACAAAAAACTGCAAGCTGTTGATGAAACTATTAGATTTTTGAAAGATAAAATCATACCGACGGAACTAGAAACTCACTGGCAAAGACAAATTTGGCAGTCTTACTGCTTTGACTTCTCTGAGAACTTTGATGCCTTCTGGGCGGACTTCCCATTATCTCAACACACTTGGGTCAGTAAACTTAATAAAGTATTGAGCACAGATACAAGCGTATCTACAGCTCTACTTTACGGAAGTTTGGGCGCTAATCAGTTAACAAAGCGCTCTGATATCGATTTATTTATTCAGTCATCGATTTCGGTTCAGGGTTGGTATGAAAGGCTCCTCAGATTGTTCGGCGAACAATTGGCTCATACCGATATTTTGGGGTCGAAAATCACTCTTAGAACACAAGACCGTTTGCTTATAGAAATCGTTGTAGGCCAATCGCTGTCTGACATTTCTCTTTATTATCGTGAGTCACAAATCTACAACGTTCACTTCACTATTTTAAAGGGTGAACTTGGCCTTGCAGAACAATTAGACGCCGTTACCAAAACACATACAAGCGAGCGAAAGCAAGCCAAAGAGTTGGCTGCTCAGGTTTACTTTTTATTTTGCTCCTTACCGAACCTTATCGCTAACAACGACAGTTACAAGTACCACTTTCACTGCTCTATCATCCAGCACTATTGTGTTCAGCTAGAACATTTATTGCTAAGTGAGTTTAAACACAACTACCTTCCCAAACATGCTGCTACAACATTGATTGATTTCCCATGGCAAGTATTTAACTGCTCAGCAACTCATATCAATACAGTGCAATATACTGAACTTTATCAGTACCTAATCTCACTGTTCGAACGGCTTAGAAAGAAACAACTGATTAAAAGTAATGGCTATTTCTCTGTGGAGAGTCGCTTTCTCCACGAGATCTCTAATGAAGATAACAAGGCTTAAAAATTGAAACATCATCAAATAAAAACAATCAACTACCAACTGTGGCTAGTGCTGATTCTGACAAGCTTAATACCATTAATCTACTCAACTACACGAATCCATTTCTTGGGCAGCATCCCTAGCCCATGGACTTTTAGCATTGCAGCACAAGTTGCATGGCTAAATGTAGGATATGAAGTCCTCAGCGAAGCATTACTTATCCCTCTAGCATTTATTCTAGGCAGAGTTATTCATAGTAATGAAGCTTTTCGTGAACGAGCCAGTCTATCTCTTTTGGTTACCTTAATTTGCTACTTTGTGGTGACCTTAATGGTATTGTGGCTAGCCCCGAACTTTGTAGATGCTATGCAGCAACAGGCTGAATTATTGGCCCAAACGATCCAATACATTCGATTGGAATCTGCCGCTATTTTGCTCTCTAGCTTCTATGCTTTTTTGTCTTTGGTTCTCGTCCTACGAAATGAACGAAAGGCGCTGTATGGTCTCCTAATAGTACAAATGCTCATGACTGTCCTTTGTGACAGCGTCTTCGTCAGTCAACTACCATACTCCCTTCAGTTAGGAGTGAATGGTATTGCTCTGAGTAATATCGTAGTCAATAGTCTTCTCGCACTATTTGCCCTGATTTATTTATCGAAATCAGGGATCACTCTGAGCTTCAAGTTTTCTAACAGTGATCAATCGCAATGGCTCAAAGAATGGGCAAAGATTGGATGGAAGTCAGGGCTTGAGTCACTCGTGCGAAATACTGCCTTTATTGTCATGATTCTTCAGCTGATTAACCAAGTACAACAAGCGGGAACGTTCTGGGTTGCTAATCAATTTATTTGGGGCTGGCTACTACTTCCCGTTTTGACATTAGGACAACTGGTTAAGCAAGATGCTGCGACAAACAATGGGTTAACATCTGAGCGAGTCAATAGCTACCTTTGGATAACGTTAGGAATCATTGCAGTTTGGATACTCACCGCACCGCTTTGGAACAGCTTTATAGCCAATGTCATGGGGATAGAGAACCCAGAATCAATCACCAGTCTAGTTTGGCTAATGGTTGGGTTCTATGTCATTTTCAGTTTAAACAATGTCATAGACAGTTACTTTTATGGTATTGGACGCACGGATTTGATGCTATATCAATCACTTATCGTAAACACCTTGTTTTACGGTTGTGCTTTTGTGCTTTATCAAATCGGTATCTTTGTACCTACGCTTGAACGAATCGCCATAATGTTCGGCTTGGGCATTACTGCTGATGCACTCATCACTTGGGTGTTGTACCTTGCCTTACGGAGCAAAATGAGCATGAATCAACAACCAGTAAGCCATTAATTTATATATTTCTCATAGATATAAATGCCCACTAACCTCCACCGTTATTGGGCATCACCTCTCCCCTTTCCAGTACTCACATTGACGTAGAAATGCTACAATCTGCCCCAATTTTTCAGCTATTTAGTAGTAGAACTTCATGTCAATCAGTTCAGTTATCAAGTCAATTCAAGACATCATGCGTAAAGATGCAGGTGTTGATGGTGACGCGCAGCGTCTAGGCCAAATGTCGTGGCTTTTATTCCTTAAAGTGTTTGATGCTCAAGAGGAAGAGCTAGAGTTCGAGTTAGATGATTACCGCGAACCCATCCCTGCGAAATATCTATGGCGTAACTGGGCGGCAGATAACCAAGGCATTACGGGTGACGAGCTGCTGGAATTCATCAATGATGACCTATTCCCGACGTTAAAAAACCTAACCGCACCGAAAGACACCAACCCACGTGGTTTTGTGGTGAGAGAAGCCTTTAGTGATGCTTTCAACTACATGAAAAATGGCACACTGCTGCGCCAAGTGATTAACAAGCTCAACGAGATCGACTTTACTGACTCTAAAGAACGCCACCTGTTTGGTGATATCTACGAACAAATCCTACGCGACCTACAAAGCGCAGGTAATGCGGGTGAGTTCTATACCCCTCGTGCAGTGACTCGTTTTATCGTCAATCGTCTTGACCCTAAACTGGGTGAGCAGATTATGGATCCCGCCTGCGGCACGGGCGGATTCCTGGCTTGCTCGTTCGATCACGTTAAAGAGAACTACGTAACAAGCGCAGCCGACCACCAAACGCTGCAAAAGCAAATCCATGGTGTAGAGAAGAAACAACTGCCACATTTGCTGTGTATCACCAATATGATGCTCCACGGCATCGAAGTCCCTGATCAGATCAAGCACGGCAACACGCTCAATAAGCCGCTTTCAAGTTGGGATAGCAATATCAATGTGATTGCGACTAACCCACCGTTTGGCGGCACAGAAGAGGACGGGATTGAAAAGAACTTCCCTGCCGAAATGCAGACTCGTGAAACGGCTGACCTGTTCTTGCAGCTTATTGTGGAAGTATTGGATAAAGATGGCCGCGCAGGTGTGGTGCTGCCTGATGGCACCTTGTTTGGTGAAGGTGTAAAAACCAAAATCAAAAAGATGCTGACAGAAGAGTGTAACCTGCACACGATTGTTCGTTTACCTAATGGCGTGTTCAACCCATACACAGGCATTAAGACCAACATCCTGTTCTTTACCAAAGGCCAACCAACTAAAGAAGTATGGTTCTATGAGCACCCTTACCCAGAAGGCGTGAAGAACTACAGCAAAACCAAACCGATGAAGTTTGAGGAGTTCCAGCAAGAGATCGATTGGTGGGGTAACGAGGCCGATGGATTCGCTAGCCGTATCGAGACCAAGCAAGCTTGGAAAGTGTCGATTGAGGATATTATCGAGCGCAACTTTAACCTTGATATTAAAAACCCGTATCAGGACGAAATCGTCAGCCATGATCCTGAAGAGTTACTGGCGAACTATCAGCAGCAACAACAAGACATCAAAGCACTGCGTGACCAACTGAAAGGCATTCTCGGTGATGCGCTTAGCTCTACCATTCAAGGTAAAAAGCAAGGTGGAGCACAATAATGGCAGTCGAAAACCTGATTACCGAGCATATTGATATTTGGACGTCGGCAGTAAAGACCAAATCGACCTCTGGTCGCGGTAGCAGCAACAAACTGGAGCTTTACGGTGTTAAAAAGCTGCGTGAGCTAATTCTGGAGTTGGCTGTGCGAGGCAAGCTTGTTCCTCAAGATCCTAATGATGAGCCTGCTTCTGTGTTGCTTGAGCGTATCGCGCAAGAAAAAGCGCAATTAGTTAAAGAAAAGAAGATTAAGAAACCAAGAAAGTATGAACCAATTGATGATAATTCTTTACCCTTTAATATTCCTTCGAGTTGGAAATGGGCAAGAATTGAGGATTTAGGCCGTGACCTTGGTCAGAAAAAGCCAGATAAAACGTTTACTTACGTGGATGTTGGCTCAATTAATAAAGAGTTAGGCTATATAGACGAACCAAGCATTTTAGAACATTCTGAGGCGCCATCCCGAGCTAGAAAATTAGTCCAGAAAAATACTGTTATTTACTCAACGGTACGACCATATTTGCTAAATATTGCTGTCATTGACAGAGACTTTAATCCTGAGCCTATAGCTAGTACTGCGTTTGCAATTATCCATCCTTTGAGCGGTATTTCTAGTTCGTATATTTATAGATACCTTAGGTCTCCAAGCTTTATTGAATATGTTGAGAGTGTTCAAACTGGTATTGCTTATCCTGCAATCAATGATAAACAGTTTTTTTTCGGTCTAATTCCTGTACCACCAAGCGCTGAGCAACGCCGCATCGTCGCCAAAGTCGATGAGCTAATGGCGCTTTGCGACCAGCTTGAGCAACAAACCGAAGACAGTATTGAAGCGCACCAAGTGCTGGTAACAACTCTGTTGGACACACTCACCAGCTCTGCCAATGCTGACGAGTTAATGCAAAACTGGGCGCGAATCAGTGAGCATTTCGATACCTTATTCACCACTGAAGAGAGTATCGACCAGCTTAAGCAAACCATTCTACAACTGGCAGTGATGGGTAAGCTTGTTCCGCAAGATCCAACCGATGAGCCTGCTTCTGAGTTACTGAAAAGAATTGCGGAAGAAAAAGCACAGTTAGTCAAAGATAAGAAAATCAAGAAGCAAAAAGCACTGCCGCCGATTGCTGAAGATGAAAAGCCGTTTGAACTGCCGAGTGGGTGGGTATGGGAAAGGATTGATAATCTATCCAACTTGATAGAGTACGGTTCATCACAAAAAACTGTTGACCCATTTCCTGGCGGCGTCCCTGTATTAAAAATGGGAGATATACAAAATGGTCAACTTATATTAGGCGACCATAAAATGATGAGCGCTGATGTAGAAGAACTTCCAAGCCTATATTTAAAAAACAACGACATACTCTACAATCGTACCAATAGCGCGGAGCTAGTAGGTAAAACAGGCATTTTTAAAGGTGAAGATGATAAATACTCATTTGCGTCCTATTTAATCAGAATTCGCTGTAACTCTAGAAATGTACTTCCAGATTACATTAACTTGTCGATGAACACACCTTTATTTAGAACAACTCAAGTTGAACCACACATTAAAAAACAATGCGGGCAAGCCAATGTTAACGGTACATTGATGAAGTCAATGCTGGTATCTATACCGCCTTTAAACGAACAAAAACAGATAGTCAGTAAAGTCAATCAGCTGATTTCGGCATGCAATTCTCTGAGAAGAACAATAGAAAAATCCAAATTAAAACAATTGAATATTGCTAACTCAATTGTGAAACGTTTGGTTTAAAAGTCTTAAAAGCAGCTCAAAGTAAGCTGCTTTTTCATATAAGAACAAGAATCATGAAATTAAAGCAACTATACATAAGTAACTACAAGAATCTTAATGAATTCACTTTAGACTTCTCAGAGGAATCATTTATCGAAACTTTAGTCGGTAAAAACGGTTCAGGAAAATCCAACTTCATAGAGGCACTCTTAGAGGTTTTCAGACATATATTCCAATATGATTGGCGAGACAACAGGTATGATATATTCTTCTCTTATAACCTTACTTATGAAATCGAAGGTTCAACTCAAACTATAGAATACAACTCAAATGTGAATCAGCTCATTATAAATGGACGCAATAGAGCAACCGTAGGTCAGACACCACTACCTGATTATATCTTAACCTATTACGCTGGGCACAACTCCACTGTAAGTGAGCATCTGAGTTCATTCGAAGAAAAGTTTGCTACAAATCTTGTTAGAGCAGATCAAACTGACAGTAGACCTTTCATAGGCCTCAATAAAAGTTACAACGATATATTACTAACAGTCTTTTCTCTTCTTCCTGATGATTCAATCGCAAAGACGTTTGTTTTTGAGAAACTTTCAATTGATGAAATTTATGATGAACTAAGAATCGAGTTAGAACGCCCTCACTATGCAACTACAGCGCGTTTTGACGTTCAATCCACAGATGAAGAAGATCCTTCGAAATATTGGAAACTTGCAGGTACAACCAGAAATATGTTGGATGAGTTAGACACTCACTGTAACGCCCCTATAGCAGAAGGAGTTAGAACTGAAGGCTACTTAGCAGGCTCGGATACTTACCAGAGATATTACTCAATCCGTCGCATCAAAGAACACTTTGCAACAAATACAGCTCATGACTTTTTCCGAATGTTAGATAACTTCAAAACATTAGGGATGCTAAAATCTGTTGTACTGAATATAAAGTTAAGAGACAACACCGATGTGGCGTCAAACGTTTTTAGTGACGGGCAATTTCAAGCCATTTACCTGTATTCGATAAGTGAAATTTTTAAGTCAGCCAATAGTATCACTATCATGGATGAACCTGACTCTTTCTTACATCCTGAATGGCAAGCACAATGCTCAGAGCAGATACAGTCTATATCCAGAAGAGCAGCATCAACAAACCACATAATCACAACGACTCACAGCGCGGTATCCTTAATAAGTAGCCCACAGACTAGAATAAGGTACTTTGAGGAGCATGAAGGATCTGTCAGAACTTTTACTCTACCAAAAAGAGAATCGGTTAGACGCCTTTGCCAAGGTGTTATTACTTACACTGAAGAAGAACAAATGCTCAGTGTCTTAAACGCCATCCACATAGAAAATAAACCCGTTTTGTTTACGGAGGCAGTACGGATCCATTAATAATAAAGTCTGCATGGTACAAGCTATATCCAGATACTGAAATGCCATTTATTCCCTTCTATGCATTCAGTTGCTCCTATATAAATCAATTGATCACTGATCAACGCATACACAATGAAATGAATGGCCGCAAGGTGTTCGCCCTGTTCGATTTTGATGAGGCCTATAATCAATGGAATAGCCTTAACGGCCAAGTTTTGCTCGACAATGTTTCGAATGGACTAGTCAAGAAGTGGGACGGCGGTGAAGCGTACGCTATCATGCTTCCAGTCCCTCAACACCCAGATATCCAGAGACAAGTGTTTAAAAATGAGGCATTAGAGGAGCACTTTGGTGGCGCATCTTTTTGTATGATTGAGCATCTGTTCTATGGTTTGGATTTAACTGCACCATTTTTCACAAACCAAAATGTACCAGGAGGGCAGTTAATTCAATTCCAGGGCTGTAAAACTAATTTTGCTAAAACTGTAGTACCAACTCTACCTCCCGAGAACTTTGAAGTATTTCGTCCAATGCTTGACTGGATAAGAGAGCGATGTGCATAAGGGAGCGAACATGAGCCTATATAATATAACTAACAAAAACCTCACCGCACTGACGCCGACCAATGGAGCCTAAGTAATATCACTCGATTGATTCACTTTGCAGAGCAAAGTGGCATGGTTGTAGAAAAAGCAGGCTGATTCAGCTACCCAAAGTCGCAAGTAACAATCTTTGAGGAGAACATCGTTCTCCTCGAAGGATTTTTTATTTGTTAATCAAATACTCAATCTTTAGGTTTTGATAATTTAAGCGAGAACAATGTTCTCGCAGTATCAATAGCAAGCTCACCAATCCCCAGTTACATCAACTCGTTACTCAGAGAACATTGATCTTCCACACAGTTTTTTTATTGATTAATCAAATACCCACTCTTTACTATTTTAAGATTGGGATAAGAATACTGTTCCAAGTACAGTTCAGTGCACTATCGAGATGGTTGCTCATATCAAAAAGGTGTTACTTAAAAGCTAGCGTGAGATAAGGCAATACATACGCTTTGAGCTTAGACTCTATCTGTTCCACTGTTTTTAGTTGCTCTGGTAGAACATTGTTCATAGGAGTTTCAACATCTATCACAGTGACTAATCCACTCGCTCGTGGCACCGTTTTTTTCGTTACCACTACCAGTGCTTCGGCTTTACTTTCAACGGTATCGAGTGCGCTTAATAGAGCGTCACATTGAGATATTTGCGGTGTGTAACGAATCAGAAATCGGGTAGGGTTTATTGGGCTTACGAACACTTCCCGAGCAAGCTCTGCTGTTTCGTGGTAAAAGTATCGTTCGACTACATCTCCAATTGCTACCTTCCAACCTTGTTGAATTGCCGCAGTCGTTGTCGGCATCCAAAATTTAGAGAAATTCTCTCTTTGTGCTCTAGGCGCATTGCGTGTCAGATCGCCAATCACTGGGTGAGCAGGAACAAATCCCATGCTCTTAAAACCATCTCGTAATTCTTTGACGATTGGATTGGAGTCTTCGCATAACAAAGGGTAAATATCACGCCACAAATAATGAGTTTTTTCTATCGGAGATAGATACTTAGAATGGCTCATAACTTGGCATGAAGGCGGCAGTAACTCAGAGCGAATATAAATCACGTGATCAACAGGCAGTTGTAGATATCGCTCCAATTGAAAGAGGTTGCCACTCTCAACATTACCGATCGTTTCGGCTGCGTCGAGTTTATTCTCACAGAGAGCAATTGAACCATCATTTAATATCAGACGCATGTCTGGTCGGCATCCTGGATAGATAACTTGTGTTTCGACCTTGCTGATCAACCTGCTATCTTGGTCTCCAAATATCAACCTAACAAATGCTCGATTGAAACGTTCTGAAGACCTTAACGCAGCAGCGAAGAATTCAGTTAAGTGATCCTCTTTTGCTACCGTTAGTTTTTGAGTATTGATGAATAAGCCCACAAGCATCCCTTTCTGTCAGCGTCGTTTCCTAACAAAAAGGTTATCCGATTTTCCAGTCAGAACAATGTTCTTGTATCAAATATCAGCGTGATATCTTAGTAGCCTTACGTTAAGGAAGAACAAGGTTCTTACAATATCGTTTAAACCTCTTCGCTAATAACTACTACTGACTGGTAGATCTCCACCTCTCGGTATCATGGAACATTGTTCTTCATTGAATACTTTCAGTTAACCGCTTGTTCCAATGTCGCTTGACCGTGGGGACGGAGATGCCTAGAGCATGAGCTGTTTTGGATTGGCTCAGTCCCCTTGATCTACATTCTTGAACTTTTTGAGTTGTACTGATGGCTTCTGGTCGTCCAATCCGCTTACCCTCAGATTTAGCTCTGGCCTGCCCTTCCAATGTTCGCTCCCGAATTCGGTTTCGCTCAAATTCAGCAAATGCTGAGAACATTTGCAGCATCAATCGTCCCTCCGCTGAGCTTAGATCAGCGGTTGGCAGATCTAGAGATATTGGCGTTACACCTTTTTCTAACAGCATACTGATCGTATGCTGAACATCGATGTTATCTCTTCCAAGTCGATCAAGCTTTAGTACCACCAGTTTGTCCCCAGGCTCTAGTTTATGCTCAATCAACATTTTGAACTCACGTCGTTCTGTTGCAGGCACACTACCAGAAACTGTTTCATGTACAATTCGGTGTTCTTGAATATCGTAGCCAGCATTTCTGATAGCTAAGATCTGATTTGACACAGTTTGCTCACTAGTCGATACACGACAATAAGCGAATGTCCGTCCCATACTATCCACTACTCACTCCTTTTGGCATCACAATTGGTATCATCAATCGATTGGGTGTCATAAAAATCCGAACACTACTTTATGAGACCGTAAACACTTCATTCCCGTCTGGTATCAGAAAACGGATGTTTGTTGATACTACCCTGGGATGTTTACATCTCGCTAAAGTTGACTACTTAAGTCGATAATTTTGACAAAGTAACTTTGCCTTAAGAAAACCTAGAAAATAAATGAATATCCGTGAGTAACAAACATTACTCTAAATTTAATTCATCTATAATAAAAACAAAGTTACTATTAATTTTCCTTGGCAATAAAATTAACACATAAAAAATAAATTTTATTTTATTAATTTTTCATGTTATAACTATTATAACGGTTATAACTATTATAAAGTTATAATTCTAATATAAGGTTAGATTTTAAAAAAGTGAAGGTTAAGCCAAAGTAAGCTTAATTTATTACAAGAATTCTTCTGCCACTACTGGCACTTCCAGTGCCAGCATTGGCACATTGATTGCCAATCCTGGCAAATTCTCTTGCCACCTGCTTTAATGACGGAATTTTTAAGGCTTTTATCACTTGCCTGATACAAGCCCACAGGCTTTAACGTTGTGCAAAAAAAGAACAACCTTAGAACACGTTGAATGTCTCATTTCTTCTTGACTTATAACGGTTACAACCATATAAACCAGGCACTCGGCATTCTTTCTTTTCTTTAATATATTGTCTCTTTAAACGAACTTTGGGAACACTATTCTTTTCATCCGAATTAATAGAATTTGCTCTACGTAATGCCTCTTCGTCTGAAATGTCATTGTAGACTACTTTAAAATTATTGAGCTTAGTTTCACGTTCTTCTCTTACGGATAGATAACTCATTTCACGATCACGTTTAGAGTAAACCAAAACTTGAGACATATCGAAAACCCTTTTGATATATATAGATAAATTCAATGGCTATTATATTTATCAAGTAATATTCTCTTTGTAAAGGACCTTTAATCACTATTTTTAAAATCACATTAACATTTAATTATTAAATAAAAACCGTTTGGTTTTTTAATTATTAAATTAGTTAAAATTCTAACTAAAAATGAAAAAGATCAGATTCTGGTCTATTAGTGTCCTCAAAGAATCATATTCATCATCATAGATTCCGAGTTAGGATCCTAACCGAGAATAGAGAACAGATTCTGACTATTGGTGACGCAATTCCCCCTCCTCAAAGAACCATATTCATCATCATAGATTCCGAGTTAGGATCCTAACTGAGAATGAAGAACAAATTCTTACTACTATTGGTGATGCTATCCCCCTCCTCAAAGAACCATATTCATCATCATAAATTCCAAGTTAGGATCCTAACCGAGAATGAACATCGCACCTGACGATTAGTGCTGCCATTTCCCCACCTCAAAGTAACCATATTCATCCCCATAAATTCCGAGTTAGGATCCTAACTCGGAAAAACAAGTCAGGAATCACTAGGGTATCAGCGACTACCAATGCTTTATCCTCAATCACAAGTGGACAAAAATATATGTCATACTTACTTTTTGTGACTACTTATGATTATTGAAGTGAAGATTGAGACTGCATTAGAGCGCCTGCATAAGTTTGACAAGCAAGGCATACATGTTTATCGAAAGAGTGATCTCAGAAGGTTATTTTTTGATGATTCACTTACAGCATTCCAACAAAGCCTGCCACGTTTAGTAAAAGCAGGAGTAATAGAGCGAGCGTGTAACGGTGTTTATGTATTCTCATACAGTCGTCATAGAAGTGGTTATACTATTGAATATATTGCTAAATGCTTGCGACGGGGAGAGTACAATTACATCTCTCTAGAATCGGCACTCTCAGAATACAGTGTCATTTCTCAAGTGATGACCGATCGAATTACTATCATGACAACGGGGCGTAAAGGGGAATTTAGAACCTCCTACGGCGTTATCGAGTTCACACATACCAAACGTGATGATATTGATATTATCATCAATACCATATCTTCAGATCGGCCCCTTCGGATTGCGAAAAAAGAAGCTGCGATTCGAGATTTGAAGAGGGTTGGCAGAAACACGCACTTAATTGTGACGGATCACGATTAGTCAGATGCTGGCACTCCCAAAAACCGTACAACTCACTTCTGGACAAAAATGAGTTTCGGAAAATTGAATATTAGCAAGTCATGAATAGCTACAGGTATGGAAAGTAGATTAACTTATTGTTCAGTATTTCTGGTGCAAATCACTTAATTTGTATTTAATTATAAGAGCCGTCATGATAGCTAGGTCACTAAACAAGTTTTTTCACAAAGCATTTAGCTCCCTTTGTTCAAAGTATTCTAGTGCTTGTTTAAAGTTAGTAGCTGGAATTGATATTTCTACTGTCGAATACGATGCCTCTAGCTCCAAAACGATTGGGTCTTTTGACTTTACCAATTGTTGGACGATGAAGTCAGCGCCCTTTTGTGTCCTAGCTCCAATTTTCACTCGATTATCATGAGTACATACCGCTATCATGTTAACCCATGTTGAGCCTATTTTAGCTTTGTAAAAATCATACTCCTTTGGTTTTGAACATTCTTTATATGTACTCAAAATAACCGATGGGTAATCTTCCACCTTTTGAATTGATGTCAATATTATTCCTTCAGGCAAGAGTGGGGCTTGCGATACTGCCATCGGCGTTCCTAGCAACAACGCCCATCCTTCTTCCATGTTTTGATTCTTATCATAGAAATCTGCATTAGCTGTGAACGCATATATAAATAACAAGCTAGTTAAAAATCTTTTCATCAACTTCCCCAATATAAATATATTTCACCAGTTAACTCTTTAGTTATCACTGTTTGTATTTGAAAAATCCAGTATAAGGCTAATTACCTTCTTGGACAATCAAACTACTTGCTACTACTTAGCAAGTAGTTTGATTGTCTCTAAAACAACACTTCGGCTTTATATTCAATAGGTCTGTTAATGTTTTGAATCAATTATAATCAACGCTATCCTATTCGACGACAATAAGCACGGCTTACAGGGCTGTTCTTAGAAGGGAAGTAAGCTGATATTAAAGAAATTGCTATGCATTTCATTCTCTATGTGATCCCCCCCAAGCGCCTACTTCTTAGCCGCTTCGAACATCAGCAAGGCAATCAAATTCGCAGCCGATGCCAACGTTTGGCAATTAGTGTTAGTATTTATCACGATCGACGATATTGGATAGTCGCATTGTTCGCTACATTTTTATAAGAAACATCGAGGCAAAATGACAGAACAAGAAATTTCACAAATAGCGGCTAAGGTAGTTAGCGATAGCAAGTTTTGGATTGCTCTTATCGGTATTATTGGTGCTGTGATAGGCTCTATTTTGACAATAGTAGGTAACCTTGTGATTGAGTGGTTCAAAGCTAGAAATGAGCGTAACATCGCCAAAGCGAGACAAGACATTTTGAAAAATATGTTAAGTGACCCGAAATTTGAATGGCGTAACATTTCGACGCTAGCTGCTGTTATTGGTTGTGATGAAGAATCTACCAAAAATCACCTAATTGCAATTAATGCTAGAGGCTCTGAAAAAAACGATGGAAAGTGGGGGCTAATTTCGCGTCATCCATTAAAGGACATTACGCGTAATAATAGATAACAATCAAGTTAACATTAATTGTATGTATTTATTGGATTACTGAGTTGGGGGTAGTCTTGTGTACCAATATAATTCAAATCGGCCTTCATTAAATCGGGCCTTTGCCCAATTATACTTATTCAGGGTTGATGACTAAAATCATGCTTAGTGTAAGCGTTAGGTGTGAGTTTTTCTAAGGAAAACTCCATCAGCCAGCTCTTCCGCTCTCACTGGTCGAAACTGATAAAGGGGCAAAAGTGTTTCAGAGCTTAAATTCATTAGTCCATTGGTTCTGACAAACCCACTCATGAAGATAATGGGTAACACATTTTTCACCAGAGAGTTGGGCACTAAGAGAGCTTTTTTATCTATTAATTAAATGAGCAAACTTTAGTTTTTGATGATTTGAGCGAGAACAGTGTTCTCGCAGTAGCGTTTGAACGCTACCGACCTTTGCCTATATACCCAAACACGAGTCGGATAATACCTGACTCAGCCTTTCGTCATTCGGAGAACATAGTTCTCCGTTCAACTAAATGAAGATGCGAGAAGAAGCTCCAGCCAGACTGGACACTGCATTAAGCGACCTTTTGGCTTTTCAAAGTCAACTGGCTTAGACGCCCAAGATCACTGTGCCTTCTCGTTCGATTATATTAAACCTCAATGTATTCGAAGACCGATTGACGCATCTATTCTCTCGACATTATCAGCTCATATAGTACAGCTTCCACCTTCATGGCATGAAAGAAACTCTCTATATAAACGTTGTCCCAACAATTTCCTTTTCTATCCATACTTTGTTTTAGATTATAGGTACTAATCAACTCTCGATAACCTTTCGAGCAATATTGGCTACCATGGTCACTATGAACGATGACTCGCTCAGGAAAGCTACGATGGAATAAGGTTATTGAAAGAGTATCGCTGACTAATGTTGTTGTCATCCTCTTAGCCAACGACTTGCTGTGAATAAAGATCAATGATTACCACTAAGTATAGACAACCTTCACTTATCGCCAAATACGTAATATCTCCGCCCATTTCTGATTGGGCGGCAGTTGCAGAGAAGTCTTGCTCCAACAAGTTCGGAGCGATTGGCAACTTATGAATGCTATCCGTCGTACATTTAAACTTACGAGCAGCTTTCGCTACTAGATTTTGACGTTTCATGCTACTGGCAATGGTCTTCACATTATGCCTGCTACCGTTATCAGTTAACTCTATCTGGATACGTCTAGCACCGTCCCTGCCTTTGCGGTTATCAAACGCCTCTTTGACTTTGTCGTCTAATACCTGACGGGCTTGTTCTCGCAGGCAGTCTCTATGACGATGCTTAATCCAGTAGTAAAACCCGCTTCGCGATATGCCAAACACCTCTGCCATATGAGATACACGGAAATACTGCAGATGTTCAAACATAAATTCGAAGCACAAGCTACTTTAGATTCTCCGTAAAGTAGGTGGCGGCCTTTTTTACTACTCCTAGCTCTTTTTCTCGCTCAGCAGTACTGGAGTTTTTATTTGCGGCTTTACGCCAACCGTAGATTTGAGAGTCATGGAGAGATAGTTATCTAGCGGCAACAGCAGCGCCGACTTTCTCCGCAATCTCAAGTATTAAATTCGGAAGAATGGATAATAAGTTTTTTCTTGTTTGTCATGATTCACCTCGTTAGTGATTTTACTCACTTAACTCAGGGTCCAAGATAACTGGTGCGGCTCAGTAATGGCGAGGTCGCTGAATTGACGAGGCCTGCCACGCTTGTTCTGTTTGCTTTGCTTCTATTCGCTTATAACTCCTTCATCAATCCAGAAAGTGAGTGAACCACGATTAATTAGCACTTTGCTGTACTGTTTTCAGTTAGTTGTTGTGTAACGAGGCTTCTCCATAAGACTAGGGGGATCAACTGTGTCGTCGTACAGCTCATCACCTCTTGCCTTAGTTTCATCGAGTTACGTAACAAAGCCTTAAACATAGACCACACTAAAGCACTCTTGATTTTAAATGTTCAATAAGCTATCTGTTAATGTACGGTCAATTTAATGTCAATATAATGACAGTGCGTTTGAGGGTGATAAATAACAATAGATATCATGGCTAATAATAGAAAACTGGTTGCTTAGGTTTTAAGAGGTGATTAATCTTGCGCTTAAAAACAATATTCATATTAAAAAGGTGTAGTGAGATATGGATTTAAAAAGTAGCATTTCAAATAGTATTTTTTTGCATCCTATTTACTCAAGTGAAACTGGAGATGTGGCTTTCTCTGAGGTTTTATACACTATACCTGATGGATATTATGAGGAGCAGTTTTTAGATATGACTGTATCCGATGAAATAATAATGGAGTCAGCATTAAATATTGTTAAAAAACTTCAAAACAATGAAAAAAACAAATTTAGTATTAATATTACCGCAAATATATTGTTGAGTGATGAATTCATAACGAGAATTTCTTTATTTAATAACAAAAATTTAGTGATAGAAGTTAATGAAATAGAAAATAATATGCTACCTGACTTGTATCTATCAATAAAAAAACTCAAGGAGTATGGAATTGAATTTTGCTTAGACTCTTTTTGTCACAAAGATGAAACTTTTAATCAATGTTTAGGTTATATAGATTGGGATTATATTAAAATAGACAAAAAGTACTCATTTAAGGATTTAGAAAAGCATGTAGCACAAATTTTAATTCCATTTTGTAACGTTGGCGTAATTATTGATGGCGTTGACTCAAGCATAAAACAACATTTAAAAAGTTCTAACAAAATATACTATCAGGGATATTATAAAAATCCACCGAAAAGGTTTGCATCATGAAATCAGTTAAAGTTAAACCTTGTAAATTAGGCGCTTACTTCAATAAGAATGAACATATTATCCAGATTGAAGAAGGGAGTGGCGCTGTATCGTATAACGGATTTTCATGTATATTTCAACCAGGTGATTACCTTTATATTCCGAAAGGAGAAGTTATTCATTATTCTGTAGAAGAAGAAATAGTAGAGCTTAAAGTCATATCATTCAGTCATTTAAAGCAAATCATGTCCAAGCGTGATTATTATATTTATTTAAAAACAAAGAACGATTTAGAGCTATCATCAATATATTATAAAAATTATCTGTTAGACCTAATTAAAAAAGATCTTTTCTTACCCAAGATAAAATCAGATGAACCAACATTAGAAAAAATAAGAGAGTGTATAAAAAAACATCCAAGAATAAACTGGAATATTGATAAGCTTTGTCAAAGGTCAAATTTAAGTATTAAAGATGTTAAATTAGTTTTGTCTAAGCTAAATGTGACAATGTCTGAATTAGTGATTAAAGTTAAAATTGAAAACTCAGTGGAATTATTATTATCTACAGAAAGCGTTGTTACAACTTCGAAATTATTAGGTTTTTCCAGTAGTTCTTTTTTTATAAAGAAGTTTAAAATTGTTTATGGAATGACTCCAAAAATTTTCATTAATTTATTTAAAAAAAGCTAATATCAATATGTCAGTGATTAATAATAAGATTTCACGTATTAATTTATCCGTTTATCTATTTTTGCTTTTGGCTTTTTTTATTATAATTTTTTTTAGAGTATTTGTAGGTAATTTAGAGCAATATTCATTATATATTGATAAGTTTAGTGAAAACAAACTAGTTGAAAAAAGAAATGCATTAATAGAAGAGGCAGAGTCTATTTCAGCCTCTATTTATTCAATTATAAATTTAATAGAAAACGAACTTATCGAGAGTGTTAAGAAAAATACTGCCATCATTGAATTTGCTAATGAAGATAGTATAGAAGAAGACTTTATAAAAGAAAAAGTAAATAAGTTTAACTCAACCTTCAAAGATAATTATGTTTTTATAGTAAACTATAAAGATAAGAACATTATAGAATCAAATATTTTTAACCAACTTAATGATAATCTTAAAGATAAATATTCTAATAGTTTTTTTGAAAACTTTCCTATCAATGGTGGAGTGTATAGATATAAAGTACCTTCTAAATTTGGTTCTAACAAAGTATCGTATATAAAACAAATACCTAACACACAACTATATTTGGCAAGTGGATATGTTAACGAGTTTCTTCTCGAACGTGTACATGATGAAATATTTAATCTTTTAGAAAATTCAAGTTTGGATGACAATATTGAATATAGGGTCTACTCAACTCATAACGGTATTATATATGACCAAAAGGTTAAACAAAATAGATACTTAAACAGTCAAAGTTCACTTTATTTTTTCTATGATTATATCTATAACAACTTTCTTGAATTAGATAGCAGTAGTGAGTTTCTTTATATTAACAAAACCATAAGTGAATATGGGATAAATATATCACTCTCTATGGCTAAAAACTTCAAATATGAACTAAACGATGATTTCAAATATCTATTTAAAGAGTTCTTATATGAAGATATCAAAACAATAGTTAGCTCATTCTTTATTTTACTGGCTATTTCATTTGTTATATATTATTTTTTACATAAAAAAATATCACGTATATTGACGACATATAATAATAAGATATTGCTAGAGAAAAAAAAGTTAAAAGATTCAAATAAAAAAATTGACAGTATAGCAAAAACCGATTACTTAACAGGCTTACCAAATAGAAGAAGTTTGGAAATCGATTTTAAAAAAACATTTTGTCTCAACAGTTTTTATTTAGTGTTTATTGATTTAGATGGGTTTAAACATATAAACGATTCGTTAGGCCATTCGTTTGGTGATATGTTTCTAAAGAAAATATCTAGCAATATCACTGAAGAAATCGATGTTGATGATAAATTATATAGATTTGGTGGTGATGAGTTCATTGTTATATTTCAAGGTAATGTTGACATTTTAAGTAAGATTAACAATTTATCGCGTTCAATAAATAAGCCTGTTTTTATAAAAAATAGAAGAATAGAATCTACTGCTAGTATTGGTTTTTCTCAATATCCAAAGGATGGAGATAGATTGGATCTTTTATTACAATATTCAGATCTAGCTATGTATGAGTCCAAGAAAAAAGGAACGTCACATTATACTGAGTATAATACTGGTCTACTTCAGACGGCTAATTTTGAATTTGAGCTAGTAAATGATTTAAGAAGGGCTTGTCGAAATAATGAGTTCTATACTGAGTATCAACCAAAGTTTGATATCAAGAGTCGTCAATTAGTTGGTTTAGAAGCTTTGGTTAGGTGGAAACATCCTAAAAAAGGTTGTATTCCTCCAGATGTTTTCATAGAAACGGCTGAGTCTGCTGATTTAATTGACTCTGTCGGCTTTAGAGTTATAGATTATGCAATTAAAGATTATTACGAAAATAAATTACATTTTCATAGTGATGTTACATTATCAATAAATTTGTCACCCAAACAGATACATGAAAACTTAAAAAATTATTTAAATGAATTAATAGCAAAAAACATGATTGATACTTCAGATATAATATTTGAAGTTACGGAAAATGTTTTTTTTGTCGAAAATGAAAATAAACTTGAGATAATAAATGATCTGGTTGAGTTAGGGTTTAGGTTTTCCCTAGACGATTTTGGAAAGGGTTATTCAACATTAAACAATCTAATAAAATTGCCATTATATGAAGTCAAGTTAGATAAGTGTTTTTTAAATAGAGTTCCAAATGAATTAAAATACAACTCACTTTTAAATTCTATAATTAATCTTTTGTACAACTTAGAATATAAAATTGTTATAGAAGGAGTGGAAAATGTTGCGCAACATAATCATTTGATAGAAATAAATGACTGTATATTTGTTCAAGGTTTTTTATATGGCAAACCAGAAAGTATGAAATCTATTGTAAACAAATTCCTTGTTAAAAATAATGTATTAATGGAAGAGATTTAGATGAAGTGTAGAAACTGTTCTAGTTTTGGATTCTATAGAATAGAAAGAAAGTTTATAGAGAAAATTATAATCAAGAAAAAATTTCTTTGTAAAGATTGTGGATTTATCTTTAAAGACTATAGGTTTTTCATTAAATTCACACAAAAAGGTTAAATACAATTAATTTAAATCATTATATTTGAAAGTTTCATTAAGAATAATGAAATAAAATTTTAACTTATCAAATCGACTAATAAATTAAGACAATATCATATCTTTATTTGACTTGATATTGTCTATCCTATTTTTATTTTTTCGCTACCGTCAATAAACTATTTATCTTCCATAGCCTTTCCAAGTTTGGTAAGTTTTAGTTCAACGGTTTGGTTGGGGGCAATTAGATTAAAAATAAACCAATAACTTAACAGCTAAACGTGTATATCAGTTAATCATCTTAGGCCTATGCGAGACCTAGTTATAATAAAACTAACTGCAACAGTACAACAAAGCGTTAATCAACCGTAGCAGACCTCGTCGATTCATCGACTTAGCCATCACTACCGTACTGAAGGTGAATAAAAAAACAACAACACTAGCATGTAATCAGTTTATCGATTCCTTGTTTATGTTGTCTAATACTACTCTTACCTTCTCATACTTCATTTGTATCAGTCTTTTAGTTAAACAAGTTGCGGTCTCTTTTGAGACAAAAACTGGAGGTGCAATACAGTACCTAGCCACTGATACTGGCAGCCTCAAGGTTTATGGCGAAGGTAAACGGAAGGTCAAAAATCATGGTACTGACGGATGCGTAGAGTTTGAGAAAATTTGCATTTAGTATCCGACGCTGCACTCACAAAATAATCGCAGAAGAACTGAGTTTATCTCATGTTACGATACAGAAGTCCTTCTTAACTTTGTAAATCAAACACGCCGAAGAATTATCGAGATATCTGGTGATGGAGCTTATGATACAAGGAGTTGTCACAATACTATACGGGTTAAGCGAGCTGTTCCGCTAATCTCTACAAGAAAAAGCCACTCTCGATCTTAGCGGTAGTTTGCCAGAAGCTTTACGGCTTGAACAAAAAGTTAAAAAAGCGATATCGTTATTGCAAGCATTTACTCTCAAAAAGTACGATGTATAGAGTGCGGCAGTCGCTTGGTAGGAAGATATACATGAGAAATTACAATGCTCAGGTGGTTTGGTTATCTATCCGAATTACTTAACAAAGCCCTGTGATGTTCCTGACATTGGAAAATGTAATGCTTATCCGCACCAATGAATTGGCAACCAACAACATCCTATGAGGATTCTTCCAGGATATAGTAGAAAAGGCGTAATTCTTAACATATTGTTCTTGAAGTATTTTTATAATATGTATCAAGGTAAAGTCGAATAACTAAACATTTGGTACAGAAAAGTTCCAAGACTACATTATGAAATATTCGAAATACTTGGAACTATTATTTTTATATGTTCAGCAATCAGGAACGAGGGTGTAAGCGATAGTGATAGCTCTTCAATGATTTATTAACTTGAAATACTTCATATTCAAAATAAGCTTGCTCATCTAGGGATTGAGTGAACTTAACTATTTGTTCTGTATGAATGAGCAAAGAAATGGGCGCAACCTGGTGATTGTCATACTCATCGAAACAGTTGTTAATGTGTGCTCTATCTAAATAAACAACATCTTGATTCTGTGTTGGAGTTTCTTCAATCAACTTTGTTTCAAACCCTGCCTTCTCAAGCTGCTCAAGCAACTCATAGAGTTTGTCTACATCACTCTTGCTCTTGATTGAACTATATTGCTGTACAATCCCATTTAAATATTTCTCGATTGACCCAAACTTATTTTTCATTAAACAGATGGTTTTTAAATTCTTTTTGATAAGTGAATAGCGTTGCTCTTTCAATTTTGGTTTTAAGAAATCAATGAGGATTTTGTTGCGTTGCTCTTCTTTGACAAAGCTTTGAGACGCGCTGACTTTAAAGTAAAGATGAAGCAGTGCATTTTCAAAAGTAGATTTTAAAAGCTTGTAATATAATTGTTCTGACATTGTAAGCATTGATTATTTACTCATGCTGTTATTCTAACATATAAAAAGAAAAGCAAACTAACACTGCAACTAGTTTACTTTGCCCCCCCATGAGTCACACGAAAACCAACTCTCTAGTCTTGATTGGTCAGCTAATACACAAGTGTTTTTCTAGTGAAGAGCCTCGTAGACCTTAGGATAGGGTGACCCGAAAAAAGGCTCAATGATACTAGGATTTCATTGTTTCTATTATCCTCACGATCTCGAAAGTTGTGTCCGATAGTATCGTTTTTTCGTTGAATATAACTATCCACTTTTTCTTTCAGAGCAGCGTTTTATACACTAGGGTTTTGTTATTTCGTTCTGGGAGGGATAGTAATGAAAGCTCGTATTGGAGTTATGTCAGAAGACCTCATTCGTAGGCACATGACTAGTGTGGCCGCAGGCAACATTAGTCATAGCAAGTATCTACCGACATTTTGGTTCACATCACTAGATGAAGTATCAAAGTTACTGTGTAATGAAAATATCGAGCTAATGCTCCTGATGAGTAGGGAAAAGCCTGAAAATCTAGCTGAACTTGCGGACATCAGCGGTCATAATACTCGTAAACTGTCACGTACACTCCACTTACTATCATCGAAAGGGTTTATCCAAATAGAGAAGAAAGACAATACTTCTCGTCCCGTCGCTTTATTTACTGACTTTGAAATTATTCTGGGCAAAGAATTAGAGGATACACTGCAAGAAAGATATTGTGCATGATGTCTATCACTCGTTACTGCGGCGTATGCCGCTTAAAAAGCACAGCTTTATGCTGTGCAACCTCAAATAGGGGTTATTCTTAATACTTTCCGTCTAGGTCAACCTGCTCGTCACCAATGCTCTCTTCCAGCTGCTCTGTGAGGGCTTCAGTTACTTCAAACTACCATACCTGTGTTTGGTAGAGATATCGTAATCGAGCAAGTCAATAACCCCATCTAGCGCAACGTCACGATCATGTTAGTCGGCTTGCTCGTTATCACTTTTTTAGCCTTAACCTCGCTCTTCATATAAGCCTCACTCATAAAAATGCCTGCCGTAGTTACGGAGCACACTAACACTTTTGCTAGCCTCAACGATGTTGCCAAATCAAAGCACCTCAACTAAAAACTAACAATTTCAAATTGTTAATAACAACTAAGATTTAGACACTAAAAGTTAGTGTCTAATCTTAGTGCCGAAAAATCAAACAACACGTCCAATCATTGTCCTGTTCAAAAGCACCCTTCAAGTACCTTGAGTAGAAATGCTTAGCGCATATGCTCACTTCTCTAATCCAAATAATCCATGTACCATGCATGAAGTAGTCAATCAATCTTAAGGCCATGATAGTTTGAAGTTTTACGTTGTTTCTGACCTACACCTGGACACTCACGGAATACGCCGCGATTTTTGGCATGAGTTCGATAAAGAAGCCACGTTGGTTGTTGCTGGTGACACGGCAAACGGTCTATTAGGCATAGCATACGTAAAGAATGTACTTTGCCGCCACTTTAAGGCGGTCATCATGGTTGCTGGAAACCATGAATGGTATAGCAATAAGAGTAAATCCTACCGATATACAAGTGAGTGCGAATCTAATACTAACTCTGGTTCTCTCAACGTTTCTAAGAATTCAGTATTAGCAAAGCTTAAGGCTCATAGCGATACCACTGAAAACCTGTTCTTTTTGAACAATGAGTCGATTGAATTGAACGGATTCACTATCTTCGGTGGAACCCTTTGGTTTCCCATTCACACCTATTCGGTCGAGCTTGTAAATGTATATTCTGAGTTGATGAACGACGCTAAGTTTATTGACAGCTCTATAATTGAAGAGCAGTACAAAGCATTCGTCAATAACCTCCCTGAGAAAGTAGATCTTGTTGTTTCACATCATCTTCCTTCTAAAGAAGCTTTCGCGACAGAAGAAAATGCCAATAGTGTTTATGCCCCCTACTACCATGCAGGGTTGAGTAATGAGTTGATCTCAAAAGCGAGGTTCTGGGTTGCAGGGCATCAACATGATGCTGTAGAGAAAGTGATCGCAGGCGGTAGTACCACATTCATTTCTAATCCCAAGGGTTCTGTACGCTTAACTAGTGGATTACTTACTAATAAAGCTTATTACCTATAAGAGCTAGCCAGCAAGAAACTTTGGTATCTGAAAGCCCGCTAGGGCCTTCTCACTGTGATCATTGCCCTTGTGAAGCAACCAAACAGAAATGATGCATAGATCCATCACCTCACAGCCCCAACACTATCATTCACATAGAAATCACTCTAAACACTTTTACGCGCATAAAAAATGTCAAAACCATCTCTTTTAAGCGCAAAAAAATGTTACATCTTACATTTAATTGCGCATTTTTGTGTAATATACACTCAACCAGATAAGCACTTTAACTGAGGTGGCTAGATGAAACGAACACTACTTGAAAACCTACTCGCCTGGAAAGACAAGCCGACAAGGAAGCCTTTGCTGATTGACGGTGCTAGACAAACTGGTAAAACATTCTTATTACAGGAGCTATTAGGAAGTACATTCGAAAATGTCATAAGAATCGATTTCCTAGAAAGCCCTGAGTTAATTGAAGCTTTTTCAGGCTCTCTAAACCCTGATGACGTCATCACCAACATTGAACTATTAACAGGAGAAATCTTCGAGCCATCAACAGATCTTCTTATTTTAGATGAAATTGGTGAATGTCCAAGAGCGGTCACCTCTCTTAAGTACTTTGCAGAAAAGGCTCCCAAAGCTTATGTTGCTGCTAGTGGTTCAAATATCGGATTGCTCACGTCCTTTCCCGTTGGAAAAGTTGAGCAACACAATTTAAGGCCACTGACTTTCAGGGAGTTCTTGTGGGCATCTGGAGAAAAAGCACTGCAAAAAGCGTTTGACCAAAAGCTGAATTCTCCAGCAGCTCATACAAAATTAATCGAACTACTGACCGACTATTATTTTGTTGGCGGCATGCCTGAAGCCGTAAACTCATGGTTCGAAAACTCAGAACTCAGTATTATTGAACGCATTGAAGCCGTATCTGAAGTCCATAGGAACTTAATTGAGGGCTACATGCGTGATTTCGGAAAGTACTCTGGAAAAGTGGACGCACAGCTAATCGAATCTGTATTTCGAAGTATTCCCGCTCAACTATCTTCGGTATTCGACGACTCCGTTAAACGGTTTAAGTTCAAGGGAGTTCACGAACGCAAGTCTCGCTATGCTGAATATGAAAGTGCGATTACATGGCTTCACAAGTGTCGGCTTGCTTTAAAAAATCATCCTATTGAAGGGCAGCCTCGTTCTCCTTTAGCTGCTTATCAAAAGGAAAATACGGTTAAACTATTTCTCTTTGATGTCGGGCTATTGAACCATATGCTCGGCACTGGTTACCGTGAAATCAAACAGCAAGGCTATGAATACAAGGGATATGTCGCCGAAAACCATGTTCAACAGGAAATCGCTGCGCTAGGTATTGAACCAAGCTTCTCTTGGAGAGACGCAAGAGCAGAGATAGAGTTCATTATCGCTGATGACCTAGGTCGAATCGTACCTGTAGAAGTAAAAAGCGGTAAGCGAACTCGTGCGAAATCATTGCAATCCTACATCGAGAAATGCAAGCCCCACAAGACAATCAAACTTACAGGTACTCAAGGCTCTCCAGCAACAGAGAAAGAGCACATCGTGATGCCGCTTTACTACACCGAATACTTACTTGATCACCTGAATGATCTAGACAAGAACTAGGTAGTAACAAAATTAACAGAAAGCCCCAATGGGGCTTTCAAAAACAATCTTTATTTAAGATTAGCT
Source organism: Vibrio mytili (assembly GCF_000830505.1). GTDB lineage: Bacteria > Pseudomonadota > Gammaproteobacteria > Enterobacterales > Vibrionaceae > Vibrio > Vibrio mytili. The sequence continues at coordinate 1,890 of NZ_JXOK01000087.1, read as the reverse complement.
CTTAGCGACTGAGTACTTTTAATGTCTGGAAAAGGTAACGTTTCAGCGGAAGGTACAACTGACAACGCTGGTGGAACATATCCAATCAACTCTTTCAATTTACTGCTCCAGGTTTCAAGCCCACCTAACTTATCGTCAAAATAGTCATAGCGATCATAGTGACGTGTACTTACATCTTGTAAGGCGTGATTTTGAATACGATCCCTGACTTCTTTGCTGATTCGGCATGCCCCCATCAAAGTTTTACACGTTCGACGCAAATCCTTAGGCACAAACTTATCGAACCCCACGGCATCGCGATAACGAGTCACTGCACGACAAATTGAACTAGTCCTCATGGGTTCTTCTGCATCTTTAGGATTTGGAAAAACATATCGTCCACCACCAGAAAGCTCATATTGTTTCTGAAGTATTTCAAAAGCCAATCCGTTCAACGGTACGATATGATCTTTTTTGTTCTTGGAACGTTCTTTGGTAATGCAGACAAATCTTTCTTCCCAATCAACATTCCACCATTCAAGTGTAATCACCTCATACGGTCGTTGCCCCCCTAGATAGATGCACAGTTGAAGTAAGTGCCTCAAATCTTGTCCGATGGGTACAAGATCATAGTTTTCACGAAGATCTTTTAGCAGACGCCGTAACTCTCGCCATTCTAAGAACCTTTCACCAATGCGCTCTCCGTCTTTTTGCTTAGGAATTGGTGCTACTGGATTGTATTTTATGCCAAATTTCGACTCTAAAGAGAAATAGCGAGGATCGTTATCAAAGCGCATCCCATGGTTAAACGCCGCCATCACATAGCTACGTACTCGGTTACTTTGGGTGATAGCTCCGCGCTGGATCATCTTACTAATAACGTATTTAATATCATCAGTCGTTACATCACACGCTTTGGTGTTTCTGTCTATATATGGATAGAATTCTCGTACCAGCGCATTTCGCACGTCTTCATACGTTCTCTTTCCATCTATTTTCATGCGCTCCGTATAGCTATGAAATAGCTCATCAATGGTTCCTAAGCTTTTACTCTCTGCATCAATTTTTTTCTGCTCGCTCTCTTGTTGTTCAAGATGCAATTTAGGATCTTTTCCTCCGAGCAACAGTTGTGAGAAGACCTGGGCTTTCTCGCGAGCTTCTGTAAGAGTCATACTGCCAGCACGTGTACTGAATAAACCGATTGAGATAAATTTTTCTTTCTGTTGCTGGTAGTAGCGAAACACGAACTGCTTTTTCCCACTAGTGAAAATTTTTACACCCAAACGCCCTATACCTCGTTGACCTGACTGATCCCAGAGATAATAGGAATTTTTACGACTGGTCGCGGATTGAATTTTAGTAACAGTTAACATTCTGATTTTCTCTTGTCTTTTTTGGCGAAGTTAACTTTCTAGGTCAACAGGCATAACCTAAAAGCAGCCAAAAATGATATTGACAAACTTCCTACCTAAGCAAAGCTAGGTCAGGTAATGGGTCAGACAAGAGAAAAGTGACATGAAAATCAATGCAAACTAACGCAACAAAGACAAACAGATAAATATTTGAATTTAATAGAAATTACCAAGCATTGCATACTCATAAAAATGAACCTGGTAGGACTCATAATCGATTGGTCCGCAGTTCAAGTCTGCGAGGGGCCACCATATTCTAGAAGGCTCGTAGAGAAATCTACGGGCCTTTGTCTTTTCTGGTCCGGTCTATATCCGGTCCACAATTACTTCCGGTAAGCTCTGCTCCATTCGGTCAGCCGAAACACGCCACGTAGTCACCACAGAGTCACACTTCCCCTATCAGAGTGATATCCATCATCAGAACCTTCTCTCGTCTGTACAGCACGAATCAGGGCAGATACATACCACTTAACACCAGACCGGAACCCCAGAAAAACTC
>NZ_JXOK01000086.1 GCF_000830505.1 Vibrio mytili | reverse complement strand
CCGTGATCGCATCAACGGCGGTGATACTCGGAATATCATCGGTAATGGTGACCGGGATCGTCTCAGTGGATGTGTCACCATCAAAATCGGTGGCAATGATTGGGAAGTTCAGGTCAGTTGATCTTCACCATTCTGTGCATGGTCGATTGGCCCTTCTAACGTGAAGTTATAAGTGCCGTCCGTGTTTACAATTAGGGTAAATACAGGTTCTACCGTGGTGCCATTATCTGCGGTCGCGGTGTAGGTAAAGCTGCCGTCTGCGTTGACGGTTTCGATTAAGTTTACCGCAACACCTTGTGATGTCAGGTTCGCGACTGGGGTTGCGTTTGTATCGAGTTGGTAGCTCACCACACGATCAGAGCCCTGAGTCGTGGTGAAATGCCCATCGATAGAAACAGAATTTAAACCATCAGAGCCAATATTCGCC
>NZ_JXOK01000085.1 GCF_000830505.1 Vibrio mytili | reverse complement strand
GCTTTCCGATTGAGCCTTGCTCAAATCGGACGGCCATTTTAGCGAGTTAAAGTTTGGTGTCAATCACTTTTTTAAAACTTTTTAAGCGTTTCCGCTTCGCTAAATTGCCTTGCTGAACTTGGCTTTATTTACCTTGAAACTCAAAGCTTCGAAGCGTTGCCGTGTCAGCGAGGTGGCATTATAGAGATTGCGATCACATTGGCAAGTGCTTTTTGACGTTTTTTTT
>NZ_JXOK01000084.1 GCF_000830505.1 Vibrio mytili | reverse complement strand
GTACACCGATCGATGCTGACGTTGTTAGTGTACATCGATGATGCTCAGACGTACGTAGCTGTACATCGATCGATGCTCAGACGTACGTAGCTGTACATCGATGATGCTCAGACGTACGTAGCTGTACATCGATCGATGCTCAGACGTACGTAGCTGTACATCGATCGATGCTCAGACGTACGTAGCTGTACATCGATCGATGCTCAGGACGTA
>NZ_JXOK01000083.1 GCF_000830505.1 Vibrio mytili | reverse complement strand
TTTGTAGTTATTAAGGTGATTGGTAAAACCGTTAATAACGTTGTATATGGTGGCTACGACGGGATTCGAACCTGTGACCCCATCATTATGAGTGATGTGCTCTAACCAGCTGAGCTACGTAGCCATCTTTTTGAGCGAGACAATATAAACCCTCACGCTCTCAGTGACAACCCTTTTATAAAAGGAATTCCCACCTTCGATGT
>NZ_JXOK01000082.1 GCF_000830505.1 Vibrio mytili | reverse complement strand
GCGTTTAAGACGGATTCCCAACGCTTGGCATTCTTGGTTTGATTCAGCTTTAGTGTTTACGGCACAATGCTTTAAGTGTGGTGACATGCGTTGCTCACCACTTAATGCGGCGTTAAGCTAATCGTGAGAAATTCATATTTCATTCCCAGTTCAAGGGAAGTTGAGAAGAGAGCAAAAGTAGTACGTGTTGTAAGAATGCTACTTCAAGTCTATTTAGCAGGTAACAAATGAATATACTTCTAATGATAGCTACAGTTTTTTTGGCTAAATTTATCGGTTCACAAATGGGTTTCACCTATAGCTTATTTTCTGCTCCATTCAGTCTTAAACTAGCTCTCATTGACTTTAGTTTATATGTCGTTGCTGGTGTGGTTATAAATTTTGTTTATAACAAGGCTAAACATGCATTTAAGACCTTCAGGCAGAATTAGCCTAACAAGGTAATTGGACTCTCGCTCTAATGCAATTGCGACATTGGTAAAGTGAACTACATACAGAATATTAGGAAGATTGGCTTAGCTTAGGGAATATGTATGAATGATAAGTATTTTTTGTACTGGAGCAAGGTTAGGAAGCAGAGCTTTCTCGTCTGGGCTTTAAAAAGTACTGCGGTAATGGCAGTTGCCTTTGTAGTGTTTAACATTTTGATTAACTATCCGTCATCAGATGCAGAAAGCGTGTTAATGTACGTAAAAGCCAATGTCGTAGAATACTCGATCTTTCCATGTTTAATGTTTTTCGTTAACTGGGGCATATGGTTACATAGAGAAAGCAAGTTTAAGGTCGAGCTACAGCGAAGAAATGTCGAATAACACATATGAGCCTTCTGCCTGTCAATAGACAATACTGTTCCTTTGGCTGCGTTAGCAGCCAACCCTCCTCGAACAACAAAGTTATCTACTTCGCTTTGTCATTTCGGTCTCTCCGCTGCCTATGGCTTTTCATAGGGTCACTAGACATTTATCGATTAACCCTGACCGGCGCTATTCAAAAACAAGGCTAAACAATGGCTTTCCAAGATCGTTGTTATGAGCCTACTTTATACGTGACTTGGGTTGTGAAACTTCAAATATATTATGAAATGGATTGCACTTGGTAATAGTATCAAGGTGATCAATTTTAAAGGATGTATAGTAATGTTGGAACGCATAGAAAAAATACTAGCTCTCAATGATATTGCTTATGAAAGCAGTGAAAGTACCATGTATGTAAAACTTGGTGGTTTCAGCTCAAGGGTCAAAATTAAGTATGACTATGCGGACAACTCCTACAAATTTAGTTGTGGGGAGTTGAGAATGTTCATATCCAGTATCATCTTCTTTTGTATGGCATTCAACACACTCTCCCAAGTTAATCTCGGGCTATGGAATGGATATGCAGCAGGCTTAATGTTTGCTGCAGCCATTGGAAATCTGTTTTCAGTGATAGCCACCAATATACAAATGTTAGATTTACGAGCGCAACTCCGTCAGGAAGGTGTGTACTTGAAATCAGGCACATAACAAGCCTAGGTGATTTTTCTCGGAATACATGGAGTTGTTTGGCAAAAGCATTATGGATTAACAAAGTTACAAGTAATGCATTTAACCGGAAATGAGCGCTCAAGGTCAGTTATTACAAAGCTTGGTGTAAAGGAGAAAATTACATGATTAACAGCAGTGATTTTCTATTGAGTGATGGCACTCTGAGATTTAAAAATGATGAATACCCACTATCCAAAGTCAAAGGCGTGCGGGTAAAAACGAACACTTTAAAAGACCATGTTCTCAGGGTTATTGTGGTTGGTTTCATTGTTTCAAGTATTGTTTGGGTAATATGCCCAGACGGTTTCGGGCAATTGACGGCTCCGTTATCGCTGTTGTTGGGAGCGATTGCTGGGGGGGTGTCAGCCAAAAAATATGAGCTTCAAATTGAATTTCAGCACTCAGACGAAACTGGATTGCAATGGATCTCTGTGGCTAAATCTAGTAAGCAAGCAGGATTTAAGGTTTTTGAAAATCAAGCAAAAGAAATTGGTGTAAAAATTATATAGCGAACGGCTCAAGAGGGGCGGGGCAACGTGTGGCTTTTTTAGCTTAAATCGACTTTTCTATTTACTGCATATTTGGTTTGAATCGGTTTTTGTGTTTCCGGTGTTATAATATGTTTTTGTGGTAGTGTGACTTACTACTCAAGCAGAAGTTAAAAGTAAAAGAGGCATTATGACTAAAGTCTATTTCGTCTGTGGGTTTATTGGCTCGGGTAAAACTACGTATTCTAAAGTGCTTGCAGATAAGTATAAGGCGTTTCGCTTCTCGATAGATGAATGGATGATTCCTCTGTATGGGGAACATATGGAACGCGAAGTTTTCGATCGTCGTTTGGCTACGCTACAAGAGTTATTCAAAGAATCTGCTCTTCAACTCTTTTCACTTGGTGTCCCGGTTATTTTCGATTTTGGGTTTTGGCGAGAAGCGACCGAGCCGTATTTATTGATTGGGCCTCGAAAGTGGGGATTGAGAGCGAAGTCCATTATCTTGATGTCCCATTTGAAACTTGCAAACAGAGAGCGTTCGCTCGAAATTCAGACTTGAATGGCAAGTCGTATGAAATGACAACGGAAATGTTAGAATTATTCTGGTCTTGGTTTGAAATTCCAACTTCAAAAGAAAATGTTGTCTGGATAAATAGAGATACTGAACCACACTTGTAACAATTTTTCCATAATATGGAAACACCTACATGAAAACAATGGACATTAAAATAATGTTAAAATCCTCATGCGTAATATTGTCAATATTATCATTTAGTGTTTTTTCTTCGGAGAATTGCTTGGAGTTTTCTGGATGTGAAAGAAAATCTTGCGAAATTGAACAGAAAATACAGGAAGCTGAATTATCTAATAATCAGAATAAGATTAAAGGGCTTAAAGTCGCTTTAGCAGAGGTAAAATCTAGTTGTAGCAACATAAACATCAAGGATGAGTTATCCGATGAGATTAAAGAAGTTCAAAATGAAATTGCTCGGTATAACGTAGATTTAGAAGAAGCAAAAAAAATTGGGAAAGAGACCAAGGTAAAAAAATACCAAAATAAAATTAAAGAAGAAGAGCGTAAACTAGAATTGCTTTTACAAGAGTTATCTGAATTAGATGAGTAAAAGCTAGCATATATTCAAGTGACCTCAAGATGCAGGATTCAGAGCTTTATTAATCAGTTCAGTTCAATCTAAATAACAGCAGAAATGGTGACTCCCTTTCAAGGTATCCGAGAACGATTGATGAGCTTAGCGAGTATGTGATTGTTAGGTTGTGCTTACTTGTGTAATGTCAGTGCTCTAACCCTTCCACCATGTAATCGTTCAGTGCATGGTGAATATTCGATTACAAGGGCAAATCGCTCTTTGCATTCTAAATGTGAGCTATGTACAATCTGTGTTCCGATAATGGTCCGGTATTCGTGTTACCGAGAGGCCGTTAACGCTCTCCAAAATATCTTTTAATTTGAATAACATGTGTTGCTTGGTATGCAACACCACTGTAAAGGACATAGCATGCCTATAATTACTCTTCCTGACGGTAGTCAGCGTCAATTTGACAATCCAGTATCTACAATGGAAGTTGCGCAATCGATCGGTCCTGGTCTTGCAAAAGCAACCATCGCTGGCCGTGTTAATGGTAATCGCGTTGATGCGTGTGACCCTATCGAAGAAGATGCAAGCCTAGAAATCATCACAGCAAAAGATGAAGTAGACGGTCTGGAAATCGTTCGTCACTCTTGTGCTCACCTTCTTGGTCACGCCTTAAAACAACTTTATCCGCACGCTAAAATGGCGATCGGTCCAACGATTGATAGCGGTTTCTACTACGATATCGACTTAGACGAGTCTCTAACGCAAGACGATCTTGAAAAGATTGAAAAGCGTATGAAAGAGCTTGCGAAAACCAAGTACGAAGTCGTTAAGAAGAAAGTCAGCTGGCAGGAAGCACGTGATACGTTTGAATCACGTGGCGAACCGTACAAAGTGGAAATCCTAGACGAAAACGTTTCTCGTGACGATCGTCCAGGCCTTTACCACCACGAAGAATACATCGACATGTGTCGTGGTCCTCACGTTCCTAATATGAGCTTTTGTCAACATTTCACGCTATTGAATGTTGCAGGTGCATACTGGCGTGGTAACAGCGACAACAAAATGCTTCAGCGTATCTATGGTACAGCCTTCCACGACAAGAAAGCATTGAAAGCTCACCTAACTCGTCTTGAAGAAGCTGCGAAGCGTGACCACCGTAAAATCGGTAAGCAACTAGACCTGTTCCATATGCAGCAAGAAGCGCCGGGTATGGTGTTCTGGCATCACAATGGTTGGTCAATCTTCCGTGATCTTGAGGTTTTCATTCGAGCGAAGCTAGACGAATATGGTTACCAAGAAGTAAAAGGTCCACTTATGATGGATCGTGTACTTTGGGAGCGCTCTGGTCACTGGGATAAATACGCAGATGCCATGTTCACGACTTCTTCTGAGAACCGTGAATACGCAATTAAACCAATGAACTGCCCTGGTCACGTACAGATCTTTAATCAAGGTCTAAAATCATACCGTGATCTACCGCTACGTATGGCTGAGTTTGGCTCATGTCACCGTAATGAACCATCAGGTGCACTACACGGTATTATGCGTGTACGTGGCTTTACTCAGGATGACGCTCATATCTTCTGTACAGAGAGTCAGATCCAAGAGGAAGTAACAAACTGCATTAAGATGGTTTATGATACGTACCAAACTTTCGGTTTTGACAATATCGTAGTGAAGCTGTCTACTCGTCCAGAAAAACGTGTAGGTTCTGATGAAATCTGGGACCAATCTGAAGAAGCATTGAAACTGTCGCTTGAATCAATGGAAATTCCATATGAGATTCAAGAAGGCGAGGGTGCATTCTACGGTCCTAAGATTGAGTTCACGCTATATGACTGTCTAGACCGTGCATGGCAATGTGGTACTGTTCAATTAGACTTCAATCTACCAGGTCGCCTAGGTGCAACTTATGTAGGTGAAAACAATGAACGTCTTGTTCCGGTAATGATTCACCGTGCGATTCTAGGTTCACTAGAACGTTTTATCGGTATTCTTATCGAAGAGTATGCTGGTTTCTTCCCAACGTGGTTGGCGCCAGAACAAGCAGTTCTTATGAATATTACTGATAAGCAGTCAGATTATGTTCATGAAATCGTACAAAAACTGCAAAAAAGTGGAATTAGAGCAAAAGCGGACTTGAGAAATGAGAAGATTGGCTTTAAAATCCGCGAACACACTTTGAAGCGTGTACCATATATGCTTGTTGTCGGTGACCAAGAAATGGAAGCTGGCGAAATTGCAGTTCGTACTCGCAAAGGTAAAGATCTCGGTAAATTTAAAGTGGATGACTTTATTGCATACATCCAAGACGAGATTTCAAGCCGTAAGCTCAATCTGGAGGAATAAGCTATTAAAGGCGGAAGACGCGGCCAACAGCCGGTAAAACAAAACCCACACCGTTTAAACGGTGAAATTCGTGGCGTTCGTGAAGTTCGACTAACAGGTGCTGATGGTGAATCAGTTGGTGTTGTATCGATCCAAGAAGCGATTGCTGCTGCTGAAGAAGCAGGTATGGATCTTGTTGAGATTAGTCCTAACGCTGAGCCGCCAGTTTGTCGTGTGATGGACTACGGTAAATTCCTCTTTGAGAAGAGCAAAGCTGCGAAAGAGCAGAAGAAGAAGCAAAAGCAGATCCAGATTAAGGAAGTTAAATTCCGTCCTGGGACTGATATCGGAGACTATCAGGTAAAACTACGCAACCTGACTGGTTTCCTTGAAGACGGCAACAAAGTGAAGGTAACAATTCGCTTCCGTGGCCGCGAGATGGCACACCAAGACATCGGTGTCGACGTTCTAAACCGCTTGAAAGAAGACACTGCAGAAATTGCTGTAGTGGAATCTTTCCCTAGCCGTATTGAAGGTCGTCAGATGATCATGGTGCTAGCCCCTAAAAAGAAGTAATTAACGGCTCATCAAGTAATTAAAGCCTAGCCGGTTCCTTATAATAAAGGTATATACGGCTAGGTTTTGTTCGCCCTAATTACATTGTTATTAAACTACTACAATGCGGAGTTATTCATCATGCCTAAGATGAAAACCAACAAAGGTGCTGCTAAGCGTTTCAAGAAAACTGCTGGTGGTATTAAGTACAAGCACGCTACAAAACGTCACATCCTGACTAAGCGTACTACTAAGAACAAGCGTCAACTACGTCCTAATGCAATCCTTCCTAAATGTGAAGTGGCTGCAGTAATTCGTATGTTGCCATACGCTTAATTCTTTTTAGTTATCAATCGTTTAGTTTAGGAGAAGCATAATGCCTCGCGTAAAACGTGGTGTACAAGCTCGTGCACGTCATAAGAAAGTTCTAAAACAAGCTAAAGGTTACTACGGAGCACGTTCACGTGTTTACCGCGTAGCTTTCCAAGCAATCACTAAAGCTGGTCAATACGCTTACCGTGACCGTCGCGCTAAGAAACGTCAATTCCGTCAACTTTGGATTGCACGTATCAATGCGGCATCTCGTCAAAATGGTCTATCTTACAGCCGTTTCATCAACGGTCTTAAGAAAGCATCTATCGAGATCGACCGTAAGATCCTAGCGGACATCGCAGTATTCGACAAATCTGCATTTGCAGTTCTAGTTGAAAAAGCGAAAGCTGCTCTTTAATTAGCAGTTTAGGTTTAAGAAAAGGAGAGCATTCGCTCTCCTTTTTTATTTTTATTTTTATTTTTATTTTTATTTTTCTATACCCTACAAAGTCACTTTTTCCAGTCTATGCTTGTCTCTAATCTCTGGTCAGCCCACCTCACCGTCTCTCTCATACAATAACCTTGTTTGTCGCAATAACCCTATCATTGTCTTATCCAGACCTAATTTTAATGCTAGATTAATTCAGGTAAGTTTTAATGCGCTAGGAGAATCAAATGATTTATACAACAACGGACACTATTCCCGGAAAAAACATTGCTGAAATCAAAGGGGTCGTTACAGGGAACGTGGTTCAATCTAAACATATTGGTCGTGACTTAATGGCTGGAATAAAAAGCATTGTTGGTGGGGAGATCCGCGGCTATACCGAAATGATGACTGAGGCAAGGGACATCGCAATCCAGCGCATGGTAGAAGAAGCGACGAACAAGGGGGCTGATGCTATTGTCGGGATTCGTTTTACAACAAGCTCTATTGTTGATGGTTCCTCTGAAATCCTGGCTTTTGGTACTGCGGTGAAGCTTGCAGACTAGTCGTTTATTTGCGATGACTGCATGGTATAAGTGAAGTATCAAAAAGTATGATGGGGCTTGAGTGAAAGCCTCATTTGTTAATGTCTCTTAAAAGCTTTCTGCGTCATTCTAAATCCAACTATAAACAACTCGACCAATGAGTATATTTGTGAATTATTATTCACAATTCCTGCCTTTTATTGCATTGGATTATCCACGTATCTTAACGTTATTTTTCTTAGTACGCCTTTTAATGATGTTTTATTAACGCAAAGTGTGATTTTGTGCCAAGCATTTGTGTCTTTAATAAGTGATGTAGACCATAAACCTATCAATAATATCAATGAAATTGAGCGAAGTAATATGTCATGGAAATGTGAAAACTGATATATTGATGAATAATTATTATAACAATTAAATTGTACAAACTGGTTATTATCAAAAGGAAAATGAATGCGAGATTTGACTCCTGAATATTTGCTCGCGGCTCTACGACAAGCAATTAAAACGAAAGGGCTCACATATCGAGAACTGTCAGAGAAAATGGGGATGCCTCTATCTACACTCAAAAGGCATTTGACGAGTAGTAACTTAGGGGTGGATAAGTTACTTGAGTATTGTCGCGCCGTTGATTGTACTTTAGATGAGCTACAAAAATTAGCCGACCAACTTCAAGGTGATGACGAAGATTACTTCAGTCGAACGCAAGATGAAGTCTTCTTCCAATTTCCTCGCCTTTATGATTTTTACCGCGAGCTGCGCATGCTACGAGGCAAAGACGGGTACTCAATTATTAAGAAAAAGTATGAACTAAGTGAACAGAGTATGTCTGATTACCTTAATGCTTTAGAGTTGCTTGATCTGGTTTATGTTGATGAAAACAATAACATCACACTTCACGGTCCGCTTTACTACAGTTATGCAGAGAACTCAAAGCTCAACGACAAATACACAGAAATCATTAAGAAGCAGGCGACCTCACACGATAAATGCGTTCGCGTAGCGCTAGCTCGGATGAAGATAACTGAAGAGCAACTACTGCAGTTAGAAGAGCAAGTGGCGAAAGCAGTACTTGATTTCCATTCTGAAAACATGGTGGCGGAAAACTTTGATGTGTCAGATTTTAGCAATGTTGTCTTGTTGGCAGGTCCGCATCAACCTGTCACGTTTTCTGATGGTATCACTGAAACCGAAGCGCGCTTTATCGACGATATTCGTTATGCGATAGCTTCCGCTGGAGAAAAACCAAGTTTGTCCATTTAGGACAAATCTGTCCCTCGGACTCAGCCAATATTTTTCGGAATCTGTTTACCGGAGCGTCATTGGTTGGGTTCTGGCGCTTTACCTCTTCACACTTGTTCCCATTTCTCAACAGACCCTAGATAAGTATTAGATCAGATTCATACTTGTAATACGTAATTTATGTATTATTATGACGATGTGTCATTTATGACGGTTCGTCATTTTTCATCTGGCGTTCCTGCATTGCATAATCGTGTTACAATTACCAAGAATGTGTTGGTATACGGATCAAAGGATTATGTTTAACTTTCTCAGTGAGAAGGATAGTAAGCAAGATGGGTTGTGTACTTCTTCCGGATTAACGAAAAAGCAACAGGCGATTGCGGATCGAGAGGTAGAGCTGATTCAGTTGGCAAAGTCTCTGGTTCAAGAGCAAGGTTTTGCTAACTTAACGATGGATAAGCTGACAGCGGCTAGCCCTTATTCGAAGGGGACGATCTACAATCACTTTTGTAGCAAAGAAGATGTCATCTTAGCGCTTTGTATTCATTCGTTAAAAAGTGAGGCATTGTTTTTTCAGCGGGCTATTAACTTTGAGGGTAATACCCGGGAGAAAATTATCGCTATGCACGTTGGTTATCGCATCTATGCTCGTATGGAGCCGGTGCTTTCTACCTGTGCTATTGTCGCTAAGACCCCTTGGGTGCTGGAGAAAGCATCACCTAAGCGCGTGAATGAGTTGAATAACTTGGAAGAGCAGGTGATAGACGGCGCTGATTCGTTGGTCAACAGTGCTGTAGAGTGTGGAGACCTTAAGTTTTCGCCCGCAATTGGTGCTGATGCTATCGTTTTCGCCAATTGGTCTATTGCTTTTGGTTCCAATGCGCTCGCGCAAAATGCATCAAATAGCCGGTGCATTCAACGCATTCAAGACCCATTCTCGGTATTGCATAACGCGAACATGTTGCTCGATGGCTTGGGCTGGACTCCATTATCAACCGAATGGGATTACCGGAAAACTTGGCGTCGTGTCGAGCAGGAGTTGTTCGGTGACGAGCTTGCTTATTTAGAATCAGTGAATCGCTAAGTGGATAAGCCAGTCTGAGGTTAGATTGGCTTTTTAATACAACTAAGTGACGAATCGTCAAAAACTATCATTCAGTCTTGAGGCTATATCGAGGCTTATTGAGTACTGAGGGCTAAAATCCTCAACACAAAACGATGTCATGCAGCAATTGCTGTTTTTTTAGTTATTAAATTTGACGAAACGTCACAAAGGAGAGTGTGATGCCTGATCATAACGTCCACAAGAGTGAAGAAGCCGGATGGGGTAAGGTTCCAATCAAGTACAGTGTTTGGGTCGTTATGGCCACGATTATACTGATTACCATTGCAACCATTGGAGGGAAGAATCTCTATTTTCGCGGAGATTACGATATCTTCTTCGATGAAAGTAACCCCCAACTGCTAGCATTTGATGAAATCCAAACAACGTTTGCAAAGTCAGATAGCCTAGCATTAGTGATTGCACCTGAGAGTGGCACCGTTTTTACGCCAACGACTTTAACTCTGATTCAAGAAATTACGGATGAAGCATGGCAGGTTCCGTATTCGACCCGTGTTGATTCTATGGCTAACTATCAACATACAGAAGCATCGGATCATGATCTCCTTGTAGAAGATTTACTCTATCAAGACTACCCACTGACTCCGGAAAGAATAGACAAAATCAAGCAAGTCGCACTCAGTGAACCGTTATTGAAAAACGGACTCGTTTCAGAAAATGGCGATGTGGCAGTGGTGAATATCACGGTGAATCTTCCAGAAGTTGATAAAACTGCAGAAGTGCAAGAGGTGGTGGCCTATATCGACAAAATGGTCGCACGTTACCAGCAAGCGTATCCCAATATGGTGTTTCACAAAGCGGGTATCATCGCAATGAATCATGCCTTTATGACCGCCGCTCAAGATGACAGCTCGGTATTAGTACCAACGATGTTGTTGGTTATCTTGGTGTTTCTGACCTTGATGTTGCGTTCATTTCTGAGCGTTATCGCAACACTCATTGTGATTGTTGGCTCTGTGATGGTCACAATGGGGTTATCCGGTTGGGCGGGCATGTTCTTGAGCACAGCAACGGTAAATGTCCCTACGTTGATCATGACACTCGCAGTCGCTGACTGTGTGCACGTTATTGCCTCGATGCGTCAATCGATGCAAAACGGTATGAGTAAAGCCAGTTCTATTCAACGCAGCATCACGCTTAACTTCATGCCTATCTTGATTACTTCTGTGACCACCGCGATTGGATTTTTGATGATGAATATGTCGGATTCTCCAATCCTAAGAGACTTTGGCAATTTGTCTGCGCTAGGTGTAATTATTGCGTTCTTACTTTCGATTACTTTGCTTCCTGCATTACTTAACCTATTGCCAATTAAGGTAAAACCTCACCAAGCAGACAAACGTAAACACGTTATGGACCATTTAGGTGACTTTGTGGTGTCAAAGAGACGCACGTTGTTGCCGTTATCTGTGCTCGTCATTGCTGTGAGCGCGAGTTTGATTCCATTAAATAGCGTGAATGATGAATCGGTGGAGTACTTTGATAACAGTAACGAATTTCGCCGAGCGGCTGATTTTATGGAAGAGCGAATCAGTGGCATGACAAATATCAGTATTGCGATTAAAACCAATGAGTCACAAGGAATCGCAGCGCCAGAATTTCTCAATACCGTAGGAGACTTTTCAGATTGGTTAAGAGAGCAGCCAGAAGCGGATCACGTGGCGACACTCAGTGATGTTTATAAACGTCTGAATAAAAACATGCATGGAGACGATCACTCGTTTTATTCGCTGCCACAAGATCGGGAGCTCGCCGCACAGTATTTACTCCTGTATGAAATGTCATTGCCATACGGGTTGGATCTCAACAATCAAATCAATGTCGACAAGTCGTCGCTCAAAATGGTTCTTACCGTAGAAAACTTAGGTAGTGTCGAACTTGTCGACTTGGAAAATCGAATCTATCAATGGTTTGAGACAAACGCGCCGCAGTATGAGGTTGTAGCGTCTAGCCCTTCATTGATGTTTGCGCATATTGGCGAAACGAACATGGCCAGTATGTTGTCGACTTTGCCAATTACACTGGTGTTGATTTCTGCACTGCTAATTTTTGCGCTTCGCTCACTGAAACTTGGTGTTGTCAGCCTTGTACCTAATGTTGCTCCCGCGATCATAGGGTTTGGTATATGGGCTTTATTCTCCGGTGAAATCAATTTGGGACTGTCGGTGGTTGTTACTCTCACACTTGGCATTGTAGTAGATGATGCGGTTCACTTTCTGTCCAAATACCAAAGGGCGCGTAAGGCAGGCCAAAATGCAGAACAGGCGGTTCGTTATGCATTTCACACTGTTGGGCGAGCGTTGTGGATAACCACAGTGGTACTTGTCGCTGGTTTTTCTGTGCTTGCGATGTCCAGTTTTCGTCTTAACGCGGATATGGGGCAACTCAGCGCTATCGTTATATTCATCGCACTGGTCGTGGACTTTGTGTTCTTGCCAACCTTGTTGATGTTGTTTGACAAAGCCTCTTATGGCGATGTGGCGAATCATCACAAATTGAAATCAAACGACGCTCAAAATATCACCGCGACTCAGTTATAGCGGATCAAAGTCAATTACCACTAAGCAAAGGAGTGAACAATGAGTTTATTAAAACATGTCGTAACGGTATCGACGATCATGGTTTCATTATGTGCCAGCCATGTCTCGTTAGCGGATGAAACCAAAGGTTTAGAAATCGCAAAAGAGCGCAAAGCCCGAGATGAAGGCTGGGGAGATTCGGTAGCAACAATGGAGATGATTTTACGAAACGCTCAGGGCGAAAGCAGCACACGATTAATTCGATTGAATTCACTTGAGGTCGCCGATGACGGTGATAAAGGGTTGACCATATTTGATGAGCCAAGAGACGTTAAAGGAACGGCTTTCTTAAATCACTCGCATACGGTCGGAGCCGATGATCAATGGCTTTATCTTCCTGCACTGAAACGAGTGAAGCGCATCTCTTCACGCAACAAATCAGGGCCGTTTATGGGCAGTGAGTTTGCGTATGAGGATCTCAGTTCATTTGAGATTGAAAAGTATCACTTTAATTACCTCAAAGATGACTCGATAAACGGTCAAGATGCGTTTGTTGTAGAGCAAATTCCTACGGATAAGAACTCGGGTTATACAAAGCAAATTGTATGGGTAGACAAGGCTTATTATCGTCCTCTAAAGGTGGAGTATTATGACCGAAAGGGCACGTTGCTGAAGACCTTGACGTATTCGGATTACCAACACTATCTCGACCAATATTGGCGCGCTCACACCATGGCGATGATCAATCATCAAACAGGAAAAAGTACCGAGCTAACGACAACCGAAATGACGTTTAAGACCGGGCTAACTGATAATGATTTTCATAAAAACGTGTTAAAGCGAGTGAGGTAGTGGGGGAGACATGAAGAGATCAAACATTGGGTGGTTGCTGATTACAGCAGTCACCCTCTGCCCGGTGCCTCTAATGGCCGCTGAGCTAGCAGGTCAAGTGAACGTAGAGCATCGTCAGTTTTTTGAGCAAGGTTTGCAAGGCCAGGGAAAAGCGCAGACATCACTGGTGTTGCAGCCAGAATGGTACTGGGAAATACAAAATGGTGATGCGAGTTTTACCTTCACGCCTTTTTACCGTTTGGATAGTCTCGATGATGAGCGAAGCCATGGCGACATAAGGGAGGCTCTGTATCTTACCTATTGGGAGGATTATGAGTTTCGAGTTGGCATCAGCAAAGTATTTTGGGGAGTGACAGAGTCAGCACATTTAGTTGATGTCGTAAACCAGACGGATGCGATTGAAGCGGTGGATGGCGAAGACAAACTCGGTCAGCCAATGGTCCATTTTACTGCGTTCAAAGAGTGGGGAACCGTCCACGCCATGTTACTGCCTTATTTTAGGGAGCGCACGTTTGCGGGCAGTGACGGAAGGTTACGCACCGAACCGGTAGTGTCAGACGATGCTATGTACGAATCAAACCGAGAAGAAAAGCAGCTGGATGTGGCGCTTCGCTACTCAAAAATGCTTGGTGACTGGGACGTCGGGCTGAGTTATTTGTATGGGACAAACCGAGATCCTTACTTTCGTTTTAAAGATGGTGAGCTTAAGCCCTATTACGCTCTGATGAGTCACGTAGGTCTCGATGTACAAGGTATTGTTGGGGACTGGTTATGGAAGCTTGAAAGTGTGTATCGAGATAGTACCGATCACCATGTTGGGCTTGTCACCGGTTTTGAGTATACGGTCGTCGGTGCATTTGACACCGTATGGGATGTAGGGTTGATTGGTGAGTACCTCTATGACAGTCGTGGAAATAACGCACAAACTATTGGTCAAAATGACGTATTTGCTGGAGTTCGTCTGGCGTTCAATGACGAGGATGGAACGGAAGTACTAACAGGAATCACTCAGGATCTCGATAACGCTGACGTATACAACGCCAAATTGGAAGCATCAAGCCGACTATCTAATCACCTTAAATGGCAAATCGATGCTTGGTTGTTCAAAAATGAAACGCCGACGGATTTGCTCTATTTCGCTCGAGATGATGACTTTATCGAGTTTTCCATTCAGTACTATTTCTAAAACAAATCCCGAATACAAAAGGGCGCAATTTAACGAAAGATGACATTTTTGACGTTTTTGTGCTCTTTTTATTCAATAACCTCTTCTTTTCGTAATTCAATTTGGCATTGGTGTCCGGTTTGGCTACTATGTACAGCTATCAAAAAACCAATCACTCCCTTATGGATACTACCAGCAGGTAGATGAGGAAACGATGCAACATCTAGAAGAGATCATTGCTAGCGCGAGCACTGCAATTGAAGCTGCCGAATCGCTAGTCGCACTTGATGAAGTGCGTGTTCAGTATCTGGGTAAAAAAGGTGAGCTCACTGCTCAACTTCAAAGCTAGGCAAACTACCACCAGAAGAACGCCGTGAAGCTGGTCAAGAGATCAACAAAGCGAAAGGCGCTGTTCAGCAAGCGATCGCAGCTCGTAAAGATGCACTACAACGTGCTGAGCTAGAAGCGAAACTAGCGGCTGAAACTATCGACGTAACACTACCAGGTCGTCGTATTGAAAACGGTGGTTTACACCCAGTCACTCGCACGGTAGAGCGTATTGAAAAGTTCTTTGGTGAGCTCGGCTTTAACACTGAAGCGGGTCCTGAAATCGAAGATGCATTCCACAACTTTGATGCGCTAAACATTGCCGCTGATCACCCAGCGCGTACTGATCATGATACCTTCTTCTTTAATCCAGACTTGATGCTTCGTACTCATACGTCTGGCGTACAGATCCGTACGATGGAAAATGGCAAACCACCATTCCGTTTCATCGCACCGGGCCGCGTATACCGTAACGACTACGACCAAACACACACGCCAATGTTCCACCAAGTGGAAGGTATGCTGGTTGATGAGAACGTAAACTTTGCCCAATTGAAAGGTATTCTGCACGATTTCTTATGTAACTTCTTCGAAGAGGAAGTGGAAGTGCGTTTCCGTCCATCTTACTTCCCATTCACTGAGCCTTCAGCTGAAGTAGACGTGAAAGGCAAAAACGGTAAATGGTTAGAAGTTCTAGGCTGCGGTATGGTTCACCCGAACGTACTACGTAGCGTAGGCATCGATCCTGAAAAATACTCTGGTTTCGCATTCGGTATGGGTGTTGAGCGTCTAACGATGCTTCGTTACGGCGTGAACGATCTACGTGCGTTCTTCGAGAACGATCTTCGTTTCCTAAAACAGTTCAAGTAATCCAGAGGGTTCATCAACATGAAATTCAGCGAATCATGGCTTCGTGAGTGGGTAAACCCAGCGGTTACTACTGACGAACTCACTCATCAAATTACAATGGCCGGCCTAGAGGTAGACGACGTTCTTCCTGTCGCGGGTTCTTTCACTGGCGTTAAAGTGGGTCACGTTGTTGAATGTGGTCAACACCCTGACGCAGACAAACTACGCGTGACTAAAATCGATGTTGGCGAAGAAGAGCTTCTAGACATCGTGTGTGGCGCACCTAACTGTCGCCAAGGTCTGAAAGTAGCAGTAGCAACCGTTGGTGCTGTTCTTCCAGGCGATTTCAAAATCAAAAAAGCGAAACTACGTGGTCAGCCATCTCACGGCATGCTTTGTTCATTCACTGAACTAGGCATCGACGTTGAGTCAGACGGCATCATGGAACTAGCAGAAGACGCAGTAATCGGTACTGATTTCCGTGAATTCCTAGGTCTAAACGACGTCACGGTAGACGTTGACCTAACAGCAAACCGCGCTGACTGTTTCAGCATCCGTGGTATGGCTCGTGAAGTGGGCGTACTTAACCGCGCTGATGTGACTGAGCCAGCAGTAGAATCCGTTGCCCCTTCCATCGACGACAAAATCTCTATTGAAGTTAGCGCGCCTGCTGCGTGTCCACGTTACCTAGGTCGAGTGGTTAAAAACGTAAATGTTCAAGCAGAAACACCACTGTGGATGCAAGAAAAGCTGCGTCGTTGTGGTATTCGCTCTATCGATCCGGTAGTGGACATCACTAACTACGTGCTGCTAGAGCAAGGCCAACCAATGCACGCGTTTGATCTTGCGAAGATTGACGGTGGCATCGTGGTTCGTATGGCTGAGCAAGGCGAGAAGCTAACCCTTCTAGACGGCAGCGAAGCAGAGCTAAATGCTGATACTCTAGTGGTTGCTGACCACAACAAAGCCCTAGCAATTGCAGGTATCTTTGGTGGTGAAGAGTCTGGTGTAACTTCAGAAACAAAAGACGTTCTACTTGAGTGTGCATTCTTTGCACCTGACCACATCCGTGGTCGCGCTCGTAACTACGGTCTACACACCGATTCTTCTATGCGTTTTGAGCGTGGTGTGGATTACGCACTGCAAGTAAGCGCAATGGAACGTGCAACTCAGCTTCTTGTTGAAATTTGTGGCGGTGAAGTAGCACCTGTTGTTGCTGTTGAGTCTGAAGCAGACCTACCTAAGCCAAACAAAGTTGCTCTACGTCGTACTAAACTAGACAACCTACTAGGTCATCACATCGCTGATGCTGACGTAGTAGAAATTCTAGAGCGCCTAGGTTTAACTGTTGAAGCTTCAGAAGAAGGTTGGATGGCAGTAGCGCCAACATGGCGTTTCGATATCGCTATCGAGCAAGATCTGATTGAAGAAGTTGGCCGTATCTACGGTTACGACAACATTCCTAACCAACACCCAGCAGCAGCACTTAAGATGCACAACCACGTTGAAGCGGATATGCCACTTAAACGCGTTCGTGATCTTCTTGTTGACCGTGGTTACCACGAAGCCATCACTTACAGCTTCGTTGAGCCTGAGCAACAAAAGCTAGTTGTACCTGGTGTTGAGCCTCTAGTGCTTCCAAACCCAATTTCTGCAGACATGTCAGCAATGCGTCTTGGTCTTATCCAAGGTCTGCTGAACACGGTTGTTCACAACCAGAAGCGTCAACAGCCACGCGTTCGTTTATTTGAATACGGTCTACGTTTTATCCCATGTGAATCTGCAGAAAACGGTATGCGCCAAGAGCCTATGCTGGCCGGTGTAATTGCTGGTACTCGTAGTGAAGAGCATTGGGATATCGAAACAAACACGGTTGATTTCTTCGACCTTAAGGGCGATCTAGAAGCGATTCTAGAGCTATCTGCGAACGAAAAAGCGTACTCTTTTGCAGCAGCGAAGCATCCGGCACTTCACCCTGGTCAATCAGCGACAATCATCGTTGATGGCAAAGAGGTTGGTGTTATCGGTACCGTTCACCCAGAACTAGAGCGTAAGTTCGGTCTAAATGGTCGTACTATCGTATTCGAAATCGAATGGTCTGCAATCAACTCGAAAGTGATCCCTGAAGCGGTTCAGCTTTCTAAGTTCCCATCAAACCGTCGTGATATCGCGGTCGTTGTGGATGAAACAGTCGCATCTGGTGACATCGTTAACGCTTGTCTTGAGCAAGGCGGTGAGTTCCTAAAAGATGCAAAACTATTCGACGTTTACGTAGGTAAAGGCGTTGAAGAAGGTAAGAAGAGCTTAGCTATTGCGCTGACTCTGCAGTCCGTTGAGCGCACGCTTGAAGATGCAGATATCGCTGGTGCGGTAGACGCGATTGTTGCTCATGTTTCTGAGAAGTTTGGTGCAGCACTACGTGACTAAACGTTAGGTGGTTACCTTTCTTAAGAGACAAGAAACCCTGCTGATTCAGCAGGGTTTTTTTATGCTTATACGGAATACGGAACAGGTAATTGCCCTGTTCGACGCTCGACATAGGAACGATTGTACGTACGCGCAATTTATCCCAACGACAAGGTGTAAGTTAAGAGAATTGGCAACGTTAATATGCTGAAAAAGTTACCGAAGAGGACCATGGAGGCGACTTTCATTGGTTCAATATTCAGACGTTCTGCAAACAGGTAGTTCATCACCGCTGGTGGTAACATGGTAAACAAGACCATCATCTGCAGTTGCATCGTCGGAAGAGGGATAAACCAATAAATTAATCCAAACGCAATGGCGCCTGTGGTTAATGACTGTACACTGCATATCACACCCACTTTTAAACCATCCAACCTTAAGTGACACATCTGTGCGCCAAGGGACAGTAACATGACCGGAATGGCGGCTTGGCCCAAAAGCGCTGTGGCTTCATACAGCGGACCCCATGCACCAAAGCCAGATAAGTTCAGCGCCATTGCAAGCGAAGCAGACAAAAATATCGGCATCTTAATCATTTGTTTGAAAGGGTTTCCGTTACTCAATATAGAGACACCCAAACTAACGTGAAGACAGCCAGAAACCACAAATAGCATGACTGCAGAAGAAAGAGCAACATCTCCAAAGGTATAAGTAAACAGGGGAATGGCTAGGTTGCCGCTGTTTCGGAACATGTGTGGTGGTGCCCAAGATTTAAAAGATAACCCAGTGATTTTACATACAGGGAGCATCACTAAACCAGGCACGACAACTGCCACAATTGCAGCCAACAGAAGAGGGCCTTGGTTTGAATTTAATGGCATACTCACCAGCGATGAGAATACGAGGGCGGGAGTAAACACCTCCATATTGATGCGATTAATCGGCCGAAAGTCAGGCTTAATATATCGTCCGACAAGATAGCCAACGCCAACTAGAGCGAACACTGGGAACAGAATGCTGATGACTTGGTGAATCATGAATGCTCTTAAAAATGAGTAATTTGAAGAGGAACAAACAAAAGACACTAGCAGCCTTTATTCAAACCGTCACGAATAACCCTTGAGAACTTTGGGTTCAATCATTCTTTATCATCGCTTAGTTGTACTGCGCAAAATTAGAGACTTAGATGTGAAATTGAGACAATCCTCTGAATTTACGTGAGATTTTATGTCAATTGTCCGTCAAATTAGCAATCTCTGATATTTTTATTGAGTAGTGGTTAATATTGGCAATGTATTTATTTATAGTTTTATAAACTATAAATAAATTTAATAAACAGTGGTATGAAATAGTTTATGTTAGATTGTTGGTTTTTAACAATGTTTTGATTGTGGTTGTTGTATTTCTACGTGGTCAAAAAAAGTTGGCGAAAATCAGAAGCTTGTCATACACTTCCTGATGTAACCCCGATATGTTGTTGAATTGGTAGGGTAAAACTGCTCTGGCGCTACACTAAGTAGCATTGTTAAACATAGCTTTGAGGAAAGTTTTATGGCGCTCACAAAAGCCGAACTGGCAGAAAACCTGTTTGATAAGCTGGGATTTAGTAAACGGGACGCCAAGGAAACGGTGGAAGTGTTCTTTGAAGAAATTCGTAAGGCACTGGAAAGTGGCGAACAGGTAAAACTGTCAGGTTTTGGTAACTTTGATCTTCGAGACAAGAATGAACGTCCTGGTCGTAACCCAAAGACCGGTGAAGATATTCCTATTACTGCTCGACGTGTAGTTACATTTCGCCCGGGTCAAAAATTGAAAGCTCGTGTAGAAAACTTGAAGAAATAACCGTAACTGCGACCCCGAACAAAAGATCACACTAAATGGTGATCTTTTGTTGTATTTAACCTTTGTTAATACCTTCACCCCATTAAAAAACCACCGCTCTTCGGAGCGGTGGTTTTGTTTCTTGCTCAAAGTAAGACGATAGTCTTGCGTTAGGCTGCTTCCAAGTGTGTAGTTAAGTACGGCTGCCACGCTTGTTGATACAGGTTTTTGGATTGAGTACGCATACGCTGAATTGACGCCATCTCAATCTCATTTAAATCACGTTTCTCCTGCATGGCTAGTCTTTCAAGTTTTTGAATTTTTTCATACAAGTCGTGTTCTGGCCCACTTTTTACGTCTGCAATGGCTTTTAGGTGAAGTTGAACTTCAGCGATAAGATTCGTTTTGGGTAACCGAACCAATAAGTTTAAATCACGGTAGCCCGATGGACCTGGTTTCTTGAAACGGTTTTTGACTTTTACGATCGTCGTCTCTCGTTCGAGGGTCTCATAAATCGAGATTAAACTAGGCACATCGTCCGCCACAATTGTGCCTCGGGCAAGGTCAGTAATCCTTTCTACTTGGTTATTGAGTTCAATACGTACTTTTTCTTCGGCGCGATGTTGGGATTTTACTCCCGCGAAAAGTGGTAGGGCATTATTTAATAACGCTGAACTTTTGCAGATGGTTTCAAGCTCAAACTGTGCTTGATGTGCTTTGCTGTAGATAATGTCGAAATCGGAGTAGGGTTGAGTTGCTTGGGTATCGAATGATTGAATGCCATATAAGCCGCTAAGGCTGTGTTTGAATCGTTTCGGACACACTTCGTTTTGGCTGGCAGAACGATTTTGTATGTTGCTCGTCGTTGACGTGTTAGGGATTGCAGCGAATGCTGGGGCACGGCTTAGTACTAAAAGCATCAAAGCGGTAGTACGTAAAAATAAGCTCATTCACACTCCTTTAGTTGCTTGCACTTAGAAAATTGGGAACAAAATGTCACTAAGTGTGGCAAGTTAGGTACTCATATTATGAATGGGGTCTTGTCGACAGATTCCAAGGTTATAAATAAACTTAATAGTAGAATCGTGCGCTAGGTCGCCATTTATATTTTTATTATTCTGATATTTCGGTATCAGAGCTTTCACTTAAGGTATGGAAATATCCTATCACTTGAGTATTAACGAAAGATGAACGGCATAGACAAATTCTGAAAAACCATTAGGCTTAACGCACAAAATGACAATCAGCTAACAAGAAGAAAACGATGAGAGACCCAGAATTTTGGCACAACAAATGGGCCAGTAATAAAATCGGATTTCACCTGGAAGATGTGAACCCATTATTGCCAACACATTGGCATCATACGCAACCAACACGTAGTGACCGGGTGCTGGTTCCTTTATGTGGTAAATCGGAAGATCTCGCTTGGCTTGCAACCAAACATGAAGAAGTTGTCGGCGTAGAGCTAAGTCAAATTGCCGTTCGCGCTTTCTTTGCTGAGCACTTCTACACACCAATGGTCACGCCAATCAACGGCATGCACGAGCTGTATCAGTTTGATGAGTTGTCCATTTATACGGGTGACTTCTTTACTGCGCCGCTTTCACAAGTTGATATTATTTACGACCGAGCCGCTCTTGTGGCACTGCCGCAAGATATGAGAGAAGAATACGCAAGTCGACTAAAACAGTTACTTAACCCAGGTGGACGAATTCTATTGATCACGTTGAACTACGTACAAGAAGAAATGGCGGGCCCACCGTTTAGTGTGCCTGTGAGTGAAATAGAGCAGTTGTTCTCGGGTTATAAAGTAACGTGCTTGAACGTTGATGAAGCAGATGAGAACCACCCAAAAATCAAAGACAAAGGATTAAGTCGTTTCTCTGAAGAAGTGTATTTAATTGAAGCTCCGTAGTTCTCAATTCTGAGCATTACGAAATACGTAAAGCAACGAAAAAGCGCAGCCCTTGAGCTGCGCTATTGTTTCTATCCTTAAAATGGCAGACGTCATTATCATCGCTTGATGAATAAGTCACTTAGTAGATAACGTTAACTTTAGCCGCGCTTGCGACCGCATCTTGAACGGACTCTTCCGTCGAGTTTCGGCGAGTCAATACCACGCCCAAACGACGACGTCCGTCGATTTCTGGCTTACCAAATAGACGAACTTGCGTTTGAGGTTGCGCCACCGCTTCAGCAACATTATCAAAACGAATGTTCGTTGAGGTACCTTGACCAAGGATAACAGCGGATGCCGATGGGCCATATTGAACAATGCTATTGATAGGCATACCCGTAAACGCGCGCACGTGAAGTGCAAACTCAGACATCTCTTGAGAAATCATAGTGACCATGCCGGTATCGTGTGGGCGAGGGGAGACTTCATTGAAGATGACTTCATCACCTTTAACAAATAGCTCCACGCCAAAAATCCCGTAGCCTCCAAGCGCATTCACCACTTTCTCAGCGGCATACTCAGCGGCTTTTATCGCATTCTCGGACATAACTTGTGGCTGCCAAGACTCACGGTAGTCTCCGTCTTCTTGACGATGACCGATAGGTGCACAGAAGTGAACGCCATCGACCGCGCGAACCGTTAACAGGGTGATTTCGTAATCGAAGTCGATAAAGCCTTCAACAATGACACGTCCCGCACCAGTACGACCGCCTTCTTGCGCGTAGTTCCAAGCGTTTTCTATATCTTCTTCGGATTTAATAACGCTTTGGCCTTTACCTGACGAGCTCATCACTGGCTTAACTACGCAAGGAATACCCGCAAAATCGACAGCTGCTTTGAAGTCTTCGTAGTTATCCGCAAAACGGTAAGGCGATGTTGTTAAGCCAAGCTCTTCTGCTGCTAGACGACGAATACCTTCACGGTTCATTGTGAGCTTGGTGGCTTTTGCCGTCGGGACAACATTCAGTCCTTTCTCTTCGAGTTCAACCAGTTTATCGGTCGCGATAGCTTCGATTTCAGGGACTACGTAAGCCGGCTGTTCTTTGTTAATGATTGCTTCCAAAGCTTGGCCGTCTAGCATGTCGATTACATAACTACGGTGGGCGACTTGCATTGCCGGGGCGTCAGCGTAACGATCACAGGCGATCACTTCTAAGCCAAGTCTTTGGCATTCGATCGCGACCTCTTTACCTAGTTCTCCAGAGCCAAGAAGTAATACGCGGGTAGCATTTGAGCTGGTTGCAGTACCGAACATAGTGTTCCCTTACAAAATATGGATACCAATCGTAGAAAATGACTGTGATTAGTATGATGAGACAGAATTTGCAGGGGATCATACTGAATTTTGTCAGTGAAGCAAACGTTTGCGCAAGGTTTTTGTCAATAAAAAAGCTCTACCTGTTGTAGAGCTCTTATCTTTGTCACGTGTTCTATACGTTAACGAAACTTAACGGTATATCCGGGTTTAACGACTCTAATGTGGACTGAGTATCCGCAAGGTGGCTAATTTTACCCTGTGAGTTTTCTACCAACGCCGCGGCTTGAATATTCTCGAATGTTTCACCGGCAAGCAATACTTGAATCAAGGCGACTTGAAGCGGCGGTAAGCTTGGATTAAACGCTGCGTTTTCAGCGTATGCACCTTGGAATTGGCGACCATTTTTGAGCTCTAATGCTAAACCGCTTAAGTTGTTTGTATAAGGGGCATGACTCATATTCATCGCCTCTACGGCTTTTTGAATCAACGCATCTTGATCATCACAGCTGAACTGATGATTCACTTCTGCCATCAGCGCAGATTCGATGCCTAAGTCACTCGGTCCAAATGCCTCTGGTAGGTATTCGTGCAGTGTCTTTTCTTCACGTTCGGGTAATTGAACCTTGAGCTCTTTCGCAGTGGAAAGCTCATTCATAAATTGGCGGCAGTGGCCACATGGACTGAAGTTAATGGTTATATCTTTCACACCACGTTCGCCTTTCATCCAGGCATGACTGATCGCCGCCTGCTCGGCATGAACGGTTTGTCCTAACTGGACGTGGAGAAATTCCATATTTCCGCCAAAGTACAGACGACCGGAAAGGCCACGGACAATGGCACCGACATAGAATTCTGAAATAGGCGTATAGGCATAAGCGGCAGCAAAAGGCAGTAGGGCAACGCGAAGATCTTTATCTGATAAGCCAGTAGTTGCGCGCAACTGTTCGAACTGTTGTGCTGAAATAGTAGCATCAAAATCGTCCGATTGGACAATTGGCGCAAGTTGAGTTGAAAGTGCTTCAGGAGCGCTTGCGAGCGCCTGTTCAATGCGACTTTTCATGTTGAATCCTTGTTATTGCATGGAACATTATTGTATGTGAGACAGAAAAATGTTCCGTGCCTCCCGTCACATTGTGAAATGCAATGGTTACATCTGTTACATAATTAGAGAGAGCTCACACATGTATTCGATTGCATCTCATTTTACTGCGACAAGTTTAACGATTCTCTATCCATCGAAGTGGAGAATGACGAGTTAATTATAGGGTAAAACTCTTTTTTAGTTGTTTCACAAGCCGTGTAGGTTGGAGGCTTATTGATACAGCCACACCGCGAGTGCAAAAAAGCTTGGTGCCAGTATCGACGTAATAATGCCGCACAAAACCAAAGCGAGTGAGGAAAAGGCGGCATCTTCTGGCTGCTTTTCTGCACAAGTAGCGGTGCCAAGCGCGTGAGAAACCGTCCCCATCGTCAGACCACGAGCAATAGGGTGTTTGATGCCAATAAGGTTGTAAATGGGATAAGCGATGATAGACCCTAACAGCCCAGCAATCAGTACCAGAATCGCCGCAACGGCTGCCTCACCGCCAAGGTGGCTCGAGATTTCCATTGCAATAGGCGTCGTCACCGATTTACCTAATAAACTGGCGATCAAGGTAATATCGGCTTTAAACACTACCGCAATTAAGGTTGTCGTCAGCATCGACATAATACTGCCTAGCGTGCAAGCAAACGTAATGATGCGCCAATTCGCTTTAATCTGAGGTAACTGCTCATAAAGTGGGTAAGCAAGCGCGACAACAGCGGGTTGCAGTAAAAAACTCACCACACTATTGTCTGCGTAATACGTCTCGTATGGGATGTCTAAATAGATCAACAGAGGAATGAGCACCGCAATACAGATAAGCAGTGGGTTAGCAAGGGGTGAGTTAAGTTTGATAGCGATTGTACGAGCGATCAGGAAAACAACAATAGTGACAATTAACCACATATTAATAGTTCTCCTTTAGCAGGTAATCCAATAGCCATGCCAAGCTCACTAGTACGATAAGGGAGCCACCAACCGCACTAGCAAGGACGGGTAACGCATTGGCGATCAGCATGTCAAAATGCTCCATTAACCCGACACTAATGGGAACAAACAGCAAAATCATGTAGCGGATAAACAAGCTCGCGCCGGGTTTAACCCACTCGACTTTTACAATGCCCAGTGTCATAGAGAAGAACAATACCAGCATGCCAATCACACTACCCGGTACTGAAACGTTGGTGAATTTTTGAATAGTCAGGCCGATCCCAAGTGCGCCCATGATAAGAAAGAGGGAGATGAGCAGTTGGATCAGTTGTAAGAATCGATCTTTAATCATTTTGACAGCATTAAAAGATCAAGCACACCAGCGGGTGCGCTTGAATAGGTAAAATTACGAAGCCAAACTCTCAACGTAACGATAAACAGACTTGAGTATGGCGATTTTCTTTTCGTCACTTTCGTGCTCGTGCACTAAGTTTTCTAAGTTCAGCATATACTCTTCAAGTTGATTTTCAAATACTTCGCGACAGTGTGATGCCCAACGTTGTTGCTCTTGGTCATCCAAAGTGCTCGGATAATTGCGTGCACGGTAACGGAACAGTAACGGCTTAATACGCTTATCATCGAACTCGATATCCAATGCGGCAAGGTTGTTGGGGTCTGTTTCTCGGATAATGTCCATCGCAGCGCGATCAGCAGGTGAGAAGAATCCGTCGTAAAGCTGAGTGTCCACATCGTCACTCTTATCAAACTGACGCTCGATAGAGAACACACCGATGAGTTTCTCACGAATCTCAGGATGTTTACGCAACAAAGCAAGATTGTCTAGACAGCGCTGGCGATCAATGCCAATCGACTCGGCATTTTCCGCAGTCAGGGTTTTCGCTGGCGCCAGAATCGGGCACTTGTTGAGATGAACCAGTTTTACCGGGACTGGCAATAAGTCACCCAATTCATCTTTCTTGGTATAAAGCCTTTGTTGTAGTTCTTCTGCTGACAAGTCAAGAATCGGCTGAGGATCTTTGGCTAAATCTATCGTGATCACCGCGTTGTTGTTCGTTGGGTGCCATGCAACTGGCACGATCCAACTGGTGTACTGGCATTCACGACCCAACATACCCGACACGTGCATTAACGGTGTCATATTAACGATGTCGACCAATTCATTGAGCTTGCGTTTCTGGCGCATTGAGAAAAAATAATCGAACAGCTTAGGCTGCGCGGCTTTCACCTTTTTTGCCATCTCAATCGTCGCGATAACATCCGCCATCGCATCGTGCGCGTTGCTGTGTTCGATGCCGTTCGCAACAGACAAGTGCTCTAACTTAAAGCTGGTAAAGCCTTCATCATTCTCAGGCCATTCAACGCCTTCTGGGCGCAGCGCATGACAAGCACGCATCACATCCAGTAAATCCCAACGAGAGTTTCCGTTTTGCCAGCTCCAAGCATAAGGATCAATGAAATTGCGGTAGCAGGTGTAACGTGTGACTTCATCATCAAAGCGAATACTGTTGTAGCCTAAGCTGGTTGTCTTCGGTTTGGATAACTCAGCATGAATCTTGGCAATAAACTCGGGTTCTGGCAGGCCTTCTTGCACGGCTTTTTGTGGCGTAATTCCCGTTATCAAAGCCGCTTCAGGAGAAGGAAGATAATCAGCTGGTGGCTGACAGTACATTACTAAAGGCTCACCGATGATATTGAAGTTTTCATCCGTGCGAACGCCAGCAAATTGGCTGGGTCTATCTTTTGCCGGGTTTGTTCCCCAAGTCTCATAGTCAAAGAAGAAAAAAGTGGGCTGATGATCTTGGTGCATTCTACTTACCGTTTAGGGAACCGATACCAGTATTAGACCACTCAACGCTTTGACTCGCAACGAAAGATGCATAAAGCAGCCGCCAAACAAAGAAAAAACGCGGGTTTGTGGTGAGTAGGGGATAGTCACATCACCATATCCGCAGCAAACCGCTACATAAGAAGGTTACGCGATAACCTGAACTTACCTCACTGGCGAACCCACGACTTCCGCCGCAGTATTTCTACCACTTGTTCAGGACTTGGCATCATGCCACACGTGACCGAGAAAATACTCGGGCATGAGCTGGTCGGCGTAATGGCGATATATAACAAGCATGATTGGCTATCAGACCAAAAAGAAGCATACGAAAAGTTTGCAGAAGCGTTGTTTGCGCAAGTGCAAAAAGAGTTGGGACATGAAACGTTCGCATTGAAATAGTCTGCTTGTTGCTGACCAATTAGTCTCATAGATCACTAACTCGCTGATTAGCTTTTGAACCTACCACTGAAAGGCGGCATGATGATGGAAGAAAGTGCGGCTATAAGTCGTCTAAGTAAGTGTTATACGATTCGTTAGATTAGGAGTAATTGATGCAATATGCAAAATGTACTCAAGACGGAAAAACTTGGGAAATTTCGAAATTTAACGAACTCGAGCCGAGTTTGCTTGACATAAAAAGACGTAGCCTCGTTTGTACTGAATGCGGCGAGTTTGCGTGGTATAGAAGAGAGAGTCGTCACGGGCATCCAGCTCATTTCTGCGCCCATCATGACCCAGAATGTGATTTAAAAGTGCAATACATTTCATCAGACGAGCACCGCGATGATGCTACGGAAGTTGAGGGTGAGGTAGAGAGTGATGACACAATTATTGTACGTTTAGACCAAGAGCAAGGCGGTGCTATTGATGTTGCAGAGGTATCTAAGCCTCCATTGCCTGGCTTAGGAGAAGGGGGGAAGCGTTATGTTCTAAAAGATAAGAATCGACGTTCTGCGCAGCAATTTACCCTCAGACGAATACTTCATCGTTTGGTTAAAAGTAAAGATTTTCGAAATTCTGAAAGCAATATAATTTTCTATCGAAATAACGAAGAAATAATGCTTAGTGGTCACGTTAAAGATATTGTCTTTGGGTTTAATCAAATTGAGAAAGATATACATCATGGTAAAACTAATTTTTACTGGGGACCAATAGCATCTGCGCGAGAATCCAGTGATGGAAAAATTTGGCTAAATTCGAGCTCTGAGTATATGTCTGCCTCAGTTGCAATATTCGAAGATATTTCAGATGATTTTAAAGAACTTTTCGAGGTCGACGATCTAGAGGACCTTTTGGGAGCACATGTTTTGGTTGCGGGTAACTGTTATTTTAGTGGTGAAGGTGAGGGAAAACCAATTATTTGGTGTGGGACACCAAATTACATCTTTGTACGCAAATACAAAGATCCTGCGATTGTAAATTAATCTTATAACAAAGCCTTTAAGAGGGGTTTTGCACGCGTGACATTTTTAATATGCGTTAGGTTTTGTGTCTAAGGCATTATGCGGTAACTTTGTATTGCGTGCCTGCTCTCCCTTAACGTGGGGTTCGGTCTACACACTTTCAAAGGAGTTTTTATGAATATTAACGAGGAATTAGAAATACAGCCAAGGCTCTTTGATCCTGTTTCTATCGCGACGATTGGGAGCGCTGTTGTAGGTGCATTTGGTGCAATTGAAAATACTTTGTCAAATGTTCGCTCTAGAGAATACTTACAAGCAATGGCAAATGATATTTCTCAAATGAAAATACAATTAGCAACAGTCCTTTCTGAACTTGATGAGCTTCCCGTTACTATAAGAAGTATCATTAAAGAAGAAGTAAGTTTAGCAATGTTATCAGATAAATATATTGAGCTAGAAAGTATAGAGATAACAGCTTATTCTTTAATGGAAGACTCTACATATGTTTTGAGTGAAAGAGCATGGTACAGAAGTTGCTACTTGTTGAGGTATATTTGCAATTGCGAAAATCGGTTAAGTTATATTCCGGATTTTTTGAGAGCCTGTGAAATCATTATGTTTATTTCTAATTCTGGAGGGAAAGATATTGTTCTTAGAAATGTGGAAGATAAATATAATTTGATAGAGCCTCTGTATAAAGATCTAAAACAATCATGTATTGAAGCCATATCCGAATTAACCTCATATTTAAATCATCCTGAATTCATTAAGTCTTACTATTTTGATGAGGTGTCTCTTAATGTTGATGGCATAAAATACACCCCTTTGCCAGATAAAAATACTGTTGAAACATATAGCTATAAGGAGTGTTATTGGGTGACGCTTCCTGCTGAAGGTGAAATAAGTGATAAGCCTGGTCATAAAAATCCACCTATGCTAAAAGAGCGACGCAGTGTTACAAAAACAGGGAAAAGAACAGTAGATAGTGCAGTAAGATTTAATCATGATAAAAATGAACATATAATAAAAATTGAAGCATTTAAGTCTACAGCTAAACTAGCGTTAAAGAAATTCAGAGATGTTTCTGCTGTTATTGAATTGTTGGATAAGTACCGATCAAAGCTCATTCTACAAAACGATCTTCCGTTAGTTTTAAAAGTAGAAGAAAATTTCACCAATTTTGAATAAGCTAACAAACGCTTTAAGACGGATTCGCAACGCTTGGCGGTTTTGGTTTGAATCGGCTTTATTGTTTAAGGTGTAATATTTTAGGTGGGTGCTTGCGTTGTTCAGACCTTAATGTGGCGTTAGGTAATTTATGTGTAGTTGGGTGTAAATTTGAATAAAAATTCGTTTGTAGTGATCTTTGGTTCAGTAGCAAGAGGTGATTCACACAAAAATAGTGATATTGACGTGCTACTCATCGACTGTAATATCAGAGATGCAGACCTTATATTAGATAAATACGATTTGCCTGGCTTGCCGGTTAATTACATTGAATACGATTTTTGCCAGTTTGAAAAGTATTTTAGAATGGGAAGTTTGTTTCTTTATCATATTTTTAAACAAGGATTTCTTCTTTACGGAAATGAGGATTTATGGGCAGGATATGTTGAAAATTTCAAATTGAAGAGCAGCTTTTGCGAAGAGATAGATAAAATAAAATCTGACATTGAAATATATAAGGATATCTCTATTTTTAATGGCAAGTTTTACTTGCCATTGGTGAATATTTTTCCTATGGTGAAAA
Organism: Vibrio mytili; assembly: GCF_000830505.1. Taxonomy (GTDB): domain Bacteria; phylum Pseudomonadota; class Gammaproteobacteria; order Enterobacterales; family Vibrionaceae; genus Vibrio; species Vibrio mytili. Next base: position 88,868 of record NZ_JXOK01000082.1, on the reverse strand, counting down.
ATTATTGTATTTTTTCTTTAGCTAATATGGGTATATTTGAGTTTAATAAAGTAGAATGTATGAAAAAAATGGTAGCTTCTGATGATATTTTATCGGACTTTCTGTTGCTACAATCATTTTATGATTCTAGTGTAAGAGGGCTAAATGTTGACTTGGGAGTGGATCCTTATTCAAGTGAAGCTGGGTTATTGCTTCAAAGTGTTTATGAGTATGTATCGAAAGGCAAAGTATGATAAATGACAACATGATTGCAGCGCTATCAGAAATTTTTTTTGAATACTATGAAAGTGATGATCGTCAACAAAAGTCATATAAAATGCGAAAAAGAGTCAAAGTTCTTTTTGATTCAATATATGAGCAAGTTATAAAAAATTTTTTCAATAAAAGAGCAAATAATGAAGCTCATGCTTTGATTATAATTAATCGTGCTGATAAATCCAGCATGTCAAGTTATCAAAGTAATGTTTTGGAGTGCCTTCATAGTTCACTTGGTGTTTATAGTGCGCTATCTGATAAAAATTACACAGAAGAAGGTGAAGATTTAATGAATTTTATGGAGAACCATTTTACAGATCTTATACTAAGTATTCTAAGTAGTGGTTTTGATAGTAGTAATAATGCTAGGATTCTTACAAAATATTTAGAGGACTAATTATGGACGAAAGTAGTATAAAAGATGTACTATTAAAATCTTGGGAGTTGACTCAAAATATTGCTAAAAATAATGCTGAAACAGCATGGAAAGTTAGAATGTGGGGAGTTGCGATTTGGAGTGCATTGATAGCTTATGCATTCAAGAACAACTCATGCGAAATTGTCTTATTATCAGGCTTTATTTTGATGCCTATTGCTTGGTTTGAGTTTGGTATCCGTACTGTGGAATATAAGCTTATATCTAGGTCTCATGAAATTGAGAATAGTATTAATTCTCTTTTTCTTGGTGGGGAATTTGTTCCTCCTACTGAAGGCGTGAAAATAAAAATCGATCCACCGTCGTTATCTGACTACTTATTACTGTTTGATAAGAGAAGGTGGCTTGTATGGGGGCCTTATTTGGCTTTATTCATTTCGAGTATTTTAGCTCTCTTAGTTGTATTGAATAAAGTTCCAACTCCAGTCGCCTAAGAACTCGTTTAAGAGGGGGCGCAACGTGTGGTATTTTTGCTATGCGTTGAATTTATTGATTAAGGTGGTATGCAGCAACTTCGGTATTGCGTTATTCACCTTAACGCAGCATCGATATGAAGGAGATGCTATGGAGCAATTTAAATGTAGCGGCTGTGATGAGCTATTTTCTTGCAACACTGAAAGGAATCATCATCAATTAAATTGTAAAAAATACTTTCTGAAAATTGAGCCCTCGTTTAGAGCTCAATTATCCAAAAAGAAGCGACGGGCACGTGCTTCAGTTCAGGGAACTTACGAATGGGCATTAAGACAACCTTTACCTAAAAACTCGAAGAAATTTCGTTTGGCTACAGATTCGAAATACATTCAATCAGATCTTGAAGAAATGGTGTTGCAGCTAGAACGAGAAATCGCGTTGACACAACTAGTATCTGAAAAGAACTTAAACCGTCAAATTGTAGTGTCGCACGTTCTTAAGCAAAAAATCCTCGAAGCTTCCGAAATTATGGCTGATACTGACTTACAGAAGAAAGTAGAAGCAGAACACAAAAAATTGAAAGAGCAGAGAAAACGAGATCGCTCTCAGGGGAGTGCCCTTGGTGGTGACTTTGAAACCAAATTTAGTTTATTTGTGCCAGGTGGTGCACCTGGGTTAGGTAAGCGATCGTAATTCACATGACAATATTTTACGAGTGATTCCCGCTGCTCAAGTGATTTAGGAAAAGCACCCTAAACCCCAGCCTTAAACCCACCTTCATGCTCAACCCATTCCATCACCGCTGCGCGAATCCAACGCAGCGGTGATTTGCTAATTGGCTCTGGGAAGTTGCGGTTCTTCCGCCAGGCGATGATGGTGGTTCGTTTCTTATTAAAGAAATCCAGCACCTCTTGGTGGCACATGATTTTGTTGGACGACTCTGGGTAACGTTTTTGAGTTATTCAAGAAAAGCATCAAGAGCTTGAGTAGGCTGGCGCGTATTCGGATCCCATGCACCCAAGGTATAACCTTGCCAACTATATGCCTGTGGCTCCCAATAGAAAATCCCAATGCCTTTATTTTGATTAACACGACGTACTTTTTGGATCATATCGGCAACGATAGTCTTTGCTTGAGGTTCATCCCAAGGCACGCCAATTTCAGTGATCATGACTTCAGTACCGTAGCGATCGACCAAATCATTGAGATTAGAGAGGCATTGATTGTTTGCTTCTTGCCAAGTAAGGCCTGTTGCATTCTTGGGATAAGATGATGCGCCAATAACATCCCACCAAGCACTATTGGATTGTAAGCCATCAAGAATCCACCTGAAATTAGCGTTGTCGTGACAGTTTGCTAAGTGGACAATGACCTTAGCATCTGGGAATACTTCTTTGGCTGCGTTGCGTCCGCTATTAAACAACCACGCATAGTTACGCATGTTGCTTGAAGCCATTCCTTCATTCCATAGCATTCCGTTGTTAGTTTCATTACCGACTTGAATCCATTTTGGTGTTATACCAGCAGCTTTTAAGGTGTTGAGAGAATCTCTAGTGTAAGACCATACTTGTCCCATTAAATCTTCGAAGCTCAGTTGTTGCCATGCTGCAGGTTTCCACTGGTTGCCTGGATCGGCCCAAGTGTCGCTGTAGTGGAAGTCAATCATCACGTCCATGTTTGCATCTTTGGCCCACTGCGCTTTGACAATTACATCATCCAGCGAGCTGTAATATCCATCACTGGGATTTACCCAAACACGAAGACGTACTGCGTTCATACCATGGTCTCGCAATATTGAAAGGACATCTTGTCGATATCCCCAATCGTTGTAGAACTCGTAACCATTGTCTTCCATCTGAGTTATCCAACTAATATCTGCGCCTTTAACAAACGCGTTAGAATGGGTCGAGGCTACTAATGAGCCGAAGATTGTTAGTATTTTTAAGGTATTGTTCATCGTGTCACCGTTTTTATATATTCACGTTTTTTGTTTTTTAAGCGTAAAGAATATAGCAACGGATTTTAGTATTGAGGTGATGTATAAAAGTGTTGGTGATTATTTTAGTAAGGTGATTTACGTAGTTGTGATTATGGATAAATTATCTAAGTAAATTTACTTAGATAACTGTGACTATGATCTATGTGAAAATGTTTCAAATAAAATTCATCATCCTTGATGTATTGCAGAGTCATAATTTAGCTCGAAGCTAGTTAATTTTAAAACTGTCTCGCCATATAAATTCATGACCAAATAAAACCGTTTTTTTGTATTTTCTGCCTTCCATTTTTTCAATGAACATATCAATTGCTACTTCTCCCATTTCAAACGGGAACAGTCGCATTGTAGTGAGGCTTGGGCTCATATGTCGGGCTGACGAGATATCATTGGTTCCGATAACTTGTATGTCCCCTGGAATGGTTAAACCAGCCTCATAAATGGCTCGATAAACACCAACGGCCACCATATCTGTCGCAGCGTAGACCACGTCAGGAAGTTCATCGAGTTGTAGCATTTCTTTCATTGCTTGATACCCCGACTCGATGCAATACTCTTTACTCACTTTACATAATGCATCGTGGTACAAGCCGTTTTCTTTGGTGACTTTACGAAAAGTATGTAAGCGCTCTTCGTTATTACCAATAAAAGCAGGTCGTTTACAACGGCTTTTTAGTACATTTTGCATAACCTCATTGGACAACGCCAACCGGTCAATTAAAACTGCATCGGTTTTGCTACCTAAAGGGTTCGAGTCAACAAATATAATATTGTGGTTAGCTTGATATAAGGTATCCACAACATGCTTGGAGAAATGTCCGACTGCAATGACGGCTGGAGCGTTTTCTATTAGATTTATATTAGTATCGATCTGGTCTAAATGAAGTGTTCTTAAATCGACGCCTTTTTCTAAGCAACGATTTTGAATGCCAGCACGAATAGAAGTGAAATACGGGTCGTCTATTTCCTGCGTGGGAGTTAAAAAGTTCAACATAACAACATCACGTATGCCATCTGGCTCGTTCGTTTTGGCTACTTCATGATGAACAAACTGTTTTTTACTGCGTTTAGGGGATTGATAACCAAGAGCCTCTACCGCCTCCAAAATCGCCCGCTTTTTGTCTTCACTTACAGACAAAGTAGGGTCTTCATTAAGAAAGCGAGAAATAGTTGAAGTAGAAATATTCGCTCTTTGTGCAATGTCTTTGAGTGTAGCCAAAAGATTACCCTATAGTATATTTATTGGACGGCTCTATCATGCCAAAGAGCATTTTGAATGCTCTTTGGCGTTAAAACGTTAATGCGTTGATTGTACAGAATCAAATGTAATGACGTTTCCATCAGGTTCAAAAATGTGTAAATGGGAAAGTGATGTAAATAGCGAAATTGACTCACCAGGTTGGACTTGCGTGTCCCCATGATGAAGGTATTTGAAGTCATCCACGCCGCCACATTGCCCAAAGATGTACGTCATTCCGCCCAGTCTTTCAACCACTTCACATTGGAAGGCGAGTGTGATCATATCTGGATTTGTTGTGAGGTGCTCTGGTCTAATACCTAATGTTAACTTTTTACCTATTTCAATCTGAGCTGTTTTTATTGGTAAGGTGATTGAGCCGCCCACATGCAACCTTACTGTCAAGCTGGTTTCATCCCACGCTTCAACGCTGCAAGGAAGAAAATTCATCTTAGGTGAGCCAATAAATCCGGCCACAAATCTGTTAATAGGATTATGGTACAGATCCATTGGTGAGCCAACTTGTTCCACTTTGCCATCACGAAGCACGACTATTTTGTCCGCTAATGTCATGGCTTCGACTTGGTCGTGCGTTACATAGACCATGGTTGACTTAAGCTCTTGGTGTAGCTTTGCAATATGCAGACGCATATCCACACGCAGTTCTGCATCAAGGTTTGATAGCGGCTCATCAAACAAAAATACTTCAGGATCTCGAACGATTGCGCGACCGATAGCAACGCGCTGACGTTGGCCGCCTGATAGTTGGGCTGGTTTACGATCGAGCAGGTGCTCTAACTGCAGTGCTTTACCGACCAACTTTACTTTTTTCTCTCGCTCTTCTTTTGGCACTTTGTTTACTTTTAATGAGTAACCCATGTTTTCCTCGACGGTCATATGCGGGTACAGAGCATAAGACTGAAATACCATCGCTACTCCTCGTTCTGATGGCGGAGTGTCGTTAACGACATTTCCGGAAATGGATATCGCCCCATCACTGATATCTTCCAGGCCAGCAATCATACGCAAGAGTGTTGATTTGCCACAGCCTGACGGACCAACAAACACCACAAACTCGCCTTCTTCTATCGACAAGTTTACGTTATGAATGGTTTGGGTATCGTCAAAACGTTTTACGACATTGGATAATTGGATCGAAGACATTTTAAATTCCTCTTAAATGATAATGAATAAAGTATGTGATCTAATTCGTCTTTTATTTAGTAAATTTTATTTTTACTTGTTTGTTTTATCACAATAACTAATAGGTATAGTGATTCAAATCACATCAATGAATAGCCTGTATGGAAAAAATAACACAAAGGAGCATATTTGCACCATAAATTTTATTTTTTACCAAAAACGAAGGCGTGAAATTTTATGGATAATAATAAATTTAGTAAAAAACTATCTGCTATCGCAGTTACTGCTCTATTTTGTTCACCGATGGTGTTGGCGCAGCAGTCCTTATTAGTCTGGGAAGACATTCAAAAGTCTTTTGGTAATGAAGAAGCGGTAGCAGCGTTTGAAAAACAACACGATGTAAAAGTGAATGTGCTTGAAATGCCTTATGGTGGTCAGGTCGAATCTCTACGTATGGACGGCCCAGCGGGTACTGGACCTGACGTCGTCTTGATTCCACATGATCAGATTGGTGGTGCTGTTATCCAAGGTTTACTTGCTCCAATTCAGGTCGATAAAGCTGTTACCGATACATTTAGTCAATCTTCTATTAATGCATTGACTTACAATGGTGTGCTTTACGGTTTACCTAAATCTGTTGAAACGGTATTTATGGTTTATAACAAAGATCTTATTTCTGAATTGCCTGATACGATGGACGAAATATTTGAGCTTTCCAAGAAGCTTCGTGAGGATAAAAAATACGGCTTACTGGCAAAATGGGATGAACTTTATTACACCTACGGAATTTTAAACGGTATGGGTGGTGATGTTTTTGCTAAAAACGACGACGGCTCATACAACCCAAATAAAATATTACTGAATACTCCAGGAGCTGTAGAAGGAGCAAAATTCATTCAGAAGTTCTATGAGTCAAAAGTATTTCCTACGGGCATTATTGGTAATAACGGGCTTAATGCCATCGATTCACTATTCACATCGGGCAAAGCCGCGATTGTTCAAACAGGTCCTTGGGCGCTCCAGCCATACAAAGAAGCGGGCATCAACTATGGTGTAGCACCACTTCCGAAATTACCATCTGGTGAGCAAATGGGTTCATTTATGGGGGTTAAGAGTTACAGCATCTCCACTTTCTCGAAGAATAAACCATTAGCGCAAGAGTTTATTACGTTCGTTAATAATTATGACAACGCCAAGCGCCGCTTTGAGCTAACTGGAGAGGTTCCAGCAGTGAAAAAATTGATCGACGATCCTGTTATCAAGAATGACCCGGGTGCAAGTGCTGTAGCAATGCAATCCATTCACGCTACGTCTATGCCTTCTATTCCTGAAATGAATGAAGTGTGGGGTCCTGCGAACAGCGCGCTTCAGTTGATCGCAACGAATAAACAAGATGCGAAAAGTGCACTCGACTCCGCGGTAGACAGCATCAATATGCAAATCGAAGCTAACCACGCAATGATGGGTCAATAATTCAAAGATATTGTTCTGGCGACAGTAATTGTCGGCCCTATATACCTTTCTGGTCTGGGGCTGACAGACGCCAGAAGTTTTCCGAAATGGAGTTGTAAGTGATGTCTGACATGAGTGAACATTTTGAGCATAACCCGGGGTTATATCGATCCCAACGGTTTATTGCCTCTTTACTTGCGTTAATTCCCGCTTTGGCCAGTTTTATAATCGACAGTTTGTAAAAGGCATGATGTTCTTCATCTTGCTAACAAGTTTTTATGCAGTAACTCGTGATTTTATTGCCCACGGTATGTGGGGCCTTTTAACACTTGGAGAAAACCTACCAGAGGACAACTCAGTTTTCCTACTCGCAGAAGGTATTATTGCTTCGTTAGTGGTGGTATTTGGTTTAGCGGTTTATGTACTCAGCATTAATGACGCATACAAAAACGGTCAACGACTTGATGAAGGCCGCCCACTGAACTCACTGCGTGTACAGTATCGCAATGTTATAAATGCTGGCTTCCCGTACCTGATGATTAGCCCGGGTTTTATCCTTTTAGTCTTTGTTGTTGTGTTTCCGATCATCTTCGGTTTTGCGATTGGTTTTACCAACTACAACCTATACAACTCACCACCTGCGAAGCTGGTTGACTGGGTTGGATTGAAGAACTTCTTCAACATTTTCCAAATTAACTTGTGGCGTAACACCTTTATCGATGTGTTGCAGTGGACGGTCGTTTGGACATTAGTTGCATCAACATTGCAATGTACAGTCGGGGTTCTGCTGGCGATTCTGGTGAACCAAAAAGACCTTAAATTTAAGCCTCTGATCCGTACTATCTTTATTCTTCCTTGGGCGGTACCTGGCTTTGTTACCATCCTTATTTTTACCGGGATGTTTAATGACAGCTTTGGTGTCATCAACAACGTGATCCTCGACTTCTTTGGTATTGAGCCTAAAGCTTGGCTTACAGACCCGTTCTGGACGAAAGTCGCGCTCATCATGATCCAAACCTGGTTAGGGTTTCCGTTTGTATTCGCCATGACAACGGGGGTTCTACAGGCGATCCCTAATGATCTTTATGAAGCTGCGACGATGGACGGTGCAAGCAAATTCCAGCAGTTAAGAACCATTACTTTACCACTGGTACTGTACTCAATTGCTCCAATTTTGATTACTCAATATACGTTTAACTTCAACAACTTCAATATTATTTATCTGTTTAACAATGGTGGTCCTGCTGTTATTGGTAGCAACGCGGGCGGCACCGATATCTTGGTGTCATGGATTTACAAACTGACGATGTCCTCATCGCAATACGGTATTGCATCTGCAATCACTTTATTATTGTCGATTTTCGTTGTGGGCATTGCGCTTTGGCAATTCCGGATGACTAAGTCGTTCAAAGAAGAAGCGAGATAACAATATGAGTATTAAACGTAGTAATCGCATCCGATTGACATTGAGTTACGGCCTGATTTTGTTGGTATCAGTAATCATTATTTACCCGTTAGTGTGGACGGTTGGTGCGTCGTTCTATCCGGGTAACAGTATTATGGGTGAGTCCATTTTCCCGGATAAACCGACTTTGAGTCACTATGCAACTTTGTTTGCTAATGACAAAGTGGCTTACCTGACTTGGTTCTGGAATAGTTTGAAAATCAGCTTTTTGACCATGGTACTGACGTTGATCAGTGTGTCATGTACGTCATATGCGTTTTCACGCTTTCGTTTTAAAGGCAGGAAAAATGGTCTAATGCTGTTCCTTCTGTTGCAGATGATCCCTCAATTCTCTGCCCTGATTGCGATATTTGTCCTAGCGCAGATGTTGGGATTAATTAATAGCCATCTTGCATTAGTACTGGTTTATGTTGGCGGTATGATCCCGATGAACACGTATTTAATGAAAGGTTACTTGGACGCGATACCTAAAGATCTTGATGAGTCGGCAAAAATGGATGGCGCGAGTAATATTCGTATTTTTTTGGAAATTATACTACCAATTTCAAAACCAATTATTGCGGTAGTGGCATTGTTCTCTTTCACGGGGCCACTAGGCGACTTTATTCTCGCAACAACGATTTTAAGAACGCCTGAAAATTATACGTTGCCAATCGGGTTATATAATTTGGTCGTAGAAAAAATGGGGGCGAGTTATACCACATATGCAGCAGGTGCGGTGCTTATTTCAATACCTGTAGCGCTTCTTTATCTATCACTACAAAAATACTTTGTATCTGGCTTAACAGCAGGTAGTACCAAAGGCTAATACTAGAGAGAAAGATATGAACACAAAATTTAAGGTTGCACTTATTAGTGCGGCAGTGGCTTTGGCTGGCTGTCAATCTGTAAATTCTTCAAATAATAATAGCTCTGATATTAATTCTGATACGGATAATATTGTTATAACTGCTCCTAAGCTGAGAGCTGATTTTATTCGTGGTATGGATATTTCCATGTTGCCGGAAATAGAAAAATTAGGTGGAAAATATTACCAAGATGGTAATGAAGAAGACCTGATTAAAATATTAAAAGATAGTGGGGTTAATTCTATCCGCGCACGTTTGTGGGTAGACCCGATGTCAGCTACTGGTGAAGTATTTGGTGGTGGTAATAACACGTTAGAACGTTCCATTGAGCTTGGTAAACGCGCACAAGCAAACGGTATGTCATTCCTACTTGATATCCATTACAGCGATTTTTGGGCTGATCCTAAAAAGCAACAAAAGCCAAAAGAGTGGGAGCAACTTACGTTTGAGAATCTAACACAGAAAGTCTACGACTATACAGCAGAGGTGATGAAAGCACACCAAGCTGCTGGTGTCGTACCAGACATGGTTCAAGTTGGTAACGAACTGAATGGTGGCATGCTTTGGCCTGAAGGGAAAAGTTGGGGTCAAGATGGTAAGGAATTCGACCGTCTATCACTTCTTTTAAAAACCGGCATCCAAGCGGTGCATGACAATGACAGTGGTAAAGACATTCAAATCATGTTGCACCTCGCTGAAGCAGGTGACAACGGTCTATTCCGTTGGTGGTTTGATGAAATCACCCAACGTGGTGTCGATTTTGATGTGATTGGTATGTCTTACTACCCGTGGTGGCACGGTTCAATCGATAAAGTAAAAGCCAATATGAATGACGTCATCAGTCGCTACAACAAGCCGGTTGTCTTAGTCGAAACGTCTTTCCCGTTTACTACTGAAAATGGTGATGCGTTAGGTAATAGCTACTCCGAGGCAGGACCGATTGAGGGATACAGTGTTTCAATTGAAGGTCAGGCGCAATACCTGGCTGACATCATGACGCTGCTGAATGAACTGCCTAACGAACAAGGCCTGGGGATTTATTACTGGGAGCCTGCATGGTTACCAATCAATGGGGCAACCTGGTCAACGGGCGCTGGCATGGACTATAGCGGGGACAAATGGGACATGGGCAACTCATGGGAGAACCAAGCGCTATTTGATTTTGAAGGTAACGCACTACCGTCTTTGAAAGTATTTAAAGGTCAATAATGAACAATAAAAAACACATCATTCCCAAGATAAAAGGCTTGCTCCATGGAGCAGATTACAACCCTGAGCAATGGTTAGACAGACCAGATATTTTAGCGAAAGATATTGAACTGATGAAGCAGACGAATTGCAACGTTATGTCTGTCGGTATCTTCAGTTGGTCTGCTCTTGAACCTGTAGAAGGTGAGTTTCAGTTTGAATGGCTGGATAACGTACTGGATAACTTGGCAGAAAATGGGATTTCTGTATTCCTGGCGACACCGAGTGGTGCGCGTCCTGCATGGTTGTCTGAACGATACCCTGACGTACTTCGAGTCAACAGCGCACGCGTTAAACAGCTGCATGGAGAGCGTCATAACCATTGTTACAACTCACCTAATTATCGTGAGAAAGTAAGCATCATGAACGCTAAATTGGCTGAACGTTACAGTCAACATCCTGCGGTGATAGGCTGGCACGTCTCAAACGAATATGGTGGCGATTGTCACTGTAATTACTGCCAAGAAGAGTTTCGTTTCTGGCTGAAAAACAAATACGGCTCTCTACACAATCTTAATAAGCTGTGGTGGAGTGCTTTTTGGAGTCACACCTATACCAGTTGGGAACAGATTGAGTCGCCATCTCCCGTTGGTGAGAACTCAGTTCACGCACTTAAGTTGGACTGGAAACGGTTTTGTACCGATCGCGTCTCCAACTTCTGTGAACACGAGATTGCACCACTTAAAGCGATAAATCCTGAGTTGCCAACAACAGCAAACTTTATGGAGTATTTCTACGACTACAACTACTGGGAACTCGCGAAGTCAATTGATGTTGTTTCTTGGGACAGCTATCCACTTTGGCACCGCGACAGCGATGAGGTTGCGCTAGCTTGCTATACCGGGATGTACCATGATTTGATGCGTACACTGAAAAACCAGCCGTTTTTACTGATGGAATCAACCCCAAGCCAAACCAACTGGCAGCCAATCACTAAGCTCAAAAAAGACGGTGTTCATCTACTTTCCTCATTGCAAGCAGTGGCTCATGGTTCAGATTCTGTTCAGTACTTCCAGTGGCGAAAAAGCCGCGGCTCTGTGGAGAAGTTCCATGGTGCGGTCATTGACCACGTTGGTCATGCAAATACTCGTACTGGCCGAGAAGTGACAGCCGTCGGTGAGTATCTTAAACAAATTAATGATGTGGCGGGAACGAACACGCAGGCCGAAGTGGCGATCATTTTTGATTGGGAAAACCGTTGGGCAATGGATGATGCTTCAGGTCCTCGCAATGAAGGCATGCATTACGAGCAAACCGTGTGTGACCATTATCGAGGGTTTTGGCAGCAAGGTATTAGCTGCGACATCATAGAGCAGCTATGTGATTTTACTCCCTACAAGGTCATTGTTGCGCCTATGCTGTACTTACTAAAACCTGGCGTAGCAGAGCGTCTGGAAGCGTTTGTGGAGCAGGGTGGGACGTTAGTCGCGACTTATTGGAGTGGCATCGTTGATCAGAATGATTTGTGCTTCTTGGGAGGTTTCCCTGGTGGAGAAGGCAGCCCATTGCGCCGCACATTAGGTATTTGGGCTGAAGAGATTGACTCACTCTATGACCATGAACGCGTATTGTTTGAAATGGAAACGCACTCTGGTTTTGGCTTCAGTGGTGAATTTAAGGCCAAGCACTTAATGGAACATATTCATTTAGAGACGGCAGAAGCTTTGGCTTATTACCGCGAGGATCTATTTGATGGTTGCCCTGTCATTACTAAGAACCAGCTTGGTAAAGGTTGTGCTTACTACATCGCTGCTCGTACAGAGACAGAGTTTAACGAATTGTTTTACATCTCTCTTGCTCATTTACATGGTATTCGCAAGCCAATTGAAAACGTGCCTTACGGAGTGTCAGTGACAACTCGTGAGGACGAACAGTCTCGCTATTTGTTCATTATGAACTTTTTGAATGAGCCGCGAGATTTGAAAGTTCCGCACGGGAATTGGGTAAATGCCAATTCAGGTGACGATATTGAGGAAAATATTACACTTCAACCCTATAAAGTTATCGTTCTCCAAAATAATAAATAACTCTCCCGCCTGATTATTTAGGCGGGCAATGAATAACAATATTTATAAATAAGATGAAATTCATCTTACGGGTAAGTATTGCCTAAACAAAGGATATGGCGATATTTACCCAGCCAATAACTCAAAAGTAATACAAAAGGAAATTAAAATGAAAAAAGCAACATTGACAGTCGCTATTTTAGGTTCTTTATTCGCCACTCAAGTTTCAGCAGTCGATTTCTACGGTTACGTACGTGCTGGTTTGGGAGCCAGTGCTGATGGAGGCGGTACCAAGGGAGGCGATGAGTTTAATAAAACGACATTGGGCCGTTTGGGCAATGAGTTTGACACTTATTCAGAAATTGGATTAGGCCAAGAATTATTCAATGCAGATGGTCGTTCAATGTACTTTGAAAGTATGTTTGAAATGTCATCGGACGGGAACCTAGAGTCTGAAAATAGTAAAGATGACAGCGCTAACTTTGGAATTAAACAGTTAAATGTTCAAGCTAAGGGTTATATTCCTGCTTCACCTGATGCCGTTATCTGGGCTGGTAAACGCTTTTATCAACGTCATGATATTCACATTATAGATACCAAGTACTGGAATATTTCTGGATACGGTGTGGGTATCGAAAATATAAAGTTAAATACCGGTGCGGTTTCAGCAGCGGTTATCCGAGCTGATAATGAGTTGGCCGAGTGGGATAATACTGGCAATAAAACGAGTTACGGAGATCTGAATACTTACTTCTTAGATCTACGTTACGCCGGGTTTAGCCCATGGGAAGGATCTTGGACTGAGTTCGGTGTTGACTATGCAATGGTTAACCCAACTGATGAGCAAGAAGACGCCGCTGAAAACTTCGATAACGGTCTAATGGTAACTGCTGAACTTAGCCAGAGCTTCGCGTTGGGGTATAACAAGTTTGTACTCCAATATATGGACAAAGGGCTTGCACAGAACGCTATCTCACAAGGTGGTGGATGGTATGACATCTGGAGTGGTGATGTCAGCGATGCAAAAGGGTTCCGTTTTATCAGCACTGGTGATTTGAACTTAGGCGAAAATGTCTTGATCAATCATGTTTTAACTTACGGCAACGTGAAAGATCATGGTGACTGGTTAGATAAGGAAAAGTTGTTCTCGTTTGTAGCTCGCCCAACTTACAACTGGTCGTCATACAACAAGACCATGTTAGAAGTAGGCTACTTTGACCAAGAAAAAACGTGGGATTCAGGCTCTGAAGACAAGTTTAGTGGTACAAAATTCACTATTGCACATGCTATCTCTACGGGAGAGTCTTTCTTTGCTCGTCCAGAAATTCGATTCTTCGCGACTTATTTGAAAGACAATGAGGGTGACTCTTTTGACAACAATAAGAGTAACGACACCATCAACTACGGTGTACAAGTTGAGGCTTGGTGGTAACCAATAAAAATTGCCATTTTTCTGCCATGGTAGCGGGAAGGTATTGCGCTAAAACCCGCCACTACCGTAAGTGCTGCATTGCAATGATGACGGATTAGCGTGGGAACTATAAAGCCGCTTCGCTGCAATGCAGGCGCTAATATTACAGAGAAGGAGAAGGTGGCGTAGCCAGAGCGTGACCTGCCAGTGTTTAACTCTTGATTATATGGGAGTTGGCAGGTTTGCTCTCATTAACTCATTAACTCATTAACTCATTAACTCATTAACTCATTAACTCATTAACTCACTAACTCACTAACTTCACTGATTATGCTTTGAAGAAACCAATGAAGGGCGGCATGATAATGGAAAGCGACGTTAAATTGGTTAACAAGCGCGATAACCCTCAGTTGGAGAGTGATATGGAAACAGAAAGACTCAAATTAGTGCCTCCTTCAATGGAGCTCCAACCTTTGGTGCTGGAAGCGATACAAGAGAGTCAGGATGAGCTTGGTGTTTTTCTTCCTTGGGTGCCCTATGCTTTAACAGAAGCTGAATCCATCGAAAACACAAAGCAGGCGATCAAAAACTTTGAGAACTTCGAAGATGAATTACGTTATTCAATCATAGAGAAGAAAACGGGTTGTTTGCTTGGTGCGATAGGGTTAACTATCCGAGACAAAACTGTGCCGTTCTTTGAAATAGGGTACTGGCTACGCAGCGCCAGTGTCGGCTATGGTTTTGTTACGGAAGCGGTTAAAGCGGTTGAGACGTATGCATTTTCAGAACTTAACGCGAATCGGATTGAAATTAAAGCGGTCGAATATAACGCAAAAAGCAGAGCGGTTGCGGAGCGTTGTGGTTACGTATTCGAAGGATTACTTCGCAATGATTGCAGGCTTCCGTCGGGTGAGCTAAGTAGCACCGCGGTGTATTCAAAAATAAGCTTATAACGCTTAGCTAAACAGTAAGGAGATTGACATGAATAATAAGCATCAAGGCTCGTGTCTTTGTGGTTCGGTGAAGTATGAGCTATCTGGTGACTTCCAGTCTTTCTTCTTGTGTCACTGTTCTCGCTGCCAAAAGGACACTGGCTCCGGTCATGCTGCGAATCTGTTTGCCAAAGACAGTTCGCTGACTTGGCTGCAGGGTGAAAGAGAGGTTAAAACCTATCAGCATCCAAACTCACTTCATACAAAAAGCTTTTGTCAGAAGTGTGGGTCTGCACTCCCGACTGTGATTGAAAGTATAAACAGCGTCATGGTCCCTGCGGGCAGTCTCGATAGTCCTGTCCCAATAATGCCTACCGCCAAAATTTTTGTTGGAAGTGGAGCAAGTTGGGCTGCGAATTTAGATGATATACCGAGCTACGAGGCGCTACCCGATCAATCTAAAAGCTAAAGGAATATCAAGTGAGTTAAGTGATACCACGGTGTATTCAAACCCAATCCTGCAAGTAACTCTGGCGTTACGTTCAGACTATATTTAAGCAGTCAGTCGTTGCTCGAACTTCCAGATACGCTTTGAAGTCCATCGCAGTATTAAAAATCCCATTCTCGACAAATCGATTTAGGTCATCAGGATATAGATAACAGGCAAGTCAAGTTATGAGGTTATGATGAACAAGCTCGAATTTATCCAGCTACATCTTATTGAAAAAGGTGTTCCGGCTGATTTAACGGGACCAAACCTATTTATTTGGTCAAAACACAAAGACAGCACAAGTATGCCTTTGGTCTTTCAATCCCTTACGAAAGTCATCTTAGTCGGGGGCGTATTTATGGGGTTAGTATGGGGCGCTATGATGTGGATTATGTGGTGGCACAGCGAACCTGAACGTTGGTCAAACTACCTTGTTTCATCTGTCTTTTTTGGGATAGGGATGGGACTGATCACTGCGTTTAGGATATACAGGGCTCGGAAAAGGCTAGGAACTGATGATTGGGAAAGCTGGTGTGAACGTAACTATTAATGAACTGGTTGTTCGATTACCTAACAAACTGTGCTCATCAACAAACAAAAAGCCGATGGAAAAACCATCGGCTTGATTTTATGCGTTGTTTCTTAGTGAGAAACGAGCAAACTAGGCATTTGCCTCTTCGGCGGTTCCTTGCTCTTGCTCAGATTTCAATACTCGGCTTGTAATAGTACCTGCCGTCATTGCACCTGAAACGTTCAGTGCAGTACGTGCCATGTCAATCAATGGTTCGATTGAGATAAGTAGGGCCGCGATAGTCACGGGTAAGCCCATTGCAGGGAGTACAATCAATGCGGCAAATGTCGCACCGCCACCAACGCCTGCAATACCAAATGAGCTGATGGTAATAATGCCGACCAATGACAGAATGAAGTTAATGTCTAACGGGTTGATGCCCATTGTTGGCGCAACCATCACGGCAAGCATCGCTGGGTAAATACCCGCACAACCATTTTGACCAATTGTGGCACCAAATGAAGCGGATAGGTTGGCGATAGCTGGTGGCACATTCAGTTTGGTGATCTGCGCTTCTACATTCAATGGAATGGTAGCGGCTGAACTGCGTGAAGTGAACGCAAAGGTCAACACTGGCCAAATTTTCTTAAAGTATTCTGCTGGGCTTACACCAACAAAAGAAACCAGAATGCCGTGTACAACGAACATCAGTGCAATGGCAACGTAGGACGCAACGATGAAGCCAAGTAGGTTAAGAATGTCAGAAGCACTCGATGTTGCGACTACTTTGGTCATCAACGCAGCGATACCGTAAGGCGTTAGCGCCATGATCATTTTAACTAGACGCATTACGATAGATTGTGCAGCTTCAACAAAAGTGCGAATTGGTGTTTCCAGTTCCGCTTTTTCTTGCATGACCTTACGTGCAGCAATACCGGTTAGAACGCCGAAGATTACGACCGCGATAATCGAGGTTGAACGAGAACCTGTCAGGTCTGCAAATGGGTTGGTTGGAATGAAGCTGACCAGCATCTGAGGAATCGTTAGGTCGCTCACTGCACCTACACGGCTTTCTAGCACGGCAATGCGAGCGGTTTCTCGCGCACCCTCGGTAAGCCCTTCTGCTGACAGACCAAAGGCGGAAGCTACGCCGATACCAATCAATGCGGCGATAGCGGTTGTGACAAGTAACACTGAAATTGTCAGACCAGAAATCTTACCCAGTGAGCCGCCTTTTTCCAGTTTTACAACCGCGGAAATCATCGACACCAAGACTAATGGCATGATCACCATTTTTAGCAGCCCAACATAGCCGTTACCGACGATGGCGACCCAAGACAACACGTCTGATATCACGCTGCCGTTTTCAGCATGAATGAGGTGAAGCGCTAAGCCAAACAAAGAGCCAGTAACAAGACCAATTAAAACGAGACGAGAAAGAGTGTGTTGTTTTTGTTGCTGGCGAAATAGAAAAAATAATATGCCAACAAATACAACAAGAGAGGCAACTACTGCGAAATTCATAACCTTACCTTATTATTCAGCGAAACATGCTGCAATTTACTAACGAAGCGGGGACGGTAAGATACCCCTCTGTCTTTCAGTTTAAAAATGAAAAACAGGAATGATATAGTTCTTAATGTTATATGATTCGCGATTATATTAACTGCTAAGGCAGGGTGTTTTAGAGAATGTCTCTATTTTGATGCTTAATCATAGTGCCTTACTAAATCGAGCATGTCTTTTCGGGTTAGGTATGTCGTTTTATCTTCTTGATAGCTGAATACTTGATAAATCATGGCCTTAGCAACGTCGTCCGCAGCAATTGGCACGAAATTAGATAGTTTCCCAATCATCAAAGGGCGAAGGATTTTCAACAGGCTCTGAACCAGTTTTTCATCGCCTCGTGGTTGTTCTCTTTGACCGACTAGAGGACCAGGGCGGACGAAGACTAGCTCATCGAACCCCAGCTTTTCTATGTTGCTTTCCATCTGTCCTTTACAAGCAAGATAATGAGAGCGTGATTGGCTGTTTGCACCCAGGCTGGAAACCACCGCTAACCGTTTCACGCCAATCATCTTCATTTGACGGGCAACTTTCGTGACGAGCTCTACGTCCACTTTACGTAAGTTCTCTTTGCTGCCAGCTTGCTTTAATGTTGTGCCCAAACAGATAAACCCCACTTGTGGCGAAGGTTGCTCTTCATCCCAATCGTAAATCGAAAGGTCGGCGTCAATGAGTGGAATGATTTTTTTGTCTGGGTCGGCAATACCAGTGAGTGGGCGTCTAGAGAGAGCATATACAGCAGGGATACCGGGCTGAGTGAGTAAGTTGGTTAAAACCTGTTGGCCAATTAAGCCCGTGGCACCCGCAATGATGGCATAAGTATTGACGCTGCTGTTCATGAGTCTTCTCCGAAGTGAGAACGTACGTGATTATATTGTTATACGCAGGTTTTCATATCGGGTAAAGCGAGGCTGTCATGTTATAAAAAAATCACGTGAATTTGCGTAAGAGATACGTACACTGTTTCTCTCTTCCGTTGACGTTGAATAAAACGTAAACCGCATTTATAAGGAAAATGGACATATGGATCGCTCTTTTGCTGCTGATATCCAAGCGCGCATTGATAATAAAACCAAGCCATTGGGCTCGCTAGGGTTACTCGAGAAGGTGGCCTTGGAACTCGCGCTCATACAAAGCCAGGGTAAAACGCAAGCGGTGGAACACATCACCATTCGTCAACCAACGATGTTAGTGTTTGCTGGTGATCACGGAGTCGCAGAAGAGGGGATCAGTATCGCACCAAGTGCTGTTACTCAGCAGATGGTGGCCAACTTTTTGGCCGGTGGTGCGGCGATCAATTGTTTTTGTGATTTGAACCAAATCGAATTCAAAGTGATTGACTGTGGCATGCTGGAGCCGATTAACGTCCTGGTTCCAGAGTTTCAGTCACACCCAAATCTGGTCGAGCAACGCTTAGGCAATGGTACGGCCAATTTTTCTAAACAAAGTGCAATGTCCTTAGAGCAAGTGGCGCTGGGTCTGGATTACGGCGCAAAAATCGCAGAACAAAGTATTGCCGAAGGTTCGAATCTATTGATGTTTGGTGAGATGGGGATTGGCAATACCAGTTCTGCGTCGGCGTTGTTGACTGCACTTAGCCCGTTGGAAGTGGACCACTGTGTTGGGCTAGGAACGGGTATCAATAAAGAGCAACTTAACCGAAAGATCAAACTGGTTGCAAAAGGTGCTCACCGATGTCACGACCTAGATACCAAAGCGGTTTTAGCTCAAGTCGGCGGTTATGAGATTGTTCAAATGGTGGGGGCATTCCTAGAAGCTAAGCGCTTGAAAACACCAGTTCTAGTTGACGGCTTTATTGTCTCAGTCGCGGCGTACATTGCGACGTTACTTGATGAAGAAACGCGTGACTACATGTTGTTTGCCCACCGTTCTGAAGAGAGCGGGCATAAATTTGTACTCGAATACTTAAAAGCTGAGCCTTTGTTGGATCTTGGTCTGCGTCTGGGAGAAGGGACTGGTGCTGCACTTGCGTTACCACTGCTAAAAGCGGCAGCCCAGTTTTATAACAACATGGCGAGTTTTGAGAGCGCGGGAGTCACCGTCTAGTGTCAGTTCTGAAAACGCCAGAGGATAAAGTACGCGGCTCTTTACGTTATCAAGGTGAACTTTTTCTGTTGGCGGTGAGCTTTTTTAGTCGTTTACCTGTCCCGGCTAACTTACCTTACAGCGAAGAACGTATGAACCAGGCTGGACGCTATTTTGCGTTGGTTGGTGTTGTTTTAGGTGGATTATGTGCCTTGGCTTTTTGGCTGTTCAACACATTGCTTCCTGATGCAGTAGCGCTAGTTCTAACTATGGCCTTTAGTTTGCTGCTTACCGGTGCTTTTCATGAAGATGGACTGACCGACATGGCCGATGGCATTGGCGGAGGGATGACGCAAGAACGTCGCCTCACGATAATGAAAGACAGCCGTATCGGGACGTATGGCGCAGCAACCTTAATCATGGCGTTGTTGGCCAAGTATGTGTTTTGGAGTGAGTTGGTTTCATTACCGGAATTCGAATTGATTATCGTGGTGGCCTATACGGTAAGCCGAACGTTAGCCGCGACGCTGATTTATGACATGCCTTATGTGAGTGACAGCGATACATCAAAGAGCAAGCCGCTTGCAAATAAACAGTCGTCGCTAGAAGTGGCGATTTTACTGTTCACTGGTGGTGTCGTCGCGCTTTTCCTCGGGGTGGCTCAGGCGGCGTTAATCACTGTGGTGCTTGCATTATTTCGCTTTGGTTTTAAGCGTTGGCTCACTCAGCGAATTGGCGGTTTTACGGGTGACTGTCTCGGAGCGGCTCAGCAACTCGCAGAATTACTGGTATATCTTACTTTAATCGCGTGGTGCCTCGGTTCTTAATGTCATTGACCTCATAGAACGACTTATCTCATGGAACGACTAATCGCATGAAGCAACTAATATTAGGTGGAGCTCGCTCCGGAAAATCCCGACTTGCAGAGCAGTCCGCGCAAGCGCTGGCACATACTTCAGGGGCAACGCTGCATTACGTCGCTACGGCATTGCCATTTGATGACGAAATGCGCGAACGGATCGCGCATCATAAAAAGCAACGCGGAGCAGGGTGGCAAGAGCATGAATGTCCCCGGCGCTTGGCGGCGTTACTGTTAAGCTTAGGTCGTGATGATGTTGTGTTAGTCGATTGTCTCACGTTGTGGCTCAATAACTGGATATTTGAGTTGGGTGATGACTGCACGAATGAAAAACTCGAGGTAGAAATCAATCGGTTGGTTGAGGCCGCCTCTCACTGTGAAGCATCGGTGATTTTTGTTTCCAACGAAGTTGGTATGGGTGTGGTTCCGCTTGGCGCGGTCAGTCGTTATTTTGTCGATAATGCGGGTCGAATGAATCAGAGACTCGCAGAGGTATGTGACCGTGTCACGTTTGTGGCTGCTGGGTTGCCTCTCGTCCTAAAAGAATAGGGTTAGGAAGATATGAAAACGCTGAATATCTATTTAGTGCGGCACGGAAAAGTGAACGCTGCACCCGGCATGCATGGTCAAACCGACTTAAAAGTCGATGACAAAGAGCAACAGCGAATTGCTCATGCATGGAAAGAATATGGGCTAGAGGTCGGGGCGATTATTTCGTCACCGCTTTCACGTTGTTACGACCTCGCGCAAATGATCGGTGAACAACAGTTGCTGCCTGTCGTGCAAGATCAAGATCTGCAGGAGATGGGCTTTGGTGACTTTGATGGTGTGCCATTTGATATGCTGACGGAGAAGTGGAAGAAGCTCGACGCGTTTTGGCAAGCGCCTGCCAAGCACCCATTGCCAAACGCAGAGCGCTTAGATGCATTCTCTTTACGAGTAAATAACGCATGGTCTCGAATCGTTAACGACGCAAGCGACAACGTGTTAATCGTCACTCATGGCGGTGTCATTAGGATGATATTGGCTCATGTATTAGAACTCGATTGGCGAAACCCTAAGTGGTATTCGACGCTAGCCATTGGCAATGGCTCAATGACGCACATAACGCTGACCGTGGACGACCAAATATACCCGTCAGTGCGAGCGATTGGCGTTTCCTTCGCTCAATAATTGTCTGCGTTTTAGCCGTTATTGCCGAATTAGAACACATACTGTGAATCGGTTGGCGAATCGAGACAAAAAGTTGATCAAATCATAATGATATCGATAGTGCCTGTGGTAAAGTTCATCGATTAACACTTTGTAATCGTTTAAATAACAGACAATTTAATGCTTGGTTTGAGATTACGGGGCTAAAAGGTATCAGATTTTCGGAGAAAATAATGGTTACTGCTTATATGTGGGATCGCAGCAACAAAAATTCTTTGTACAATTTATTAACATACCCGCCGTGCAATTAAGGAGTAACGCATGACGAAATCTCTCTTTCGCCAATCGTTTTTGACTGACACGTTAGACCTGCATATTGATGCGGCTCCTAAGGAGCAGGTGTTGTCTAATGGCGTCAAACTGAAACTTTGTCAGCGTGGTGTGCTAGAGGTTATCCCAGCGAACTACACGCAGGATACCAAGAACATCATCATCTCGTGTGGCATTCATGGTGACGAAACCGCTCCGATGGAACTGGTTGATTCGATCATTAAAGATATTGAATCCGGTTTTGGCAGTGTTGAAGCGCGCTGTTTATTTATCATCGCTCATCCAGAGTCGACTTTAGCTCACACACGATTTCTAGAAGAAAATCTCAACCGTTTGTTTGATGAAAAAGACCACGTTCAAACGAAAGAGTTGGACATTGCTAAGGCATTAAAGCAGTTGGTCACCAATTTCTATCAAGACACCGACCCAACAACGCGTTGGCATCTCGATTTACATTGCGCTATCCGCGGTTCGAAACACTATACGTTTGCGGTCAGTCCGAAAACTCGCCATCCGGTCCGAAGTGCAGATTTGATGAGTTTTCTGGACAGCGCACACATTGAAGCGCTTCTGCTTTCAAACTCACCATCGAGCACATTTAGCTGGTACAGCGCGGAAAACTTTGGTGCTCAAGCCCTTACTATGGAGCTTGGCCGTGTGGCTAAGGTCGGGGAGAATGACTTAGACAGGTTAACTGCGTTTGATTTAGCACTGCGTAATTTGATCGCAGAATCACAGCCAGAGCATTTGCCAAAGCCTTGTATTAAGTATCGCGTTAGTCGAACGATTGTTCGCTTAAACGAAGATTTCGATTTTATGTTTGCTGACGATGTCGATAATTTTACGTCGTTTGTTCATGGTGAAGTGTTTGGTCATGATGGTGATAAACCATTGATGGCGAAGAACGACAACGAAGCGATTGTGTTCCCAAATAGACACGTTGCGATTGGCCAACGAGCAGCATTAATGGTGTGTGAAGTAAAAACCCGCTTTGAAGATGGTGAACTCGTCTACGATTAATAAGCAGTTTTAGGCGACTAGTCTGTTTTTATGGGCGATTTGCTGGTAACCGAATCGAAGTCATTTGCAATTTACCGGGGCTTAACTGTAAGGTTAGGCCTCGTTTGTTTTTTCTGGCCATTATGGATTTTCAACAACTTATCCTGAATAAGGAACGTCGCTGGCAACGAAATCTTTTGATTATGTCGGCCGTGCTCATACTGCTCTCTGCTATACATGTGATGGTCGGAGAGATTTTTCTTTCTCCTTTTCAATCTTTATCTTCATTTGAGCACAAGCTGCTGGTGG
This sequence comes from Vibrio mytili, assembly GCF_000830505.1. GTDB lineage: Bacteria > Pseudomonadota > Gammaproteobacteria > Enterobacterales > Vibrionaceae > Vibrio > Vibrio mytili. Next base: position 65,763 of record NZ_JXOK01000082.1, on the reverse strand, counting down.
ACCTTCGACTACCAAGATTGCTTTCTGCCGCGATTATCGGCGCCGCGCTTGCTGTTTCTGGTGCGACTTTGCAGGTGTTACTGGGCAATGTCTTAGCTGAACCGGGTGTATTGGGCATTTCTGGTGGTGCCAGCCTGGCTATGGTGCTGGTGATGTTTGCTTCGCCTGCCTTACCCACACCAATCATATTTATGTTGGCCGCGATCGCGGGAACCATGGTTTTTACCTTCATCTTAGTGGCGATCGCAAGAGCGATGCATCTGACGACAGCACGCTTACTTCTTGTTGGTGTTGCTTTAGGCATTCTCTCGAGTGCGGTGGTGACCTGGGCATTTTACTTCAGTGATGATTTAAGCCTTCGACAACTTATGTATTGGTTGATGGGCAGTATTGGTGGTGCAAGTTGGTATCAACATACGGTCACTTTAGTGATGCTGCCTGTCTTAATATGGCTTTGTTGCAAAGGCAAGCCCCTTGATAAGTTGATGCTTGGAGAAATTCATGCAGCCCAGTTAGGTATTGATGTTCATCAGCTGCGTTGGAAGCTGATTTTGGCCGTTTCTGTTCTGGTCGGAGGCTCAGTTGCGCTTGGAGGGGTGATCAGTTTTGTTGGTTTGGTGGTGCCTCATCTACTTCGTTTGGCGTTTGGTACCGAAAATCGCTATTTATTGCCTCTGTCTGCGATTTCTGGTGCTGCTTTACTGGTATTTGCGGATATTGGTGCAAGATTATTACTCGACTCTGCTGAGTTACCATTAGGAGTTATGACGACCTCTATTGGTGCCCCGATTTTTATTTGGATGTTGGTAAAGAGCCATGATGCACGTTAAGCACATAGCGGTAGGTAAACGACTTCTGCCACTGTCATTCGAATGCGATGAGGGTCAAGTCGTTCATGTCGTTGGTCCCAATGGTTCAGGCAAGAGTACGTTACTTGCGGCTGTATCAGGCACGCTAACGCACCAAGCGAGCGTCAGTGGAGAAGTGTGTGTCAACGGTAATGATTTGCTTCGCTTACCGTTGTCGGAACAAGCACATCAACGAAGTTATTTATGCCAGCAGTCCCGACCCGCATTTAATGTCGATGTCTTTCAATATCTTGCTTTATCGTTACCAAGCGGAGCGGTGATTACGGAGAGTAAGGTTCGAGATGCGGTGAACAAGATTGTCGAACTTGTGCAATTGCAAGATAAGCTTCATCGCAGTATTCAAACGCTTTCTGGCGGGGAGTGGCAACGTGTTCGTCTCGCCGGGGTGTGCTTACAAGTCTGGCGTACTATTAATCCATACTCAAAGTTATTGGTGTTGGATGAGCCAGCAGCGCCGCTGGATATTGCGCAAGAAGGGCTACTTTACAAGCTGATCAGTGCTGTCGCAGCGCAAGGACTTTGCGTATTAGTGGCGAACCACGATCTCAATCGCACGTTAAAGCATGCTGATAAAGTGCTGCTGTTAAGTAACGGCGTTCTTCATGCCTCTGGTCGTGCGGAAGATGTATTAACAGAAGAAAGGGTTGGAGAGGTGTTCAATACGTCGGTAAGAAAGGTCATTTTAGAAGACAGGCCTTACTTAATCTTTGACTAATACGTTGAGCGTTATCCTTTTATCGGCTATTTGACTATATATAAAAACGACCTGCTTGAGGTCGTTTTTTGTTGTCTGCTTACTGCTTACTGCTTGGTGATTATTGCGTCAGTGGCTTTAAATCTGCAGGGCGGTAGTAAACCGATTTTAGTACTTTGCCTTTACGAACTGTTTTGCCTTCGGAAACAAAATCTTCTGCACATTTCGCAATGATGTATTCGCCCTGATGAACGGCCATTAATTTGATGCCTTGATCAGCGTAAAATGCTTCAGTTTCCGTGTATTCCTGCTCATTGCGGCACACTTTGCTCATGTTGCTAGAATGCACTTCATCCCAGCACGGAATAAAGTCGATACCACGGTTAACTGCGACGTTCAGCAAGAGATCGATTAGATAACTGATTGCCAGGTTGTCTTCCACTTTGCTGTTGCCAAGATGAACAAGGCGACCCATCAGTACGTAAACACTATCGATAATTGCATCGGCTTGCTCGGTCTTACAATCCGCTTCTGCTAACTCAGTCAGTTCTTCGATCGCTAAAGACGTGTGTAGTGTATCTGCCTGACTATCTAGGCTCGCTTCGTCTGCGACTGGTAGGTCGAATGTGCTACGGAACTCGGTAATGTCACGGTATAAGTGATCAAAAATCTCTTGGGTTAGCTTTGACAGTTGCATTCTGATATCCATTGAATCGATTGAAGCCGCAATGATAACAAACCGCACTTTAATCCCCAAGCGATCAGGCTCTGACTGCTTATAAATCTGCCTAGTGGGTTTAAGGGGACACGGTTTGGTAAACGTATGTGAACGGCTTTTTAAATAATTTATTTAAATAAATAGGGGAAAAGCTTTTTGCGCTGATCTTCAGTCAAAGAAGAGACGCGCTCTATGTTCGTGTCTGGGATGGACTCTGGATCTGGGTAGTGTTTGAGAACCTTTTCCATACTCTCTTCACGAATCAGATGGAATATCGGAAATGGCGATCGATTCGTCAGGTTTTCATCGTCTTCTGGCTTCGCACCACCAAAACAGTAGTCTGGATGGAATGTCGCCAATTGGAACACGCCTTCCCAATCTTGTTGTTTAATCAAACCTTCAACCCAATCAATAAAAAAGTTGTAGTCCCAGAAATCATCCAGCATGTTAGGTACCACGACTAACGTGGTTTCCAGGTCTTCTGGGTCGGTGTTGCTGAGTTCCATCAACTGCAACAAAATATCTTCCAACAACGCTTCCTCTTGAGTAGCTTCGCTGACAAAGATTTTAATTTGGTTATTACGTTGTGGTTTTGCAGCAAAAGGGCAGAGATTCAAACCGATAACCACATCATTGAGCCACTGTTCGACTTGTTGTGTGATTCCCGCTATCTCTTTGTTTTGTGTTTCTGGTGTTGAGCTCGTTGACATACGACGTTTTAAAACATTTTCTAGGTGACGCAAGCATAGCAGATAGCGATTCAAATAGCCGCAAGAAGCTGATGTTGAGGGTTCGGCTTAGTCTGCAACACTAGCCATGCTGTGAACCCTGCACGCTAAAGTAAGCTAGGGCGTGACCTAACTTCTTTTTAAACTCACAGTGGTTGAACTACCTCTCATGTCATGGGCCTGCGTAATCCGTTTTAAATAAACAATCGCGCTAAACATGGCGATGTATAACGCGCTGCCGCCAATCAAGACCGTTGACCATCCGCCATGTTGCCAGCAATACAGCAGTAAGAATCCACCCAAACTTCCGCCTACATAATAGTGAACAAGGTACAGCGCTGTTGCCGTGGCTTTCGCTGTTGTGGCTTTTTGCCCAACCCAACCGTATGCCAAGGTGTGAGTGAAAAATGCGCCAAAGCTAATCAGTAGCAAACCGAATAACATGGCTGCAATACTTTCGAATGCCGCTATCCACATGCCACTCATGCTGAGAACAGCACCTAAGAACATGCCCAAAATAGATGAGTAACGTTTGCTCCAGTGGCCCGCACAACGTGATGAAAATGTGCCGCCCAAGTAGCAAACAAATATGAGTGACGCTAAACCAACAGGAATGTTATGAGGGTCGCTGACCAGCCTGAATCCCATTACTGAATACAGGTTGACGAATAACGCGAAGTTAAGACCGCCTATTAGCATGGCAAACCACACACGTTGGTTTCTGAAGTGACCGATAATGGCACGGTTTTGTTGGCGCAGACCGCTGGAAGATGGGGTGAAATTGCGCTGTTTTGGCAGCAAATAGTAAACGCAGATGACGCCAATCAGTGTCACGACCATAATGGCTTCTATCGCGATATCGACGCTAAAGTTATCGGCCAATAACCCACCGCTGATTCGACCCGCAATGCCGCCGAGAGAGTTTGCCGCAATGTAGGTTCCTATGGCCATGGAAAACGCATGTTTATCCAGCTCTTCGGCCATGTAGCAACGGCAACGGCAGCAAATGCGGCCAATGCAATGCCGATCAGGGCACGACAGACCACCAAGAACAGAAAGGAGTCGCCAAATAGCATCAGTAGCGACAATACAGGAATGGAGAAGAGCCCTGCGGTCATCACGGGTTTTCGTCCGACAGACTCCGACAATACGGCCAACGGCACGAGGCTAAAAGAAAGCGCTAAAGTAGAAGACGCAAATAGCCAATTCACTTGTGTTTCTGAAATCGTAAACAGCTCGGCGAAGGTCGGCAGCATCGGCTGAAACAGATATAAGTTGGAGAATACTAAAAACGAACCCAGCGCGAGCGCCAGTGTGATTCGTTTGTATTCTGGAGTACCGAAGGTGACCATGTTTCCTGCCTGTCGCGTGAGCGCAAATGTATCTAAAGTGTGATCAATTTATCAGCTGAAAGTAAATAAAAAAAATATATTAAAAATATGGAAACCATATATATATGATCTAGTGGAATCGAAACAACTCAAACACTTTCTCGCTGTTGCAGAACACGGCAATATTACTCATGCCGCCAAGGCTTTGAATATTGCTCAGCCAGCGTTGAGCATCTCTATTAAAAAGTTCGAGCAATCATTGGGTGTCACTCTGTTTCGTCGTGACGATAAGAAAATTAGTCTGACTCAAGAGGGTGAAATACTGCTCGTGCACGCTAGGCGTGTAATTCAGCAGTTACATGACGCTCAACTTGCGATTGATGAACTTAAAGGTCTGGCGAAAGGTGAGGTAAGACTGGGGACGCCGTCAATGATGGGAAGCTACTTTTTCCCACGTATTGTTATGGCCTTTAAGAGCCAGTTCCCCGATCTGAAGTTAACATTGGTTGAAGCCGGGACTCAATCCATCAGGCGTATGCTACTCAATGGACAACTCGATATTGGCGTGATCAGTTGTGATAATGTTCCTGACGATCTTGAAACCGACCATTTATTTACCAGCCAAATGGTCGCGGTGGTTGCGCCGGAGCATGATCTTGCCGAGCGTCAGTCACTATCGTTTAACGAGTTTTTTGAACATGAACTGGTGATGTTTCAACATGGTTATTTCCACCGAGAGTTTCTCGATCACGTCAGTGAAGAACATGGCTTTACCATGAAGTCTTCATTTGAAACTAACTTATTGCCGTTGATATTGAGTATCGTAAAACAAGAATTTGCTATTACTGCATTATTAGAACTGGTGACGCAGAATGAGCAAGGCGTAGTCGGTATCCCTTTTGATCCGCCTGTCACGCTCGATCTCGCGTTGGCATGGCGGAAACAAGGGTATTTATCGATTGCCGATAGAACGTTTATTGATTTTATTAAGCGGTACTTGTAGCCCACTTTGAAAGGGCGCTAATCACCTTTGTACATTTTCTCAAAGTTTTTTGGATTCCAACCGATCATCACGCTATCACCAATCTTCAACACTGGTAATGAACGGGCTCCCAGCGCATCTAGCTCTTTACGACCGCGTTGCATTTTGGCATTACACAGACGGTAAGTAATATTTTTAGAGTCAAGATAACGTTGAGCATCTTTGCAATGGGGGCATTTGTCTTTGATGTAAAGAACGACACGTTTCATGGAGTTTCTCTCAATTATCTTTGGGATGCGAAGTGTAACCAAAGCAATGACGAGATGAAAGTCTTAGGACTCTCAGGTATATTGAGCGCCTTTCTATTGTCATAGCAGACTTTACATCATGCATCCGTCACTTCGATACATTCAGGGGTATCCTCCGCATATTGTCGAGCAAGTTAGCTCATTGGTCGATAAGGGTACGCTCATTCCTTGGTTCGAAAAACGCTACCCAGAACGCCATCAAATCAAGAGTGAGAAAGCGCTCTACGAATACGCTATGGGGATCAAAAATCGCTACATGAAGAAAGCCGCACCGATCAGCAAAGTGGTCTACGATAAGAAGATTCACTTGATCAATAACGCGCTAGGGTTGCATAGCGTGATCAGCCGTAATCATGGCGGAAAGCTTAAATCGAAAAATGAAATTCGTATTGCGAACGTGTTTAAAGATGCGCCAGAGCCATTGTTGCGAATGCTGGTGGTTCATGAGTTGGCGCATACCCGTGAGAAAAACCACGATAAAGCGTTCTATCAACTCTGCTGCTATATGGAACCTGAATACCATCAGTTAGAGTTTGATGCACGTCTGTTTATGATTTACCTCGATTTAAAAGCGAACTCGAATGAAGAACAATAACCATACCGCTAAGCCAAAAAAGTCTAGAAAACCTGCACCATCAAAGCAGGAAAATAAAGGCGCTAAAGAAGAAAAGCGAGTTAAAAACAAACCCTCAGGCAAAGCAAAATCACCCGCAGAAAAAAGCGATGTGGACTTTATAAAAATTGCCAAAAGCGGATTGCATGAGCGTAACCCGCATCGTGGTCGTTACGACTTTAAAAAGCTGACCGCGAGTGAGCCTCGGTTAAAATCCTTTGTCATTAAGAACCCAAAAGGGGAAGACTCGATCAATTTCTCCGATCCAAAAGCGGTAAAAATGCTCAATAAAGCGTTGCTAACGGCTTATTACGATATCGATTTTTGGGATATCCCTGAGCACTATTTATGCCCACCAATCCCGGGGCGTGCTGATTACATTCACCGTGTCGCTGAGCTGCTAGATGGTGAACAAAAAGGTAAATATCCACATCATGAAGTGCGTGCATTGGACATTGGCGTCGGCGCGAACTGCATTTACCCAATTGTCGGTGTTACTGAGTACGGGTGGCACTATACCGGCAGTGATGTTGATGCTAAATCGATCCAGTCAGCTCAAGCAATTGTCGATCGAAATGCCGCTTTATCTGGTCGGATTGTACTGATCAAGCAGGTGAACCAAAGCAATATTTATCGCGGTGTTATTCGCCCTGGTGAGCGTTACGATGTCACTACTTGTAACCCTCCGTTTCATCGTTCAGCACAAGAAGCCGCGATGGGCAGCCAACGCAAAGTGGACAACTTAAAAGCCAATCAGCGTAAAAAAGGCGCGAAGCCAACAAGTGCAGACCCGGTTAAGCCAACGCTGAATTTCGGTGGTCAAAATGCCGAACTTTGGTGTGAGGGTGGGGAAGCCGCGTTTGTCCGTAAAATGGCCAATGAAAGCCAGGCATTCAGCGCTCAAGTGCTTTGGTTTACGACCCTAATTTCTAAGAAAGACAATGTACGCCCTATGCGCAAACAATTGGAAAAACTGGGTGTGAAATCAATCCGAGTTGTCGAAATGAGCCAAGGACAAAAAATCAGTCGATTCATTGCTTGGTCGTACATGGACAAAGAACAAAGAAAGGTATGGCGGTCTCTGAGCTCGCATTAAACCAATCAATAGAGATTCATTCCCGCTTACTAAAATGCTCATTCACTCCGGATCAATGTTATCGAGCCAAAGTGATTGAGCATTGTTATTGCGTGTTGTGTTATTGAGCTGTGAGCATCAATGAGGTGTGAGCCCCGATGGACTGCATTTCGGCAAAGCGTTTTCTTTGCAGTACTTTTTAACTGGCCTTCATGGTCCGAACGAAGGGCACGCCATTATCATCATGATGGACGCTTGCTTCCACTTGATAGATATCTTTGACTAACTCAGTGGTCAACACGTCTTTTGGCGATCCTACACAGATTAGCTCACCTTGTTTGATAACTAATAGGTTATCGGCGTATTGAGCCGCGAGATTGAGGTCATGGAGTACCATCACACTCACGTAGTTCTGCTCGCGCGTTTGAGTGACAAGATGGTCGAGCAAAACATGCTGGTGATGGAGGTCCAGCGCACTGACGGGTTCATCAAGCAACATAATTTGCGGATTACGCATAATGGCTTGAGCGAACAAGATCATTTGGCGCTGACCACCACTCAGGGAACTGACGTCACGGTTCGCTAAGTGCGCCATGCCGATGCTGTTTAATATGTGCAAGCCTTCAGCCAGTAATTGGTCATCGATCCGCAAACTCAAGCAGTCTAAGCGCCCCATCAAAACCACTTCAATTACACTCAGACTCACTTGCAGGCCAATATCTTGTGGCATGTAGCCAAATTTGGCTCGCCATGAGGACAGCGACGTTGTGTCGAATTTGTCGTCGTAATGAGAAATGGAACCACTTTTTAGAGTTACATCACCAAAAATGGCTTTAAGTAACGTGCTTTTACCTGCGCCATTTGGACCCAACACCGCGGTCACCTGACCCGGTTCAAGCGTGAAGTTAAAGTTGTTCGCGAGAGTTAATGACTCAATCTGAATATTGACGTTTTTTGCTTTTAACATGATTAACCTCGCTTCGCCAAGATTAACCAAAAGAAGAAGGGCACACCGATAATCGCGGTAACGATACCGATAGGAAACAGCGCACCCGGCACGATAATTTTAGACAGTACAGACGCGCCCGATAGCAAGAAAGCGCCAATTAAGAAAGAGAGTGGTAGGAAGAATCGCTGATCTTCACCGACCATCGACTTGGCCATGTTTGGCGCAACGATACCCACAAAACCGATGATGCCCACAAAGCTGGTGACCGTAGCGGTGATCACCGCGACGATAAATAGTGTTTTGAGACGTAAGCGAGTGATATTGACACCCACACTTTTAGCTCGCTCTTCACCAAGACGAAGAGCGGTGAGTTTCCAAGCATCTTTCAGTAATAAAAGCCCACCAAGTAGCACAACACCAGCCGTAATTGCGACGGTATTCCATGTTGCTTTGGTTAAACTACCAAACAGCCAAAAGAGTATCTGCTGGCTAAGCTCAGGTGAAGAGACGAACTGAACCAGAGACAGCAAGGATTGGAATAAGAAGAGCAGGGCAATACCAGCCAGAATCAATTGGCCCGAGCTAATGTGACGAGCTGATGCTAGTGAGAACAGAAAACAGGCGGATAACATACAACATAGAAATGCCCCTATCGGTACTGCGTAATTGCTGCTCAAACCAAAAGAGCCCATGTATAGCGTGATGGCAGCACCAAAACCAGCCGCTGCCGCCATCCCCAACGTATACGGACTTGCCATGGTGTTATTGAGTAAGGTTTGCATCTCTGCACCACCCATGCCAAGGGCACCACCAACAACAATAGCCATGATGGCGATGGGTAATCGTAGCTCGGTGACGATGATTTGTGTTGAGGGCTCAACGTGGAATGGCAAACCGAGAAATTCAAAAATAGAGTGCAGGACTTTGGTCGCATCAAGCAAAGAGGGACCCGTCATAATGTCCAATACGAAGGTGGCGAAAATCAGTGTGCTAAAAGCACCAATAACCATAAATCGACGTTTTTCGCTCTTGCGCTGTTGTTGGATGAGTTGTTCTAAATCTACAGATTGCACGAATTACTACCTAGTTAGTGTCAGCTTAGACTCCTAAACGGTCTATAGAAGAAACCACAGTACCTGTTGGGAGATGCCGATACTACCACTAATGATAGTTAGTTGCATTATCATTAATAAAAGAATTATGATACGCGAAGCGAAGGCGGACGCGGAACGCCAGACTGATATAATAAAAAGGAATCTTGTTGATGTTGAAACATTTATTGGCGCTTGCAGCGGTGTGTGTGAGCACGATGGCATTTGCCGAACAAACGACGGTTACTGATGTGTTGGGGCGAGAGGTAACATTTGACGCTCCTGCAAAAAGAGTCGTGGTTGGATTTTACCCAGAAGATTACATGGCAATTGGTACGGAAGCGGCTTATGACAACGTTGTAGGTATGTCAAAGTATATCTGGCAGGCTCGTACAGCAAGTTGGCAAGCGTATGTAGCGCATCGCCCATCGCTTGATGAGATTCCAGAAATTGGTCGTGTAGACACCAATGCGTTTTCTGTCGAGAAGGTAATAAGCCTGAGCCCAGACGTTGTCATGCTAGCGGATTGGCAGTTTAAAGCATTGGCATCTGAGGTAGAACGCATGCAGAGTGCTGGCATTGCCGTAGTTGTAGTCGATTACAACGCACAAACAGTCGAACGCCATGTCCAAAGTACTAAACTGATTGGTGAAATCACAGGTCAGCAAGCGCGTGCAAAAACCATCGCAAATGAATACCAACAAAATGTCGACATGATCAGTCAACGTTTAGCAAAAGCGAATTTAGATAAGCCCAAAGTATATACAGAATATGGTGCTTCAGGTGTTGGTGAAGTTGGTTATACCTTTGGTAAGAATATGTGGGGTGCGATAGCAACAATGGCGGGTGGTGAGAATATTTCCGCGCCGTTCGTTGAATGGTGGGGCAAGTTAAACCCAGAGCAGATCATCGTTGTAAACCCAGATGTGATTGTCATTACTGGCTATGAATCAGGTGGTAGTGATGACGCAATGATAATGGGGGAAGGTATCGACGAAGCTTTAGCGAAAGAAAGATTAGCAGGCTTTAAAAATCGTATCGGCTGGTCTTCAATTTCTGCAGTCAAAAATAATCGTATGTATGGAGCATACCACGGTGCTTGCCGAACGATTATCGATGGCGCATTGATTCAATTTTACGCCAAGATCATGTATCCAGAGGTGTTTAGTGATCTCAACCCCAAAGCGGCCTACGAGAGTTTTTATGAAAAGTACCTGCCAGTAAAACCGGTTGGTACCTTTATGACTGAGCTTTAGTTTCATGTCATAGTTTCAAGCCTTATCGGCGAGGTTAGTCTAGTGTGATTACCTTTGGCGATAAGGCTTGTTTAATAATGCCACGTTAAGCCTTTTTTAATTTTATATCATTCAGTAGCTTAACGTTCTCCAGTCAAAACGTATTCATCGGAATACCGGCCACTTCAAATCGCGCCATTACGGGTCTTTCACTTTCCTGATACCAGCTTGCTGGCATATTTGGTTTGAGCTTCGCTTGATCGCTCTTGCTGATCACTACGTAGTGCAAAAACTCGTTCAGTGTTTGCTCCATAGCATGAAACGACATATCTCCATCTTTACTTAACGCTTTTAATAAACCGACGACGGTTTCTTCGGGAATCAATGGCTCTATCACGCAGTGCTTACGAGTTTGAATTGTCTTCGAAGCTGGTAGCTCGTTGCGGGCGGACTCCCAACATGGTTTGTTCGTCTTACTGACATGGTTGTATTTGTAGCAGTAAAAGCTAAACAGGAAGCGTGCAATACTGTGCCAGCGTTCCGCTTGTACTTCTAACCAGATATGTTGAAGTTCGATGTCAGCGTCGGTCATAATATTATCGGTAGGTAAGGAAACGATGAGAGCAGATTATACCTGTCCAACATCGGCTTTATGAATGATATTTTTCTTTTCGTTTATCCAAAATAAAAGGAGCTCACTGAGCTCCTTTTAAAACGATGCTTAGAAAACATTAGATTCGCGACGCATCGTAGCCTGAAGCAAGCAGCAATTCACGTTCACGTTTAATCAATTGAGCACGATCTTCGATCAACTCATTTAGTGCTTTCGAAGGCTTACCCGCTATCGATTTAAATGCCTCAAACGAGTCTGCTTGGCTGATTTCATCGATCATGCTGCTGATAACATTACGAGCTTCACAAGGATTATCTTCGGTTTTGAAGTATTCGACTTGTTGTGCGGCTGCTTTCATTTCTGTAAGTAGCTCAAGTGGACTGCTGTCTTTTGCCACCGCCATGTAGTTATCCAGCACTCGTTTTGCGTACAAAAGCTCTGTTAGTGGGATATCACGCCCGCTCTCAATTAGGGACTCACTAAGGATCATACTTGCGCTCATTGCCATTCCTTTACTTATCGTCTAAGCAGATATTCATATTAATGTGAGTCTAATTTATTGAAGTCTCAATGGGAATGGCTACGAACTGATTCACCGATGATTTTTTCCAATAACTGTGTGAATGCTCGTATATTGTTCTCACGGCTTAAAGGGGCTTGATATTCAGATGTGATAAGTCCATTCACTCGGCCACCTGAAGCTAGGTAAGAGGAAAGGTGATCACAAACTTGTTTACGCCATTTTGACGAGGCGCTATTTCAATCGTTGCCCCATGTAACGTTGCGATGTCCTTGCATATTGACATCCCTAAACCCGCACCGTCACCTTTCTCTGTATGCCCCCGGTAGAATTGCTCGAAAATTCTTTCACGAGTTTCTTTTGGTATCTCAGGACCAGTGTCTGAAACGAACACTTTGAGTACTTTTCCTTCATTGATTGCACTGACTTCGATTTCGCTATCGGACCCCGAGTATCGAATCGCATTGTCGATCAGGTTTCGGAACAACACTTCTAGCAGAATTCTGTCACCAAGCAACTGCGCTTGGAAAGGTTGTAAGCTAATTTCTTGACCATTACGTAACGCCAACGGGGCTAAATCGGCAATCACGGTTTGCAAAAGCGCTTCCAGCTTGATGTTTTGTACCGTTTGTTCCGACATACTCTCGACTTTGGCTAAGGTAAGCAGCTGTTGAATCAACCTATCCGTTCTATCAATGCCTTGTAATATGTTTTCCAAATCGCGTTTCAGTTGCTCTGGTTCGTGACTTTGGAGTGCATTTTCTGCGTTGAGCCGTAATATTGTTAGGGGAGTTTTAAGCTCGTGTGCCGCTGCACGGGTAAATCGTTTTTCTCGTTGCCAAGCGGATTCTAACTCAGAAAGTAATGAGTTCAATGCATCAACCAATGGCGCCAGTTCGGTTGTGTTGTCAGTCACATGAATGCGCTCCAGATGATGAACATTACGTTGAGAGATAGCCGTTCGTAAAGCGTTTATAGGGCGGAAATATCGATTGATCAGCCAAAATAGTAAAAGTAGTAAAGTCGGCAACAAAATGATTTGTTCAACGAGTGTCGACAACGCAATTTCATTGATGATTTCTTGTCTTATTTGCTGCTTTTCAGCTACTACGATGTACTCATTTTCGTAGTTAGTATTTGGAAACGCGAGTTGAAATGTTCGCAACTGAACGCCGTCCCGATTAATATCTAAATAGCCGGAGCGGTCGGCGGATGAAGACAAAGATGGCAATTCTGGATCGGAGCTCCATAACAGCACATTGTTACGATAAAACTGGAAAATGATATTTTGTTCGTAAGGGTGTCCGAATTCGGTCGCTTTGTCATCACTACCATTAGATAACTTTTGAATGTTATGTATCCAGCTTTCGAACTGCTTTTTATGCTGAGAGAGTCTGTTTTGCTCCGATGAGATAGAAAGCGTTAGCAGCATAAGTTTTGCCGATTGGCCAAGCCTAGCGTCGTAGACTTCCTCGACTTCATGTTTTGCAGATTGAAAACTGAAGTACAATGAAACGATCAATAGCGTACTAACCAGCAAGCCAACAGACAGTGTCAGCTGACGTTTAATGGAGTAGGGCTTGTTACTTTTCAAGAATGTACCCCACACCCCGTATGTTTTTGATTTCGATGTTTGGGACTTTTTTGCGCAGGTTGTGAATGTGAACTTCTATGGCGTTGTCGCTTGCCCCTTCGTCCCAACCGTGGAGAGATTGTTGCAACTGATCCTTACTCTGAACTCGACCAGCGTTGGTGATCAAACTTGTCAGTATTTTGAATTCATTTCGGGTGAGTTTGAGCGGTGTATCTCCGTATCTGATAGTTTGTTCTGATAGAGATAACGACAACAGCCCAACTTGGATGATCTCATCAGCGCTACCAGATAGTCGGCGGATGATTACTCTAAGCCTTGCGAGAAGTTCTTCTAACGCAAAGGGCTTCCCTAAGTAATCATCGGCACCGCCATCAAGACCTTGCACACGATCACGTATATCATCTCTTGCAGTAAGTATCATTACCGGTAGCTTAAAGCCGTTCTTACGGATGTTACGCAAGACGTCTAACCCGTCAATATCGGGTAAGGTCAGATCTAAAATGACTGCTGTAAAAGCTTCTGCTTTTAGTGCACTAGTCACACCAGCTCCTTTCTCAAGCCAGTCTACAGTGTAACCATGGCGACTAAGCGAAGTCACCATGGATTGACCGAGGAGTTTGTCGTCTTCTACCAGTAATAAACGCATAGATTATTTTATTTTTCCTAGTGTTGTTTCGATTTCCGATCTCCGTCCTTTATCGGCTAAAGGGCGATCAGGTCGTGGGGACGCTTGCATTGCACGAGTGAGGTACAATTTTGCTTCGTCATATCGGCCTTCTTCTGCTAGATAATCACCATAAAAATAGTTTGGATCGATGCCGTTAGGGTTGATCTCTAACGCTTTTTTTAACATTTGTTCGGCTTTGTCATCATCTCCAAAACCGATTGGCCATCCTGGGACTTTATAATATAGGGAGCCCAAGCTTGTGTATGCCGAGCCTTCGAGTGTTTTTGGTGATGTTTCAATCACTTCTTCTAGCAGGGCTTTTGATTCTTTAACTAACGATAATGCACCTAAACCGCCTTGTGCGCCAGCAAGAGATGCTTTATTGATGGCAAGCCAAACGGTGAGCTCTGGATTGTTGGGCTCTCTGTCCAGGTAAATACTGGTTTTTGCGATAGCGCGATGAAAGCATTGCTCTTGCTCATCGCCACTAGGCGTGTTGTATTGACACTCTGCCCACTTTTTTTGTACATCATGAAGTGGTGTATCGGCCGCGAATGCATGGGTTGATGCCAACGTTGAGCATAGGGTTATCGTGTAACATAGCGTTTTAATGTTCATCGTTCGTGTCCTTTTGTCATCAATGCGTTAATGATGTACGCGATTGACATATTGCTGAATGGTGTCTTGCTGTTTTCTGATCGCAGAAGAAACCACACTGGGTAGCAGTTGATTGATGCGCGCAAACAGTTTTTCTGGCCAACCAATCCACTTCGCTGAAATTTCTTTTTCCAACATAGTGACAACATGTTCAGCGACGACTTGTGGCATATCCATCTTGTTTCCTAGTTGTTGGTTCATTTCGTTGACACTATTGCTGTTTAATGACGTTTTTGTCGCTCTTGGCGCTAAATATAGAGCGCGAATGCCCGTAGCAAACAGCTCTCGGTCTAATGCTTCAGTAAATCGATGCAGTCCTGCTTTAGCTGCGCAATAGGACGTATAGCCCGGGTAGCCGATGGATCCGAATGTTGACCCAATATTAAGGATGATACCTGGCTGCTTTAACCAACTTAGAGCAGATTTGCACAACAGCATTGGTGCAAGAAGGTTTAGTTGGATATCCGCTTCAATCTGTGCGCTGTTTTTATGGCTCAATAGCGAGAAATCGTTACAGCCCGCGTTGTTGATAATGGCATCCACTTTGTTCACTTGCTTAGCTCGATTGTTAATCTCGCTTCGGCCTTCTATTGTCGTAACATCGGCAACCAACACGTCGTGAACCTCTTGGTTTGGTAGTGATGATTTGAGCGTGAAGAGCGTTTCTTCATGTCGTCCGACGAGGATTAACTGTGCGCCTCTACTCGCGAGTTCTGTTGCAATGGCCTGGCCAATGCCACCCGTTGCGCCAGTGAGTAAAATGCGACTGTTTTCAATCTGCATGGTTCACCTCACGCGGCTTGCTGCTTGGAATAAGATGGCAACTCTCTTAGCATCTGCTCGTAGAGAGAAAACACCATATTGGCGGAATCAATGATCACTTGCTGATCGAGTGGGTCAGTTATTTTGTTCATTAATAACTCAAAAAACTTCAGGTGGTCTTGATCTAATACGCTGTGTGAAACGAGATACGTCATTGCTGAAGGTGGTAAGTTGAGTGTCGATTGGATTTTTTCTGCCATTTGTCCTCCAATACCTACACTGGTTCCTTCCAATACCCACACCATGCCAAACAATGCCAACGGGTTGTGGCGATCAATATTGTGATACAGATAAGACACCATCAGTTCAATTGCTTGCCCGACACGACCATCCCTCTGATTGTGGCGAACGGCATTAGCATCACCACCACATGCTTCAATGTCATTGAGAATCCACTCTTGATGACCTTTTTCTTCCTCGATGTATTCTGCAATTGCGCTGCGCACCCACTCATATTCTGCAGATAAACGACCACCACAAGCCATGAGAAGAGGAACGGTATGCTTAACGTGATGATAAGCCTGGGTCAGAAATGCGATGTACATTGGTTTAGATATGTGGCCTTGTTGTACTTCCGCAATCACAGGCGCTGTGAGCATTGAGTGTTGAGCGGCAGAAGTCTGTTGTTTGAGTTGTTCAAAAAAAAGGGTCATAACCTTCTCCTTAAGAAGCGATAGATGACTGGAGAGAAAGGTCGATTCGTTGTACCTCTTCGCCTTCCAGTGTGAATTTTGGTATGTCGTGTGCAAGCCATTTAGAGATGCTACGCTCGATTGCGTCACGCTTAAGCTTGCCGTTTTCGGTGTACCAACTCGGAATTCGTTGTGGGTTATCCATCACCAATAAAACTTGAATTCGGGCATAATCAGGAAGCGTGCTATTTAACGCTGAGATTTTTTCTTCTAAACCCTCGCTCTTTGTAACGATTGCACATAAAGCCTGTTGGTCGTCTCCGGTGACGATCAGTGGCGTATTGGGCAAAAATGCTAGCGCTTCAGACTCGACCCATTCTGGTGATACATTTCGTCCGTACGCTGTCACGATAAGATTTTTTTTGCGACCTGATAGAGTGATGTAACCTTGATCGTCAATCTGAGCCAAATCGCCAGTTGCTAACCATTCTTGATGAAAGGGTTCGTTTAAGTAACCAAGGGCGATACTGCCTTTCACAAACAGTTCTCCATCGTCTGCGATTCGGGTTTGAGTATGCGGCAACGGTTTCCCACATGTGCCGGGTTTGAATTCCGCAGGCGTATTCAAACAGACGACGGAACCACACTCAGATAATCCATAACCTTCAAAAGCGGGTATGTTTAAAGCACGGGCTGCACTAATCAATTGTGAAGACACTCTTGCACCGCCGACGGCAACAAATTTTAGAGAAAGCGCGAGGGTTGGCTGAGTTTTTACGATGTGTATTAATGCCAAGAGTAAAGCAGGGGTTAACACTAAGCTGTCTGGTTTAACCTCGGCTAACGTTTTCGTAAATTGAGAGGTATCAAAGTGGCTAGAGCCCATCAGTCCAGTGTGTTTTCCGGGCAGGATCGTCGCGGTTACTCCCAAGATTAATGGTACGTATACACCCGTAATATTTTCCAGCAGAGTAGATAGTGGCAGCAAGACCAAATGAGACTGCGCTAAGCCTTTGACTGCATGTGAGAGCGATGTGGCAACTTGGAATAAATGCTCATTGCTTAAACATACGCCCTTGGGTTGGCCAGTCGACCCAGAGGTAAACGTAATTTTCCCGGTCCCTTCAAGATAAGGGGCATGTACCGTGGCGAATGTATGTGTCAATGGTAAGCCAGAGACTCGTAGTTGTTCGTTTGGCGTTGGCTGAATGATACCGTCAGGTAAGGCAACGTTGTTCCAATCTCCTAGTAAGGTATCGACGTTTGACTGGATTAAAATATGCCTTATTTGGCTATCAGAAAAAAACATTGGGATAGGAACAACAACAATGTTTGCAGCCATTGCAGCAAGATCGATGATGGCCCAATTAATGTTATTTTCTGCACGCAACGCGAGCACTTTAACATTGTGCGCCTTTAGTTGAGACGCAGCATATTGAATTTGATCGAACAACTCAGAGTAGGTTAATTGAACGGTTTTTCCAGTATCGTCCTTTCCCACAAATGCTAAGTGCTCTGGTTGGGTCATTGCCCAATTTTTAATGGTGTCTAGGAGCGTATTCATTATTATTCCATGCTTGTTGACGTTTTCGTTGTTGGAGTGTTCGAAGGCGTTCTAGCCCTTGGATTAAGTTTCCGGCAAGAACTCGAGGCTGGTGCTCGTAGTATGACCCCCAGGTTGATTGAGCATCATGGACTTTGCCAGGGTCGGCATGGGTGATGATTTTTGACTCTAAACCAAAGCGCGTCATCATAGCGTGCAGTGGATCTGTGGCAGTAAAAATGCACCATTCAAAACCAAGTTCCACTAACCGTTCCGCAATGAGGTAGAAGTGAAGACCTGACATGCCTTTAGCAAATGAAGCTAGATGCCCGAATTCCACCAGATTGGAACGCTGCACTTCACATTCAAATAGATTGGAAACCAGTGTTTGTGCCTCTCCCTCTAAGTATTGTTCTAGGAAAAGAGGTTCCTGATCAGCGACGCGAAAGCCGCAAACTGAAATAATATGGTCGTTCTTAATTAGGGTTAAATACTCAGGCATAAATTGCTTAAGTTCAGCGCAGAATGCTTTTTGGTAGCGCAGAGAAACATGATCAATAACGTCGCTCCACAACGGGTGTTTTGAATCAACGATGTCCAACGTAAAGCTATCTTGAGAAGTTCTTACATTGAGTTTCATTTGCGATTCCTTTGACTGAGTGAATACCAATAAAGTAAAACGCAAAACTTAAGGAACTCTTAAGGAGTGAAAATTAAATGAGATAAAGGGAAGTTGGGAGTGAAGATAAGATGTAAAAAATAAGAGCCAATTGCGATGAACAATTGGCTCTTAGCGAGTTTATTAACTAACCGTATTGTTTTGAAAAACAGTGGTTATGCCTGGTCCTGAGGGCTACATCGCCGCTTTTTTGGCCTCGGCAATCCAACTATCAAACAGGTCTCGGTTAGCTTTAATCCAACCATTTACGTGAGATTTAATGTCAGCTGAGGTATTTTTACCTTTGCTCATCATCATGTTCTCTGCACTCACATCGTTGATGTTAAGCTTCATGATTTCGAAAAGTTTCGCTGCGGCAGGATTTTTTTCTGCAAATTCTTTGTTTGCAACAATTCGCATTGAGTTCATCTCGAAACCATAGTTTTTGCCATTGGCAAGTGTTGTGTCGACGTCTTTACGATCACCAGGAAGCGATGAAAAAGGCACTTCTAACCAAACCACATCTTTACCCGGAACTAAAACGCCACTTACCCAATATGGTGTCCACGTGTAGTAAAGGATTGGGTCGCCTTTTTTGTAACGTGAAATAGTATCAGCGATGATTGCAGCATAGTTACCTTGGTTATGCGTGACAGTGTCACGAAGTCCGAAGCTATCAAGTTGATGCTCTATGACCATTTCGCAACCCCAACCAGGGTTACAGCCAGTTAAGTCAGCTTTACCATCGTCATTCGCATCAAACAACTTCGCGATCTTTGGATCCTTTAGCTGACCAATGTTAGTGATGTTGTACTTTTCAGCTGTTTTCTTGTCAATCAAGTAGCCTTGAGCGGCACCGCTGATGTACTCGCCTTTAGTGAAAAACTTGTCATCACCTCCCGCCATTTCGTATTTACCTGAATGGAGTGGATACCAATATACAGCCAAAAACGTTGCATCGCCTTCTGCGATAGACGTGTAGGCGACATTGTAATCAACCTCTTTTGTCGGCTTCACATCGTAGCCAAGCTCTTCGAGTGCTCGATTGACGATCAACGTCTGAAACGTTTCTTCGGCCACCGTCGATTGAACAGGTTGGACGCTAACGCCTTTACCTGGGAGATCTTCTGCGACACTATAAGTGGAAAATGCCATTGTACTAAGTGCGCCTATCGTCAGCGCGTTCTTCCATGAGTTAATCATTAACGTTTCTCCTAGTTTTTAGGTCATCTTGGTTCGTCTTTGTTTTCAATTTTAAAAGGTATGAAACAGGACCTGTGTGATACCAGCGCAGCTTAGTATTGCCTGCATTTACGCCGAGGACTTGGGTAATTCGGTCCAACAAGATCGCCAGTATGACAATCCCAAGACCACCAACTGCAGCAAGCCCCATGTCCAGTCGTCCGATACCACGTAATACCATTTGTCCCAACCCACCGACGGCGATCATGGAGGCAATGACCACCATAGAAAGTGACAGCATTAAGGTTTGGTTTACGCCAGCCATAATCGTCGGTAGTGCGAGCGGTAATTGAACGCGATACAACATTTGCTTTTTGTTTGCGCCAAAAGAGTGGCCAGCTTCGATAAGTTCTTCGGGTACTTGCTGAATACCTAAAATAGTAAGGCGTACTACTGGTGGTAAAGCGAAGATGATAGTCACCACCACGCCAGGAACGTTACCGATACCGAATAACATAACAATGGGCACCAGATAAACGAAGGCTGGGGTAGTTTGCATCGCATCTAAAATTGGTCTGACAAACTTTGCCGCTGTGTTACTACGTGATAACCATATCCCCATGGGGAGGCCTATTAATAAACAGAAAAACACCGCGGTTAACACTAGTGCCAACGTGGTCATCGCTTGCGACCATGCGCCGATTAAACCAATAAACACAAGAGAGACGAGTGTTGAAAGGCCTAATTTGAGGTTCGAAAACTGCCAAGCCAGTAAAAATAGAATCAGTACCATGATTGGCGCGGGAGTAGAGACCAAGGCGGTTTCAAATGATGTAAGGATAAAATCAATTGGAATTCTAATCGCTTGAAAGACCGGACGACCGTGTTCAACCAACCAATTTAATCCATTTTCGACCCAATGATCGACAGGAAGAATTGCATCCTGAAAAGGATGCATGATATCGAACGGTGCTTGTTCGACAACTTCTGTATTTAACCAGTCATTGTTTCCCGCAGCTTCACCGCCTTGCGCCCAAGGATCGCTTTGTGCTGGGGCTGTTTGTGACCACGGATCGTTATTTGATTGTTCTGATGACATCGTATTAATCCTTATCTAGCGTTTGCAGAAGACGTGATTTAGTCACGACACCAAAGTAATTACCGTGTTCATCAACCACAGGAACAGAATAGGGGACGCCACCAACAATCCCAAGAATGTCATTGATTGATTGTGTGGGTTCTAGTGTCACCCCATCTTCCAGTAGAGCACTGGCGAGTGAACGGTTTTCCTTGTGAGCTAAACGCAATGAGTCAATAGACACAATGCCGGAGTACTTACTTGATTTGTCAACGACAATGCCATATTCACGGTCGTTATCCATGAGCATCTGCATAGCAGAACCAGGACCATCGTATTCTGACTTTTTGAATACCGCAGCTGGCTTTTTACGCGCGATATCTTTCGCAGTGAGTGCACTGGCTATGTTTACGCCTCGGAAAAAGGCTTCTACATAATCATTGGCCGGATTGTGTAAAATTTCGTCGGGAGTACCAACTTGAACGACATCACCATTTTGCATGATGGCGATTCTATCCCCAATCCTCATCGCCTCATCCAAGTCATGAGAAATAAATACAATTGTTCGTCTGTCGTCATTTTGGAGTCTGATCAGCTCGTCTTGCATTTCTGTACGAATAAGAGGATCGAGAGCGGAGAAAGCTTCGTCCATTAGCAAAATGTCTGGGTCACAAGCCAAAGCTCTTGCTAAACCGACACGCTGTTTCATACCGCCGGACAGTTCATCTGGGAATGATTCAGAATATGGACCAAGACCGACTCGTTCTAGTGCTGAGAGGGCGCTAGCTTGACGGGTTTCTATGTCTACGCCTGCCAACTCCAAACCAAATGCTGCGTTTTCGATGACACTCATATGGGGCATAAGCGCAAAGTTTTGGAAAACCATGGAAATGTTATTGCGGCGAACTTCTCTGAGTTCATTTTCAGAAATGTGGGCAATATCTTTGCCTTTGAGATAGACATTTCCCTTAGTCGGCTCGATAAGTCGATTGAGTAGGCGAACAAGCGTCGATTTGCCTGAGCCAGAAAGGCCCATGATGACAAAAATTTCTCCTTCGTTGATGGAAAGAGAGACATCATTTACACCAACGGTTAAACCGGTTTGTTCGAATATCTTGTCTTTATCGTTCCCTTTTTCGATAAGAGAAAAAGCACGTTCTGGTGCTTCACCAAACACTTTATAAAGTCCCTTAACTTCCAGTATGGGATCCATGTTTATCGTCCTTTTTTATGTGCTTAACGCTTTGTACTCTAAACAATTTTCTGGAATATTTCAACGTGCTGCAATTATCTTGGAACGAAATAGGCTTATATGTAACCAAAAGGTTACAGTGTGAGTTTTGAGTTATTTGTCTTTAAAAACAGTTACTTGATGTGGTTTTAATTGTGTTTATTCTATGAGTCCATGAATGCGTGAATTAATTTTGAATATTAATTGACCGATTTTGTCGTGTAAGGCTGTTTGCGTTCCTCAGGGGTGTTAGGTGGTTGTGAATTTTTTAAAATTTAGAGCACTAATCTTTTGATGTCTTGGCATGATTTTTGGCAAATTTGTATAATATTTACACAATAATTTAGACCTCAAAGTATTTTAAGATTTGATTAAGGATGTAAAATGTGTGATATTGATCACAATTATTCGCTTAATGCTGTCAAATATTTGATTTTTGGTAGCGAGAGATGCGCATAATAATAGCGAAATTTAATTAGACCTCAAAGGATATGGTTTTTCACATGATCACATCAGCACCTTGGGTTCTTTATCCTGAGATTGATAAAGAAACAAACAAAAAATGGATTTTTCGTGAACCTAAAATCTCTGATGGTGACGACATTTATAGCTTGATTGCAGACTGTCCACCATTGGACATGAACTCTTCTTACTGCAATTTTTTACAGTCTTCTCATTTTAGCAAAACCAGTGTTTTGGTTGAGCAAAATGGTGACATAGCGGGGTTCATTTCTGGTTACAAAAAACCAGATGAGCAGAACGTTCTGTTTGTTTGGCAGGTTGCAGTTTCTCCTAAGTTTAGAGGGAACGGATTAGCACTTCGTATGCTTAAAGAACTGCTTTCACGAGAAAAACTAAACAATGTCAACATGGTTGAAACGACCATAACGGAAGACAACAAAGCCTCTTGGGCACTTTTCAAAAAATTGGACGCGATGAATGGCAATTTAGGCCAAGTCAGCACATTTTTAGATGAAGACGCCCATTTTAAAGGCAAGCACGATACAGAATATCTGTATCGAATTCCTCTAAAGTAATCCTCAACACAAGTAATCCACAAACAATAGGAATCAAAAACGGTCTTATCATGGATATTTTTAAAAAGCAGGAATCTAACGTACGCTCTTATTCAAATAATTTCCCAGTTGTATTTCGTAAAGCGAAAGGCTGCTGGCTAGAAACAGAACAAGGTGAGCGCTACTTAGACTTCCTAGCTGGCGCAGGATCTCTTAACTACGGACACAATAACCCTGTACTCAAGCAAGCTCTGCTCGAATACATCGAAATGGATGGTATTACTCACGGTTTAGACATGCATTCAGAAGCGAAAGCTGGTTTTCTTGAAGCCTTAAACCGCTACATCCTTGAACCAAGAAAGTTGGACTACAAAGTTCAATTTACCGGTCCAACGGGTACCAACGCAGTAGAAGCTGCTCTAAAACTGGCGAAGAAAGTGACTGGTCGTTCTAGCGTAGTTGCATTCACAAACGGTTTCCATGGCTGTACTGCTGGCGCGCTTGCTGCGACAGGTAACCAGCATCATAGACAGGGTAATGGTTCTAGCTTGCATAACGTTACGCGTCTGCCATATGAAGGATATGCGGGAGTTGATGGTTTGGCTCTGTTTGAGACGATGCTAAACGACAATTCTGCCGGTATGGATAAACCTGCTGCTGTTCTTCTAGAAACGGTGCAAGGTGAGGGCGGCTTAAATGCGGCGTCTAACGAGTGGCTACAACGATTAAGCAAAATCTGTAAAGCGAACGATATATTAGTGATTGTCGATGATATTCAAGCTGGTTGTGGCCGTACTGGTACATTCTTCAGCTTTGAACCATCGGGCATTAAACCGGATATCGTCACTCTGTCTAAATCGATTGGTGGTTACGGACTACCAATGGCGGTTGTATTGCTTAAGCCAGAGCTTGACCAGTGGAAACCTGGTGAGCATAACGGTACGTTCCGTGGCAACAACCACGCGTTTGTGACTGCAGCGAAAGCGCTAGAAATTTACTGGGCAAACGACGACTTTGAAACGCATATTAAACAGTGTTCTGAACGTGTGAGTGAAGTCATTCAGCGTTGTGTGAAGCGCTACCCACAAATGTTCGTCCAAGAAAAAGGGCGTGGCATGATGATCGGCATTGAATGTGTGAATGGTGATATGTCTGCTGAAATTACCAAGGCGTGTTTTGATAACGGCATGGTGATTGAGACCGCTGGACCAGACGATGAGATTGTGAAGTTCTTCTGTCCACTGACGATCAGCGAGTCAGAGCTGGATCAAGGACTCAGCATTTTTGAAAGTGCAGTAGAAACAACTGTTGCAAAACACTTCAAACAAGCATCTTAAAAGGATTTTTAAATTATGATCGTAAGAATCTTGAAGAGTGTCAAAACAGTGAACGACGCGTTGTATCAGATAACTGGGAAAGCGTCCGTATGTTGTTGAAAGATGACAACATGGGTTTTTCTTTCCACATTACGACGATTTACGAAGGTACTGAAACACATATTCATTACCAAAATCACCTAGAGTCTGTTTACTGTATGAGTGGTGAAGGTGAGATTGAAGTTGTGGGTGGTGAAACGTATCCAATCAAACCTGGTACGCTATACATCTTAGATAAACACGATGAACATTACTTACGCGCTTATAAAAATAAAGAAATGGTAATGGCGTGTGTATTTAACCCACCGATCACTGGCGCTGAAGTACACGACGAAAATGGCGTATATCCACTCGTTGACTAAGCATCAATGACTTAATGTGAGGCGTTTAAACGCCTCACACATCAAATCTCTTTTCTTTTTTTTTTTAAAGTTACCAATCAAAAAAGGTATATCATGACTTTTACCGTAGAAAAAATCGGCGGTACATCAATGACGGCATTTGACGCCGTTTTAGACAATATTATTCTTCGTCCCAAAACACCTTATAACCGAATCTTCGTTGTTTCGGCTTACGGTGGTATGACTGATGCGCTATTAGAATGTAAAAAAACGAGCAAAGCCGGTGTATACCAACTGGTTGCTAAGCGCGATGACAGCTGGGAAGAGGCTCTAGCGTACGTTGAAAATCGTATGCTACTGACTAACGAAAACATTTTTGCTGATCCAATGAATCGTATGCGAGCAGATAAGTTTATTCGCTCACGCATTTCGGAAGCGAAAAACTGTATTGCCAATATTCTTGAGACATGCCAATACGGTCAATTTTCATTGCGCCAGTATTTGCCTCAAATTCGTGAATTTCTCTCTTCGATCGGTGAAGCACACAGTGCATACAACACCACATTGAAGCTCAAAAATATGGGTATCAACGCTCGCTTTGTTGATTTATCTGGCTGGGATACGCAAGAGCCAATCAGCTTAGACGATTCAATTCGCGACGCGTTTTCAGATATCGATGTGTCAAAAGAGCTACCGATCGTAACAGGATATGCTTACTGTAAAGAAGGGCTAATGCACACTTATGACCGTGGTTATAGTGAGATGACATTTAGCCGTGTTGCTGCGATTACGCAGGCTGACTTAGCGATTATTCATAAAGAGTACCACTTGAGCTCTGCTGACCCACGTGTTGTCGGACCTGAAAAAGTGTTGCCTATTGGTAGTACAAACTATGATGTAGCGGATCAGCTCGCTAACTTAGGCATGGAGGCGATTCACCCTAATGCCGCGGCAGGCTTACGTGAAAGTGGTATCGAACTGCAAATCAAAAACACCTTTGAACCTGAACATGAAGGCACTTTAATTTCTTCTGGTTATCGTCCGGAAGAAGACAAAGTTGAAATCATTGCGGGTAAAGAGAAAGTTTTTGCTTTGCACTTGTTCGACCAAGCAATGGTGGGCAAGGTTGATAACGTGAGTTATGAGTTGATGGAAATTATCTCAGACGCACGAGTCAGTTTGATCGGTAAAGAAATGAACGCAAACTCGATTACCTATTATTTGGGTGGTAGCGCAGACAGCTTGAATAAGGTTCTCTACAAAGCTGAAAAATGCTATCCAAAGGCGTCAATTAAAGGCCGTATGGTGGCATTGATTTCAGCAATTGGCTCTCAGATTGACACGAACAAAACCTTGGCGAAAGGCGTGTTATCTTTGATGAACAGTGGTGTTACTCCGGTTGCTCTTCACTCGTCATTACGCAACGTGAACGTTCAATTTGTGGTGAGTGATAAAGAATACCAACGTGCTATTTGTGCCTTACATGATGAGTTTTTCGAACCGTTGGAAAAGTCTGGTTCATTAGAAACGGAATCAATAGAAGACGTTGCTTAGGCTTGATTACCGACCTTAATGAAAACTATGTAAGCAATAAAAGAGTGATAAGTGACAGTCGATCAATAAACGTAAAAATCGATAAATATAAAAAGGGGCTTATGCCCCTTTTTTGCTTATGCCTCTTTTTGTTATAGTTTGACGCCCTATTGTTACAGTCCCGCCCTTGGGACCAACCTTTCAGTTCAAGGTGAGTGACAATCTTATTCAGGCATCAATACGGTATCAATGACGTGAATCACGCCGTTACTCGCTTTTACATCGGCAGCGACAACGTTGGCATCGTTTATCATCACCATATCGCCATCAACCGTGATTTTTACTTCACCTCCCTGTACGGTGTTTGCCGTATCCATTTTGACAACATCGGCCGCCATCACTTCTCCTGGTACAACATGATAAGTCAGAATGGCGACAAGCTTGTCTTTGTTTTCTGGTTTCAACAGTGTTTCAACTGTGCCTTCGGGAAGTTTAGCGAACGCTTCATCTGTAGGGGCAAATACGGTTAAGGGGCCATCGCCTTTCAATGTGTCGACCAAATCCGCCGCTTTTACTGCCGCGACGAGTGTAGTAAACGAACCATTTTCGATGGCAGTATCGACAATGTCTTTTTTCATACCATGATTGTGAGCATAGGCACTCAATGGCAAGACTAGTGTTGCAGCGAATAGATATGCTAGTGTGACGTATCGTTTAAACATGGTGATTTCCTTTTCTTGATGAGTTTTTAACATGGATCACCGTTTATTTACGTCCGTTTTGGCGGATCGATCATAAAGCAGTGTGAACGGCCAATTCTGTTTCAAGATTAATAGCGACCATAAAACATGGAGTGTTGATGAACATTGGAATTTATATTTACGACGACGCCGAGGTATTGGATTTTTCCGGTCCCTTTGAGGTGTTTAGTACCGCAAAGCGATTAGATAACAACGATTGGAACGTATTTTTGGTTTCTGAAAATTCGGCACCGGTTGTCGCGCGTGGTGGTTTTACTGTCTTGCCACATTACGCTATTGACGATCATCCGAATATTGATTTACTGGTCGTTGTTGGTGGTATCCATACAGAAGAAATGACAAAGCAAAATGTACTGAGTTGGATCAATTCGTCCGCTCAACACGCTGAACACGTCGCTTCCGTTTGTACTGGCGCGTTTTTATTGGCTAGCGCAGATTTGTTGAATGGGTTAACAGTGACAACGCATTGGGAGGATATTTCCGATTTGGCTCGTCGCTTTCCTGCATTAACGGTCATAGGAAACCAACGTTGGGTCAGTTCAGGGAAATATACAACATCGGCTGGTATCTCTGCTGGTATTGATATGAGTTTACATCTTGTTGCAAAGCTAGTTAGTGAAGGGTTAGCTAAAAAGGTGGCCCGTCAAATGGATTACCGTTGGCAGATTAACGCTAAAGATATTTGCTGAACAAGTACTTGTGGTTACTTGATTATAGAAGGACGATAGATGAAGACAATTGGATTACTCGGTGGGATGAGCTGGGAGTCAACGGCCAGTTACTATAAAGCGCTAAACGAAGGCGTTAAGTCTCGTCTCGGCGGATTACATTCAGCAAAGATCTGTCTATATAGCGTAGATTTTGCAGAAATAGAGCAACTACAACATCAAGGTAAATGGTCAGAAACAGGTGTGTTACTCTCAGATGCCGCAAAGTCCATAGAACGAGGCGGTGCGGATTTTTTAATGATTTGCACTAACACCATGCATAAAGTCGCACCAGAGATTGAGGCGCAGATATCTATTCCTATATTGCATATTGCTGATGCTACGGCACAAAGCCTAATTCGAGATGGCATCACAAAAGTAGGCCTGTTAGGGACGCGCTTCACAATGGAACAAGATTTTTACAAGGGAAGGATCTCTGAAAAGTTTGGAATCGAAGTTATTGTTCCTTCCAGCAGTGAACAATCGGTGGTTCACGAAGTTATTTATCAAGAGCTTTGCCAAGGTGTTATTAATGACGATTCACGAAAGCGCTATGTAGAAATCATTGGCAACTTACATGCTCAAGGCGCACAAGCGGTGATCTTAGGCTGTACTGAGATTGCACTATTGGTTAAGCAAAGCGATACCGATGTGCCTTTGTACGACACGACAGAAATTCATGCAGCGCATGGTGTGGAATGGGCATTAAATCGCTGAGAGGTTGCAATGAAAACTGTAATTGGAAATAGCCCAGAATTGATACAAAAGGCGCAAGCTATTCGTCATCAGGTGTTTACTGTTGAACAAAATATTCCTAAAGAGCTGGATTTAGATGGGTTAGATGAAGAGTCTGTTCATGCATTAGTTACTGAAAATGAGGCACTCGTTGCGACTGCTCGATTAACGATAACAGCAGAGAACTCTTCTGTTATGGCTCGAGTTGCGGTAACTAAAACCTATCGAGGAATGGGCATTGCGTCTAATGTTGTTCGGTCATTAATGGAGTACGCGAGAAATCACGGAATAAGTTCAATAGAAATTCATGCCCATGGCTATTTACGTGACTATTATGAACAGTTTGGTTTTGTGTTTATTCAAGATGTTGAAATCGTCGGAGAACATCAGTTAATCGAAATGCATTACCAATTTAACCATATCACGTAGTGGTTTTATCTCTAGTGTCTGTTATGTTAGGAGCATCTTGCAGATGCTCATTAACGGGATTTATTAGCACAGCCAAACTGAATATGTTCTAAAACTAGAATGTGTCTCTTAAATAGTAATTTAAAATAGGTAGTTATGTCTTTTCCTCCATGTCCAAACTGTCAATCAGAGTACGTTTATCAAGACCAAAACCATCTTATCTGTCCAGAATGTGGTCACGAGTGGGACCCTTCCGAAGTTGAAGAGGGGTTTAGCGTTAAAGACGCAAATGGTACTTTGTTAGCGGAAGGCGATAAAGTGACTCTCGCCAAAGACCTAAAGGTGAAAGGCAGCTCTCTTGTGTTAAAAATTGGTACCAAAGCGGTTATCAGACGTATTGTCGAAGGCAAAGACCATCAGCTCGATTGTAAAGTGGACGGTGCTGGTGAGATGATGGTCACCGCTAAATTCGTAAAGAAAGCTTAAGGCACTCAGTGCGATGTTAAATTTAGTGTTAAGTGTTTTGTTGTGGAGAGCAGTTGAATGGCAGGGATAACCCAGTTAGATGACTTATTAAAATCATTAAGTCCCCATTTATTGGAGCCAGAGTTCGTGTTTTGCTCTGTAACAGATGAGATAGCAGATTATGTATCATTTGATCCTGTTGCGACTTTTAAAGAAGCAGAAGGTTTAACACTTGTACTCGAAAAATCGGTAGCTTTGGATGCAGGGTTGGCGTTTGATGGAAGCTTCAAGCAGATTACATTAACGGTGCACTCCAGCCTTGACGCGGTAGGTTTAACGGCTGCGGTTGCCACCAAACTTGCGTCAAAAGGAATCAGTGCCAATGTGATCGCTGCTTTTTATCACGATCACATCTTTGTACCGTCCGCTAAGGCAGAGGATGCGATAGCCGCATTACGCGAGTTGAGCGTTTAAACTCTTCTCGCTCGCCAATACGCAATCCCACCCCATAACACAGTAAGCAACCACAGAGCGGTCCAATGGGTCGCAACTTGTTGCCATGTTGCGCCCATTTGATTAAGAGCAAGAAAGCCTTTGATAGCCCAAGTGCTTGGACTCAAATCTGCTATCCAAAGTAGGGGGCTTGGAATGGATTCCACTGGCCAAATGAAGCCTGCGAGGAAGACCAACGGCATGGAACTAACCAGCACAACCAGTGTGACCAGTTCTCGCGAGGTAATAGAGTGCCAAGCCAGAAACCTAATCCACAACTACTTAGCAGAAATGGTAACAGCAATGTCAGTAGCTCGCCGGCTTTGCCAATGTGATTGACATCTAAGCGTTCGAAACTTATACCAAAGTAATAGGCGCTGAGAACGTAATAAATGACAACGAAAACCAAGGTCCTGACCAACAACAAAGCAGGGATTGAGGCTTGTGACCAGTAGCCTTTTCCGAGACGTTGTGAACCGGTTTGTAAGCCCACTGCCATTATCAATGTTTGCTGTAAAATAAGGACAAACACAGCAGGAACAACGTAATCGATATAGCCCATTGTGGGGTTAAATGTCGGTTTCATATTGAGCTTAATTGCTGAGTTGTTATGGCTTGCTAGACTAAGGGGCGTGCCATCAATCAACATCTTACTCACTTTGACTTGCGCACCTAAGGTTCCGCCCGCTTTTGCTAACCCTTCTACAACAGTACCATAGACCAAAAAATACGAAGCATCCGCTGCATAGGCTAAGGTTGGGCTTTTCCCCAGCAGTAGATCTTTATAAAAGTGTTCGGGAATGACTAAGAACCCCGTGATATCACGCTTTAAGAACGCATATTTGGCATCCTCAATGGTGCTTAGCCTCGAAACGACGCTTACTTGAGGCGTTGCGTCTACCATTCGCTCTAGTTTAAAACTCGTTTGGCTACCATCGAGGTTAACGATGGCAATGGACTGTTCTCTTGGCGTTTGTTGCGTGTAAGGCAGTGGGTACAAGAACGAATAGAACACAACCCCACCAAAGACCGTTAAGGTCACCACTGGATTTGTCATTACCGAGCGGATTTCTGCCTTAATCAATTGCCAGAGCGTCATGCTATCTCCTCATGTTGGCGTTTATGAGTCGCGCTGCGGTGTTTGCCCATTAAAGCTACAGTGGTTAACAAAGGCACAATATACGCGCTCATTGGCCATAAGTGACTGAGGGATTGCGCTATTTGTGCACCATAGTTTGCTTGTTCTACTTGAATTTCGATGTAGTGACTGATGGGCAAGAACGAGCGCCAAAGCATGGCGAGTGTATTCATGTCTGATACAGGAAACGTGATGCCATAAAAGCAAAACTAGGTGCAGTAAATGCACCAGCAAAACTCATTGCTCGAGCTGGGTCCATTGTTAGAAAGAAAAACAACGCTCCCATGATGATACAGGCGATAACTGTGGCGAGTTGCGCCAAAACTAACACCAAAAAACTGCCCGCCATTGGCCAGTCAAGTAATCCATAGAACCAATACAAATACAGTGCACCTTGCACCATAAATACTGGAATGTATTGTCCTAAAATCATAAACGTTCGAGCGTAGGGTTGATTACCAAGAAACTCGAAACCATTTTTATGTCCGTAAATGCGAAAATTTGCGGCGAGAACCAGTATTGTACTGACCACGATACAAATCTGCCAAATCGCCGGCACGATAGCGGTTACGAGAAACTGTGCATAGTTGTTGTTCTGATTAAACAGGGCTGTGACTTGAGTGGATACTGCAACAGTGTTTCCAATCGCTGACAGTGCGGTTGTATTTCCTTTTGCAAGTCGATTCATGACTTCGAGTTGAGCGTCAAAATAGCCTTGAGCTTGTACAACTGCCGAGTTGATCAACTTAGCCACCAAAATATATTGGCTGTTATAAAATACCGAGAGTTGTGGCTGTCGGTGTTGCAGAATGTCTTGGTCGAACCTTGGCGGGATAACCGCGTATGCGTAGATTTTACCATTGATCATCGCATTTTTGGCTTCGCTTGCATCAGCATATGCATAGCGCACATCTAAGGCAGAAGAAGCGTCTAACGTTTGCGTGAGTTGACGTGACAGCTGCGAATGTTGCAGGTCCACGATCCCCATGGGCAAGTCACGGGCAATGCCTGATGAGAATACGCCCCAAATGATCAACGCAAGCAAAAGGGGGATACAAGTCAAACAGGATAACAGCCATTTATCGTGCTGTAAGACATGCCGCTGTGAAATATGAATTGTCATCGTCTCGACCGTATGAATATCGTTAAAGTTCAACAACGACGCTCATACCCATGCGCAACGTAGCATCGAGTTGCTGAGTGGGTCTTGCTTCGACTTCAAACGTTCTGAGGTCAAACCCTTGCGAGGCATCTGTCGCACGCCAAGTTGCAAAATCTCCCATTGCAGCCACGTGCGTGACTTTAAACTCAATGTTTTGGTCTAGTGCAGGCAAGTACGCCTCAAATGTCGAACCTTTTGAGAAGTACTTTAAAAGATCTTCACGGACATTCAGTGTGGCCCATGCATCTTTGGTGTCGATCACGGTAACGACAGGAAAGCCTTGCGGAGCCAGTTCTCCACTTTGTAGCAGTACTTGAGACACTTCACCGTCAAACCAGCTGTGTATTTGGGTGTCTTTCGCATACGCTTCCACCTCTGCTACAGCACCGGATGCCATACGTGCTTTCTCGGCTGCGGCTACTTTTGTTTCGCTTCGGGCGCCTTCTCTTGCCATTTCGTACATTTGAAAAGCGGCACTTTCCGTGTACTTTGCGGCTTGCCATTGAGTGAGCGCTTCATCGCGCTTTTGTTCCGCAACAACGCCATCTTCATACAAGTTATTGACTCGGTTATAGGTTTTTTCTCGTAAGTTGGCGGCGGCTTTTGCTTTCAACCATTGATCTTTGGCGGCCCGGATTTGTTGATCGCGAGCGCCGTTTTCTGCTTCTTGTGCGAGTGCGTCTGCCGCTTTTTCACCTGCTTTTGCTTGCTCCAATTTGGCCTCTATTTCTGGGCTATGAAGCGTAAAAATAAGTTGGCCTTTTTGAACCTCTTCGCCTTTACGCACAAGAACCTGGTCAATACGCCCCGGTACTTTCGATGAAATGCTGTATTGCTGTGCCTCAATCAAACCTTGAAGGCGAACTGGGCTTGGCTGATAGGCTTGGTAAAACTGATAGCCAACCCAAGAGGTAATACCCAAAGCACAAAGCGATAGTAAGACGGGTTTCAATGATTTTGTTGCCATACTTTATTGAACCTCTTTGGATTGAATAGCAGGAGAATAGGCGGTGTTTTGATATTGTTGGAAGCTGTTCATCTCGTTGCTGAGTGCCAACAGTTTGGTTAATGATACTAAGTAGCGGAAGCGTGCCGCTGAGATTTGTGTCTCTATACTCGCGACGTAAAGCTGAGCGTCGACAACATCCAGTGAAGAAGAAAGCCCTTGGGTAAACGCTTTTTCTCTGAGCCGTAAATTTTCGTTCGCTAAAGAGATGCTAGACTCCAGCCCTTTAACCTCATCGATTGCTTGTTGTGCTTCTAGGTAGGTCTTTTGAACCAATAAAGAGAGATCTTGCTTAGCTTGGGATTTCAAAGCATTGACTTGTGAAAGTACACTTTGTGCCGCTTTCACTTTTTCGCTTCGTCCAGACGATTCAATTAATGGCACGTTGACACCAACACCAACGAGCCAATCGGGTTTAAGCTGACTAGCAAGGGAGTCATCTTCATACAAGGTGTAATCACCGTATAAGTACACATCGGGATAATATTTGCCTTTTTCTGCTTTGAGTAAGCTGGTGGCTTGTTTGTGTTTGGCGTCGAGCAGAGCTAAACCAGGATAGGTCTGCAATGTCTGTTGTGTAAATGCGCTGAGAGGAGGGAGATGATCGTTTATGAACAACGACTCTGACGGTTCAACCACATCATTTACCGCAAGGAGTTTACCAAGGGCAGCTTGGGCAATGCTTAAGTCACTGGCCGCTTTCCGTCGTTCTACCGATGCTTTATCTAAAGACGCTTCTGCTTGAAGACGTTCAACTCGTGCTATTTGACCTTGTTCTTCGAGCTTTACCGCAAAGTCTCTGTGTTTCTTTAAGCCATTCTCGACCATTTCTCGTGTTGTTAACACTTCTTGCGCCAGTACAACAGAAAAATAATATTTTGATAAATCCTCAAAACGTGCCTGTTGCTCCATCTTAAGCTGGCTTTTCGCTTCTTCTGTTTTTCCTGCTGCTGCAGATTGCGCAGCAGAAATTCGACCACCAGTAAAGATTGGCCATATAGCTCGAATAGACGAAGAAAAAATATCTTGCTCGGTAATGGTTGACGTGGTGCTAGCAAGGCCACTAAAAATAGGCTGAAAAGCGGCAGGTATTGATAGGTTAGTGCCGGTGCTGTCCAGGATTTGCTTACCCGATAGTGTCACATCAGTGTCGAGGCGAGTGTAGTTTGCTCCAACAGTCACTTGAGGTAAGTTAAGGTTGCTGGTCGCCCCCTGTTGATACTGATAGTTTTCCACGTTGCTTGTTGCGCTTTCAGAGAAAAGTTGTTTTCTAATAGCACTTGCCATGCGTTGTCGAAAGTAATGCGTGAAGCGTAGCTAGCCGGAGAAAGGACACAAGTGATAAGGCCTAGTAGCCAAAATTTTCCAGTAAGTTTCATAATGGCTCTTATTGTAGAGTATTGGCTCTAATATAAAGCAATAAACATTGCGTGTTAAGTATTAACCGCGTTTATACAATCACAGAGTCGCGTAGAACTTTGAGACGTTCGCACGTTTGCGTTTATATGCACTTGTGTTTATACACTTTGCTTATGTGTTTATACACATTGTCTACAAAGGTACAAAACGTCTCATAATTCTTTAACTACCTACTTTACGGGATGTTACTTGTAGGTTGCATTATTTTTTGCAAGGGCAGTGAAACTCCGCTCTCCACTCCAGTTGTCGTGAGCCTCGTATAGTATTCAACAAGTCCTTACCGCTCATTTGAGGGAAGGACATCAGCACTTTAAAGTCTAATGTGCCTCCATCTTTTTTCTCATAAGCTCTTACATGAGTAAAAGTTGAATACATATTATCCGACAACATGGCCTTATTAAGGCAAATTCCCAAACTATCACGTTCCATTTTTGGTGTTCCTTATAACTATAAATACACCTCTGTTTATAGTTTTCAGTATGCAGGTGGTGTCTAAACATTTGTTATATAGTCAGTATTTTGAAGTTTTTTAGTTTATTAATTGAAATGACTGACAGGTATGTTGAGCTTGTTTTAGACTTCCGATTTCCACTGCTTTATCAAACGGCTCCTTTGGCTTATTTGAATAAAAAGTATACGCCTGAAAATCTAAAAATGCTTCAACATTCATCAAAAATATGACGTGACCGCACTCATGGATTTCGGTCCAATCAGTGTACTGAATAGAGGAAACGTTGCTCTACGAGTGGTGTTGGTCGAATCAGATACGCATATAACTCTTTACTCTTCACAAATTTATGATTTTGCGACAGCTTGACTGTTAGTTAAATGTTAAGTTTCACCTCGGAAGTTTAATGAAAAGGAACAACTCATGAGTTGGAGCACGATCAGCTTTAGAAAGCGTATGCTGATAATTATGACGCTCTCAGGGTTGATTGAGTTATTGGTGCTGGTTGCAGCCGGTGTCACCTATTTAAAAGTAAACCAAGAACAAGAAATGGGTGAGAAAGCGCTTGGCGTAGCCCGTTTCCTAGCGAGTTCATCGATTGTGCGTGAAATCGTACAAAGTCAAAACGGAGAGGCTTATCAGGCCCGATTTTTAGAGCTTACAGATGCTATCGGTGCTGCTTTTATTGTGATTGGAGATAAGGACGGTGTACGTCTGATTCACCCAGTCGAGGATCGCATCGGCAAGCCAATGAAAGGAGGAGACAACCGACGAGCTCTTGAAGAAGGCCTTTCTTATGTTTCGACGGCAAAGGGTTCGCTAGGGTTTTCTATTCGTGGTAAAGCGGCGGTCTTTGACTTGGAAGGGAATGTCATTGGTGTCGTGTCTGTAGGCTATTTGCTGGATAGGCTGCAAGATCGAATTGAACCGTTTTTAGC
The DNA here is from genome assembly GCF_000830505.1 of Vibrio mytili. Taxonomy (GTDB): domain Bacteria; phylum Pseudomonadota; class Gammaproteobacteria; order Enterobacterales; family Vibrionaceae; genus Vibrio; species Vibrio mytili. Next base: position 30,028 of record NZ_JXOK01000082.1, on the reverse strand, counting down.
TTTTTTAATACTCATGGTTGTCATTGTGGTGGTCGCGAACGCACTGGTGTCAAACTATGCGTCTCGCAGATTTCAGCGCGCTATTTTGGGCTTTGAACCAGAGGAAATTGGTCGGCTGTATGGCGAATTAGAAGTGACCATGGGCACGATTAAAGAGGGAGTGCTAAGTATTGATTCACAAGGCGTACTACGTTCAATAAATCGCAGTGCGTGTCAGATCTTGGGAATAGAGCGAGACGCCGCACTCAATAAACCGCTTACCGATACGATTCCTGATAGTGATTTGTATACGGTATTAGAAACCGGACAAGAAGATCATGACATTGAGATATTCTTGAATCACAAGCGGTTGATTGCCAACCGTAGCCCTATCAATGTTGATGGTAAAATTGTTGGTGCCGTTTCGAGTTTTCGTTTGCGTGATGAAATCAACGAACTTACAGAACAATTGTCGCAAACCAAAGAGTATGCCGATCTCTTACGTTCTCAAACTCATGAGCATAGAAACAAACTCAACACCATTAGTGGCCTTGTACAAATGGGTGAGTTGGAAGAAGTGCAAAAGTTAATTGGGCAAGAAGCCGCTCACTACCAAGCCATGATCGAGTTTTTGAGAGATACGATCAAAGATCCTTTAATCGCTGGGATGCTACTGGGCAAAACAGAACGAGCGCGAGAGCTAGGATTGCAATTAGTAGTAGAGGAGGGAAGCCGTTTAGAACCATTGACTGAGTGGTTAAATGCAGAAGATCTCGTGACAATTTTGGGCAATCTCATTGATAACGCGTTTGATGCAACTATGACGGCGATTCGCGACGAACCGAACGTGGCGGCTGACCGCAGGAACATTGATGTTTCGATCAGCGATTATGGTAACGAAGTTATTCTAGAAGTAAGCGATCATGGTTGTGGTTTGCCTAGCGATATAGAGCCTCAAATGCTTTTCGAAAAAGGCATTTCAACGAAATCTCGGCATAACCGTGGCGTTGGTTTGCATTTGGTTAATCAACTCGCGATACGTTATCACGGCCACGTTGAGCTACTACCTAATTCACAACAAGGAACAATAATTACTGTGTATTTGCCGAAGGAAGAACAAGTATGAGTAACGCGACTCGAGTCATGATCATTGAGGATGATTTGGCAATTGCGGAGTTACATCATAAGTATCTAAGCCAACTTGATGGTTTGGATGTGGTAGGTATTGCAACGTCGCGTATGGAAGCAGAAATGCAGATTGACATCCTTAAACCGGACTTATTGTTGATGGATGTTTATCTTCCTGATGGAACGGGATTAGAAATTCTCAATACATTGCGTTCGAGTAACCTGACTTGCGATGTTATTTTAATTACTGCCGCGAGAGACGTGGATACCTTGCAACAAGCGATGCGAGGAGGCGTTGTAGACTATCTGCTCAAGCCCGTTATGTTTCCCCGTTTAGATGCTGCTCTTAAAAAATACATTGCTCAGCGTCAACAACTGGATGTAATGAAAAGTTTGGACCAAAACTTGGTCGACCAAATGCTACGCTCAAGCGATATGTCTGATAGTGCGGTTAAACGTTTACCAAAAGGGATTGACGGCGTAACCTTGGATAAAATTCGGGAGCTATTTACCGGCAGTGAATCACTGACAGCTGACGAAGCAGGCCTAAGAATTGGGGCAAGCAGAACAACAGCAAGACGATATCTGGAATACTTGATCAGTGCCGGTGAACTAGAGGCCGATTTAAACTATGGGACAGTAGGGCGCCCAGAAAGGTGCTATAAAAAAGTGATTCGTTGACACTCAAAACGGCCACTTCAAAAATAAAAGATGATGCAAAAGTAATACAAAACACAAAAAGCGGTGACGAGCTTTCGCCACCGCTTTTTTTGTGTGATAAGAGTGTTCACCTGCTCGTCGACCGACTAAAAGTTATACTCTAACCTCGCTTCAATCGAACGTTCTGCCCCAAACCAGCAGTTACTGCTGTCAAAACACGAGTAGTATTCTTTGTCGAACAGATTGCTCGCGGAGATGGTCACTTTCGCACCATCAAGGGATTGAGATGAAGAAGAAAAGTCATAGCTCGCGGCTAAATCGACCAGTGTATAATCTGGCACTTGATCGCTGTTTTGCGCATCGAGTTGTGTTTCTCCCACGTACCGGACACCGGCACTTGTGCGCAGGCCATTGAGTGTACCTTCGAAGAAGTAATTCGCCCATAAGGAAGCGCTTTGCTCTGGGACCCAAACTGGCACTTTTCCCTCTTGGTTGTAGTAGTTGTCCTTGGTTATTTCCATATCAATATAGCTGTATCCAAGTGTGACATCTGCTTGCGGTGTCGCTTGCCATTTTGTCTCGAGCTCCACACCCTTTGATATGACTTCACCTGCCTGATAATTGGGGGCATAAGGATCATTTGGATCCGTTAATATCGCGTTTTTCTTTGTAATATGGAATAACGCTAAGTTGGCAGACAGTGAACGGGTCATTGGTACATACTTCAACCCAAACTCCCACTGATGTCCAGTGGATGGTTCGAATGCAGTGCCATCGGCATTTGCTCCAGCAATTGGCTCAAAACTTTCCGAATACGTCAGATAAGGCGAAACTCCGACGTCCAGTTCGTATAAGCCACCGACGCGGAAGGAAATGTTGTTATCGTCAAGCTCTTCTTTACCATCTGATACCGATCCTAAGTAATCACTCTCTGTATCTGTTTCTGATTCGTATTTATCCCAACGAAGTCCCGCAATCATTATTAGCTTATTGAAACGCATTTGATCCTGAAAGTAGAGACCAATCTGTTTGGTACTAATATCGAGGTCTTGTTGGTAAGGGAAGTTGAGTGTCTCGCGGTTAATGCTGTTGTGATCGGGATTAAAAATATCCTGAGTCAGCGAGTAATCTAACGTGTCTTTGTATGTTACCTCTGAATCGAGCTGTTGGTAATCCAAGCCGAACAGTAGGTTATGTTCGAGACGACCAGTTGTAACGAGTCCTGAAAGTTGGTTGTCGATGACAAAAGACTTGGACGTTTCATCGGTCAGGTAGGCATTTCGACCAACCGTCCGGTTATCGGTGTTTAAGGCGTTGCTGTAGGTATTTTCTTGGTATGCGTCCGCAGCCATATAACGAGCATTTTGTAAAAACTGCCAGTTGCTGTTGAAATCATGCTGAATCTTATAGCCAAACATCAACACTTCGCGCTCATATGTGTTCCAGTTTTCATCCCCTAGATACGTATTTGGCGACATAGAACCCAAAGGGTTTTTAGCCACAGAGCCGGAGGCCGGAACCGTGGTATAAATCCCCGCTGATGGGTCGTTTTGATAGTAAAGGTTAACGTTGATGAGGGTGTCATCTGTTGCTTGCCAGTTCAGAGAGGGAGCAAGAACGTATCGCTCGTTTTCTGATGTATCAGCTTGACCATTGCGCTGCTTAGCTAGACCAACGATGCGGTAATCTACTTTGGACTCCCCAAGCTGTCCTGTGCTATCAAACGTCAGTTCTTTAAGGTTGTTTGTGCCTGTGGCGACTGATATTGAGTGCGCAGACTCGGATTGAGGTGCTTTGGCGATGATATTAACCATACCACCTGGTGGTATATTCCCGTAAAGGACAGACGTCGGTCCTTTAAACACGTCAATTTGTTCTAGTGCCACCGCATCAATTTGCGGTTGTAGGTTCCATCCGTTGTACAACAATGGCAGTCCATCATAGAAATTAGTGTAATTAATGAATCCGCGAATATTGAATAAATCGAGACGGCTTACCGCGCCACCACGCAACTCGGTATTCACTCCAGGGGCATAACGCAATGCTTCTCCAACGGAGCTGACCCCGCGCAAATCCATCTCATCCTTGGTTAAGGTTGTCATTGCTTGAGGCGTTTCGTAGGGTTCGAGTGCGGTCTTGGTGGCGGTATTTCGATATGTTTCACCCAGCACGGTTACGGTGTCGTACTTTGTGATGTCATCACTTGCGCTAACATGACTGGCAAGCATTGTTGATACCACTATTGCTACCAGAGACCGACGAAGTCGCGTTTGTTTATCCATAATTGTGTTTTCCACTACTGCTACTACTTTTTGTTGATAATGATTGTCATTTCTATTTTATAGAGAGTAATAATGAAAACTTAACAATTTGGTGCAAATCGCTCTTTATCTGATTCGAGTAACGAAGCGTGTAAATAAAATTAAGACTTGCCGCTGCATTGCAGTGATTTGATTGGAAGCCAGTAATGCATTTTCGCGCTGTCATCATTTAGCTTGTAGTTGCTCGGATAGACTTCTAGCTCATATCCATCAACGCCTCGATAGTTGGAGTTAGGGAGCCATTCGAGAATAAACCAAGTTAATGTGTTCGCTAGCTCAGAAACTTTACCTACATGCGTGATCACCGCATAGGTTTGATGAGGCACGACTAGAGTGTCTAAGTGAAGTTTTCCTAGCTGATCATTGTTTGCACCTTCGCTCAGTTCAAATCCTGCCCAGTATTCGAGTAGACCAGCATTGCAATTGGAGTTTACGACATCAATCACTCCAAGTGATGAGTGGGGCGCATCTATCCCTTTGCTCATGAGCGTATTCCAGACCGATGGAACCTTTTGATGGAAGTCGGGGGTTGGGGAGAGTAACCCGCGGATGGGCTGATGAATACCCGCGAGATGAAACGATGGTTTGGTTTCCACTTTCACTTCAATAAATTGTCCGCTGCGGTGTGAGCTCGTAGAGGACCGCTTTGCGGTTAACGGCTGTCGTAAGCCCGTCAATTGCTGCCTTTTACGGTATTCTCTAGGGCTGATTGAGAACATTTGCTTAAAAGCGCGGCTGAATGCAATTTCAGAAGTAAATCCAACGTCTATAGCAATGTCCAACGAGCGCTCGCGGCTGTGAATAAGCTTCTCTGCAGCGAGACTCAATTTTAGGGCTCTGACGTAAGACGCGACGGTCATTCCTGTATGCTGTTGGAAAACACGTTGCAATTGCCAACGTGACCAGCAGCTTTTTTGGGATATTTCATCAACGCTGAGTGGTGACTCTAGGTTGTGATGAATATAATCCAACAACTTTTGGATGCGATTAATTGCGTTCGTGTTAACAGTGCTCAGACTCATACATGGTTGTTATTGATGATCATAAGCTTTATTATCTAATATTGAGAATCATTATCAACAATGTTGAGTGGATTTTTTTCATGACTTATAAACAGCGTGACGATGTTGTCAGGGTGGCGGTTTTTTGTCCTGCTTGGGGTGCCGAGTTAAATGAGCTGCAAAGTAGGGGAAACTTTTTTTATAATTAAAATACAGTTGGTTATGTGAGTTTTTGTAACTTATTTAAACGTTTGCATTCTCAAAGTATTGATGTAAATCAAATTGTCGTGGACAATACTGTCCCGAATCGGACTCTACTCCTTTGAGCTAAAGGTTGTGCTCATAAACAATTATTGGCCTGAGTAAAGTTTACCTATTAGTGTAATAGGTAAGACCAATTTTCTATTTTGAGGTACCATTGATAGGTTGGTTTCCTCCTTTTTAGCCGTATCCGGGCATACAATCAGTACCTCGTTTTAAGGGAAGAATGATGGTAATACCAGAAAACAGCAGCATCGTTATTTTTGGTGCTTCAGGTGATCTAACATATCGCAAGTTGATTCCTGCTTTATACCACCTCTATGCGAGCAAACAGCTTCCAGATAACTTTACGATTCTCGGAGTCAGCCGCACTGAATACAGTGACGAGTCTTACCGTGAAAAACTGCAAAAATCACTTAAAGAAATGGAAAAAACTGAGCCAGAAACGCTCAGCGCATTCATCAACCATCTTCATTATCAAGCGATCAACACCTCTGATACACAAGATTATGGCAAGTTAGCAACACGATTAGATGAGTTAGCTGCTCAATATGGTCATGATCAACGCAACACGCTTTTCTATCTAGCAACACCTCCAAGCCTTTACAGCGTTATTCCAGCTAGCCTCGCAGCGCATGGTTTAAACAGCGAGGAAGATGGCTGGAAGCGATTAATCATCGAAAAGCCATTCGGTTATGATCTCGAGTCGGCGCGTACCCTTGATACGGAAATACACGAACATTTCCAAGAGCATCAGATCTACCGAATCGACCACTACTTAGGTAAAGAAACGGTGCAGAACCTTTTGGTTCTTCGTTTCTCAAATGCGATGTTTGAGCCGCTTTGGAACCGTAACTACATCGAATATGTTGAAATTACAGGTGCTGAGTTCTTAGGTGTTGAAGAGCGAGGTGGTTATTATGATAACTCTGGTGCCGTTCGTGATATGTTCCAGAACCACCTGCTTCAAGTATTAGCAATGGTCGCGATGGAACCGCCAGCTCAAATTAACGCTGACGCTATGCGTGACGAAGTAGTGAAAGTACTGCAATGCCTTAAACCGCTAGATGACCAAGCACTACGTAACGACCTTGTGTTGGGACAATACACGGCGTCAGAGGTTCGTGGGCAGAGCTTACCTGGGTATCGAGAAGAGCCTGGTGTTGCCGACGACTCGCGCACAGAAACTTATATCGGTTTAAAAACTTACGTTAATAACTGGCGCTGGAATGGTGTGCCTTTTTATGTTCGTACAGGTAAGCGCCTGCCGACACGCGTAACGGAAGTGGTCATCCACTTTAAGCAAACACCACATCCTGTTTTTGGCCAAAATGCACCTGAAAATAAGCTGATTATTCGTATTCAGCCAGATGAAGGCATCCAAATGAGTTTCGGTTTGAAAGAACCAGGCGCTGGGTTTAAAGCGAAAGAAGTGAAAATGAACTTCCATTATGCGGATCTTCAAGAAACGCAAATGCTCACCGCTTATGAACGTCTTCTTCTTGACTCGTTAAACGGTGATGCCACGTTGTTTGCGCGCAGTGATGCAGTTGAAGCATGTTGGCAGTATGTACAGCCAATTCTAGACTTCAAACAAGATCCCCAGTCACTCTTTGGATACGCATGCGGTACATGGGGACCAAAAGAGTCTGATGACTTGTTGCAGCGTAGTGATCGCGCTTGGCGTTTCCCATGCAAAAATTTAACAGATACGGATTACTGTGAATTATGATCAACCATAAGATTTATCAAACACCAGAGCAGGTCGTAGAAAGCCTTGCCAATGACATGAAAGCATTCAGCGAAATGGGCAAGCCTATCCATATTTCGCTTTCTGGTGGCAGTACGCCAAAAATGCTTTTCAACTTACTTGCGACGGATGCGTACGCGACTTCAGTTCAATGGCAAAACCTTCACTTTTGGTGGGGTGATGAGCGCTGTGTTGCTCCGGATGATGCAGAAAGCAACTATGGCGAGGCTAATGCGCTTCTTTTCAGTAAAGTTGCTCTGCCCACTGAGAACATCCACCGCATTCGCGGTGAAGAGGATCCAGAAGTAGAAGCGGAACGTTTTGCTAACGAAATGCTAGACGCAATTCCATCTTTGCACGGTACGCCAGTGTTCGATTGGATCCTACTTGGTGTTGGCGCTGACGGTCATACTGCTTCTTTGTTCCCAGGACAAACGAATTACGATGATGCGAATCTGTCGCTAGTTGCATCACACCCTGAATCGGGTCAGCTTCGTGTGTCAAAAACCGCTCGCGTTTTAGAAGCAGCGAAGCGTATTAGCTACTTGGTACTAGGCGCTGGGAAAGCAGACATTGTTGAAGAGATCAACAGTTCGCCAGCTGAGGCACTGCCATACCCAGCTGCAAAGGTTCAATCCCAGTCTGGTCTCACAGAGTGGTACTTAGATTTAGATGCAGCTGCGAAAATTTCGTAACACGTTGCTCGTCATTAAAAGATTAATTGGAGAGAAATAATGAAAGGTGATATCGGTGTAATTGGCCTAGCGGTAATGGGTCAAAACCTTATCCTAAACATGAACGACCACGGCTTTAAAGTTGTCGCTCACAACCGTACTGCTGCGAAAGTAGACGAGTTCCTGGAAGGTCCAGCAAAAGGCACTAACATCGTTGGTGCATACTCTCTAGAAGAGTTAGTAGAGAAATTAGAAACGCCACGCAAAGTGATGTTGATGGTTCGTGCTGGTGACGTGGTTGATAAGTTTATTGAAGCGCTTGTTCCATTGCTAGATGAAGGTGACATCATCATCGATGGTGGTAACACAAATTACCCTGATACAAACCGTCGCGTTGCTGCACTGCGTGAACAAGGCATCCACTTCATTGGTACTGGTGTATCTGGTGGTGAAGAAGGCGCACGTTTCGGTCCATCTATTATGCCAGGCGGCGCTCCAGAGGCTTGGGAAGCGGTTAAACCTATCTTCCAAGGTATCTCTGCAAAAACTGATGCTGGCGAGCCTTGCTGTGACTGGGTTGGTAACGATGGTGCGGGTCACTTCGTGAAGATGGTTCACAACGGTATCGAATACGGCGACATGCAGTTAATTACTGAAGCTTACCAGTTCATGAAAGACGGTCTTGGTATGTCTGCTGACGAGATGCAAGCAGTATTTGCCGAGTGGGACAAAACAGAACTAAACAGCTACCTTGTTGAAATCACCGCTGACATCCTTGGCTACAAAGACGAAGACGGCGAGCCGCTAGTTGAGAAAATTCTAGACACAGCTGGCCAAAAAGGTACGGGTAAATGGACGGGTATCAACGCGCTAGACCTAGGTATTCCTCTAACGCTAATCTCTGAGTCTGTATTCTCTCGTTGTCTATCTGCACTGAAAGACCAACGTGTTGAAGCTGAAAAACTGTTCGGCAAAACCATCACACCTGTTGAAGGCGACAAGCAAGAATGGGTTGATGCACTACGTCAAGCGCTTCTAGCGTCTAAGATCATCTCTTACGCTCAAGGCTTCATGCTAATGCGCGAAGCGTCTAACGAAAACGGCTGGGATCTAAACTACGGTAACGTTGCACTAATGTGGCGTGGTGGTTGTATCATCCGTTCTGCATTCCTAGGCAATATCCGAGATGCATACGAAGCAAACCCTGAACTAGCGTTCCTAGGTTCTGATGATTACTTCAAAGGCATCCTACAAAACAGCCTAGCAGCATGGCGTAAAGTTGCAGCTAAGTCTCTAGAAGCTGGTATCCCAATGCCATGTACGACTTCTGCACTGACGTTCCTAGACGGTTACACGACGGCGCGTCTACCTGCTAACTTACTGCAAGCTCAACGTGACTACTTCGGTGCGCACACTTACGAGCGTATCGATCGTAAACGTGGTGAATTCTTCCACACTAACTGGACAGGTACAGGCGGCGATACGGCGTCTACGACTTACGACGTTTAATCGTTTTAAGTAAACCAGTTTAAGTATAAAAGATGCCCATGTGGCATCTTTTTTATTCATCAAAGATTATATGCAGGTTCTATTGGTTGGTTTTGATGAAGTTGGTTCTGCTTTTTTAGGCAACTAAATACACAGTTTTTGTGTGGAGTATTTTCTTTACATCGTAAATATGAAATTTGTTTAAATTGCATATAAAGTGCACTTTGTTGTAATAAAATGTGAATAATTTTTTTGTATTGCTGATTAGAAACAGGTAGTCATCGTGTTAGAACTGCGTGAACTCATCCTTTTCTATGTGAAGCTCTTATAACTATATATGTTTTATATCAATAGTTTATTAATATTTTTATATGTAACAACTTGCATTTCTAATATTAAATACGCCTCAATGATGAAAATTAACTATATATCAGCCTGCGATCTACGCCTATAATACTCGGCCAAAAGGATGATGCTTAGTTAAACGATCTCCTTTAAATTTGAAATCGATAGGGATCCCGGTGAATGGCTTTCACTGGCTTCACGTATATTGCTATATAAATAACATAACCATTGAGGTTCTCATTATGACTCTTAATAAGTACTTTGTTTTCGTTCCGGTTGCACTTGAAACCGAAATTAAAAAAGAGACTGAAGTTAGTTCAAATAAAGAGGCTCAACGTCAGACACTATTAAAACAGGCGCAACAACAGGGCGGTCTGTAAGCTAGGTTTCAAATTAATAGAGCACCCATTCTTGGGTGCTCTATTTTTACAAGATAACGTCAGTGCTGAGGTTACTTGGCTATATATATTATTTTATTAATCCCAACGTTTTCAGTTTGCGGTAAATTGTATTTCGGCTGACACCCAGCATACGAGATGTTTTGCTTATATTGCCTTGGTTGGCCTGATAGGTTTGAACAAGTTTATCTTCTACCGTACTACGCATATCTCGTATTTCCGATACATCTGTCATCTCTTCCAGTGTGCTCTGAGCTTCGGTGAGTTTCTTCGCTAGGTGGGAGGGAACGTGTACAAGTTCTAGAGTCTCTTCTCCTTGGGCCATCAGAGCCGATACTTTTAATAAACTGTCCAGTTCTCTTAGATTTCCAGGCCATGAGTAGGAGAGAAAGAGAGAAAGAAGATGAGGGCACAGCTGTTGCCCAGGTTCGCCGTGTTTCCGATGAATATTCTCAATCAATTGCTTTTTGTCCGCACGATCTTCAAATTTAGGCAATTCAATGATTAATCCATTGAGTCGGTAATACAAGTCTTGGCGAAATTCTCCTAACTCTACTAATTTCTCGAGGTCTTTATGTGTTGCGGCGATGATTTGGGTATCAACTTGAATGGTCTGATTGGAGCCAACGGGCAGAACCGTTTTGTCTTGTAGAACATGGAGCAGACGGCTTTGTGCTTCCATAGGTAGATCCGCTATCTCATCGAGAAATAAGATCCCTTTGTGTGCCTGACGGATCTTACCTAGATAGCCTTTGTTACTTGCCCCGGTAAACGCGCCAGCAACATAACCAAACAGTTCAGATTCGACGAGATCTTTTGGTAGAGCACCACAATTTACGGAAACAAGAGGACCGGTTTTTCTTTGGCTATTTTTATGCAGCGCTTTGACGAACTCATTTTTCCCAACCCCTGTTTTCCCCAAAATCAGTAAGCTGATGTCCTTGTCAATCACTCGATTTGCTTGTTGCCAGCAGTGCTCAACACTGGAGTCACCGAAATGAAGGTCATTCGATGCGCTGATAGAGCGGTGTTGTACTTTTTCCTCTGTTAATGACGCTGTTTTATACACGATAGTTTGATCTGAATTCTGGAGGTCGAGAATGTCCTCTATCGATTGTCCGATAACATCACTGCGATGAAGTAACTGTGATGCTACTTGATTATGGGCCAAAACCTCACCTTTTCGGTTAGCAATAATAATGCCTTGCCAGCCACTATTAAGGAGACCTCGTTCACAGGCTATGTCCACGCGTATGTGCCCGTTTGGTACTTGGTTAAGCATTTGATTCTCGACGCGCTGAACCATAGTTTGCAGCAAGACTTGTGTTGATAATTCATGCTTTTCTTGTTCACTGGTAATATCCAATATGCCAAGCAATCGACCTAGGTGGTCGAAAACAGGGGTGGCTGAACAACTGATGAAGCGGTGGTGCTGAATGAAATGTTGGTCACCAATAACCGATACAGGTTTCGCTTCCACTAGAGCAGTTCCAATCGCATTGGTCCCTTTGACTCTTTCTTGCCAGCAAGCTCCGGAACTGAGTGCGATTTCTGTGAGTCTCTCTCGGAATTTAGGTTGACCCCAACTGCCAATGACGATGCCGTCGCTATCAGTCAGGATTAAGCGACTGTCACTATGTGCAAAAGTCTGATTAAACAAAGGCAACGCAAACTTTGTCACCGCCTCTAAGAGGAAGTTAAGTTGGTGGCGTCGTTCTTCTAGGGTAGCAGGCGTCACCCTAATGTCCTCTGGGCGACGTCTTTGCTTCAAACCGGCTTGCGCACTTCGATTCCAAGATGTAGAAAGCCAGTTATTGTCGGTAAGATGTTGAATTTGCATGACTGTACCATTTTGCCACAATGTGGGTGTGTCATTTTGGAACACTTGAACAGTGCGGAACATAACGGACTTTAGCTCAGGCACTATCCACTCATATTGTTATTGTTTGTTAATCATAGTTTTACAATTAATTAACAACAAGTCGCTCTAACTTGGCTTGTGACTTGCGTAATTTTGTTGGTCAACGGTGCGATAGCACACTGATACCTAAATAAACTCAAAAGGTGAACATTTAAGCATTAATGCTCTGATTGCTAAGCCTTTAAATCATTTGGGTACATAACAACAAATGCTAAATGAACGAGAAACAAAAGGAAGAGTTATGATCTATGCACAACCAGGTAGTGAAAACGCCATTGTTAACTTCAAATCACATTATGATAACTTCATCGGGGGCGAATGGGTAAAACCGTCGAGTGGTGAGTACTTTGACAATATCTCCCCCGTTAATGGTAAGCCTTACTGTAAAGTGGCTCGCTCGGGAGAAGCTGATATTAATTTAGCATTGGATGCGGCGCACAGCATTCGAGAGACGTGGGCAAAAACCAGTGTGACAGAGCGTTCTAATCTGCTGTTGAAAATTGCTGATCGTATTGAGCAGCACATTGAAGAACTTGCTTTGGTAGAAACATGGGAGAACGGTAAGCCAATACGGGAAACGCTTGCAGCGGATATACCACTGGTTGTTGACCATTTTCGCTATTTTGCCGGGTGTATCCGAGCGCAAGAGGGTAGCGCGGCTGAAATCGATCAAAATACCGCGGCGTACCATTTCCCTGAGCCAATTGGTGTCGTCGGACAAATTATTCCGTGGAACTTCCCCATCCTTATGGCTGCATGGAAAATTGCGCCAGCACTTGCAGCGGGTTGTTGTGTTGTACTTAAACCAGCGGAACAAACCCCAACGTCGGTATTGGTTTTAATCGAAAAAATCGCGGATTTGTTACCACCGGGAGTTCTCAATGTGGTGAATGGTTATGGCTCTGAAGCGGGGCAAGCGTTGGCGACCAGTAACCGTATCGCGAAGTTGGCTTTCACCGGATCGACACAAGTGGGTAATCACATTCTAAAATGTGCCGCTGACAACCTCATCCCTTCAACGGTAGAGCTGGGTGGCAAGTCACCGAACATCTACTTCCCGGATGTTTTTAACCACGAAGATGAATTTGTCGACAAATGCATCGAAGGCACACTACTTGGCTTCTTTAACCAGGGAGAAGTCTGTACCTGCCCATCCCGCGTTTTGGTTCACGAATCCATCTATGACCAGTTTGTTGCGAAAGTTGCGGAGCGAGCGAAGTTGATTAAGCAAGGCAACCCCCTCGATACGGAAACACAAGTTGGGGCTCAAGCCTCTCAAGAGCAGTTTGATAAGATTCTTAGTTACCTCGAAATCGGTCGAGAAGAAGGTGCAAAAGTGCTCTTTGGGGGTGAGATTGCGACGCAAGAAGGCGATCTTGAGCAAGGCTACTACATCCAGCCAACGCTACTAGAAGGGCATAATAAGATGCGCGTATTCCAAGAAGAAATTTTTGGTCCAGTCATTGCGATAACGACATTCAAAGATGAAGCTGAAGCACTCCAGCTCGCCAACGACACAGAATATGGTCTTGGTGCTGGCGTTTGGACCCGAGATCAAAATCTGGCATATCGAATGGGTCGCAACATTGAAGCTGGTCGTGTCTGGATCAACTGTTACCACGCGTATCCGGCTCATGCGGCATTCGGCGGTTATAAAAAGTCGGGTATTGGACGTGAAACGCACAAAATGATGCTAGGTCATTATCAGAATACCAAGAACTTACTGATCAGCTATAGTATCGATCCTCTTGGCTTTTTCTAGGTAAAACAACCAGAAACGAAAAAAGCCATCGCTAGGATGGCTTTTGCGTCTATTAGGGGGAGTAATAGACTGAGTTACTGTTTAACTTTCACTGGTTGAGCTCTGAGCTTCTGGAATAAGTTAACAAATAACGGGCTGCTCAAAACCAAAACTGCTAGGACTGTAAAGGTTAAGGAAATAGGACGTTCCCATAAGAAGCTCAACTCACCATCAGAAATCATTAATGCACGACGTAAGTTCTCTTCCATCAGTCCACCAAGGATAAAGCCAAGCAGTAATGGAGCGAGAGGAAAGTTTGCCAAGCGAAGAGCTATCGCCGCCATGGCTACGAGCAGCATTACAAACACATCCATGGTATTGAACGACACTAAGTACACACCGGTAATTGAGAAGAACAGAATCATCGGAAGGAGGACCGTTCTTGGCACCGCAAGTAATTTTGAGATGTACGGGATAAGTGGTAAGTTCAGAATAACCAGCACGATGTTGCCAAAGTACATTGAGATAATTACCGACCAGAACACATCTGGGTGTTCAACAAACAGGCGAGGGCCAGGCTGAATACCGTAGGCGATCAATGCACCAAGCATGATTGCAGTCGTGCCTGAACCGGGAATGCCCAATGTTAGCAAAGGTACAAATGAGCCACTTGATGCTGCGTTGTTAGCTGATTCTGGCGCAACCAAGCCACGAATACTGCCTTTACCAAATTCTTCTTTTTTCTCTTTCGGAGCAAGGTTACGTTCCAATCCGTAACTCAAGAAGGCTGCAATTGTTGCGCCCGCTCCAGGAAGTACACCTGTAAAGAAACCAAGAATAGAAGAACGGATAGAGACGGGGGCTACTTCTTTGATTTCTTCTTTGGTGACCTTCATGGATCCTATGTTGCTGAGCTTTTGCTGCTCTTCGTCACGAGTATCGTCAGAAGGCTTAAGAATGCCCATCAACGTTTCGCCCAAAGCAAATGTCGCCATTGCTAACAGTAGGAAGCTAAACCCATCCATTAAGTCGGTCAGTCCAAAGGTAAAGCGTTCCACACCGACACCTTTGTCAATGCCAACCGTTGACAGCATTAATCCGAGAATTGTCATCATCCATGCTTTGATCACTTGACCTTTACCTGCAAACGCTGCAACGGCGGATAAACCAAGTAGCATGAGAGCAAAGTAGTCCGACGACTGGAAGCTAAGTGAAACCTTCGCTAGAGCGGGAGCCGCAACAAGTAACATGATTGCTGACAGTGTACCACCTGTAAAAGAGGAGTAGGCCGCGAGCGCCAGTGCTTTGCCTGCCTGACCTTTTTGTGCCATTGGGTAACCATCAAATGCGGTCACAACGGTTGAAGAGCAGCCCGGAGCATTGATAAGGATCGAGGACGTCGAACCTCCAAATACCGCACCATAATAAACACCTGCCATCAAAATCAGGCCAGATGACGGCTCAAGACCGTAAGTGATTGGGATCATCAATGCGATGGCAGAAATCGGGCCAAGACCCGGCAGCATGCCGATAAATGTACCGACGAAGCAGCCGACGATCACCATCATGATGTTCATTGGCATCACCGCCGTGGATAAACCTTGTAGAATTCCATCTAACATAATTCTTTCCTTTCTTTGGCTACCAGATGGTGAAAATTAAACCTGGCTCGAGGTAGATATCTAAACCTTGAGTGAGCAACAAGTAGAAGGCGATGACAAAAGGGAAAGAAGCGCCAAACAAAATGGGCTTACGTCTTTCACCGAGCAAGTAAAAGCCTGCGAGCAGGAAGAAGCCTGTTGCCAACACAAAACCTAGGTAGGTAAGCCCAAGTCCGTACAGTGCCATCAATGCCAGGAAGGCAATGAGCAATTTCCAGTTGAACGTCAACACCGCTCCGCTCTTTTTATCTGGTTGTCCTGTTACAAGCAGTAAAAGTGCTAATCCGATACCGATATAGGTAAGGATTGTCGGTAACGTACGCGCGGTAAACGGTTCGTATTCATCACCAGGGAATAGAGGGATTTGTGACGTTTGGTAACCGTAACAAAGACAAAAAAGAAGAAAGATCATTGCACCGACGCGATCACGACAGAGCAAATACTCTTTGGTAAAAAAGTTGGTTGAACGAGACATATTCAACTCCTAACAAAATAAAAAATCCGTATATGGGCGTTAATGTGCAAGTAAATTCATTAACAATTAAGCTTTTCGCTGCTAGTCGAGCCGCTTAATAATATCCAAATGACTTCCAGATGCTGGTTTCAGAGCAATCTTGCCCAGCCATGCTTCTCGAGGTTGTTTGGGTATATAAACAAAGGAGTTTGTATGCCGAATGCCGACAATGCCCATATACGGTGAAACTTTAAGTGCAGAACACATAGGGGCGAAAGGACTCGCCCCTAAGGGTTACTTCAGAAAACCTAATTCACGCATTAGATCGCCCATTTGCTGCTCTTGATCTTCAAGGAAAGCAAAGAACTCTTTATCTGCCTTGTAGTTGTCGATCCATCCATTTCGGTCACGAACAACTTGCCACTCGTCAGTGTTATACATCTTAGTGAAAGCGCTATTCCACTCATCAATCTTTTCTTGGCTGACACCAGGAGCGGCAAAAAATCCACGCCAGTTTGCAAAGACGGTTTCATTACCATATTCGGTGAGTGTTGGAATATTTGGAGCCGCATCTAGGCGTTTTGGTGCTGTGACGGCCAGTACTTTGACTTGTCCAGATTTGGACATTTCCAGTACTTCACCCAAGCCTGTTGATAGCAGTTGAGTTTCGCCAGAGAGCAGGGCCGCCATCGCTTTACCACCAGCATCGTATGCGATGTAACGGACTTTACGTGCATCAAAGCCTTCGCCTTTAAATGCCGCTGCAACAACGAGATGGTCCATTGAACCGCGCGCTGAGCCGCCCGCTATTTTTACGTCGCGAGGATTGGCTTTAAAGGCTTTTACTACATCTTCCCATGTGTTGTATGGAGAATCGGCTGAAGCCACGATTGCACCGTAGTCGGCAATTGTTGCAGCAACTGGTGTTAGATCGCGAAATGATTGTGGGAAGATGCCCGTAAGGGAGCGAACAACAATGGGGGTCGAGTTGACCATCAGTGTGTCTTCTTGGCGATCAGCAGTTTCAATTAGGTGAGCTATCGCTTTACCGCCACCGCCGCCAGAGAGGTTTTGGAAGGAGACCGTGTCAACAATATCTGCTTTCACTAAGACATCGCCAGTTCCACGAGCGGTCATATCCCAGCCGCCACCCGCACCACCAGGAATAAGGAAATGCATTTTTTCTACATCCGCAGCAAAAGTGTTGAATGAAAATGTAGCTGCGATGATTGACGCGGCGAGCGTTGGTTTGAATACCTTTAACATGTTCACGTTCCTTCTTTAGTGTGACCCTATTCTGTGGGTGGGTCTTTTTGTTTTGATGAGTATTACTATTGTTTCAGTTGTAAAGCTGAACTTTGGTGAAAGGTTAATGAACTGTTAATGATGTGTCTGTAAAAGGGAGATAAAGAGAATATTGGTTATAACGGTAATTCTGTTCATAAAGTTCACAGCGAAAAACTGGCGGTTGGTCACGCAGGTATGCCGAACATTAGGTCATAATGTTGCGAGTACCAACTTGATAAGGAGAGCTAAATGAAAGGAACATGTCTGTGCGGCGCAATAGAAGTGGTAGCAGAACCAAAAAATGAGGTGAGCCTATGTCACTGTTCAATGTGTCGAAAATGGTCGAGCGGGGCGCTTCACGCGGTGCACTGTGGCCCAGATGTCACTTTTAAAGGTGCAGAACCTAAACGTTATCAGTCGTCAGAGTGGGCGGTTCGAGGTTTTTGTGGCGAATGCGGTACCAATCTGTTTTATCATCTCCTACCAACCAACGAATACATCCTCTCGGCTGGCCTGTTTGATAATCCAGATTTCAAATTGACGCTAGAAATTTTTACCGATGAAAAGCCGGATTATTACGATCTCAATCCACACTCGAAAAAGATGACCGCGCAAGAGGTCTTCGAGCAATTTGCACCCAAAGAATAGCTGGTTGCGGTTTTATGGCTCGGCAACAAGTTGGATTTCCTTTATTTTCAAATCAGTATGAATCTTTTAGTTGTCGACAATTTGTTTATTTTTATAAGTTTCCCCTTCATTAAACCTCTAAAATTTTAATTTTCCCCGCTTAAGACTAAGACCTTAGTCTAGATTGTCGACAATTAACTTGATTGTCGACACTTTGATGGTTTACTTTATATACAGATTAAGAAAATGTAGACATTTTGGTGTCGTTAACACGAGTGGTTGTATATGAACACTGAGTTGAAAACCCGATATAAAGCGATCGCATCCGAGAAAGAGCATACTAAGTCAGAAACGCTGACGGAGTCTCTCATCGAGCAATCGTTAATGGGGACGTTGAGCCGGGAAGTAAAATCTCTGAGCCAGAGCTTGCAAGGAAATATCAGGTCAGTCGAGGGCCTTTGCGTGAAGCGATCATGCGTTTGGAAGGGCTTGGGTTAATTGAACGTATTCCGCATGTTGGCGCACGCGTAATTACGTTTTCACCAGAAAAGTTGATTGAGCTTTATGCCGTTCGCGAAGCGTTGGAGGGAATGGCGGCGAGACTTGCAGCGCGTCATATTACACAAGAAGAGCTATTGAGTTTGGAGATGCTATTGTCGACACATTCAAAGCATATTGACCAAGTTGAGGGTGCCTCATACTTCCACCAGCATGGTGACTTTGACTTTCACTATCGGATTATTCAAGCAAGCCGAAATAGCAAGTTAATCACGCTTCTTTGTGATGAGTTGTATCACTTGTTGCGTATGTACCGCTACCAGTCACCGCGCGCACAATCTCGTCCTAATGAAGCGCTTCATGAACACAAGTTTATCTTGGAAGCGATTCGTAACCGTGATGAAGAATTAGCCGAAATGTTGATGAGGCGCCACATATCTGGAAGTCGAAAACTCATTCAATCGCAAATTATTCATACAGAAAATGAAAGTATAGATAAAGACTAGAAGGAATTCGTCATGAGCTTAACACCGGGAGCGAAATTCAGACTCGCTATTGAACAAAACAATCCGCTACAAATAGTCGGCACAATTAACCCTTATTGCGCAATGATGGCGAAAAATTTAGGCCATCAAGCGATTTACTTGTCGGGTGGTGGCATTGCGAATGCCTCTTATGGTTTGCCAGATTTAGGTATCACAACATTAAATGACGTTCTGGTTGACGTTGACCGTATTACTAACGCGTGTGATTTACCGTTATTAGTGGACATTGATACTGGGTTTGGTGGTGCATTCAATATTGCGCGCACGATTAAATCGATGGAAAAAGCGGGTGCAGCAGCCGTTCATATGGAAGATCAAGTGGCACAAAAACGCTGTGGTCACCGCCCGAACAAAGCCATTGTTAGCCAGCAAGAGATGGTTGATCGCGTGAAAGCTGCAGTTGATGCACGCAACGATGACAGCTTTGTCATTATGGCGCGTACTGATGCACTTGCAGTAGAAGGCATGGACAACGCCATTGAACGCGCGATTGCTTGCGTGGAAGCGGGGGCGGATATGATCTTCCCAGAGGCGATGACCAAGCTAGATCAATATCTACAATTCTCTAACGCTTTGGAGCAAGCAACGGGCAAGCACGTTCCTATTTTGGCAAACATCACTGAATTCGGAGCAACACCACTGTATGGCTGTGATGAGTTAGCAAAGGCAAAAGTGGACATGGTGTTGTACCCACTCAGCGCGTTTCGTGCCATGAACAAAGCTGCAGAGACAGTATACAAACACCTTTTAGACGTGGGTAATCAGGAAGCATTGGTGGATTCAATGCAAACGCGTAAAGAACTGTATCAGCATCTGAACTATCACGATTACGAAGACAAACTAGACCAACTATTCTCTGAGGGGAAATAGGCGGCACAACAAAATAGTCGGAAGCCCAAGAACAAATTTTAGTCATACGAATATCAATCCAATAACGTGAAAGCCGTCTGGTTAATAACTAACGTTCCACAAGAGAACAAAGCCAGACCCAAAAGGAGTTGAACATGCCTCAATCTGTAGATAAGAAAGCAGAAATAGGTGGCGCTGGCCTGCGCGGTCAAAGCGCTGGAAGCACAGCTTTATGTACTGTCGGTAAAACGGGAACGGGTCTTACATATCGTGGTTACGATATCACTGACCTTGCCAATCATGCTCAATTTGAAGAAGTTGCCCATCTTCTGTTACGCGGTCACTTGCCGAATCAACAAGAGCTAGATGCTTATAAGACACATTTATTGAGCCTTCGGGGCTTACCCACTCAGTTGAAACAAGCTTTAGAACTGATTCCTGCTACTGCGCACCCGATGGACGTGATGCGTACGGGTTGTTCTGTGTTAGGTAACCTAGAACAGGAACTGAGCTTTGATGAGCAACTGCAAGCAACGGAACGTATGCTGCGCTATTTCCTGCCATTATTTGTTACTGGTACCGTTTCAGCCATGATGGCGTGAGGGTTGACACCGAAGATCAGACCGAAGACTGCATTGGTGGTTATTTCTTGAGACTGCTGACGGATAAAGCGCCGAGTGATTTACATAAGCAGGTGATGCATTGCTCATTGATTCTGTATGCCGAACATGAGTTTAATGCGTCAACCTTCGCAGCACGCGTTTGTGCTTCAACGTTGTCAGACATCCATTCCTGCATTACCGCGGCTATCGGAACGCTCCGTGGTCCTCTTCATGGCGGGGCAAACGAAGCCGCGATGGAGATGATTGAAGATTGCTGACGCCAGATGAAGCAGAAGCGAACATCATGAAAATGTTGGCAAATAAAGACAAGATCATGGGCTTTGGGCACGCGATTTATCGCGAAAGCGACCCACGTAACGCTTTGATCAAACGTTGGTCTGAAGAGTTGTCGAAGCACGTCGGTGACACGCATCTTTACGCGGTGTCTGAGCGCGTGGAATCGGTCATGAAGCGTGAGAAAGGTCTGTTTTGTAATGCTGACTTCTTTCATGCATCGGCGTACCACTTTATGGACATCCCAACCAAATTGTTCACACCAATTTTCGTGATGAGTCGTCTTACAGGCTGGGCTGCACACGTTTATGAGCAGCGCGCGAATAACCGAATTATTCGTCCGAGCGCGGACTACACTGGGCCAGACCATCAAGAGTGGGTACCGATTGAGAATCGCTAGCGCGTAACGCCTTCTCTTACGTTCTATTTTCTCCGCGTAAGAGAAGGCTCTTTCTCATCACTCACGTTATTAGAATAGCGACATCTTAAAAAAGTTCTCCAAACTGCTTGTCGAAAGTGATGTTTCTAGAGTGATGGGGAGAAGGCCAAGATGTACAGATTGAATGGAAGCAAACCATGAGCACAACCATTAATACCCAATATCGTAAGTCGCTTCCGGGGACTCAACTTGATTACTTTGATGCCCGCGAAGCCGTAAATACTATTTCTCCTGGAGCTTATGAAACGCTCCCTTATACCTCGCGCGTTCTTGCCGAGCAGCTGGTACGCCGCTGCGATCCCAACGTATTAAAAGACAGCCTTAAACAACTTATTGAGCGTAAACGCGATCTTGATTTTCCTTGGTATCCAGCTCGTGTTGTTTGTCACGACATCCTCGGACAAACGGCACTGGTTGATTTAGCTGGTTTACGTGATGCGATTGCAGAGCAGGGCGGTGATCCTTCAAAGGTCAATCCGGTGGTAGAAACTCAGCTGATTGTTGACCACTCTCTTGCGGTTGAACACGCTGGTTTTGATCCTGATGCATTCGAGAAAAACCGCGCAATAGAGGAGCGTCGCAATGAAGACCGCTTTCATTTTATTGAGTGGTGTAAAACGGCATTTGAAAACGTCAGCGTTATTCCTGCTGGTAACGGTATCATGCACCAAATCAATTTGGAAAAAATGTCGCCAGTGGTACAAGCGAAGCAGGGTATTGCTTACCCAGATACGTGTGTAGGTACGGACAGTCACACTCCTCATGTTGATGCGTTAGGGGTCATCGCGGTTGGGGTTGGTGGTTTAGAAGCCGAGACTGTTATGCTGGGTCGTCCATCAATGATGCGCCTGCCTGATATTGTGGGTGTCAAACTAACGGGTAAACGCCAGCCGGGCATTACCGCGACAGACATTGTTCTTGCGATTACTGAGTTTCTTCGCAATGCGCGCGTGGTCTCTTGTTACCTTGAGTTCTTTGGTGAAGGGGCGCGAGACCTGACCATCGGTGACCGCGCAACCATCTCTAATATGACACCTGAATACGGTGCATCAGCAGGGATGTTCTACATTGATGAACAGACCATCACTTATCTGAAACTGACAGGCCGTGATGAGCAGCAAGTCGATCTAGTCGAGAAATACGCGAAACAAACAGGTCTTTGGGCAGATGATATGGTTACTGCTGAATATGAGCGGGTCCTTGAATTCGATTTGTCTTCAGTAAGCCGTAACATGGCTGGTCCTTCAAACCCTCACCGCCGTCTTCCAACTGCAGAGCTCGCTCAACGTGGTATTTCTGGCGCGTGGGAAGATAAAGAGGGCGAACTGCCAGATGGTGCAGTGATCATCGCTGCCATTACGTCTTGTACGAACACCAGCAACCCAAGAAACGTGGTAGCGGCGGGACTGTTGGCGAAGAAGGCGAATGAGCTCGGCCTTGTTCGTAAACCGTGGGTGAAATCGTCGTTTGCGCCGGGTTCTAAGGTTGCGCGTTTGTACCTAGAAGAAGCCGGCTTACTTCCGGAACTCGAGAAGCTTGGATTTGGCATTGTCGGTTATGCATGTACAACCTGTAACGGTATGAGCGGTGCATTGGATCCAAAAATTCAACAAGAGATCATCGATCGCGATTTGTACGCGACAGCCGTGCTTTCTGGTAACCGTAACTTTGATGGCCGAATCCACCCATATGCGAAGCAAGCTTTCCTCGCGTCACCACCGCTGGTGGTCGCGTATGCGTTAGCTGGCACGATTCGTTTTGATATAGAGCGTGATGCACTTGGTACGGATCAAAACGGTAATCCAATTCATCTAAATGATTTGTGGCCAAGCGACGAAGAGATCGATGCGGTTGTTGGCAAGCACGTTAAGCCAGAGCAGTTTAATCAGGTTTACATCCAGATGTTCAAACTGGGTGACACGGCGCAAAACACCAATCCACTTTACGATTGGCGCCCTATGAGTACGTATATCCGCCGTCCTCCGTATTGGCAAAAAGAGGGAGAAGGAGCGTTAGCGGGTGAAAGAACGCTGTCTGGCATGCGTCCTTTAGCGGTTCTGGGCGACAACATTACCACCGACCACCTATCACCATCGAATGCGATCATGGCAAGCAGTGCGGCAGGTGAATACCTTGCAAAGATGGGCGTTCCGGAGCAGGACTTTAACTCTTACGCGACCCACCGTGGAGACCACTTAACGGCGCAACGTGCGACCTTCGCTAACCCGAAACTGTTCAACGAAATGGTGAAAGAAAACGGCGAAGTTGTGCAGGGCTCTCTTGCTCGCATTGAGCCAGAAGGTCAGGTTGTTCGCATGTGGGAAGCAATTGAAACTTACATGAATCGTAAACAACCACTGATTGTTGTGGCTGGCGCGGATTATGGTCAGGGGTCATCTCGTGACTGGGCAGCAAAAGGTGTTCGATTGGCTGGCGTAGAAGCGATTGTTGCGGAAGGCTTTGAGCGTATTCACCGTACTAACTTGGTTGGCATGGGTGTGTTGCCACTGCAATTCAAACCGGATGTTAACCGTAATACATTGGAACTGAATGGCACTGAACTTTACGACGTAGTGGGTGATATTAAACCGGGCGCGGATTTGGCTTTGGTAATCACCCGCAGCAATGGAGAGAGGGTCGACGTGCCTGTGACTTGTCGCTTAGATACTGCTGACGAAGTTCATGTGTATAACGCGGGTGGTGTATTGCAGCGTTTTGCTCAAGACTTTTTGGCTCAATAAGGAGTCGCTATGAAAAACATTTCTCCTAACATGATGAGTCAAATAAAAGTACCTGCGACGTATATGCGTGGTGGAACGAGTAAAGGTGTCTTTTTCAATCTCGATGATTTGCCTCAAGAGGCGCAAGTGGCGGGCGAAGCGCGTGACAAGCTGTTATTGCGAGTGATCGGCAGTCCCGATCCTTATGCAAAGCAAATTGATGGCATGGGATGCGCAACCTCAAGCACCAGTAAAACGGTGATTGTATCGCGCAGTTCTCGTGATGGTCACGATGTTGATTACTTATTTGGACAAGTGTCCATTGATAAACCATTCGTTGACTGGAGTGGTAACTGCGGCAACTTGTCTGCTGCAGTCGGCCCGTTCGCGATTCATGCTGGCTTGATTCCGCAAGAATGCATACCTGAAAATGGCATCGTGACAGTGCGGGTGTGGCAGGTGAACATCAGCAAAACGATCTTAGTCCATGTGCCTATCGTGAATGGTTTCGTGCAAGAGACCGGAGAGTTTGAACTCGATGGCGTGACATTCCCAGCGGCGGAGATTCAAGTGGATTTTGTAGACCCGGCAGACGGCGAAGGCAGCATGTTCCCTACGGGTAACTTGGTCGATGATTTGGTGGTGCCGGATGTGGGCACCTTCAATGCGACGTTCATCAATGCGGGCATTCCGACCATCTTTATTGATGCAGATTCACTTGGGTATCAGGGAACAGAGCTGCAAGACGACATTAATAACGATGATGAAGCGCTGGCCATGTTTGAATCTATCCGTGCGCACGGAGCATTAAAAATGGGGTTGATTTCAGATCTTGAAGAAGCCCAAAAACGCCAACATACACCCAAAATAGCCTTTGTTTCTCAACCGAAAAACTATGTCTCGTCGAGTGGTAAGTTGGTCGCCGAAGGTGATATCGATGTGCTGGTTCGCGCTTTATCGATGGGGAAACTTCATCATGCAATGATGGGGACCGCTGCTGTCGCGATAGCCTCAGCTGCCTGTGTTCCGGGGACATTGGTGAACCTAGCTGCTGGTGGTGGAGAAAAAGAGTCGGTAGTTTTTGGTCATCCGTCAGGAACGCTAAAAGTAGGCGCAAAAGCGCAGCAAACCGAACACGGCTGGATGGTACAAAAAGCCATCATGAGTCGAAGTGCGAGAATACTGATGGAGGGCCTTGTGCGTGTTCCCTCCGATGTCTTTGAATAAAACGAGAGTATTACCAAAAGTAGCAAATAACCGCTTATTTAGGGTGATAGTAAAGTCAGGACATACTGGAGGAAGCAATATGTCTTCATACGAGCAATCTTTATATGAAAAAGAATACCAATGGGCGCAAACAGAACCAGAGAGTTTTTGGCGTGTTCAGGCAGACAACATTGATTGGTTTGAGTCTCCAAAGACCATTTTGAAAGCGGACGAAAATGGTATCGAACGCTGGTTTCCAGACGGGGTGATGAACACATCTTGGTTGGCGCTAGACTACCATTGTGAGCTAGGTCGTGGTGATAGCATCGCCCTTATCTATGATTCACCAGTGACGGGAATTAAGAAAACGTATACCTACGCTGAACTACGAGACCAAGTGGCGAAGATTGCCGGTATGTTGTCTTTGCAAGGCGTTGAAAAAGGTGACCGAGTGGTCATTTATATGCCGATGATCCCAGAAGCGGCAATGGCCATGCTCGCTTGTGCACGATTGGGCGCAATTCACTCAGTCGTTTTTGGTGGTTTCGCACCCAATGAGCTCGCGGTGCGGATTGAAGATGCTGAGCCAAAAGTCATCATGACAGCGTCGTGTGGGATTGAAATTAACAAGGTCATTCCTTACAAACCTATGGTCGACCAAGCCATTATGGATAGCCGTTGGAAGCCGGAGAAAGTCTTAGTCTTCCAGCGCCCTGAATGTGAAGCTGAACTTGGCCAAGAGCGAGATTTGGATTGGCAACAAGAATACAGCCAAGCACTCCCACACGCTTGTGTCCCTGTTTTAGCCACAGACCCTCTGTATATTCTTTACACCTCAGGTACGACGGGTAAGCCGAAAGGGGTGGTCCGTGATAATGGCGGGCATGCGGTGGCGATGAAGTACTCAATGAATGCCATCTACAATATTCCTCAAGATGGCGTATTTTGGGCCGCGTCGGATGTTGGTTGGGTCGTCGGGCATTCGTATATCGTTTACGCTCCACTCATTCATGGATGTACAACGATTCTGTTTGAAGGCAAGCCAGTCAGGACCCCCGATCCTGGCGCGTTCTGGCGGGTATGTGAGGAATACAAAGTTGATGTGTTGTTTTCCGCTCCAACCGCGTTTCGTGCGATTAAGAAAGAAGATCCGGAAGGTGCGTGCCTAAAGCAGTATGACCTATCTAATTTGAAAACAATTTTTATGGCTGGTGAACGCTTGGATCCTCCAACGCTTGAGTGGGTCCAAAGCAAAGCTGAAAAACCTGTGATTGACCATTGGTGGCAGACAGAAACAGGTTGGGCGATTTCTGGTAATCCGACGGGGATAGAAATGATGCCAGTGAAAGCGGGGTCATCAACTAAGCCTATACCTGGTTACCAAGTCGACATTCTCAATGAATTTGGTGAAGTAGTCGGTCCTAATCAGCAGGGTTTTGTCGCGATAAAACGTCCCTTGCCACCGAGTTGTTTGCCAACGGTATGGCGCAACCACGACCGATTCGACACGGGGTATCTGAGTCAGTTTCCAGGTTATTATGTGTCGGGGGATGGAGGCTATCTGGACGAGGACGGGTATTTGTTCATTATGGGACGAATTGATGATGTCATAAACGTCGCAGGGCATCGCTTATCTACTGGCGAGATGGAGGAGATTGTCGGTGGTCACCCTGCCATTGCCGAGTGCGCGGTAGTGGGTATCCACGATGATTTAAAAGGACAGCTTCCGCTAGGTTTTGTGGTACTGAAAGACGGTGTCAAAGTAGACGAGCTTGACTTGGAAGGCGAGTTAGTCGGAAAAGTACGCAGTGAGATTGGTGCGGTTGCTTGCTTTAAGCATGCGTTGGTCGTAGACCGATTACCGAAAACCCGATCGGGTAAAATTCTCCGTCGAACCATTCGTCAGATTGCCGATGGTGAGAAGTATACGGTACCTTCGACCATTGATGACCCAACCAGTCTCAATGAAATCGAGCGGGTATTACGCCGTTAGAATCTGTTGTGATTAGCTCCGTACTTTTGCCCCTGTGAATCTCGCCACCACAGGGGCTTTGATAATCCTTCTAGTTACACCAACGAAATTCACACTAACGAAGCAACATTAACCACATAAAATAAAAAGCTTGTGTGCTTGCCATCCTTCCACTTTAGACACAAACTACAAAAATTCCATGATTGGCAGTTGTCCTTATTTATGTCTGAATTTTTAATCAAGCCTGCGCGTTTTGAAGATCTTGAAAGCCTCAACGATCTGATGTTCGATTTGCATGATGAACATCATGTCCAATCTCCAGAATTATTTAAAACAGCGGAGGAGATTGAACAGGAAAAAAGTATCGCTCGTTATATCGATAACCCGGAATGTTTAGTGTACGTTGCAAGAGAGGCTGAGGTGATTATAGGGTTTGTATCAGGCCATTTTTGTGAGCTCATCTCTGCGGTCAGTAACCCTGTTATGATGGGCAGCGTTGACGAACTCTATGTTTTGCCAGCATATAGAAAGCAAGGCGTTGCAATAGCACTACTCGAAAAGATTGAATCAACTTTTACAGACTATGGTGTGAAGCAAATGTTTGTCGAGGTATGGGATTTCAATCAACAAGCACTCGCACTATACAAAAGGGAAGGGTTTGGTCCTCATATCCACTGCCTACGTAAACCGCTTTCGTGACCTCAAATCTTAACAAACTGTTACGCACATAAAGACAATCCACGATTTGATGGCAATATATGACTTTTAGCTGCCTTAAAATTAAGACTTTATGCAATATGCATGTATTTTCCTGACATAAAATTCATATTGGTGGCAGAATTGCCCGCTAAATTTGCGTTGTGTCTGAATATTGTCAGAGTTGCATTAAATCTGATTGTGTATGATGGTTGGTTCGAGTGAGCTTGTTTCTTCCAGTATTAGATGATTACGTAACAACTACTCCAATGAAAGGTTATATCTGTGCTGAGACTGCTGTTTTTTCTCACTGTCTTTTCTTCTCTGTTATCTGTATCACCGACAGTTCTTTCGAAGCCGTCTTCTTCGGAGGAGCAAGGCGCACAGAAAGGAGCGCTGTGTGTTATCCGTGCTGAAGATAAACTTGTTCTCGTTCATGAAATATTAACCGATAAAATATCATTACCCGGTGGGACCATTATAGAGGGTGAACAACCTGAGCAAGCCGCTCAAAGAGAAACCTGGGAGGAAACGGGTTTAGTCGTGACGGTCGGTAATGAGGTGGGGCGAACACCTACTGCGATTTTTTATGATTGTACTTCAGACTCAGAGATTATTGCGTTTGAGCTGGATAATGAGCTGGGAGGTAATGAAGTCCCTATTTGGTTTGCACCGCACTACGGTGTAGAGATCGCGTCTGCCATGCTTTTACCGCCAAATGAGCTCCCTTCTTCTCTCTACCGATACAAAGAGCAGTGGCGAGCTGTTATCCATTATTTTGATCATGCCACTGTTCAACCAGTGCGTTTTGTTGGTCATTTAATTGAGTCTGCCCCTGTGTTTCGACAACTCGAATTATCGTGGATGATGAGCTTACAAAGTTGGGTGGGGTCAGTATCAGAAAGCAGTGGACGAACAGTGAGTGAATTGGCCAGTGTTATCGAGAACCTGTCTTCTGCAACAACGTTGTTACTTTTGTTCCCTTTCGTGCTGATGCGCTTTGGCCATCGTTACGTTTATCAATTATTTTTCGCCATTTCTGTTACGTCACTAATGACTCTTATTGCACAGTTAGGCTTTGCTTTACCTAGCCCTAACGTGTACATACCGATGGCTGAATTAAGCGGTCAATTTGGCTTCAGTTTCCCTTGTTTACCCATTGCAATTTGGAGCTGTGTTTTAACCTTCTTCTTTCAACAAGCAGGTAAAGTCGGAGGGGCGGTGACTGTAGGTATCGCTTTAGGAATCACTTTATTGGTTATATTGGCTAAATTTTTCCTTGGTAATGCATTTATTTTAGACATGTTTTTTGGTGCATTGCTGGGTGTATTAGTCGCATGGCATGTACTTCGCTTGGAAAGTCATTCCGAGATTGACGTGGAACAATTGCTCACTTCTAAAGGTGTCTGGTTTGCGATGACGTTGATTACGGCCGTGGTCTCACTCATTTGGCCTTTACCAGTGTTTGGAAACTGGCTAGCAATACTACTTACGGCTTCTGCGTTAGTTCTCAGCTTTAAAGAGTCATCGACAACGTTGAATGTCCAGCAAGTTGTTTTTCTGTCGTTAACGCTTATTTTAGCCGAACAGTTGTATGCATATTCAGCATCCCAATTTTCGTATAGCGGATTATATTCTTTGGTGTTTGGTACGCTTCATTATCCTCTATTAATGGTTATGTTTGTCCTGCTCGCTAGAAAGCAAACATGTAAACAGAAACTGAAGAATCTGGGCTGCGGTTAAATAATAAAGTGATTTAAAGCAACACACTCTCTGGTACACTTAACCGCCTCTCTCCGATGATAGAAACGTTAACAATGAGTGCTGAACAACCTAATAACCCGCTGCATGGCTTGACCTTAGAACAAATCCTCGTTCGTTTACAAGAACACTATGGATGGGAGGGCTTGGATGCAGAAATACAGATAAATTGCTTCTATAACAACCCTTCGATTAAATCGTCTCTAAAGTTTTTACGCCGAACACAATGGGCAAGAGATAAAGTAGAAGCACTTTACATTGAGACGTTTTGTAAGTAAGACTTGAACCGAAGCGAACGTACGAACTTATCGAGAAATCACGCTTTTCAGAGAAAAGCCGTGATTAACAACTACGTGATTAACAACTACGTGATTAACAACTAGTAGGTTACTTGGTAATTAAGAGTATAAGTGCGGCCACGACCTTTATAATCGTAGGCGGCAGAATCATAATGAGATGAGTAAACAATTTGAGCTCTTTGCCCCCAGATAGTGGTGTAGTCTCTGTCAAACAAGTTTTGGACGCCAAAACCGAGACTGCCTACAGGAAGTTGGTAGGAGCCCACTAAATCAAATACTGTGTACCCATTGAGTTTGTTGTGATCCGCATCTTCGTAATCAAACATGGTTTGGCTTTGAACTTTTAGCGCTAAATTTGTATCGTACCAACCCGCCCAAGCTTTGGCTTTTGAAGTACTTGCTTCACCTGCTGTGAAATCTTCCCAACCGTTATCGCCTTTTACTTCCGATT
>NZ_JXOK01000081.1 GCF_000830505.1 Vibrio mytili | reverse complement strand
GCTTTGTGACTGAACAAGGCTTTACAGCTGCTCAAATCGGACGGCTATTTTAGCGAGATAACGTATCGTGTCAAACACTTTTTAGTTATTTCGTTATGAGCTATTTTTCAACTCAACCACCTTGTTATCTAGCAATGCTTTGCGAGACAACGGAGGCGAATTATAGGGAGAAAAATCAACTTAGCAAGAGGAATTCAACCTAAAAAAGACATTTTTAGGTTGAGTGTTCAAATAACCAACAAATTGAGTGCTATATGGGCGAAGGGCGAGTTTTAAGACTCTAGATTAGCCACACGAAGATTGAGTTCAGCCATAGATCTTTTTACTTCCTCAACTAAATAGAAGTACTTATCATCATTGTCTTGCTGGTAAACGATACGTCCATTGACAAAACTGGCTTTGATTGACGCAGGTTCACCACACATGATTGGCGCCAGCAAAGAAGAATGGCAACCCGATAAACGTGGATGGTCGAGTTCATAAAGGACGAGATCAGCCGCAAAGCCTTCTCGAATTTCTCCTACCTCACTAAGCCCTAAGATATCAGCCCCACCTTTTGTGCCCCATTTAAGCACTTCTTCTAAGGTGGTGGCATCAGGTCCATTTTTAGCTCTATGTATTAGCCAAGTTAAATTCAGCTCTTGGAGCATGGATCCCGACTCGGCAGAAGCAGAACCATCAACACCAATTGAGATCGGCATCCCCGCTTTGGCCATTTCAATGACAGGGGCAATGCCGCTACCTAAACGACAGTTAGATGTTGGGCAATGAGCAATACCAGTTTTGGTTTCAGCTAATAGCTGGATATCGGCATCATTAGCTTGAACGATATGAGCAAACCACACGTCTTTCCCCAGCCAATCACAGCTTTGCGCAAACTCTACAGCACTTTTTCCGTACTTTGCTAGTGTTTGCTCATTATCAAAATCCACTTCTAACAAATGCGAGTGCATTCTCAGGCTTTGGCTTCTCGCGTATTCTGCTATCAATTTAAGATCGCTTGGTGTAGCTGAATGAGCGATTGTTGTTGGGGCAACAACTAACTGACGCATTGAAGCCGGTCCCTCTTGGTGATAGCGACTACGCGTATGCTCTAAACGTGAAATCATTTGTTCTGCTGACTCAGGTACCACACCTGCTTTAGCCAACCCTTTGTGCGTCCCTTTTACTGTCGCTCCACCTCGACATAGCACAAGCCGAATGCCCATTTCATCCGCTGCCTGCCAAAGCACGTCTTCTAACTCTTGGCTTGAGTTAGCATGATAAAGATAGTGATGGTCAGCACATGTCGTCGCACCAGAGCGAAGCAATTCGTAAAAACCCAGCTTTGCTGCCGAATACATGATTTCTGGGGTAATTTGCGGCCAATAGCGATAAGGGACACTCGCAAGCCAGTCACCTAACCCATCATTAATCCCCGCAGGGATTCCCTTTAATATTGACTGCGCAATATGGTGGTGAGTATTCACAAACCCTGGGTAGATGACACAATTGCTCGCATCAACAATTTCCTCAGTAGCAATTGGGGGTAAATTTTGTCCAAGTTCAGTGATTAAGCCATTTTGAATCCTTATATCCTGAATATTTTGTCTAGGTGAAAATACACTGTTTGCATTCTTAATTAAGTAGTTCATATAAATTTCCTTTTTGATGAACAATCGGTACCCAACCTTTATTCGGATAATTAAGATGGATAACCACTTGAGCAATGTCCCAGAGATTCACTCTTAACCGCTTCTACTCAATTAATTTACTAAGGAGGAGACACCGCTATCTCCCTTCTCAGGCCTGTATACAATGCAATAAATAGACCATAACTTTCGTATTTAGTAAGCCTTCGTTAACCACAATAATTCCGCACCAAAACAAATCAAAACATTAGATTATTCACCAACTTGGTGCAAAAAGTCACAAATCACCTTCACTAGCAGCTCAAATTGTATACAACAAATCGCACCATTGTTTTGCTCACTTATCTAGGTTAATTAATGGTTAATGAATAGTTTCACCTCATCGTATCTTTGTTTGCATTTTATGGCACGTTGTTTGCTGAGAGTAAAATGAAATCGTGAGTAGAAGCGGTTAGATACCGAATTGGTATCGGGACATTGCTCATAGTTAGCCTAAAGTGACGCATCCGTAACATAAGGACGCAGCTTTAGGAAGTGAAAAGGAAAACACGGAGTAACTATGAAAACTATTTCAAACATCAACAAACTCGCCCTTTCAGTATCTTTACTATGTACATCAGCAAGTAGCTTGGCAGCAGATAAAGTGACCTTCCAACTTGATTGGTTACCGGGAGGAGATAAAGCGCCTGTATTTGTTGGCGTACAACAAGGTTTCTTTGCGGACGAAGATCTTGACGTAAAGATACTTGGTGGTAAAGGCTCTACTGACGCAATAACCAAAGTGGCGACAGGCACGGCGGATATTGGTTCAGCAGATATCGTTGCTCTAATGGTCGCCAAAGCAAATGACAATGTACCTGTAAAAGCCGTCTACTCTATTTTTAACAAAGCTCCTTATGCGTTCTATACACTCGACAGTTCTGATATTGAATCGGTAAAGGATGTTTCTGGTAAAACCATTGTCACCTCTCCCTTTACTTCAGCGAATGTTTTTCTTCCAATCATGCTTAAGAAAAATGGCGTTGATGAAAACAGCATCAAAGTTCTAAAAGCCGATCCCGGTGCGCTCAACCCAATGCTTATCACTGGGCAATCAGATGTGATGATTTCTTGGATGACCGACAGAGTAAAAAACACCGAGCAAGCAGAGCAGGCTGGTAAAAAACTCAATGTACTCCCTTGGTACGATGCAGGGCTGGAATTCTACTCATCATCTATTATCGCAAGCGACAAGTTTATGTCGGAAAATCCAGACGTCGTTAAACGATTTATTAAAGCCTATGCCAAAGCAGTGGAATACACATGGACAAACCCAGAACAAAGTGCTTCAGATGTTCATAAAATGGTACCAGACGTCGATGTAACTCAAGCCAGCGATACCATCAAATCCATCCGTAGCTTAGTAATGAATGAAATCTCGGAGCAAGATGCGTCGGTGTATTTACTCCGATACGCCTCAAAGAAACCTGGAAATGGACAGCGGAGGCTCAGGGTTTAGCTCTCAGTAAGCTTGACCCGGAAACGGTTGTTTCTCGTCAATTCATCCAAGAGGTGAACTAATGCAACCATTTGTTTCGTTTAAGAATATAGGGCATACCTATCAATCTGACAAACAATCGGTTACGGTTCTCAACGATGTCAACTTCAATGTAAACAAGCATGAATTTGTTGCCATCGTTGGTCCCTCTGGTTGTGGCAAGTCGACGTTGCTGCGGCTCTTGTCAGGATTAATATCACCCACCGAAGGAGAAATCTCTGTTTTTGGCCAACCAGTTACCGAGCCAAGAGAAGATATCGGTATTGTGTTTCAGAAGCCAACGTTGTTGCCTTGGAAAAATATCCTCGACAACGTGCTATTCCCTTTACAACACAAGTTCAATTACGTTAGTCAGAAAGAAAAGAAGCACGCGGAGGAACTGTTAAATACTGTCGGTCTGTCTGGTTTTGAAACCAGTATGCCCAATCAGCTCTCTGGTGGGATGCAGCAACGCGTCGGTATCGCTCGCGCATTGCTTCTGAATCCAGATATTTTGATCATGGACGAACCCTTTTCCGCACTTGATGCACTAACGCGTGAAGAGATGGGATTTGAACTACAAAAAATTTGGATGGAAAAACCGAAAACGGTTTTATTCATTACTCACTCTATCTCTGAGGCGGTATTACTCGCAGACAAAGTATTAGTGATGGGACCACGTCCGAGCACCGTACTAGAGGAAATCCACATTGATTTACCTCGCCCGCGAGACATCCATACGCTGCAAGACCTCACCTTTGGTTCTTATACCAACAAAATCCGCGAATATTTTTATCGTTCAGAGAGACAAAATTGCGCGGAAAGTCAGGACGAAGGTAACGTTGAACCAATACGTAGAACGGTCGCTTAATCGCACGTGTCTAAAGGAGTAGATATGAAACGGTATTTATCACAATGGTCACAGAATTGGCTTCCGCTCATCGCGATATTAGCACTCATCCCTATTTGGGAAGTGGTCTGTCGCGTGCTCTCTGTGCCTACATTTATCTTACCCGCGCCAACAGATATTGCGCAGGCATTTAGCCAGGTACCTTTTGAACGATGGCTAGACAACCTATGGGCGACATTGCGTATTGCGCTTCTTGGTTTTGGGATCTCTTTTTTAGTCAGTATTCCATTAGCTATCCTGATGGTAAACTCTAAGTTTCTCACCAAAGCGCTATTCCCGATATTGGTGATCATACAGTCAACGCCTGTTGTCGCTATTGCACCGCTACTGATCGTCATTTTAGGAACTGGTGACGCACCTCGACTAACCATAACGTGCCTGATTACCTTTTTTCCACTCGTGGTATCAGCTACAACCGGTATGCTGTCGACCCCTGCGGAATTGATTGAACTGTCTCGCTCATTAAGCGTAAAAAACAGCAAAACTATCTGGCAAATTCGCCTTCCTTATGCCATCCCACATATTTTTAGTGGTATAAAAGTTGCGATCACCTTAGCTGTAATTGGTTCAGTTATTGCCGAATTCGTCGCAGCAGAAAAAGGGCTTGGCTATCTTGTTCAGTTTTCAACTTCCTATTTCAAGATCCCGCAAGCGTTTGCCGCACTCGTCTTCTTATCTCTCGTCAGCATGTTGCTATTTAAATCCGTTAGTTGGATCCAGAGTGCCTGTTTCTCGTGGAGCCTGACTGAAGAAGAAAAACAGAGATAGGATTTATCATGATCAATCAACAAAACGACTTTAAATTTTTACGCCTCAGTTTCGCATTAGCTGAAGAGGCAAAATCTCGAGGTATCCACCCATTTTCAGCAATACTTGTTGATGAAAATGGAGAGATACTCTTGGAGCAGATTAACGGTTACTTACCTGATCTAGATATGACAGGACATGCAGAACGCTTGATTATGACCACTGCCAGCAAACTCTATCGACCCGAATTTCTTCACCGTTGTACGCTCTACATTTCCGCTGAACCTTGTGCCATGTGCGCGGGTGCGATTTATTGGGCAGGCGTGGGGCGCGTTGTGTATGGTCTTAGCGAAACTAAGCTAAAAAAGATAACGGGTAATCATCCAGAAAACCCCACTCTGGCTCTCCCATGTAGAACCGTATTTGAATCAGGGCAGCGTGAGGTAAAAGTCCTTGGTCCGTTACTTGAAGAGGAAGCTGAACAAGTACAGCTTGGCGTTTGGTAACAGATAGCTTGAGATGAGCGGCTGCCACACGTTTATGCATTGAAATAAATATCACTAGGAGTAGAAGCGGCCTGTAATAGCAAGGAACTCATGTTCCTAGGCTATTGCTGGGCATTGCTCCAATAACAAGCATTGGCTTAATTGTTAATTGGAGAAACACGAATGACTCAATCATATCTTTTAGATGAACTTAACTTTGAAACCACCATCGGTGGGGTAGGCTGTGAAGCAAATGATACGTTGATCCCTATCATCGACTTGGAAGACTTTGATAGTCGACGTGAAATCATAACCGAGCAACTTTGGGAAGCTGCGACTCAAGTTGGCTTTTTTCAGTTAATTAACCATAGTATTCCGTTAGCTGACGTAGAGAGATCATTTGAGTTGAGTGAACAATTCTTCGCGCTGTCCGAGCAAGAGAAGCAACAATACCCATTAAAAGAAGGCTTGAATGCCGGTTGGGAGTTTAAACAGCAAGTCCGCCCATCAACGGGTACCGCTGATCAAAAAGAATCGTATCAAATTACTTTGCCACATATGAATGGTTTATGGCCAAGTCATGATCTTGTAGAAGATTTTAAAGTACATTTACTCAAGTTCGAACATCAAGCTTGGCTTCTCGGGATGAATATCCTCTCCTGTTTTGCCGACAAACTGGGCTTCGAAAGGGATTTTTTCACCAAAGCGCACCAAAGAGATTCTGACAATTACTTGAGTACTTTACGCATGCTGCACTACTTGCCGATGACAGACATTCCCGACTCAGGCTCACTGTGGCGTGCGGGTGCACACACCGACTTTGATTGCCTAACCATGGTATTCCAGCAAGAGAACCAAGGCGGTTTGCAAGTTGCGGCAGGAAAAGATGCGAAGGAAAACTTAGTCTGGAGTGCCGTTGAACCTAAAACAGGCGTTATCACCTGTAACATCGGTGATATGCTCATGCGCTGGAGTGATGACTTATTGAAATCGACACTACATAGAGTGCGCATGCCGACGGCAAAAGAAAACCAAGACTCTCGATATAGCATGGCCTTTTTCTGTCAGGCGAATCGAGATCAAATCATCCAAGGGCCGCAACAGGTGTATCCTCCAATCAGCGCTGAAAACTATTTAAAAATGCGAATCAATGCGAATTTCTCATAACACTCAACTGTAAACCTCATTCAAGTAAATGAAGAGCAGAAAGAAAAAGCCATGCATCACTGCATGGCTTTCGTTTAGTCCCATAATCTCTTGTCGTTATTGACGGGCTGTTATATGACCATCTGTTACGCCCAAGACAATTGGTTTTCCTGGTAAGAACTGACCAGATAGCATCGATTTAGCTAATGGGTTTTCAACATTTTGTTGAATCGCACGTTTGAGTGGACGCGCCCCATAAACAGGATCAAAACCAACCTGAGCAATCAGATCCAGTGCATCATCACCCACTTCCAATTCGTAGTCTTTTTCAATCAGACGTTTATGCAGACGCTCCAATTGAATCGACGCAATAGACTTAATATGGTCTTTACCAAGAGGATGGAACACCACCGTTTCATCAACACGGTTCAAGAACTCTGGACGGAAGTGTTTACTGAGCACTTCCATGACCGCGTCCTTAATACCTTGATAATCCAGCGTTGCAAAATTCTCTTGGATTTGTGACGAACCAAGGTTCGACGTCATAATCACAACCGTATTTCGGAAGTCAACGGTACGACCCTGACCATCCGTTAAACGGCCATCATCCAACACTTGCAACAAAATGTTGAAGACGTCTGGATGTGCCTTTTCCACTTCATCCAATAAAATAACCGAATAAGGTTTACGACGAACTGCTTCTGTCAGATAGCCGCCCTCTTCGTAGCCAACGTAGCCCGGAGGCGCACCAACCAGTCGAGCCACGGAGTGCTTCTCCATAAACTCAGACATATCAATACGCACCATGGCATCTTCGCTATCAAACATAAAGCTTGCGAGGGTTTTACACAGCTCAGTTTTCCCCACCCCTGTTGGCCCTAAGAATAGGAAAGAGCCAATCGGTCTGTTTGGATCGGACAACCCCGCTCTGCTACGACGAATCGCATTAGAGACCACTTCAACGGCTTCAACCTGCCCAATAACACGTCGGTGCAACACATCTTCCATACGAAGCAATTTCTCTTTCTCTGCTTCCAGCATTTTAGAGACTGGAATACCAGTTTGTTTGGAGAGCACCTCGGCAATTTCATTATCCGTCACCTTGTTACGCAGCAACGTCATTTCTTGCATTTCGGCTTGAGCCGCCAAATCGAGCTGTTTTTCAAGCTCAGGAATACGACCGTACTGAAGCTCGGACATTCGGTTCAGATCCCCAGCACGGCGGGCAAATTCCATGTCCATACGTGCTTGTTCAAGCTCTGATTTAATGTGCTGCGTGCCTGAAAGCGCGGCTTTTTCTGTGTTCCACACTTCTTCAAGCTCTGCATATTCACGCTCTTTTTCAGTCAGCTCTTCATTTAACGTGTTGAGACGCTTTTCGCTGGCTTCATCGTGCTCATTGCTTAACGCCTGTTGCTCAATCTTCAACTGAATGATCTTACGTTCAAGCTTATCCAAAGACTCTGGTTTAGAGTCAATCTGTAAGCGAATACTCGAAGCCGCCTCATCGATCAAGTCGATTGCTTTATCCGGCAACTGACGGTCTGACACATAGCGATGTGACAAGCTCGCAGCTGCAACAATGGCTGGATCGGTAATTTCAACGTGATGGTGTAGCTCGTATCGCTCTTTTAACCCACGCAAAATCGCCACGGTATCTTCAACCGTTGGTTCATCCACCAGCACTTTTTGGAAACGACGCTCTAAAGCTGCGTCTTTCTCAATGTACTTGCGGTATTCATCTAACGTTGTTGCACCGACACAATGAAGTTCACCACGGGCTAATGCCGGCTTCAGCATATTCCCTGCGTCCATTGAGCCTTCACCTTTACCAGCGCCAACCATGGTATGAAGCTCATCAATGAACAAAATGACGTTACCTTCTTCTTTCGCCAATTCATTCAGCACCGATTTCAAGCGCTCTTCAAATTCACCACGATATTTCGCCCCAGCGACCAAAGCTCCCATGTCCAGAGCAAGCACTCGTCGCCCACGCAGACCTTCAGGTACTTCGTTATTGACGATACGCTGGGCAAGGCCTTCTACAATCGCAGTCTTACCCACGCCGGGTTCACCGATGATAACTGGGTTATTTTTTGTTCTGCGCTGCAAAACTTGAATCGTACGACGAATTTCATCATCACGACCAATAACCGGATCCAACTTACCCTGCTCCGCTCGTTCAGTCAGATCAATGGTGAACTTCTCAAGTGCCTGACGCAGCTCTTCTGCATTCGGATCATCGACGGTTTGACCACCTCTGATCTTTTCTATCGCCTGGCTCAACTTCTCTTCAGTTAATCCAATTTCTTTTAGTAGCTGGCCAAGCGGACCACGATCCTGAATGGCAGCAAGTAAAAAAACCTCAGACGAAATATAGGAGTCCTGACGCTTCTGAGCCACTTTGTCACACAAGTTGAACAACGTACCCATCGCGCTAGAAAGCTGCACATCGCCGCCGATGCCACTCACTTTTGGCAGTCGATCGAGCATTTCGCTCAATTTAGAACGGAGTTGAGTGACATCCACGTCCAACATCGTCAACAGCGGACGAATTGGACTGCCATTTTGATCGAGCAAAGCCACCATTAAATGGACTGGCTCGATATATTGATGATCGCGCCCTAACGCTAATGATTGAGCATCAGAGATAGCGATTTGAAACTTACTTGTGAATCGATCAAGACGCATATCTACCTTCCTAACCTCAAATAAAATAGTCTTTTGACAGTTAGAAAGATGGATACTAGGAGGGGGAATTTCAAGGGTTCAGGCAAAGATAGTTGCACAAAATTTGCGCAGCATGCGCACTGTAATCAAGCGTTATTCTTCAATCCAGATAAACGTTGCCTGCCTACCCGTGATGCCATCACGGCGGTAAGAATAAAAATCGTCGCTATTTTGCAAGGTACACAAACCTGAATCAAACACTTGAGAAACACCAGCTTTATTAAGACGCTGCGTCGCAAGCATTGACATATCCGCAAGCCATTTTCCTTCGACGTCTCGCGGCGTAAATGCAAGTTGAGCTTGAGGATCGAAGTCAACAAAAGCCTGCAGTACATCTTCTCCAACTTCAAACACCGCTGAACCAATAGCAGGACCTAGCCAAGCCATAACTTCACCAGAAAACAAGCCCAGTGCATTTTCAACAATGCCATTTGCCAATCCACGCCAACCAGCATGTACCGCTGCAACTTGCGTTCCTAACGTATTGGTCAGTAATACAGGCAAACAGTCTGCGGTCATTGCAGAACAGATCACTTGAGGTGATGAGGTAAAACACCCATCCGCATCCAGTACTTCAGACGTAGAATCTGCAACATCAGCTATGACCGTTGAATGGGTTTGATTTAGCCAAATTGGCGAACTTGGCATATTCATTTGTTGCACTAACCACTGACGGTTTTTCTCGACATGAGACAAATTATCCCCAACATGAGTACCAAGATTCAGCCCACGATACGGGCCTGTAGAAAAACCACCCTGTCTCGTTGATGCGAAAGCCTTAATATTTTTTGGCGCTGGCCAGTTAGGGATAATCGTCTTCATATTAAAACTCGTCGGGTAAACCGTGCTCTTCCGTATCTTGGCGCAATGCTTCTGTTATCGCGACCATGTCATCTGGGATAGGCGCATGGAACTCCAGCTCCTCTCCCGTAACTGGGTGCTCAAATCGTAGCATGGCTGCGTGCAACGCTTGACGGTCAAACCCACGGATCATTGCGGTTAATTCTTCTGACGCACCAGACGGGATACGCGCCCGCCCGCCATATGCCGTATCACCGAGCAGCGGGTGCTGCAAATAAGACATATGCACACGGATCTGGTGAGTTCGTCCAGTTTCAAGACGCAAACGGATACGAGTGTGCTCACGGAAATGCTCAGCGACGCGATAATGCGTCACAGCGTGTTTCCCCATCGGCGTAACAGCATCAAGGTACGTTTTGTCGAATGACGACCAATCGGCTGCTCCACTTTACCACCCGCGGTCATACGGCCAATAGCAATGGCTTCATACTCACGAGTAATATTGCGCTTTTGCAACGCACGAACCAAGCGCGTTTGAGCAGGTACGGTTTTCGCAACGACCATCAACCCTGTTGTGTCTTTATCTAGACGATGAACAATCCCCGCACGCGGGACTTCTGCAATGTCAGGATAATGATACAACAAGGCATTTAGCACGGTTCCATCAGGCGTGCCCGCTCCTGGATGCACAACAAAGCCACGAGGCTTATTGATAACGATGATGTCGTCATCCTCATAAACGATATCTAGAGGGATATCTTGCGCTTCCCAACGCTCTTCATCTTCCAGTTCGGCTTGCAATGTAATTTCCTCGCCGCCCATGACTTTGGTGCGAGGTTTGGTGACAACTTCACCATCCACTTTAACTTTTCCCTCTACAAGCCATTCTTTCAGGCGAGAGCGGGAAAAATCAGCGAATAATTCTGCGATAGCTTGGTCTAAACGTTGACCTAACTGGCTATCTTTTACGGTATTTGTTAATACTATCTGCTGAGCCATATCGAACTTTTTTAAAAACTGTGAGACTAATGCTCACGACTGTGAAAAAATAGACTATTACGTCATTGTATCTGTTACTGCAAAGAAAGTAACGGCAGCTTAAGAAATATTTAGATTCAAGGAACAGACTCCTGATATGAAACGTCAGACTTTAATAGGCCTTTTAGCGGTATCCTTCCTATTTGGATGTGCAAGCAAAGAAAAAATCGTTCCTGATGTGCCACCTTCAGAACTGTACGCCGACGCACAAACCTCGCTTCAAACAGGCAATTGCTTACCGCCATTGAAAAACTCGAAGCACTAGACTCACGTTACCCGTTTGGTGCCTACTCAGAACAGGTCCAACTTGACCTCATCTACGCGTACTATAAAAACGACGACCTAGCCTTAGGTTTAGCCACCATCTCTCGCTTCATGCGTTTAAATCCGACCCATGAAAAAATGGACTGGGTACTATACATGCGAGGCCTGAGCCACATGGCACAAGATCGTAACTTTATGCATGACTTATTTAGCATTGATCGCAGTGATCGGGATCCAGAACCCGTCAAAAAAGCCTTTGATGACTTTAAGAAGTTACTGCAACGCTACCCGAACAGCCCATATGCTGAAGATTCGCAAAAACGTATGGTCGCGTTAAAGAACCGCTTAGCCAACTACGACTTAGCAACTGCGGATTTCTATCTTCGCCGAGAAGCTTGGATTGCAGCAATCACTCGTAGCCAAGAGCTACAAAAAGCATTCCCAGATACTGAAGCCGCACGTAAGTCACTTGCAATACAGCTAAAGGCATATAAACAGCTAGGTCTAGAAGACTCCATTGCAAGAACAGAAGCCTTAATAAAACTTAACCCTGTTGAGTAACACCGAGCAATAACCGCCACAGTCACACTACCGTGGCGGTTTCATTATAGTCCTTTCTCATTCTTAGCTCTCAAGATCAAACACACCCACTTGATGCTTTTTTAATCAAGACATATTCTTAAAGCTCTCCCCTCTGACTGTGGATGTGAACGTGAAGATATTTAAACTATGGACCACTTTGCTGATCCTACTATCCGCATCCGCTTCCGCATTACAAGTTTCTCCTCTTAAGCAGCCTCCATACACGGGCGACTTGGACGTGATAAAAGAAAAAAACTTACTGCGCGTGCTCGTTTCTGCTGATCTGGGTTTTTACTACGTCGAAGCTGGCACGCCGAAAGGGATTGGAGCGGAACTACTGGCTCATTTCGAAAAAGACTTGCGAAAAATTAAACCAAAAATCAATGTGCAAATTATTCCCTTATCTCGTGATGAACTGTTTCCCACTTTAGAAAAGGGCTTGGGCGATTTAATAGTGGCAAATTTAACCATAACCAAGCATCGTCAACAGAACGTCGACTTTAGCGATCCAATTCTTTCCGGAATTGAAGAATGGGTCATTACCAATAATAAAACACCAGCAATGACAAAGCTGGAACAACTGAGTGGCAAAGAGATCTGGGTTAGACCCAGTTCGAGCTACTTTGAAAGTATTCAGTTATTGAATAAACAATTAAATCAAAAAAATTTACCGCCTGTGATCGTCAACTTTGTCGAAGAAAATCTGCAAGATTACGAGTTAGTGGGTATGCTCAATAATGGCTATATTAAAGCGATTGTCTTAGACAGTCACAAAGCAAAATTATGGCTCAAGGTCATGGATGACATCCGTGTCCATAAGAAAATCCCGCTACGTAAAAATGGCAAAATAGCTGGGTGATGCGCAAAGACAGCCCGCAGCTCAAAGGCGTTGTGAACCAATTCATCAAAAAGTCACGCTCAGGAACCCTGTTGGGTAATGTTATTTACGCAAAGTATATCGATAATACCAACTGGCTCAACAGAGCACTTAACCCAGATAAGATCGCTCGTTAGATAAGTTGTCCGCATTATTTTCTCGCTATGGAAAAAAATACGATTTTGATTATTTACTGATTGCCGCATTAGCATACAAAGAGTCGGGGTTTAATAATAATTTAGTTGGCAGTCGAGGCGCGGTCGGCATCATGCAAATTTTACCTAGCACGGCAAGAGACCCTAATATCAATATTAAAAATATACGTAACCTAGAGAACAACGTGCATGCTGGCGTAAAATACATGGCATTTTTACGTCGCCAATACTTTAGCGACAAAGCTATCACTGCGGAAAACAAAATTTATTTTACCTTAGCCGCTTACAATGCAGGGCCTGGAAACGTTGAAAAGATACGTAAACGCGCAGCTCGCAACGGGTTTGATCCCAATGTCTGGTTTAACAACGTGGAAGTGGAAATGCGTAAAAGCCTCAGCGCGACTGCTGGCTACGTGACCACCATCAATCGTTACTACATCATCTACAAACAGTTAGAAAGTTTAGATCTCGCCAAAACCTTAGACAACGTCTTGCTGATACCAGAAGATCCAGTATTTATGATCCCATTAAGAAAAGTGCACCAAGAAACGGAAAGTAAAAAGCCGCTTATCAATTAGCGGCTTTAAAAATATCTCAATCTATTTAGCGTCCTAAGTGAAGAAGATCACACCGCTATGTAAGCCAAATTCTGACCATTGACGATTCTAGGTTGCACAACGCCTCTAAAAACGGATGGGTTTTCAGCTGACTACTCCATTCAATCTAATGATTTGCGAACCAATAACAAGCTATTTAATGATAAATATCGGCACTTCTTGAGTAAGATCACATTCGTTTTTTATTATAAAACCACAACCCTAAAAAGTGATCTATATCACATAATTTTATGCTTAACGCGGTAATCTGAACTCAACCCATGAGGGATGAAACAGAGGAAAAACATATGACAATGAACATTACTGGCAAAAACATCGAAATCACCTCTGCAATCCGTGCTCATATAGAG
The DNA here is from genome assembly GCF_000830505.1 of Vibrio mytili. Classification (GTDB taxonomy): domain Bacteria; phylum Pseudomonadota; class Gammaproteobacteria; order Enterobacterales; family Vibrionaceae; genus Vibrio; species Vibrio mytili. The sequence continues at coordinate 166,194 of NZ_JXOK01000081.1, read as the reverse complement.
AGCAAATTTAAAAAACTGGAAAAATGGCAAGTCGACATTATTGGGTGCCAAGCGACTTTCAGTGAAGAGCCTAATAAACAGAAGAAGTTCGAAGCCGTTATCACAGTACCTAAAGGTCAGTTGATTGCTTCAGCATGTAATGAAGATCTTTACGCAGCTGTTAACGAAGTGGAGCAAAAACTAGAACGTCAATTGAATAAGCTGACCCACAAACCTGAAGCTCGTCGTGCTAACAAGCCAGAGCTTGTGGAAGAAGATGACTAAATCAATCAGATTGAGGAAGTAGCGCCGAAAGGCGCTATTTTTTTGCTTGACGCCCTACGCTAGCTTGCTTATTGTGTTTAAACACTCACAAATTACGTACTATTTATGCATTTATCCACACTGTTTATTTTTGACTTCTTTTTCCTTCTCTAGTTGGAGAGGCTAACTCGTTTGTAGAAAGAAAAGTCAAAAACAAACAGAAAGCCTCCCAAAACGGGAGCTTTTTTATAAGGAAAGAATTGATGACTGACCAACCTATTTCCCTGGAAAAGATCCGTTCACGTCTGAATGAGCTCGACGATGAGCTACTTAGCTTGCTGTCAGAACGTCGTAAACTCAGCATTGAAGTAGCCAAAAGCAAAGTACAAACCTCAAAGCCCGTTCGCGATGCCGTCCGTGAACAGCAATTATTGGTGAAACTGATTTCCAATGGTCGTGATAAATACGAGCTGGATGCGCAGTACATCACCAAACTTTTTCATACGATTATTGAAGACTCGGTGCTTTTGCAACAAAGTTATTTGCAAAACCTAGTCAATCCTCAACAAAGCCGTAAACCGCTCGCGAGAGTGGCCTTCCTTGGCGCCAAAGGCTCATACTCTCACTTGGCGAGCCGTGAATACTTCAGCCGTAAAAATACCGAGTTGATTGAATTAAACTGTGAGCATTTTAGAGAAGTCACTCAAACGGTAGAATCGGGACATGCTGACTATGGTGTACTGCCGATTGAAAACACCAGTTCTGGTTCGATCAACGAGGTGTATGATCTGCTGCAACACACCACATTATACATCGTAGGGGAGTTAACCCAGCCGATTGAGCATTGCCTTGTTGCGACTAAAGACATACGTTTAGAAGACCTCAGAACCCTATATTCTCACCCACAACCTCATCAACAATGCAGCGAATTTCTTAGCCGTCTGAAAGGAGTGAAATTAGAGTCTTGCGCGAGCACTGCAGATGCCATGCAAAAGGTACAAGAACTGAATCGTGATGACGTAGCAGCCATTGGCAACGCATCAAGTGGCAAGTTATATGGCCTTCAAGCAATTCAGGGGAATATTGCCAATCAAACAGAAAACCACACTCGTTTCATCGTCGTTGCCCGTAAACCTGTAGAAGTATCGACACAGATTCCAGCCAAAACCACATTAATAATGTCGACTTCTCAAGAAGCAGGTTCACTGGTCGAAACGCTCTTGGTACTTCAGCGCTATGGCATCAACATGACCAAGCTAGAATCTCGTCCAATCATGGGTAACCCATGGGAAGAGATGTTCTATGTCGATCTAGAGTCTCACCTCGATTCAGAAAAAATGCAACAGGCGATACAAGAGCTCACAAAGATCACTAAGCATTTGAAAGTACTCGGTTGTTACCCAAGTGAAAACGTCAAACCAACCCAAGTAAAATTGAGTTAAAAGACACCAGTGAGTAAAAAGATCATGGTAACCCAAAAAGTCGTCATCGCCTCTTTGAACCCAGCTAAAATAGCCGCTGTGGAAAGTGCCTTTGTCAGTGCATTCCCTCTACAATCATTTGAATTTGTGGGAGTTAACGTGCCTAGCGGTGTGGCAGATCAACCGATGAGTAATGACGAGACACATTTAGGCGCATTGAATCGAGTACGAAATGCAAAAGTAGAACTGCCATACGGAGATTTCTACGTTGGATTAGAGGCAGGAATTGAAGGCAACGTCACTTTCGCCTGGATGGTGATAGAGTCAGATACACACCGAGGTGAATCCCGCTCGGCAAGCTTGATGCTACCACCAGATGTGTTAATGAAACTGGAACACGCTAATGAATTGGGTGATGTGATGGACGAGGTCTTTGGCACCGAGAATATTAAGCAGAAAGGCGGAGCTATCAGTTTATTAACGCAAAACCAACTGACGCGCAGCTCGGTATATCATCAAGCGCTGATTCTCGCTTTGATTCCTTTTACCAATTCAGAGCACTTTCCAGCGAACCTTATTTAGGACGGGTCATGTGAATAATAAAGGGCGGATATCCCGCCCTTTATTATGATTACTTTACGACTTGCTCTAACAATACTTTGAGCTTGTCTTTTTCCTCATCGGATTTTGACTTCAACTCATTAGAACCACGAGTGATAGTGGCTATGCCCACCCCAAGCATCTGACTTATCTGACGTTGCGATAACTCCCCTTTCAGAAGTTCATTGAGAATATTGACCCGCGCAATTAATGCTTCTCTTTCATCCGGAGTCATTAGCATGGTTAACAACATGTCATGCTGCTGGTCATTCACACTTGATCGGATCAGCTCAATAATCTGCTGCCAGTCTTTGTACTCAGGTTGGTGTGACATCCAATTACCTCATTCAATACTTGGTATTGATCTCATGTTGATTCAAGAACGCGCCGTCAATACCCAAAAGATCGCGATAGTAAGTTTCAAACATCAAAATGTTTTGCACATATCCACGAGTTTCTTTAAATGGAATCGCCTCGATGAAGGCATACGCATCCAACTTCCCTTGGGTTCGCTCTCGCCACGTTTTTACTCGGTTAGGACCCGCATTATAAGCCGCAAGCGCGAAAATACGATTATTATCGTAATCCTCTAATAATCCTTGCAGATAATGGCTACCAATTTCGATGTTCTTACCAACATTATATAAATCTTGAGTGCCTTGATAGCCGAGGTTGTACTTGCGAGCCGTGTATTTCGCTGTCGCAGGCATAATCTGCATAAGGCCACGCGCACCAACTGGGGAGCGCGCATTAGAGTCTAACGCACTCTCCTGACGTGCCAAAGACATCATCATCACAGGATCGATATTGTGTTTTTTGGCATAAAAATCAAACCACCAGCGATGTGCGATTGGAAATCTGAGTTCAATATTGTCCCACATTTGTGCTTGAATACTTGCAATAACCGTTAGGTGGTGCCAGTGCTTAGAAGACGCATACGCAGCAAGCATCTGTTTTTCATCGTTATCCACACGGCGAAGCAGGTGGGCCCATTCACTTTTCGCGGCAGAGATTTTGTCTGTTTCAATCAACTCTTCAATACGAGCAAGCGAATCTTGATAAGGGGCTAGAACTTGATTATCGAGTTTAACCGAGTGTTTGGGATACTTGATTGACTGGCCAATCGCATTAGCAGCAGCCACACTATAGAAGTTACGCTCACCGACCAACGTCGCCAAACGCTTCTTACCGGCAATATCATCACCTAACGCAATTTCACTTCTGCCAAGCCAGTATTGCCATCTTAATGTCGCTTGCTCTTCTTTATTCAGAACAGAGATCCATTCTTGAATGCCTTTCCAGTCTGCATTTTGTACCGCGAGACGAATACGAGTTTCTATCAACGGTAAGTACTGACTGGTTTTGGTTTTGTCATCACGCCATTGCGCTAGCTTTGGAGACTCCGTTCGAGTTAATCGAAACGCAATGTAATCCGCGAGAGATTGCGCCTCTTCTGCTGAGAATTTTTGGCCGTCGACAACACGGGAATACGCCTGCTGAGCTTGATTTATATTCATACGTGCCAGTTTTTCTAATGCATACAGGCTTTGTTTGCGATTAAAGTCATTTGCTGGCTTCTGCTTCGCAAAGTCACCCACCGATGCAGGATTATTGAAAAGCGCTACCATATCCTTTGCCTGCTGCTTAGCTTTTGCTGATTTAGGCAATTTTTGTAGGTAGTTCATCAAACTGCCGTTACGTCCATCAAACGCCAACAACATACGCTGCAAAATCAAATCGTCAGTTCGACCGCCCGCTTTATCCCAAGATACAAATAACGGATCACACTCACTAGCGATACTCGACCCGCTCAACCACATATCTTCTGCACCTTTAAATGCCGCAACTTGCTTACCTTGTTTGAGCTGAGCACGATAAAATATACATTGGTAACGTTCGCCACTTGGTATCACTTTTTGAAACTCAGTAATCGTTTTCCAATCACTATTACGATAAAGCTGATCTAGGTACGAAGCGCGGATACGGCGCGAAAAAGGGAACGCTTCGTGTTGATCAATAAAATCATCGACTTGTTGTGGCGTCTTGCTTGGCAGTTGGCGAATAAAAGTTCGATAGTCGACATACGGTGTTAACGGATAATCGGCAATTTTAGGGCGAATGGCCAAGTACGCATCAATGTTATTCGCATCTAAAAAATCTTGAGCCTGTTCATAAACAATCCGCTGCTTTTCTAAGCTCAGCGATGCGTTGGCCGACATACTCACCGCACTGATTGCAGCGGCACAGCAAACACCTTTAGCCAATATTGTAACGTTGAATTTCATTTATATTCTTTCCCCAGACTCTACGGTCTTTTATTAGAATGTATTCAAACCTATTTACACAGAAGATCACTGACTCTGTAAAGCGGCTTGTTGTATTAAAAATTATACTTGGGAAAGTTTATACCTATCGGAGTAAGTTTCCGGTCATATAAAAATAAGAAATCGTCTTAAAACGGAAATTCTTACCATGTGGTAACAAAACCGTGGCACTTGGTATAAAATAGAGCGTTTACATGACAGTTAATTTAGGAATGATCGGCAATGGCTGAATACGTATATACCATGTCGCGCGTGAGCAAAATCGTGCCACCTAAGCGACAAATTCTTAAAGACATCTCTCTGAGCTTCTTCCCTGGTGCAAAAATCGGTGTTTTAGGTCTGAACGGTGCAGGTAAATCGACGCTGCTACGTATCATGGCGGGTATCGATACTGATATTGACGGTGAAGCGCGTCCACAACCCGGCTTGAACGTCGGCTACCTGCCTCAGGAACCAGTGCTGGACGAATCTAAAACCGTTCGTGAAATTGTAGAAGAAGCGGTGTCAGATGTAGCAGGCGCACTGAAACGTCTAGATGAAGTATACGCAGCCTATGCAGAACCTGATGCTGACTTTGATGCTCTTGCGAAAGAACAAGGCGAGCTAGAAGCACTGATCCAAGCTAAAGATGGCCATAACTTAGATAACGCACTTGAGCGTGCCGCGGATGCACTGCGTCTACCTGAGTGGGATCAAAAGATTGCTCATCTTTCCGGTGGTGAAAGACGTCGTGTCGCTATCTGTCGCCTTCTGCTAGAAAAGCCAGATATGCTACTTCTCGACGAGCCGACCAACCACTTGGATGCCGAATCCGTTGCATGGCTAGAACGATTCTTAGTCGATTACTCAGGCACGGTTGTCGCTATCACCCACGACCGTTATTTCCTCGATAACGCTGCAGGATGGATCCTCGAACTTGACCGAGGTGAAGGCATTCCATGGGAAGGCAACTACACGTCTTGGCTAGAGCAAAAAGATGCGCGTCTGCAACAAGAAGCATCTCAAGAAAGCGCTCGCCAAAAGACCATCGAGAAAGAGTTGGAATGGGTACGCAAAAACCCTAAAGGCCGTCAGGCGAAGTCCAAAGCTCGTATGGCTCGCTTTGAAGAACTACAAACCACCGATCATCAAAAACGTAACGAGACGAACGAACTGTTCATCCCACCAGGCGAACGCTTGGGTGATAAAGTTATTGAAGTAAATAACTTAACTAAATCGTTCGACGGTCGCGTATTGATCGATGATCTCTCATTCAGCATTCCGAAAGGCGCAATTGTCGGTATTATTGGTGCCAACGGTGCTGGTAAATCCACTCTATTCAAAATGCTGAGCGGTACTGAACAACCGGATTCAGGTACGATCGAACTTGGTGATACCGTCAAACTGGCATCGGTTGAACAGTTTCGCGATTCAATGAACGATAAAAATACCGTATTCCAAGAGATCTCTGAAGGCGCTGATATCATTAAGATCAACAACTTCGAGATTCCAGCTCGAGCTTACTGTTCACGCTTCAACTTCAAAGGCTCAGACCAACAAAAAGTTATTGGTGAACTATCTGGTGGTGAACGTAACCGTGTACATCTAGCGAAGCTGCTAAAAGCGGGTGGCAACGTATTATTACTCGATGAGCCAACCAACGACCTGGATGTTGAAACACTGCGTGCACTAGAAGAAGCACTGCTAGAGTTCCCTGGTTGTGCAATGGTTATCTCACACGACCGTTGGTTCCTTGACCGTATTGCCACGCACATTATCGACTACCGTGATGAAGGACAAGTGAACTTCTACGAAGGTAACTACACGGAATACATGGACTGGTTGAAGAAAACACTGGGCCCTGAAGCTGCAGAACCTCACCGCATCAAATATAAACGTATTACAAAATAGATACGTGAGAACAGCGTCTCCAGTGATTGTTCTCAAGCTTTGATTGTAATTTGTACAAAGGCCGCTATTATAGCGGCCTTTCTTGCTTTACTCATTGCTGTCGGGGCGACCAAACTCTTTGAATATGGAGTTCGCATTTTTCTGTGTACAGCAACCGTAAAGCGTACATTGCTTTAGAGCTGGCTCGGTGTTTTCTTAAACACAGTTGAACACTTTTTGTTCTACTTGATATACTGCTCAGCCGATTTTCTTGATTATGATACCGTTTCACTTCGGTATAAATTAGGAATGACACAAACGATTCGGTGTTGCATTCATATCTGTAACGCTTTTGGATGCGGTAATCATACCGCTTATAGGCCAATTGGATGTCGGCGACCACGACCTTCTTAAACGACGGTGCATTGAGTTCACTTCGCTTTTAAGAAGGGCACAAACTAATCGAAAAAATAATAACTATGTCTAAAAAAATCATCATGCAGATACCGACAAAAAAAGGTGATCAGCACTTTTATTTGGGCCGCTTTTCGGTCCTAGCTATTGTCGCTTCGGTTATCACTTTACCAGCCGTCCTAGGTGGCGCGTGGTATATGAATCAACATCAACTGAACAATCAGAATGAGTTAATTCAAACCATAGCAAAGCTAGAAAGCGAGAAAGCAGAAATGACTGCCCTTTACGAAGAGCAAGTTGATACCAATCATATTCTGTCTCAATCTTTAACAGATAAAGATGGCGAGATTCAAATATTAGGTAAGCGCGTATTCGATGTCGAATCTGTGCTCGGTCTTGCTGACGAAGACATGATGGACAACACAAACCAACAAGCATTAGAAGAAAGGATTGATGCCGCGGCGATCGACTCTGCGGTTCGCGCGACCATGTTTCGTCTGATCCCAAATGACAGTCCAATGAGATACAATCGAGTTTCATCTCCATTTGGTAGACGTACTCACCCTATCTCAGGAAGACAAAAAGTACATACGGGAATTGATTTGACTTGCGATCAGGGCAAGACCATCTATGCGCCAGCCGATGGCGTAGTGGATATCGCGCGTTGGGGGTACTCTGGTTACGGCAACTACATCACTTTACGCCACTCATTTGGGTTTAGTAGCGTCTATGCTCACCTACGCCATTTCTCAGTGAAAAATGGTCAGTTTGTCAGTAAAGGAGACGTCATTGCTCAATGCGGCAACTCTGGAAACTCCACAGGCCCTCACCTGCATTATGAAGTTCGTTTTTTAGGCAAAGCATTGAACCCGAAGTATTTCATGGACTGGACACCAGAAAACTTCAACTCGGTCTTCGAAAAAGAACACAAAGTAAAATGGGGCCCGCTGGTGCAATTGATTGATAACGTCGTTCGTCTTCAAATCAATTTGACTAACTCCCCTTATCGAGACAACAGCATCGATACTGCGTCGAACCCAAATAAGAAAGAGAGTGAAACCTCAGTGAACTGATTGCATGAGGTCGATACTCATTAGATAGACGATAAAAAAGAGCAGCCTAGCTGCTCTTTTTCGGTTTCGTCATTCGGGATATACCGTGTCAACCTCATCCACGATGAATGTTGTCGTTAGCTTGCTTGAGCAAGTTTTGGCTTTCATTCATGAACTGCTGTGAGTACCCGCCAAACCAATCACTCACCTGTTTAAAGCTTTCTACAAACTTGGCTTTATCTTGACCATCCAAAATCGCCACAGCGTCGCCTAAGCGTTGATGGAATCGCTTAATCATGTCGATGTTCTCTTGCGATGAGAAAATAATATCGCCATACAAGTTCGGATCCTGCCCAAACAGTCGCCCAACCATTGCTAACTCAAGACGATAGATAGGGGAGCTGAGCTTCAACAATTGGTCAATATTGGGGTTCTCTTTACTTAAGTGCATGCCGTAAGCAAAGGAAGTAAAGTGACGCAATGCCTGAATTAATGTCATGCCATGATCGTGCTCTTCCGCTTCAATCTGACACAAACTTGCGCCCCAAATGCTAAATTGTTGCAGCAACCATTGGTAATGTTCACTACCACGGCCATCACAGTACACAACAACTTGCTTTGCAAGACTCGGCACATCTGGACCAAACATAGGGTGCAGTCCCACAACTGGCCCAGCATGTACTTTAAGCATCGCTTGTAATGGCTTGGACTTGATCGATGTGAAGTCACACAAAATACAATCTTCTGGCAGGTTATCAAGCTTCTCAATCACACCTTCAGTCAAATGAATCGGAACGGTAACGACCACCAGACCAGCATCTTTCAAGATATCATCGGCATGTTCCCAATCTTTACTACCGAGTACTTTCACTTGGTAGCCCGATAATTTGAACATGCGGCCAAATAATCCACCCAGTTGCCCATTACCGCCAATAATCACAACTGAGCGTAGTTCAGGATTCAAACACTTAAAACCGGAATCTTTCTCGCTGGCATAAGACTCACGCATAGTACGACGAAGAATATCTTCTATCAGTTGAGGGGGTATCCCCATTTTTTCGGCTTCAGCTCGGCGAGAGGCCAACATCGCAGCTTCGCGGTCAGGGGCATAAATTGGCAAGCCGTGCTCGCTTTTTACTTCCCCGACTTTTTCTACCAAAGCCAAACGCTGAGACAACAGCTCCAGCATTTGCTTGTCCACTGCATCAATCTGATCGCGTAATGCGTTAAGTTCAACTGCCATTGATGTTCCTTAAATAAGTTCCCGTTTTTAACCTTTTAGACGATTTTCTAGGAAAGGCACTAGCTCTTCGTGAGCGTGACGTAATAGTGCCTCAGTAGAGTCCCAATTGATACACGCGTCGGTGATAGATACGCCGTATTTCATTTCATCCAGTTTAATATCAGAAGGTTGATTACCTTCATTAATATGACTTTCAATCATTAGACCAATGATGGATTTATTACCTTCACGAATTTGGTGAATCACATCTTCTGCAACCAATGGTTGGCGACGGTAATCTTTACGAGAGTTTGCATGGCTACAATCCACCATCAACGAAGCGTCTAAGCCAGATTGCGCCATTTCTTGTTCACACTCATTAACGGAAACTGAATCGTAGTTGGTTTGTTTACCACCACGTAAAATAACATGACCGTTTTTATTACCTTGAGTGGTAAGAAGTGCTACCTGACCTTCGCGGTTAATCCCCATAAAACGATGGCTAGAAGATGCTGCTTGCATCGCATTGATAGCGGTAGATAAGCTGCCGTCAGTACCGTTTTTAAAACCGATTGGCATAGACAAACCACTGGCCATTTCACGGTGAGTCTGGGATTCTGTTGTACGTGCGCCAATCGCAGCCCAGCTGAACGTATCCGCTAAGTATTGCGGACTAATTGGGTCTAGCGCTTCAGTGGCAAGAGGAATGTCCATCTCAGCCAACTCAACCAATAGTTCGCGTCCCACGTGTAAGCCGTGCTCAATATCAAAGCTACCATCCAAGTGAGGGTCATTGATCAAGCCTTTCCAACCTACGGTCGTACGAGGCTTTTCAAAGTAAACGCGCATAACAATATACAGTTGGTCGCTTAGTTGCTCAGACAATGCTTTGAGACGTTTAGCGTACTCTTTTGCCGCCTCTACATCATGGATAGAACATGGCCCACACACCACTAGCAGACGATGGTCTTTTTTATGAATGATGTTAGCAATAGTTTGGCGAGACTCTTGGATAAAGCGACGTGCTTTATCACTCAGAGGAAGTTTGACTTTTAACTCATCAGGTGTGATTAACACCTGCTCTTCGATGATGTTGATATCGCTCAATTCACTTTTTTGCATAACTCTGACCTGTATATTTTAATTTACACCCAACCAAACTCTTGGTGAGCTAACTAAGCTTTTCGAACAAGATAACAGGCTATCCAAGAAAAACAAGTGTACACAATAAAAAACATTTAACGTAAATTAAAGTTTACACTTAAATTAAATCTGGAGCAGACTACACTCGAAATAAAAAGACAAAGTTTGCTTCGATGCCATGTCCATCAGTCACGTGAATCCGTTAACCGTTTCATTGCTTCTGTCGCCGCTTTCCATTCTTGAGATAACTTGAGCTCACTTAAGGAAACGCTCTGTTTCTTCAACAAAGATGTCGCCAAGACAACGTTTGAAATAGGTAAGTTGTCTAGCACTTCCACTTGGGCCTGACGCTTATTGCACATTAACAGCATATCACATCCCGCCTTTTGCGCTTGGCTTGCTCGCTCTGCGGGGCCTCCCATGATCGCCGCGCCCTCCATGGTCAAATCATCAGAAAAGATCAGTCCTTTGAAACCAAGCTGTTGACGTAATATTTGTTTTAACCAATATTCAGAACCACTGGCTGGTTGAGAATCATAATTTGGATAAATCACATGAGCAGGCATCATGCGTCCAGTATTCCTGAATCAATCTGCGATTTGAATATCGCCATGTCGAGTTCAAAAATATCACTGCGGTCATCATAGGGAGTCTCTAGATGTGAGTCGGCAATCACACCACCATGGCCTGGAAAATGTTTACCCGTGGTTGCCATTCCAATGCTTTTCATCCCTTGCATATAAGCACTGCTGTGGCGAAGGATCGTATCAACATCGTCACCAAAAGCCCGACTACCAATTGCTTTACATTGATGCCCTTTATCTAAGACAGGGGCAAAACTGAGATCAATGTCATGAGCAATCAACTCCGCCGCCATCAACCAACCGCCCATTCGAGCAAGCTCCTCCCCGTTTGAATGCTTAGCATACTCATCCGCAGCAGGGATAATTGAGAAGCCCTCACGAAAACGCTGTACCCTCCCCCCTTCTTGATCAACACCAATCAAAATCGGACGTTTTGCCGCTTTACGAATTGATTTAGTCAGCGCTTGAAGTTGCGCACTGTCGTGGTAATTTCGCGCAAATAGGATCAACCCTCCAACGGTAGGATGCTGTAAAATCTCTCTGTCTTCAGCAGTCAGTTCATAGCCTGCAACATCAACCCATAACGGACCCATTTTCTCTCCTCAAATATCTGGTACGGAATGAGGTTATTCGCTTAAGATTTGCTTTACAATAAACAAATGAAGAATTGACGGGATCGACTGTGAATTTTAACGAGACGGTGAATGTAAAAGAACACTACATAGGTGTAATGTCCGGCACCAGTATGGATGGAGTGGATACCGCTTTAGTCGAAATAGAGGGCGATCACGTTCGCTTACTCGCGCACGATGACTATCCCATGCCAGAAAACATCAAACAGATACTGCTATCAGTGTGCACAGGGCAAAGTACAAATCTAAAAGTGCTCGGTGAACTTGACCACCGGCTTGGCCATTTATTTGCAGACGCAATACTGCAATTACTGGAGAAATCCGGCTATAAGGCAAGCCAAATTCGCGCGATTGGCAACCATGGTCAAACCGTGTTCCACCAGCCAAGTGGCGCATGTCCCTTCACCACTCAATTAGGCGATGCCAATATCATCGCAGTGAAGACCGACATTGACACCGTTGCGGACTTTCGTCGTAAAGATATGGCGCTTGGAGGACAAGGTGCCCCTCTGGTCCCCGCCTTCCATAAGAGTATTTTTGCGCCGCAAGACTCGACGACTATCGTGCTAAACATTGGTGGTATCGCCAATATTTCCGTATTACACCCACAGCAGCCAGTGATCGGTTATGACACGGGTCCCGGTAATATGCTGATGGATGCTTGGTGTGACGTTCATACCAAGCAGGGATTCGATAAAGACGCAAAATTTGCGCGGCAAGGACGCGTGAACCAAGCCTTGCTTGTACAGTTACTGCGAGAGCCTTATCTCACGCTTTCCGCGCCAAAAAGTACCGGTCGTGAGTTGTTTAATATCGACTGGCTGCGCTCTCAAATTGGCGACCTCCAGTTAAGCGCGGAAGACATACAGCGAACATTATGTGAGTACTCTGCAATCACGATGGCCAATGAAGTCGAGAAGTATGCGTCTGGAGCATCTCCACAACTCTTGGTTTGCGGAGGTGGCGCGCGTAACCCACTTCTCATGGAGCGTTTGTCTGCATTATTGCCACAATGGCAAGTCGCCACAACAACAGAGAAAGGGGTGAATGGCGATTACATGGAAGCTATGGCATTTGCCTGGCTAGCACAGCGTCACATTCATGGCTTACCGAGTAACTTGCCGGAAGTTACTGGCGCAAGTCGCCTCGCTTCACTCGGTGTACTCTATCCCAAAAACTAAACGTAACTAAAGAGTCCCGACTCGTCAGACAAGGTTTATTTTATTATGACAAATGATGCTCTTATTGCCGCTATCTCTCAACTTGTGTCTGAAGGGCGCAATCCAGAGACCATGGATATCGATTTATTGCCTTCACTCGATATTGTCCAGCGGATCAACCAACAAGACAAACAAGTTCCACTGGCCGTGGAGCAAGTGCTGCCTGAAATCGCACAAGCGGTTGATAAAATCACAGACGCATTTCAAGCTGGTGGCCGACTGGTGTATTTAGGGGCTGGTACAAGTGGTCGCCTAGGCGTACTCGATGCGTCAGAATGCCCACCCACGTTTGGGGTGTCTGATAAAATGGTGATTGGGCTTATAGCCGGTGGACCAGAAGCGATTTTAAAAGCAAAAGAAGGCGCTGAAGACTCGCCCCAACTTGGTGAACAAGATCTAAAAGACATTCACTTCAGCGATAAAGATGTCGTCGTAGGAATCGCTGCCAGCGGTCGCACACCTTATGTCATTGGTGGTTTAGAGTACGCCAATGACATTGGTGCGACGACCGTGGCTCTGTCTTGTAATCCTGACTCACCCATTGCCGATATTGCAGATATCGCAATTAGCCCTGTCGTTGGCCCAGAAGCGTTAACGGGATCTACCCGATTGAAATCAGGTACCGCGCAGAAACTGGTACTGAATATGCTCACTACGGCCAGTATGATCCGCATTGGGAAGAGCTACCAAAACCTTATGGTGGATGTAAAAGCGACTAACGACAAGCTGATCGCACGTGCCGCTCGTATTGTCATGCAAGCCACAGACTGCGAAAAAGAACAGGCAAAGAGCATGCTCAAACAAACCAATTATGATGTAAAACTGGCGATCTTAATGATCCTCACTGATCTGGATATTGATACAGCGAGACAACAGCTTTCTCATCAAGATGGATTCCTACGCAAAGCGGTAGAAAGTCAGCAAAATAAATAGCTTAGAAAAGACAAATAGCGGGAATAGAGATCAAAGGTGACGCCCTGCCACCTTTTGTTCTCTTTCGCCAAACCCTAGTCTTCATACAGCCATTCATCCACCTGACGATTGATCTCGTTGTTGGCTTTGCGTTTGATATGTTCAGGTTCCGCGATATGCTTCACGTCATCCACTTTATCCGTGTACTTACTGGTCGCTTTGTTCACCTCACGCTTGGCTTGGTTCTCAACGTAAGTGCCGCTGTTAATTTCATTAATGTTACGTTTGGTATTATTCAGCGTGTTTTTACTGTGTTCAATTTTTCGCTTCGCTTTGATTGTGTCTTTCAATACATTAGATGCATTGGCCATTAACGGCAGCATGACTAAAACAAGGCACACGTACTTCTTCATATCTCGACTCCAGTCTCGATCTCAATGATGAGAGTAAAGCACAGTTATCCAACGTCGATGTTAAATACGCATCAAATATCACATACTTCAAAAGCGAAACGAACGCAAACTAGTTATTGTATTCATTCCAGCCACGTTGCCATTCCATACGGAACTTTTGTGCTTGCTTAGTGCCTTCACAAACACCGGTATAGTATTGACCCGACAATCCAATTTGATACGCAAAATCCGGATTGCAATATTCTGTCACGCCTTCGAGATACCCCTGGTCATAGTCCCCTTGATTAACACTGCCTAATTTTTTTAACTCGTTCATGGTTTTGGATGTATGGCCTGTAATTCCATCTTGATAACCAATTTGATACCAATCCCCCGCCTGAGCCAGCTCTTGTGTCGTTGCTGTGCAACCCACGAGTAAAGCCAACACGATACCTAACGCTGCTTGTTTCATTTCTTATCCTTAACACGTTGTTTTCTTAACTAAGCTTACCACTAATTATCCACTTTAGCCGTTCATCCCTGATGTTCTGCCGCTGACATATCACTTCAACCACTCAACAAGGCTAAAAACCACTCACGAGTAATATCGACCACTCACCCCCCTATTCGACCACTCACCGACTAAGCCAATGCACTTTCCATCTGCTGAGAATATTATGCATTCTGAAATTAAAACAATTACCCTACCCTACAGAACAAGGACAATTGCTATGATGTGGTTTCTAACCTGTGTCGCAGCCCTCATCGGCGGATACTTCATCTACGGCGCTTTCGTTGAGAAAATCTTCGGCATTAATGAAAAACGCCAAACACCTGCTCATACTAAAGCAGATGGTGTTGACTACGTTCCAATGTCAACCAAAAAAGTTTACCTCGTTCAGCTACTTAATATCGCTGGCGTAGGTCCAATCTTTGGCCCAATCATGGGTGCACTTTACGGTCCTGCAGCAATGTTGTGGATTGTCGTTGGTTGTATCTTTGCTGGCGCAGTCCACGATTACTTCTCTGGTATGCTTTCAGTTCGTAACGGTGGAGCCTCTGTCCCAACCATTACGGGTCGTTACTTAGGCAATGGCGCAAAACACTTTATGAACATCTTTGCCATTGTTCTGCTGCTTCTTGTTGGTGTGGTATTCGTATCCGCGCCTGCTGGCATGATCACCAACCTAATCAACGATCAAACTAGCCTAAGCGTCAGCATGACAACGATGGTTATTGCGATTTTTGCTTACTACATCATCGCAACTATCGTTCCTGTAGATAAAATCATCGGCCGCTTTTACCCACTGTTTGGCGCGCTATTAATCTTCATGTCTGTTGGCCTAATGACGGCGGTTGCCTTCTCTAGTGAGCACACTGTCATGGGTGATTTCCAGGTATCAGACATGCTGTCTAACCTCAACCCAAATGATATGCCGCTATGGCCTGCACTGTTCATCACTATCGCATGTGGTGCAATCTCTGGCTTCCACGCAACTCAGTCCCCACTGATGGCGCGTTGCATGGAAAACGAGAAAAACGGTCGCTTTGTATTCTTCGGTGCAATGATTGGTGAAGGTATTATCGCGCTAATCTGGTGTGCAATCGCTCTGTCTTTCTTCGATTCACTAGAAGGTCTTCAAGCAGCCGTGGCTAACGGTGGTCCTGGAAATGTGGTTTATAGCGCATCATTCGGTCTACTTGGAGTATTCGGCGGTATCATCGCGTTCCTAGGTGTGGTTATCCTACCGATTACTTCAGGTGACACTGCGTTCCGCTCAAGCCGTCTGATTCTTGCTGAATACTTCAACATGGAACAGAAAACACTCCGTAACCGCCTACTAATGGCTCTTCCATTGTTCGTTATCGGTGGCATCCTGACTCAAGTAGACTTCGGTGTCATCTGGCGTTACTTCGGTTTTGCCAACCAAACCACAGCGGTAATGATGCTTTGGACAGCGTCGGCTTACCTACTACGCCACAACAAACTGCACTGGATTACCACAGTTCCAGCGATGTTCATGACCACCGTGTGTGCAACCTTCATTTTGAACAACAGTTCACTAGGTTTTGGTCTGCCGATGCAAGTGTCAACCATTGCAGGTATCATCTTCTCACTAGCAGTAACGGCTTATGTAATTAAAATCTCGAAAGGGAAAGGCGAAACGGAACTGGCAGACGAAGAGAAACCACAAGCGGTTTCAGAAACTGCTTAAATCATTCTCAATGATTGACTGATTGAGACCAAGAGCCTGCTCATTGCAGGCTCTTTTTGTTTGATATCTAAGTGACTGGTTTTATACCTAAGTGACCTTAAAAAGTGAACAAAACTCTGAGGGTGTTTAGGTATACAATAACAGCATTCATTTTAGGTTAGGTTCGCTATGGAACTGATTATTTCTCTATTGCAACAAATGTGTGTGTACTTGGTACTGGCTTACATGCTGAGTAAAACCCCGATTATCTTACCGTTGCTCAGTATTTCGTCTCGTCTTAGTCATCGTTTAATTTGTTATGTACTCTTTTCTGGCTTTTGTATTCTCGGCACCTATTTTGGCTTGCACATCAATGATGCTATCGCCAATACCCGGGCGATTGGTGCGGTTATGGGTGGGCTATTCGGCGGGCCAGTTGTTGGCTTTGCGGTTGGGTTTACCGGTGGTATTCACCGCTATTCACTGGGCGGTTTTACTGATCTCGCTTGCGCTATCTCAACGACCGCAGAAGGTGTGATCGGCGGCTTGCTGCATGTCTATCTCACCAAGCGTAATAAGGGAGCGGTATTGTTTAACCCGAGCGTGGTATTCAGCGTGACGTTCGTTGCAGAAATCGTGCAAATGCTTCTATTACTGGCAGTGGCAAAACCGTTTGATCAAGCTTATGAGTTAGTGTCGGCCATTGCAGCACCGATGATCATTGCTAACTCGTTTGGCGCTGCGCTCTTTATGAGCATTCTACAAGACCGTAAAACGATTTTTGAAAAATACTCCGCCACCTTCTCCCGTAGGGCATTAACTATTGCTGATCGCTCCGTGGGTATAATAAGTAATGGCTTCAATACCGAAAACGCAAAGAAAATCGCACGCATTATTTATGAAGAAACCAATGTAGGCGCTGTTGCTATCACGGACAAAGAGAAGATTTTAGCGTTTGTTGGTATCGGAGACGATCACCATAAACCCAACACACCGATTTCATCGCAAAGTACTTTGGACTCGATGGAGCAAAACGACATCATTTATCTTGATGGCACAGAACGTCCTTACCAATGTTCACTAGCGAGAGACTGTAAATTAGGCTCCGCACTGATTATTCCCCTTCGTGCGGGCGATACCGTCATCGGTACCATCAAACTCTATGAACCCAAGAGAAAACTGTTTTCAACAGTCAATAAGTCGATGGGAGAAGGGATCGCCCAGTTGCTCTCGAGCCAGATCTTATATGGCGACTACCAGCAACAACAAGCTTTACTCGCACAAGCCGAAATTAAGCTACTGCATGCTCAGGTCAACCCACACTTTCTATTCAATGCGCTCAATACCATCAGTGCCATCACTCGTCGCGATCCAGACAAAGCACGTGAGCTTATACAAAACTTATCGCACTTCTTCCGTAGCAACTTAAAACAAAACATCAATACAGTGACATTAAAAGAAGAACTCGCCCATGTGAACTCGTATCTGAGCATAGAAAAAGCGCGCTTTACCGACCGACTAGAAGTTGAAATAAACATTGAGCCAGAATTACTGGACATCAAGTTGCCAAGCTTTACACTGCAGCCCTTGGTAGAGAACGCCATTAAACACGGCATCTCAAACATGTTGGAAGGTGGTAAAGTAAAAATATACAGCCATCCGACTCCCGAAGGCCATCAGATCACAGTGGAAGACAACGCAGGCAGCTTTGAACCACCAAAAGAGGACCACTCTGGTCTAGGATTGGAAATCGTTGATAAACGACTGACTAATCAATTTGGGCGTGACGCAGCGCTAAAAATTACCAGTGAGAAGCATCAATTTACTAAAATGAGCTTTATCATTCCTGCGAAAACTTAAACGCTCAAGTAAAAGGTAGTATCAGATGTTAACCGCACTCGTCATTGATGATGAACAGTTTGCTCGTGAAGAACTGTCAGAGTTATTAGCTGAAACTGGTCAAGTCGACGTCATTGGTGACGCATCAAATGCGATTTTAGGCTTGAAGAAAATCAATGAACTCAAGCCTGACGTCGTGTTTTTGGACATTCAAATGCCTCAGGTCACAGGGATCGAGTTACTCGGTATGCTTGACCCCGAGACCATGCCTTATGTAGTGTTTGTTACCGCGTATGATCAGTATGCGATTCAAGCTTTCGAAGATAATGCTTTTGATTACTTACTCAAGCCCGTCGACCCTTCACGTTTAAATAAAACGGTGAAGCGTCTGCACAAAAACATCAATCAATCCGCATTGACCCAACAGTTTTCCGCTCTTGTACCGGAGACGTTAGATCAAATCCCATGCATTGGCCATAACCGTATCGTCATCATGTCAACCGATACGGTTGAATGCGCGTACAGTGATATCAGTGGTGTACATGTTCGCTCTGCGACTCAAACCGCCAGCACACAATTAACCCTTAAGACCATTGAAGAAAAAACCTTACTCGTTCGTTGCCACCGTCAGTACTTGGTCAGCATCAAAGCCATTAGTGAAATCAAATTATTAGAAAACGGCTTAGCGGAGATCATCACGACAACGGGATTTGAAATCCCAGTGAGCCGTCGTTACCTGAAAGTACTCAAAGAGCTGCTGGGTATTAGTCTCTAGGCTCTAACAACCAAAAAGTAAAAAGGCGACCCGGAGGTCGCCTTTTGCTGATTCGTATTAGTCAACTTGCTTGATTTGCAACTCTTTGGGCACTTCAAAAAACATGTTCTCTTCACGGCCTAACACCTCATCAACCGCACGCGCGCCAACCATCTCTTTAATACGCTCAAGGATTTGGTTCACCAACTCTTCCGGTGCGGAAGCGCCTGCGGTGACCCCCACTTTGGTTTTGCCTTCAAACCATTCTGGTTTGATATCTTCAGGACAGTCAGTTAAGTAACCAGGAGTCCCCAGCTTCTCAGCCAGCTCTTTCAAGCGTGTTGAGTTAGACGAGTTCTTCGAGCCAACGACAACCATCACATCCACATCGCTTGCTAACTCACGCACGGCATCTTGACGGTTTTGTGTAGCGTAGCAGATATCGTCTTTACGCGGCCCTTGAATATCAGGGAATACACGGCGTAGTTCATCGATAACATCGGCGGTTTCATCCACAGAGAGCGTTGTCTGGCTTACGTAGTGAAGCTCTGACGGATCTTTTACGATATTTTTTAGCTTCTCTACATCTGCGGGCGTTTCTACCAGGTACATGCCACCCGTATCACTGGAGTATTGCCCCATCGTGCCTTCTACTTCTGGGTGTCCGGCATGGCCAATCAATACGACTTCCATGTTGCGACGGCTTGCTCGCGCCACTTCCATATGCACTTTTGTTACCAATGGACACGTCGCGTCGAATACGGTTAAATCGCGCTGTTTCGCTTCTTGTCGCACGGCTTGTGAGACACCATGAGCAGAAAAAATCACAATGTTGTTATCAGGTACTTCGTGCAACTCTTCCACAAAAATCGCACCGCGTTGTTTTAGCCCTTCAACCACAAAACGGTTGTGCACCACTTCATGACGGACATAAATCGGCGGTTGATACATCTCTAGCGCACGTTCTACGATGCTAATCGCACGGTCAACACCTGCACAAAAACCGCGCGGGTTAGCTAATAGGATTTTCATTTCATTGCTCATGGAAATTATCTTTAATTGGGTTCGCTATTCTACTGACAAAATCTCAACTTCGAAAGTCACGTCTTGCCCTGCTAAGGGATGGTTAAAATCTACGGTCACAGAATCACCCGCGATTTCAGTAATTATACCGGGAATTTCCATCCCATCCGGACCGCTAAATGCCATGATAGTACCGACCTCTACTTCCGCGTCACCAACAAATTTGGTGCGATCCATATGATGGATATGATCGGGATTCGGCATGCCAAATGCGTCTTCGGCTTTTAACTCAATCGCTCTTTGTTCACCTGTTGGCAAACCGATCAGGCACTGCTCAAAGTTTTCGCTTAGGCTACCATCACCCATGACAAATTTAGCTGGTTTGCCCATGTTATGCGTACTGTCAGCTACCGAACCATCTTTCATTTTTATTGTAAAATGCAGTGTTACTACAGAGTCTTTGGTTATTGTTGTCACGTTACGGCTTCCTTGTTCGAATTCAGCGCATTTGAATTGGTCTTTGATGTGCGCTCCAACATAATAAAAAGCGCCGCACGAATCAACGGACGACGCCTAAGGTTATTCAATATTGTCGGTGCGGTTTACTTATCCGACTCTTTTTTACGAAATCCATCCAGGATGATCATCGCCGCCCCCGCACAAATGGCCATATCGGCAAGATTGAATGCGGGCCAGTGGTAAGTCCCCCAATAGAAATCCAGGTAATCCACCACAAAACCGTGAATCACGCGATCGAAGACATTACCTACTGCACCACCAATAATCATGGCATAGGCGATATTGTTCCATTTTTCTTTCGCTGGAAGCTTACTCATCCAGTAAGTCAACAGCCCCGAAACAATAAAGGCAATCGCGGTAAACAACCAACGCTGCCAACCTTCTTGATCACTCAAAAAACTAAAAGCTGCACCGTAATTATGGACATACAGAAGGTTAAAGAATGGCAGTATCTCAATCCGATTTGCCCAGCCATACCCCATGTTGTTCATCACGACGAACTTGATGCCAATATCAGCCAAAAAAATTACGATCGCTAGCCACAGCCAACGTACACCGGATTGCTTTAATGGAATATTACTCATTACTAGCCCTATTTAAATCAACTAACCCACCGCAAACATCGTTATTTCCACAAATATGGATCAAACATGGATACAGAGCATAATCGATCATTATTACTCTATGAGCCCAACTCATTCGTTATATCCTTGTCAGAATGAGACGGAGAACTCTCAGCGACACTGTTTGGGAGACAAAAATAACCCCAGAAAGTCCTGGGGTTATATAATTGCTAACATGTTCCACAATGTGTGAATACCCTAGATTATTGGTGTAGTTGCAACGCAATCAACACCAACAACGAGTATTTACGCGAACTTACGAACTTCGCCTTCTCCGTCAACGTTTGACACACAGCGACCACAGATTGTCTCGTGACCCGCAATAGTGCCTACGTCAGGCGTGTGGTGCCAACAACGATCACACTTCTCAGCTTCAGTTGCTTTCACTTCGACAAACAGACCGTCAATGTCCGTTGCTTGAGCCGCGTCTGATTTCTCGTTCAGTGGTTTCACGGTTGCAGAAGAAGTAAGTAGAACAAAGCGTAGTTCATCTTCTAGCTTGTTAATTTTCGCAGCCAGTGCATCATCTGCATATAAGGTCAACTCAGCCTGTAGAGAGCCACCAATGGTTTTCTCAGAGCGAGCAGCTTCAAGCAGTTTGTTCACCGCGCTACGAACATGCTGGATTTCGCTCCAGAAATCGTTGTTTAGCTCTTCACCTTCTGCCAGACCAAACAGGCCTTCAAACCACTCGCCACAGAAAACAAACTTCTCACGTTCACCTGGCATTTCGTTCCAGATTTCATCGGCAGTAAATGACATGATAGGTGCCATCCAGCGAACAAGCGCTTCGACGATGTAGTAAAGCGCTGTCTGACAGCTGCGTTGAGCGTTGCCGCCACGTTTTGCTGTGTACTGACGGTCTTTAATGACATCGAGGTAGAAAGAGCCCATTTCGATAGAGCAGAAGTGCATTAGACGCTGCATAACGGCATGCGTGTTGTACTCTTCGTACGCTTTAACGATCTCTTCTTGCGCAGCAAGTGCTCGACCCACAGCCCAGCGATCCAGAGCAACCATTTCTTCCGCAGGAACAATATCCGTTTCTGGGTTGAAACCACTTAGGTTGGCTAGGAAGAAGCGAGAGGTATTTCGGATACGACGGTATGCATCTGCACTACGTTTTAGGATTTCATCAGAAACCGCCACTTCACCAGTGTAGTCAGTAGAAGCAACCCACAAACGCAAGATATCTGCGCCTAGCTTGTTGGTTACGTCTTTTGGCGCAACCACGTTACCGATCGATTTCGACATCTTACGGCCATGACCATCAACCACGAAACCGTGTGTCAGTACTTGCTTGTATGGTGCTTCGTCTTTCATCGCAATAGATGAAATGAGCGAAGACTGGAACCAACCACGGTGTTGGTCAGAACCTTCTAAGTATAGGTCTGCGCTGTTGCCGTTGTACTCTTCACGTGCATCAACCACTGAGAAGTGAGTGACACCTGAGTCGAACCATACGTCTAGTGTATCAAGCACTTTTTCGTATTGGTCTGCGTCTGCACCGAGTAGCTCAGCGGCATCAACATCCCACCATGCTTGGATGCCTTTCTCTTCAACCAACTTCGCGACTTTTTCAATCAGCTCTAGTGTGTTTGGATGAAGTTCTGATGTTTCTTTATGAACAAACAGAGCGATTGGCACACCCCAAGTACGTTGACGAGAGATACACCACTCTGGGCGACCTTCGATCATACCTTCGATACGGCTTTGCCCCCACTCAGGCATCCACTGAACACCTTTGATCGCTTCTAGTGCTTTTGCACGTAGGCCTGCTTGGTCCATTGATACAAACCACTGAGGCGTTGCGCGGAAGATGATTGGAGTCTTATGACGCCAACAATGCGGGTAGCTATGCTCGTAAGCGTGGTGATGCAGTAACGCACCTTTTTCTTTTAGCGTTTCAACCACAGCATCATTGGCTTTGAATACATGCTGACCAGCAAATAGCTCAGTGTCTGGTAGATAAACACCATTTGAACCCACTGGGTTTGCCACTTCTAGGTTGTATTTATTACCAACCGCAAAGTCTTCCTGACCGTGACCAGGTGCCGTATGAACCACACCAGTACCTGAATCCGTCGTTACGTGATCGCCAAGGATCGCAGGAACAGTGAAGTCGTAGAATGGATGTTGGAACTGAGAAAGTTCTAGATCCGCACCTTTAGCAAAACCAAGGTTATGGAAGTGCTCGATACCCGCGCGATCCATGACGTCTTTGGCTAGTTCAGCCGCAACAATGATACGTTCAGGTTGCTCGCCTTCAACTTGGATAAGTACATATTCAAGATCATCACGTAGACAAACTGCACGGTTAGCAGGAAGCGTCCAAGGTGTTGTCGTCCAGATGACAATAGAGATATCACCTTTACCTTCATGGCCTTCAGTCAGCTCAAACTTAGACAGAAGCGCAGCTTCGTCCGCTGTCTTAAAGCGTACATCGATAGATGGCGATACTTTATCTTTGTATTCCACTTCCGCTTCAGCAAGAGCTGAACCACAATCCGTACACCAGTGAACAGGTTTGAAACCTTTTAGCAGGTGACCGTTGCTCGCGATTTTACCAAGCGCACGGATGATGTTTGCTTCAGTTGCAAAATCCATGGTGCGGTATGGTTTGTCCCACTCACCCATGATACCAAGACGTTTGAAGCTCTCTTTCTGACCTTCAACCTGACCTGCTGCGTATTCGCGACATTTCTCGCGGAATTCTGCTGCCGTCACTTTTTGGCCTGGCTTGCCGACTTTCTTTTCTACCATTAACTCAATAGGCAGACCGTGACAGTCCCAACCAGGAATATATGGTGCGTCAAAACCTGAAAGTGTTTTGGATTTAATAATAATGT
This sequence comes from Vibrio mytili, assembly GCF_000830505.1. Taxonomy (GTDB): domain Bacteria; phylum Pseudomonadota; class Gammaproteobacteria; order Enterobacterales; family Vibrionaceae; genus Vibrio; species Vibrio mytili. Next base: position 142,364 of record NZ_JXOK01000081.1, on the reverse strand, counting down.
CTTTAAGAATCTTGTTTAGTGCGTGACCAATGTGAATGTCACCATTTGCATAAGGAGGGCCATCGTGCAACACGAATGACTTTTTGCCTTTTTTAGCTTTACGGATTTCACCGTAAAGATCTTCTTTGTACCAACGCTTTAGCATTTCTGGTTCACGATTCGCCAGATTGCCGCGCATTGGAAACCCTGTCTCAGGTAAATTCAGGGTATCTTTATACTCACTCATCGATTCTTAATTCCGTTATATTGGGCGAAAATTAGACATTATATTGAACGGTGGAATAAACCGTTCAACGCTTAAGCTGATGCAGCCACACCCTTGCTGCCTCAGCATCCAATTCGATTTGTTGCTTAAGTGCTTCGAACGACTCAAACTTATGTTCAGGTCGAAGTTTGTGCAAAAGCTCCACTTCTAATTGTTTTCCATACAAATTGGCATGAAAGTCAAATAAGTGCACTTCTAATTGTTGGCGGACACCATTAACAGTGGGTCTTTGACCAATGTTAGCCACGCCACCGATTGGCTTTTCTCCCAATCCAAGCACTTGAACAACATAAACTCCGGAAACCGGAGAAACAGTGCGCTTCAAAGGAATATTAGCCGTGGGGAAACCGATGGTTCTTCCAAGCTTTCTTCCATGAGAAACACGTCCGCTAATGCTGTAATTTCTACCCAGCATCTTATGAGCGGAATGCAAATCATCATGAGCCAGCGCCTCTCGAATTGCGGTGCTGCTGACCCTTAGTTGCTGTAAGCAAAAACTTTGGGTACTGACGACTTCAAAGCCGTACTTTTTCCCTGCTTCTTGTAACATGGAAAAATTCCCTGTTCGGCCTTTGCCAAAGCAGAAATCATCACCAACAACAAGAAACTTAACACCCAAACGCTCGACCAACAAGTCGCGGATAAATTCTTCCGCAGTCAAACTGGCAAAGTGATGGTTAAAGTTAACACACAGCAAACGATCAATATCAAGCTTACTCAATTGAACAAACTTATCGCGTAGGCGCGTTAACCTTGCTGGTGCTTTGTCTTTAGCAAACAGCTCCATCGGTTGAGGTTCAAAGGTCATCACAACCGAAGGTAAAGAAAGTACCTTTGCTTGCTCAGACACTTGCAGCAATACTTGCTGATGGCCTCTATGCACACCATCGAAATTGCCGATCGTCAGAACACACCCATTGTGACGCGATGTGAGATTGTGAATGCCTCTGATCAATTCCATTGGATACTGCTATCTGCCTCTGTTTTTACTTTGCACTGTGTGAAACTGACGGATTATATACTACTCACCCTTACTCTGTCCCAGCTTTTAGGTCTTTTAAGCGTACGCCAAGGATAAATATCATCGCAAGATAAACCGCAGCGCCTAAGCCAATCAACATCGCTAACATGCCACTACGATAAGCAAAACTCCAATCAAGCCAGACCGACATATCTTCGAGCTGCCATAAAATTGCCGTAACCATTGCAGCTCCCGCAACCATCAAACGAGCGATAAATACGACCGTCCGTTTAGTCACTTGATACACCCCTGCTAAGTGAAGGCCTCGGTACAACAATGCCATATTGACAAAGGCAGACAAAGCTGTAGCCATCGCTAATCCGACATAACCGTAGAAGTAAGCAAAAATAGCGTTAAACACCATGTTAGTCACCATCGCAATGATGCCAAACTTAACCGGAGTTTTCGTATCTTGACGAGAGTAATAGCCGGGAGCTAATACTTTGATTAGCATGAAATTTAAAAGACCAGAAGCATAAGCCAATAAAGACAATGAGGCCTGATGTACGTCCTGTGGCGAGAATTCGCCGCGCATAAACAGCACCATCAGCATGGGCTTAGCTAACACCATTAGCCCCAACATTGCGGGAATGCCTAATAAGATCACCATCCGAATCCCCCAGTCCATAGTTTGAGAGAAACCTTCGCTATGGGCGTCGACGTGTTTCCGAGAAAGTGCAGGAAGAATCACCGTCGCAATCGCGATCCCAAAGAGCCCTAAAGGAAACTCTAATAAACGATCCGAATAATAAAGCCAACTGATTGAACCGGTTTGCAGAAAGCTGGCAATAAAGGTGTCGAAAAGCAAGTTAATTTGACTAACAGAAACCCCAAACAGCGCGGGAAGCATAAGTGTGCGAATTTTCACAACGCCAGGATCTCGCCAGCCCCACTTCGGCTTCACCATGACTCCAGCTTTGATAAGAAAAGGCACCTGGAACAAAAACTGAACCAAGCCACCTAAAAAGACACCTATCGCGAGGCCGATTTCGGGTTGGGTCAGCTGTGGTGAAATGAACCAAGCAGACAAAATGATCATCACATTTAAGAATACAGGGGTAAACGAGGAAACCGCAAACTTACCCAGCGTATTGAGAATGGCACCCGACAACGCAACAAAGGTGATAAACCATAAATAAGGAAAGGTAATTTTGAGTAACAAACTGGCCAATTCAAATTTTTCAGCACCAGGTTCGCCATGCATCCAGTTCAAAAACCAACCAAAACCAAACAATGCCGTAACGACACCCGAACCAAGTATACCTAGCAGCGTCACCACAGAGACAATCACACCAAGCGTCCCCGCAGCACGAGCAATAAGCTCACGGGTTTTATCCATGTCCCCCTGTGCATGGCTTTCAGTCAAGACAGGCACAAACGCTTGCGAAAAAGCACCTTCAGCAAACAAGCGTCGTAAAAAATTGGGAATTTTGTTGGCAAAGAAAAAGACGTCTGCGCTCGCCCCTGCCCCATTAAATTTGCCACTACTACATCGCGAACTAAACCTAGAACGCGGGAAATTAGCGTCATAGCACTGACAATCATGCCAGACTTGAGCAGTCGTTTACTCACTGTAACCTCGGAATATCACTATCATACATCCCACTCTATGCCGATTCGCTTTTAGGGGCTGTAAATAGACGTCAAAAATATATCCGCTTATTGTTAGTTCTAAACGGATAATTATTAGCATTGGTATAAAAATGCTGTTAGAATCCCCGCCATCTTAACCGCGATGACCTTTCTTACCAAAACTTGTTTTGAGTTAGAACGGTTTTTGCACAAATCATTTGACATTTAAGCGCAAATGAGGGATATTCCTCGCCCTTAAATTGTCACAGAACTAAGTTTTTGGGAGTTAGACCCTTGGCAAATAGTAAATCTGCTAAGAAGCGCGCTATCCAAGCTGAGAAACGTCGTCAGCACAATGCTAGCCGTCGCTCAATGATGCGTACTTACATGAAGAAAACTGTTGCTGCTATCGAAGCAGGCGACAAAGAAGCTGCAACTGCTGCATTCGCTGTAGTTACACCTATCCTAGACCGCATGGCAACTAAAGGCCTTATTCATAAGAATAAAGCAGCTCGCCATAAGTCTCGTTTCTCTGCACAAATCAAAGCTCTTTAATAGAGTCTCGATTTTACAGAGAAGAAAAAACCGACTTTATGTCGGTTTTTTTATACCTGAAATTTTAATAAAAAAGCTGGCACTGCCAGCTTTTCCTTTATCTGCTATACGAACATCTAAATTGGCGTGATTAGCACAATTTACTCACAATAAAGGGCATGAAGCGTTTTTATCAACGCCTTTACTTCATCACTTTTTAATGTGTAGTACACCGTTTGTGCTTGCTTTCTTGTGGCAACTAACTCATCACGACGCAACCAAGCGAGATGCTGCGACAATGCTGATTGACTGAGTTCAAGTTTGGCACACAGCTCACCGACAGAAAGCTCTTGGTTGTGCAGCATGCAAAGAATTTGTAGGCGTCTTTCGTTGGCCATCGCTTTGAGCAACACGACAGCATTGGCGGAGTTTTTCTCCATATCTTGTAAATTCATGTGTTGAACCTCTAACTACAACTTACTTAATGCAACCATGGCAAGCTTGTTGAGTTACACAGATTAAGTTGCGTATCATTTAGGTTTACATTTTTGTCGATAGTAATCTATTTGCTTGCATGGCGATACGTGTTTATTCAAACATTTGACTAAAATCCGCATCACAAACATTTTTTACTGCTGGATGCTGGATCATTCTCTCAGCGAAAATGACATAATACTCTTCTTTTAAATCATCTAATTGGCTAATGAGTTTAAAATTCCGATCATCTCCGATTTCGGACATGTAGACCGTCGGCGCCAAGAAAATCACGTCATCGTGATATCGAGCAAAGGCTTTCATTAAAGCAACGTCATCAAATTCTCCCAGCACATTAGGCTGAATGCCTTGACGATCAAACCACTGAATAATTTTACGCCCCATTGCGGTTTGACTCGCAGGGAGTAACAATTTTTTCTGCTGTAGAACTTCGGGTAAGCGAACGCCTTCAATATCACTAGAAGCAAAAAAGCTCATACTGCACTCTCCAAGCTTCTTACTATATAAGCCTGGACTTTGCGTTGAATCGACGGGACAGTCAGATAAGATCATATCCAATTTGTGCTGGGATAACTTTTCCAACAAAAGTTCGTGGGTCGATTCATAACATCGCAGATGAATACTGTTATCTTCCGGCACTGTCGTCATCAACACTTTACTGACCAAACGTTTCGACAGTGCATCAGCTACACCCACTTCAAACAAAATATTGGCTTGTTGGCTGTAGTTCACGATATCCAACATTTCATAACTCAAGCCAAACATACGGTCTGCGTACTTATACACTAATTGACCTAGTTCGGTAGGCTCCACGGTTCGCCCATTACGCTTGGTCAACTTTCCTTTCATTCGCTCTTCAAGTGCTTTTATCTGGCCGGTGACCGTTTGAGGAGTAAGAAAGAGCGCATCAGCAGCTTTAGTGACAGAGCCTTGCTTGCAGACCATCCAAAAGTAATAGAGGTGGTTATAGTTTAGGTGTGACATGGTCGATCCCTTAAAATCAGCCATGTTTTTATACCAAATGTGACAGAGATAAACAATAAATTCGGCAATACCACACTCAAAGCTAAGAAAAAGTAAGTTTTCCCGAATAAATAATATTCACAATGTCATATAAGTGGGAGAAAAACATATGTTTACATTCTCAACAGAGGGCCTCACCTTAGATGAAATAAAAATAAATTATTAAAAAAACAAATAGTTAAGCAATCATGTACATCACCAAAATAATAAATGTTAAAAGTGACAATAAAAAACTTACCATGCCACACAACTGTCATATTACTGAAATATTTCTTCTCTAACATCGCCATCAGTTTCAACTACAGACCAAACACAAACTGAAAGGTCCCGGAGAAAATTATGATGAACCAAGCGACTTCAACAGTAGCGCCAATATCGAGTACAACTCGTTGGTTGCGCTGGGCTAACTTGGCATTCATGTTGTACTTGCTTCTTCTAGCTGTATCTATGGTTGGTAGCGGCTTCAAGTGGGCAACGGGCGATCAAGCAAAAGTATTGTTTGAATTTGCATCCCATCCAATAGCAGGCCTTATGATCGGTCTGGTAGCGACCGCGTTAATACAATCTTCTAGTACGGTGACGTCGATTATTGTCGGCTTAGTGGCAGGTGGGTTACCCGTAGAAACCGCCATTCCCATGGTAATGGGTGCGAACATTGGCACAACGGTCACCAACACGCTGGTCTCTTTGGGTCACGTTCGTTGTAAAGAAGAGTTTAAACGCGCTTTTGCTAGCGCAACCATCCATGACTTCTTCAATTTACTTGCAGTAGCTATCTTTCTTCCTTTGGAGCTTATGTTCGGCTTCCTAGAAAAGATTTCTCATTGGCTAGTTTCACCTTTACTTGCCACGGGCGACATGAGTCTTAAAGGCTTTAACTTTGTTAAACCAATGACAAAACCGGTTGTAAGTGCCATCAAAGAACCGCTTGGTGCGTTCGGGGACACCGTTGGTGGGATCACGCTGATCATCCTTGGTATAGCCACCATCTTTGTAGCGATTACCGTCATGGGTAAGCTGATGAAAAGCCTAATGGTAGGTCGTGCTCGTGAGATCTTAAAGAATGCCATTGGTCGTGGTCCTATCCACGGCATCGTTTCTGGCTCTATCGTTACAGTACTCGTACAATCTTCTTCCACCACCACCAGCTTGATGGTTCCTCTTGTTGGTACTGGAGTGCTGAAAGTACGTGATATTTACCCATTCACACTGGGTGCGAACATTGGTACTTGTATCACTGCCCTACTTGCAGCGACGGCGGTTTCTGGAGAGTTTGCGGTATTTGCACTACAAATTGCGTTAGTTCACCTCGTCTTCAACATTACTGCGACACTGTTTATCTTTGGGATTCCATTCTTGCGTGAACTTCCATTGAAAGGAGCAGAAATGATTTCGGAAATGGCCATTAAGAACAAAGCCGTGGTCGGTGGTTACCTCATGTCTGTGTTCATTATTTTGCCTGGTGCTATTCTAGCGCTGACAACATAATCATTACGAGGCACCATTGTTTTGATTTGCTTTAGGCTCCGCATCGTGGGGCCTTTTTTGTATCTGTAGACTAGGACAGAGTCCAAACTCAGCATCACCTTAATCACAAATATTTGTTGTTCAAAATATACGCTCGGTGATAATTTGAGCCATACACCTTAAGAAAATATCCATTCTGGTTGGTATGCCCTTCACATGGAGTTAAACATCATGGCTCACGCTCACGAACCGATTTCCAACCGACTATTAGCAATAGATGCAAACCTAACCCAATTGGTTAGCGAGATAGATATTCTTAGTAGCGTAAACCCGCTGAATTACGGGCATGAACGAGAACGGTTCATTAACAATAAGTATTCACAAGAGCCCGACTTTCAGTATCAAAAGACACCACTTGATACCCATCAGTCAAAACGTCGTTTATATGAACTACCTTTGGAAGATATCAAGGATACACAACTGCAAAAGCTCTACGTAGACGTGATCCAATCTTATGCAGACAAGCTCGATCAAGTAGACACCATCGGCACCCAAGATTTTCTTTATAACTCATTGCGTTACTACGGAGAACCAAGCGCCAAAGATATTGCCAATGCGCATTTCATTTTGCACTTACCGACAGAAGAAGAAAGTAAGCCAGTGCACGACAGTCAATCTATTGCGCGATTCATGGGTCATTTCGCGGAGAAACATGGTTACGAATGTGAAATACAAGTACTTGATGGGATGCTCGCCAATGCCCTCGTCTCAGGCTTACGGGTAAAAATAAATAGCGCCGCTCATGTCACTACAAATGAACTGGAAGCACTCGCTAACCATGAAATGGGAGTACACCTACTGACTACCTTAAATGGTCGTCGACAACCGCTCAACGTATTAAGTTTAGGCTGCCCTGCGAATACCAACACACAGGAAGGCTTAGCAATTTTGTGTGAATACCTTTCGGGACATTTCAGCATCAAGCGGCTACGGACGCTGGCACTACGTGTACTTGCCGTTGAATCGATGATTAAAGAACGGGATTTTCGCCAAACCTTCAGGCTATTGAAGGAACAATATCACGCCTCTGACACTCAAGCTTTCACTATCACCTCACGCGTATACCGAGGTGGCGGCCTAACGAAGGATTACTTGTATTTACGCGGTTTCCGAGAGGTGCTGAATGCTTATGATCAGTTAGGAGAGGATTTCTATTTATTGTTGTGTGGAAAAACAGAACTTAAATACTTTGAGCAGATTCGTTCTCTGGTGAACAAAGGGATATTTTCTCGACCTACTTTAATCAGCCCAGCTCTAACTAAACCACAACAAACTGACCCAATACATCGTTATATTGTCAGTGCGCTTAAGTAAAGCCTATAAAAAAGCTCCATTCGGAGCTTTTTTATCATGGCATCAAACCCTGGCTACACAAACCCAGGCTACACTGAGAACGGGTATCGAATAGGGTCATGATGTTCATAACCTTCGACCCAGAAGTCATCCAATGTTACCCACGTTTCCAAATCTTCTAGTGATTTAACCTCTGGGTTAATGTGGAACGTTGGTGCCTGTAATGGTTCACGCTTAAGCTGCACATCACGCATCAATTCAAGTTGATCCTCATAAATGTGTGCATTCACAATCTTGTGAAAAGCCTGCCCCGGTTTCTTACCGGTAATTTGCGCCATAATAGCCAAGAATACATAGACTTGCACCATATTAAAGTTGAGGCCTAACGGCACATCACATGAACGCTGAGTGCTATTGAGATACAAAGTATCACCGAGTAATGAGAAGTGGTGACTGTACATACATGGGCGCAAACATCCCATATGAAACTCACCTGGGTTGTAGAAGTTAAGTATCTCGCCACGGTCATCAATGCCACATGTTAAGTCATCTACGATCTTGCGTAGTTGGTCGATGTGACCGCCGTCAGGCTTCGCCCATGCACGCCCCTGAACGCCGTAGACACGTCCCATATCGTCTTCGCCTTTACGATAAGGATTGTTTAACCAAGCTTCGTTCAAGTTGGCATTCGCATCCCAAGTTTTAGTGCCTAACTTGCGAAAATCTTCCGCGTTATCATAACCACGAATGTAGCCTAGCAGCTCTGCAACTGCCGCTTTCCAAAAGCTCTTGCGAGTGGTTACCAAAGGGAATTGGTTACTTGCAACATCGTAGGTTAAATCGGCATTGATGACAGTAAGACAACGCTTACCAGTACGCTCATTTTCAACCCAAATACCTTGGTCAACGATGCGCTGACACAAATCTAAATACTGTTTCACACCAATACCTTACTTTGCTTTCTGTGGTAATTCGTCTTTATAGTGACCACGCTTGTACGCCCACACCATCATGAGAACACCCAACACGATCATTGGTGTTGATAGGATTTGCCCCATAGAGATGAAACCACCAAATAGACCAAGCTGAGCATCCGGCTCACGCACGAACTCAACTAAAAAGCGGAATGTACCATACCCGGCTAAAAATAACCCGGAAACAGAACCCAATGGGCGCGGTTTCTTGATGAACCAATTTAAGATGAAGAACAACACGATCCCTTCCAGTGCCATCTCATACAATTGAGATGGATGACGAGGTAGTGGCCCCCCGTTTGGAAATACAATCGCCCAAGGCACATCAGTAACGCGTCCCCAAAGCTCACTGTTCATGAAGTTACCCATACGCCCCATACCTAACCCGAAAGGCACGAGCGGCGCAATAAAATCAGCAACACCAAAGAAGGTACGACCGTTTTTACGTGCATACCAAAACATCGCGGTAATCACACCAAGTAAACCACCGTGGAATGACATCCCTCCAGTCCAAACTTTAAAGAGATAAAGTGGATCTTCTAAGAACATATCAAAGTTATAGAAAATCACGTAGCCAATCCGACCACCGATCACCACACCAAGAAAACCGGCAAACAGCAAATCGGAGACTTGCTCTCGCGTCCAGCCACTGCCCGGTTTATCCGCGCGGCGATTAGCTAGCCACAAAGCAAACATAAAACCAACGAGGTACATTAAACCGTACCAGCGGATAGAGACAGGCCCTATAGAGATCAACACGGGGTCAATATTAGGAAATTCAATGAATCCCTGAGACATAAACAATTCTCTTCTTATCACAAATCAAATGGAGGAACTTTACAGCAGCATGGTTGCTGCAACAAACATTAAAAATACCGCGAATATTTTCTTTAGCATTGCGGTAGGAAGTGTCGTGGCTAACTTGGCCCCAACTTTAGTCGTCAACATAGACGTCATTGCAATCGCAAGCAATGCGGGAAGGTATACATAACCGAGACTGTATGCAGGTAAATTTTCAATATTGACGCCGTGTAAAACAAAGCCGATCATTCCTGAAATCGCAATGACACAACCACATACCGAAGAGGAACCTACCGCTTTACGCATCTCAACACCGTGCTTATTCAAAAAAGGTACCGAGAGCGATCCGCCACCGATACCTGCAAGGCTTGATACAATACCAATGCCTGCACCGTAGCACATCGTAACGGCACTAGTTGGCATCGGTTTACCACTTGTGATTTTAATTGAACGTAACATTTGGATTGCAAGGCACAACACAATCACGCCAAATATTTTGGGTAAATAGTGAGTCGGAATCCACTCTGCCAAACTCGCCCCCAAAAAACCACCAACGACGACTCCTGGCATTAACCACTTAACTACAAACACATCAACGTTACCCAACTTAAGGTGATTTAAAGTGGAAGAGGCCGATGTGACAATAATGCTGGCTAACGAAGTCGCCAGCGCCATATGCATACTCAATTCAGGAGAAATCCCCGCAAGAGGGAGAAGGTACAATAACGCGGGAACAACTATCAGCCCACCACCGATACCGAGCAAGCCTGCCATCACACCGACAAATGCGCCCAGCGCCAACAATAACAAAAACAAAGAAATGGTCACTGTGATCTACTTCTTACCCGCTCGTACAAAACCAGCAAAACCTTGCTGAATGAAGTAATCGTTCATCATTTGATGAATATCTTGTCCATAGGAAAGGGTCATAGCTCGTTCCACTAGTTTCTCTAATTCTTGTTGCTGGCTGTGGCGAATTAAATACTTTACTTTCGCCACGTTCGAGGTATTCATACTCAAGCTGGTATACCCTAACCCTAAGAGCAAAAGCGCGCCGAATGGATCACCCGCAAGCTCACCACAGACACACACTGGCAACTGATGCTGCTGACAAACGTCATGAATCTGTTTGAGTGCCAACAATACTGCCGGGTGCATAGATTCATAGACATCAGATACACGAGAATTGTTCCGGTCTACTGCTAATAAATACTGAGTTAAATCGTTAGTCCCAACGGAAACAAAATCGACTCGCTTTGCAACCAGAGGCAACAAGTACACCATAGAGGGCACTTCAATCATTACCCCAACGCTAGGCTTCTTAATACGCTCATCGAGCAGCACAGCTTCACTGTACGCTTGCTGAATAAGCTCAAGCGCATCATCTAACTCTTTCACGCCAGAGACCATAGGCAGCAAAATACTCAAGTTGCCACTATCAGCACTTGCCCGTAACATCGCGCGCAGTTGAATCAGGAAGATATCCGGATGATCGAGGGTAAAGCGAATGCCTCGCCAACCTAGAAAGGGATTATCTTCTTCAATCGGCAAATACGGCAAAGGTTTGTCGCCACCAATATCCAAAGTACGCATAACAACTCGTTGATTCGAATAACCTTTCAGTATCGAACGATATTGATGGTACTGTTCATCTTCGGATGGAAAGTGATGCTGAAGTAAAAATGCGATTTCAGTGCGATACAGCCCCACTCCATCTACCCCGGCATTAACCGCAATATTACTGTCTGCACTGAGTCCTGCATTAAGCATGACTTCAACATGATGATTGTCTTGTGTCATCGCTGGCAAGGTGAGATCTTTGTTCACCATCGCGGTCAACTCAGACTCTTCACTCACTAAACTGCGATATTCACGCAGTAGCTGGCGGTTTGGTTCGAGAAAAATTTCCCCAGTGTAGCCATCAACAATCCCTTGCTTACCGTTGATCAGCTCGGTATTGATGTTCGCACCCATGATCGCTGGTACACCTAGCGCGCGTGATAAGATAGCAGCATGGGAATTCGCCCCCCCTTCCAAAGAAATCACCGCTAACAAATACTCTTTTGGAACAGAACCGAGTAGCGTAGCAGTGAGCTCATTGGCCACAAGGATGACTGGACGATCAATAGAAGACTGTTCTTGTTCGCTGTTCTGCAGGAAGTAAAGCAAACGTTGACCTAATTCTCTGACGTCTTGCGCGCGCTCACGCATGTACACGTCTGACATTCGAGCAAACCGATTCGAATAGGATTCAACAACCTGACGCAATGCCCAATCAGCTCGGTCTCCTTTCTCGATTTGTTTCTTAAGATCACCGCGCAACATCGGGTCGTTAAGCAAGTGGGTAAACAAATCAAAAATCGCCAACGCATCTTTGTTGATTTCACTATCTAGCTTCTTACGCATTCGACGAAAGTCATTCAGTGCTCGCTCGATGGCAACCAACAGAAGCTCATGTTCTCGATCTTTGTCTAGCGTGGAGGCGGGAAAGACGTCTGACAAACTCGGCTGCGTATCGTCAAACCAAAGCTCTCCTATCGCAACACCGGTTGAGGCAGGCACACCTTTAATCTTTGTCGGCTTCGAGGTTAGTTGCCAATGACCAAGATTTTGGGCATGAGCAATTAATACTGCGAGCTGTGCCGACAAGGTCACTAAAAATGACTCTTCCATCTCACTGAACAAACGCGGTGTTTTTTGTTGGATGACCAACACACCTAACACTTGTTTGCGATGAATAATTGGAGTGGCAAGAAAAGAGTGGAAGATTTGTTCACCGAGTTGAGGGAAGAATTTGAACTCAGGGTGTTTAGAGGCTTCAGCTAGGTTAAGTGGTTCAGCACTTCGCTTAACGAGACCAACCAAACCTTCATTGAAGTTGATATGAATACTATCACCTTCAAAAATAAGGCCTTGAGTCGCCATCAACTCAAGGCGCTGCATTTCTTCATTAGCCAGATAAATGGTACAACACTCAGTGCGAAGGGCAGCACACGTCTCTTTCACCAATATATCGAAGGCCAGATGCACATCATCGACTCTGGAGACTTTTTCAACTATTTCCCTTAGCTGGCTGAGCATGACTATCCTCTACGTTGTTTTTTTCTTTTCCCTTTCGCTTTTCTTTCTCGAAAAGGCATGGCTAAAGATGCAAACTCTTTCATTGCTCGACGATAAACGTCGCGCTTGAAAGAAACAACTTGCCTTACTGGATACCAGTAACTCACCCAGCGCCAACCATCAAATTCAGGAGATTTCCCGCGTTGCATGTTGATACGTGATTCATCACACTCCAATCGCAATAGAAACCATTTCTGTTTTTGGCCGATACAAACAGGCTTGGAGTCCCAACGCACCAATCGTTTTGGTAGCTTATATCTTAACCAATGACGACTTGTTGCAATGACCTTAACGTCTTTTTTCGTTAAACCGACTTCCTCATACAACTCCCGGAACATTGCCTGTTCTGGAGTCTCACCTTCATCAATTCCACCTTGTGGAAATTGCCATGAATGTTGCCCGTATCGTTTAGCCCAGAAGACCTGACCATGGTTATTACATATCACAATACCAACGTTCAGTCGGTAACCATCGCCATCTATCACTGGCTAACCTCTATGAATAATTTTTTATTACCGTGATTTTTCCACATATCCCCATTACTAGCAAACTTACTGATGTGATATACGCAAGATTTATTACCTTTTCAGCAATATTGAATATCTTTTAATCGAAAAAGACCTTATCAACATAACTGTGAGACATGGCCCACATTTATTCACCTTTTCTGTGAATAACTTTGTGAAGAATTCGGTGTTAAAAAATATTTTGCTTTATAAGCACTCATCACAGGTTGAAGTAAAAAAGAAAATTAGCACACTAAACTAATGATAAGTATAGATTTTAAAACAAACCTATCGAATAATTGATCTTTTAAATTCTGATGATCTTTTCACCAAACCTAGATCGGTCAAAGATCCATCAACACCTTATTTATCCACACTCATTCCGTATAACTTCACGATACCGCTATAAAATCAAGTCTAAATACAGACTTTAACCCCTGTCTATTCATCCAGCATCCCGTTCGATCCATGACAATTGACGCTCTCCTGTGGATAAGTTATGGATGGATCATTATTCGTCCAATCCGATGCAATCTTAAACAGGCGATTTTATCGAAATTTGTTAGACTAGAGTTTTTCAATCGTCATGCTGCCATTATGAAACCAGAACCTCAAACAGAAACAGAATTGATGGAACGCGCCCAAGATATTGCTGGGTTGAGCTTCGCTGAATTGGCTGAGGAAGCAGTATGATCGTTCCTGATAACCTCAAGCGAGATAAAGGTTGGGTCGGACAATTGCTCGAGTGGCACTTAGGTGCCCCTGCTGGTAGTAAACCCCAGCAAGATTTCTCTAAACTTGGGATCGAATTAAAAAGCATTCCGATTGGCTATTCTGGACGTCCACTCGAAACCACGTTTGTTTGTGTCGCCCCGTTAACTGGCGTACATGGTTTAACATGGGAAACGAGCCACGTACGTAATAAACTCTCACGTGTACTCTGGGTTCCGGTCGAAGGCGAACGAGAAATTCCGCTTGCGGAGCGCCGGGTTGGTAACCCGTTAATCTGGTCGCCCGATGAAGAAGAAGATCGCATTTTGCGTAATGATTGGGAAGAATTGATGGAATTGATCGTATTCGGTAAGTTTGATCAAATTTCTGCCAGAACCGGAGAGGCACTGCATTTACGTCCGAAAGCCGCAAACTCCAAAGCGCTCACCGAAGCGTACAGCTCAAACGGTAAGCCGATAAAAACGTTGCCTCGAGGTTTTTATCTCAGAACACAATTTACCGAGCAGATCCTATTAAAACACTACATAAACACTCAGCAAAACCAATAAGCCTAGGTTTATTGCGGTGGATCCCTCACTCTCGCATGGTCGGTAACCGGAAACACTAATGTGTGACTAAAGAGAGCTCAATGTCGCAATAGGAAGCCGATCCCTCACTGCCACACTCGTCATAAGCGTTATGTAACCTCAAATAAGCTTTATCGATCCCAAGCCTTAATAGCTCTTCTTTTACCAATTCAAGCGAACCAAAATGCACAGGATCTTCACCGTCTTTGATTGGTTCAAGTTGATGCTTGTATTCCACCGCTAATAAATACTCAGAGACATCCGAACATCCGATGACAAAGATCTTGGGCACCTTATAGCTGGATTTATGTTGACCATGTACCCACATGTCCAGTTGATGCTTCTGCATAGTGCACCTCCTTCTAAACATTTTTTAAGTGTAGTTGTGGTGTGTATAGCTTTCGAGTCATTGGGCATCTAATTTGTAAATCATTTGCGGATTAGACGTAAAATCCCCTATATTGGAATGACTTATTAAGCGGGTAACTCTCAAGGACGTGAAATGCAATACACAAAATTACCGCACTCCTCGCTCGAGATCAGCAAGATCTGCCTAGGCACCATGACTTTTGGTGAACAAAACACAGAAAAAGAAGCCTTTGAACAAATTGATTTTGCCCTTGATCATGGGGTCAACTTCATCGATACCGCAGAGATGTATCCAGTCCCTCCCAATGCAGAAACACAGGGACTTACTGAGCAATACATTGGTAATTGGCTAGCCAAATCAGGCAAACGTGAAAAAGTAGTCTTAGCGACTAAAGTCGCCGGTCCACGCAATGTGCCTTATATTCGCGAGAACATGAGTTTAAACCGCCGACATGTCCATGACGCCATTGATAGCAGCTTACAGAGATTGCAAACGGATTACGTGGACCTGTACCAATTGCACTGGCCGCAACGTCAAACCAACTGCTTTGGTCAACTCAACTATCCCTACCCAGATAAGCAAGAAGAAGTCACTCTGATTGAGACACTCGAAGCGCTGAACGATCTAGTGAAAGCAGGAAAAGTACGTTACATCGGTGTTTCTAACGAAACACCATGGGGCGTCATGTCTCTATTACGTCTAGCAGAAAAACACGATTTGCCACGTATTGTCTCAATCCAAAACCCTTATAATCTACTAAACCGAAGCTTCGAAGTCGGCTTGTCTGAAATCAGCCACTACGAAGGCGTGCAGTTACTGGCCTACTCACCAATGGCGTTTGGCTGTTTGAGTGGCAAATATTTAAACGGTGCAAAACCAGCTGGCGCCCGCTGTTCAAAATGGGAACGTTTTGCACGTTACTTTACACCACAGGGTGTCAAAGCAACCGAAGCGTATGTGGCTTTGGCGAAAGATCACGGTTTGGATCCGGCTCAAATGGCCCTCGCTTTTGTCAATCAACGACCGTTTGTTGCCTCCAACATCATAGGCGCCACGAATCTCGATCAGTTAAAAGCCAATATCGATAGTATTGATATCCAGCTAACGGATGAGATCTTGACTGAAATTCAAGCGATTGGGACCACATACTCCAATCCTTGTCCCTAATGGCTCTCCCCACACAGCCTGTAAAAAACGCTCGTAAACGCAAAAGGCTGGCCATCAAGGCCAGCCTTTTGCTTTCACATTTATCTGTATCGCGTGTTGAGCGAAAATACAATCGTCAATAGAAAATGACTCAATCCCAACACGCAATCAATTACGTACTTATTCGCGAAGTTAAAGCTCGGCGAAGGTGACGAACACGACGTTCAATTTTGACTGCATCCGGCACGCTCGCTTGAGTTGAGCGACCATCTTCATCCAAACCGATATCTCTTAGTAAATGAGGGTTAGCCCATGGAATATCGTGAGCACTACGGCGTACCTTACGCTGCCATTCTTTTTCTTCACGTTTTAGGTCGGCTTTTAAAAGCAGAGTTGCAAGTTTTAAGTAGATTGAGTGACGCATAATTTTCTCCCAGTTATCGACATAGAGTTGACTGGGAAAATAGGACGAAGAGAACAAATATCTGTATAGACTAAGCCGCTATTTTCCGCAGCCTAGTGAACATTAGAAAGGTTACGGATTAATTTTATGTTTTGAGCCAGATGTGTGTTTATCGGCCATCATGCGAATGGTCGCGACAACAATTCGATCAGCGCAAGCACGAGTATTAACTGCGTAATGTTTCATCTTGCGCCTCCTAGCTAAAAATTAATCCGTTTAATAAGTGATATAACTCCTTGAGTTATGGTTAAATTGTATGCAAATGAGGATTTATATCAAACAGTTTTTTAACTTTTGGTTAAAAACAAACCAATCCACCAAGGCTTAGTTGCATATATAAATAAACACAAAACATTCGCCTAATGAATAATTATTATGCAAAGTTTAACGCTGTCATTAGTTCATCACTAGCATGAACACCCATTAATTCATCACCCTGAAATGACTCTAAAAAACAAAAAAAGGAGCGACCATCGCTCCTTTTTTGCTGTTGCTTCAGATATAAAAACCACTACATAGCAGGTTCTGAAATTAGGTTATGCTTGTTCAATAGGCGGTACATGGTCGCGCGAGAAACACCAAGCTCTTTTGCCGCATTGGAAACCTGACCAGAGTGTGACTCTAAAACCACGAGCAATGCATCACGCTCACTTTTTTCACGGATCGATTTTAAGCTTCTCTTTGCTTCGTTACGCTGTGGTAAATCTAGGTGAAAATCTTCGATAATAATGCTATCTGACATCAATACCGCACGCTTAATTTGGTTCATCAATTCGCGCACGTTACCAGGCCAAAAGTAGCGGGTTAACGCTTTAATCGCGTCTTCTGAAAAGCTTTTCGCTTGCGAGTTATATTCTTTTGAAAACTCTAATAAGTAAAATCGAGCTAACAATGCGATATCACTAGCGCGCTCTTTCAAACTCGGCACGTTGATACGCAGTACATTAATGTAATGGTACAATTCCTCATTGAAGTCACCATTGATCAGGGCTTTCTCAACATCGGCTGAATTAGCAGCTAACACACGCACATTGACATTTTTTAAGCCATCTTTCGTCTCGAGAGTGCCTTCTTGCAAGAACCTCAACAGGTTCATCTGCTGCTCTTTAGAGATGGTGAGGATGTCGTTAAACAGTACCGTACCACCGTCAGCTTGTTCTAGTATGCTAGGGCCAGAATCCGCACAATTTTCCCCACCAAACACTTCCGCTTGGAAACGTTGCTCACTTAGAGCTCGACAGTTGACTGACATAAAGGGCTTATGAGAGCGTGAAGACACTTTGTGTATAGAGCGTGCAACAGCCTCTTTGCCTGTTCCGCTTTCACCAGAGATCAGGATGCTGACATCTGTAGGACCGATACGTTTAATTTGGTCACGTAGGCGCTTCATCGGAATGGATTCGCCCACTAGCCCCATATCTAAGCTACTACCAAATGTCGGCCAAACTTTTTTCTCGAGTTTCAGCATACCTAACTGGTGACCAATGGTGCTGAGTAACTGAGCGTCCGGAATGGGCGCGGTGAAAAAGTCGATACAGAAATTGACGATGAATTGGCAAATCGTGTCAGTGCCTAATTGAGACTCACGGATAAATGCCAACCAGCGAACATGTTTATGCGTGCTGACCAAGTTGGCTAAACCATTTAAGCTGAATTCATCTTGGCTGAGATCGACGATACCAATACACGGTCCAATATCTTCTAATAAAGTATTGGCTTTACGCAAATCACCCACTTGGTGACACTTCCAACCCACTTGTTCTAGTACTGATAACCAAGGTTCGTAAGTTCCGCCAACGACGACAAGCGATCCCGGAATGGAATCCATCTTAAACTGCCCAGCCATTTTCTAACCCTTTATGCATTATTAATAGAAATTTCGCGTCACAAATCTACTTTGCGGACGAGTAACATTATCGAGACTACTTTTTGCCAAGTCTGTCTTAACATTAAGACTATGCAATAAATTGAGATTTTGCTAACACTCATTTTTATATCTACTCGATACACCTCTCAGATAGGACCTGTTCAAGTCACTAAACAAAGCAGGATATGGTGCTAATATAAACCACGATTTTATTATTAAACTAATTATTATAATTAATAATGCCTGTAATCCACTATATGACTCATATGTCTAGCATAAATGACAACTTAATATTTCAAATTAAATAACAGACACAAAAAAAGCCACCCGCAGGTGGCTTTTTAAACATTCAGCACGAATTATGCTTGCGGACGCATCGCTGGAAATAAGATAACATCACGGATCGTGTGTGTATTCGTGAACAGCATGGCAAGACGATCGATACCAATACCCTGACCCGCTGTTGGCGGAAGGCCATGTTCAAGAGCGGTAATATAATCGGCATCGTAATACATTGCCTCATCATCACCCGCATCTTTCGCGTTTACTTGCGCTTTAAAACGCTCATCTTGATCTTCCGCATCGTTAAGCTCAGAGAAACCGTTCGCGACTTCACGACCACCGATAAAGAACTCAAAACGGTCAGTGAAGAATGGATTATCATCGCTACGACGTGCCAGTGGAGAAATATCCGCTGGGTAGCCAGTGATGAATGTTGGTTGAATCAACTGAGGCTCAGCGGTTTCACCAAAAATTTCTTCCAACAACTGGCCGCAAGTCCAGAAAGATTCCACTTCTACATGCACTGACTTCGCGATAGAAACCATAAGATCACGGTTTTGCAGATCTTCTTCAGTCAATGCCTGAATTTGCTCGTGGTTTGGATTGTAATGTTTGATCGCTTCAAACATGCTCATGCGTGCGTAAGTACCACCGAATTCAACCGTTTCCTCGCCGTATGGCATGGATGTAGAGCCCAAAACTTCCATTGCGACTGTGCTGAGCATTTCTTCCGTCAGATCCATCAGATCTTTGTAGTCAGCGTAAGCTTGGTAGAATTCCATCATGGTGAATTCTGGGTTGTGACGAGGCGAAAGACCTTCGTTACGGAAGTTACGGTTGATTTCGAATACACGATCAAAACCACCAACAACCAGACGCTTCAAGTATAGCTCTGGTGCCACACGTAGGAACATATCGATGTCTAGTGCGTTGTGGTGCGTGATGAATGGACGCGCAGTCGCACCACCCGGAATCACGTGCATCATTGGCGTTTCTACTTCTAAGTAACCTTTTGAGCTCATGAAGTTACGAATCGCAGAAACCAGTTTAGAGCGAACGATAAACGCTTGGCGAGAATCTTCATTCACGATCAGGTCAACGTAACGTTGGCGGTAACGCATCTCTTGGTCAGTCAGACCGTGGAATTTTTCTGGTAGAGGACGCAATGCTTTGGTTAGCAACTCGTACTCTTCCATGTTGACGTACAGATCGCCTTTGCCAGATTTATGCAGTGCACCTTTCACACCGATGATGTCACCAATATCTAAACCTTGATATTTAGCTTTAAGTTCTTTTTGTACATCTTTTGCCGCGTACGCTTGAATGCGACCAGACGTTTCTTGAATCACAAGGAATGGACCACGTTTCGCCATAATACGACCCGCGATCGCAACCACATGGTTAAGCGCTTCTAGCTCTTCCTTGGTCTTTTCACCGAACTCTTTTTGCAGGTCGCCAGCCAGAGCATCACGACGGAAATCATTTGGGTGGCCGTTTGCTTTGCAGCTCTTTCGGATTTCATCCAACTTAGCGCGGCGTTCAGCAATCAGCTTATTCTCTTCTTGTGCGGTTTCGTTTTGAACAGCATCAGTCATTTTCGATGTATCCTGTTTTTGTCGGTGAAAAGCGTTATAGACCTGATTTCAGGCTAGCTTCAATAAATTTATCAAGGTCGCCATCGAGCACCGCTTGGGTATTACGGTTTTCAATGCCTGTACGGAGATCTTTAATGCGTGAGTCATCCAATACGTATGAACGGATCTGACTGCCCCAGCCGATGTCTGACTTCGCGTCTTCATTGGCTTGTTTTTCCGCATTCTGTTTTTGCAACTCAAGCTCAAATAGCTTCGCTCGAAGCTGTTTCATCGCTTGATCTTTGTTTTTATGTTGAGAACGGTCATTTTGACACTGAACCACTGTATTGGTTGGTACGTGAGTAATACGCACCGCTGATTCCGTGGTGTTGACGTGCTGACCACCTGCACCTGACGCACGATATACATCAATACGTAGATCCGCAGGGTTAATGTCGATATCAATATTTTCATCTACTTCAGGGTAGATAAACGCAGACGCAAATGATGTATGGCGACGGCCGCCAGAATCAAATGGCGACTTACGCACTAAGCGGTGGACACCAGTTTCTGTACGTAACCAACCGTAAGCGTATTCACCAGAAATTCGGACTGTCGCAGATTTAAGACCTGCCACTTCGCCTTCTGACACTTCAATGACTTCCGCTTTGAAGCCTTTTGCTTCTGCCCAGCGTAAGTACATGCGCAATAACATATTGGTCCAGTCTTGTGCCTCAGTACCGCCAGAACCAGACTGCAAGTCGATGTAGCAGTCGGAGCTGTCGTGATCACCAGAGAACATGCGTCGGAATTCAAGCTTGGCTAGTTTTTCTTCTAACTCAACAAGCTCTGGTTCAATTTCGTCAAATGTTTCTTGATCTTCTTCTTCAACCGCAAGCTCGAGAAGACCGTCAACGTCTTCTACACCTTGGTCAAGTTGGTCGATCGTTTCAACGACGGCTTCCAAAGATGCACGCTCTTTACCCAGCGCTTGTGCGCGTTCAGGCTCATTCCATACATCCGGTTGTTCAAGTTCTGCGTTAACTTCTTCTAGACGCTCTTTCTTAGCGTCATAGTCAAAGATACCCCCTCAGGACATTCGTGCGCTCAGACACGTCCTGCAGACGGTTTTTAATTGGATTGATTTCAAACATGTTTACTCAACATTTTAGACTAGAATTTAACCGAGGAATTCTACTGAAAAATGTGACAGAGATACAGGAAAATTTCGAATGAGAAATGAGATTACGATGGAATGAAGCACGACCTCGACATCCCACAAGGCCATGCTCAAATTAGCGTTTACTTCGCTTCGATATGATCAATCATCAATTGCAAAGATTGGTTACCACGGAACTCGTTGATGTCCAGCTTATATGCCAAACGCACCGTTTTTACTGAGGCATCCGGCCAGCGACGCAAATCAATATTGAAGGCAATACCATCAATCATGACGTTGGTAGGAAGACCTTTGTAGAGCGGCTCTAACATCAGTTTAAGGTGTTTTTCTCCGACCAACTTTTGGTGCAATACTTTAAATTCACCATCAAAAACCGGCTCTGGGAATGCCTGACCAAAGGGCCCACCTGCACGGAGCTGCTCCGCAACATGCATGGAAAACTCTTCTGGTTTAAGCTCACCATCAGACAGAATTACCCCTTTTAGTGCCGCCTGATCCAACTCTTTTTTCACAACATCATCAAACAAGCGGCTAAAACGCTCAAAATCCTGCTCTTTGATGGTTAAGCCAGCCGCCATCGCGTGACCACCAAACTTCATGATCAACCCCGGATTTTGCGTATCAATAAAATCCAATGCATCTCGCATATGCAAACCGGGGATGGAACGACAAGAGCCTTTGATGGTGCCTTCACCCCCATCGGCAAACGCGATGACGGGACGGTGGAATTTTTCTTTGATACGAGAAGCTAAAATACCAATCACACCTTGGTGCCAGTCGCGTTGAAACAGCGCGAGGCCGTGTGGCAGGTTACTGTTTTCACCAAACTGCAGGCGTTCACAAAACGCCATCGCTTCTTGTTTCATCCCCTCTTCAATCTCTTTTCGAGTTTGATTCAACCCATCGAGCTCACTTGCCATACGACGTGCAGCATGGATATTGTTACACATCAATAACTCGACACCGAAAGACATATCATCGAGACGACCTGCGGCATTGATACGAGGACCAAGAGCAAATCCAAAGTCAGAAGCAACCAGCCGTCGGGCATCACGTTTCGCCACTTCGATCAGCGCTTGAATCCCAGGTCGCGCTTTGCCCGCACGAATACGCTGCAAACCTTGATGGACCAGAATTCGATTGTTCTCGTCCAGAGGCACGACGTCAGCCACCGTACCTAACGCGACAAGGTCAATCAGCTCCATGAGCTTTGGTTCTTGCATCCCTTGTTCAGTAAACCAGTTGTGTTTACGCATGTGGACACACAACGCCATCATAAGATAAAACGCCACACCGACGCCCGCTAAGGCTTTAGACGGAAAAGCACAACTTTCTAGATTGGGGTTCACCATGGCGTCCACGTCGGGTAACTCTTGTCCAGGCAAGTGGTGATCCGTCACCAACACAGTAATACCGTTTTGTTTAGCGTAGCGAACTCCATCAATGGAGGAGACGCCGTTATCCACGGTCATTATCATCTCCGCTCCGAGTTCCAACGCTTGATCAACACTTCGGGGCTTAAGCCATAACCGTCTTCAAACCGATTGGGGACTAAATAATCGACATTCGAACTGCCTAGCATTCTTAATGCGAGGACTGACAAAGCGGAGCTTGTCGCACCATCGGCATCAAAATCGCCAACGACAATAATTCGCTTTTGTTCTCGAATCGCTTGGAAGAGTAATGTGACCGCCTGGTCAATGCCGCCAAGCTTTTGATATGAGTGCAAGCCTCGAGCAGAAGTCTCGAGTTGCGCGATATCTGTGATGCCACGGTTGATATAAATACGCTTTAAAATGGGTGGTATCGAATCGGGTAAACGGGACAAGTCCGGCTCAGGACGTCGTTGAATTTCTATCATGATAAAAAGGAGTTGGTGATATCACAACCCCACTCCTTAAAGGATTATTGTTGCTGTAACCGTTTGAGTAACTCTGCAGGAGGTAGGTAACCGCCAACCATCTCGCCATTCGGTAAGAAAATCGCAGGAGTGCCTGAGATACCTAACTCACGCCCCAGGTCATAATGCTGTTGAACCGTTTGTTTACACTGTTCTAGATCTTTCGCTGGGTTTTCGAAAGTACGGTTTACTTTCGCGTTATGTATTGCGGATTTAGGATCTTCCGCACACCAAATGGTTGCCATTTGCTCAGCCACAGGGCCTGTAACTCCCTGGCGAGGATAAGCCATGTAGCGGACCGTAATGCCTAAGTCATTGTAACCCTGCATTTGGCTGTGTAAGCGCACACAGTAACCGCATGTGATATCCGTAAACACCGTGACTACATACTTTTCGTTGTCCGCTTTATATTCGATCACGCTATCAGAAAACTTCGCCAGTTTTGCAGCATTGATAGGCGCTTGACGCTCTGCGATAACATCTTTATATCCGCCATTCTCATCAAGAGCATAGAGCGTCCCAGCAATAAAGTGATCACCATCATTCGAAGCAAACAACACACCGCCATTGGTCTGAATCTCAACCAAACCTGCAACATCCGATGGCTGGACGTCAATTACCGACAATCCCAACTTCGAAAATTTACTCTTCAATTCCGCTTCGTCAAAGTGTTGTGTTGCCGCAGCTGCGATCTGAGGTGCTGGGGTTTCCGTTTTTGCCTGACTCTCTTCTGCACCACAGGCGGCAACAAAAAAGGGTAACGTCAGTAGAGTTAGTCGGCGTAATACGCTCATTAAATTCACCTTAAAATTCTATCATTATGCTCTTGGGTGGTGTTGACTGTGGATCTGCTTCAATCGCTCAGTCGCCACGTGAGTATAAATTTGCGTGGTCGATAAGTCACTATGACCCAGCAGCATCTGTACGACCCTGAGATCTGCGCCGTAGTTCAATAAATGTGTCGCAAACGCGTGTCGTAAAACGTGTGGTGACAATTGCTCCGTATCGATACCCGCGATCACAGCATAGTATTTAATCCGATGCCAAAACGTCTGACGCGTCATTTGTCTGGCCCGTTTACTCGGAAAAACAACGTCAGAAGAGGTTTCGCCAAGCAGTGCGGGACGACCTTGTTGAATAAACGCTTCTATCCAATCTACCGCGCTTTCTCCCATGGGCACCAAACGTTCCTTCCCACCTTTACCCGTGACACGGACAACGCCTTGACGCAAACTGATGTTCTCCATCGTTAGGCTTACTAACTCGGTAACACGTAAGCCCGTCGCGTAGAGTAGCTCCAACATCGCTTTATCACGCATCTCAACGGGGTCATTCGGATCGGGAGCATCCAACAAGGCATCGACCTGTTCTTCACTGATGTCTTTAGGCAAGCGCTGAGGCAACTTCGGACTGACCAATAAAGCACTGGGGTCATCGCCGCGAACTTTTTCTCGATGCAAGTACTGAAATAAACGCCGAATAGCGGACAACATCCGAGCTCGTGAGGTTTGCTTATAATCTAAATCAACCAAGTAGGTTTGATACTCTTGCAGCCCCGATAAACTGATGAAATCAAGGCGATACCTCTGCTGCTCCATCCACACGAGCAATTTAACTAAATCATTTCGATACGAAGCCAATGTGTTCTCAGACAGCCCACGCTCCATCCACATCGTATCCAAGAACTGCTCTACCAAAGCAAAATCTTGTTGATTGACAGGCTGTTGTGCCGTCATGGATGCTTCCTTTTCTCTATTTACTACTATTTGATGAGAGTAAGGCAGCGCCCCGTTGAATGCTATAAAAAATTGCCTTAGTTAAGCAATCTCACGATATTCGCTGCATTCAGCATCAATTTAAGGTTAAAATCCTCCCCAACAGCAACAAAAACTAATGACATAAGCAATGAAAATAGGACTCTTTTACGGCTCAACGACCTGCTACACCGAAATGGCAGCAGAAAAAATTCGAAACATGATTGGAGAAGATCTTGTCGACATTCACAATGTGAAAGAAACCCCGCTTTCACTAATGGCGGATTACGATTTATTGCTCATTGGTATTTCAACCTGGGACTTTGGCGAAATTCAAGAAGACTGGAATGAAATTTGGCAAGACATTTCATCAACGCCGCTAAAAGGCAAAGTCGTCGCATTGTTTGGTCTGGGCGATCAAGAAGGGTATGGCGAATGGTACTTAGATGCAATGGGACTGCTTCATGACGAGCTCAAAGCCACGGGCGCCCAGTTTATCGGTTACTGGCCAAATGAAGGGTATAATTTCGAAGCCTCAAAAGCATTAACCGAGGACGGCAGTCAGTTTGTTGGCTTAGCGTTAGATGAAGACTCTCAATATGAGCTCAGCGATGAGCGTATTGAAAAGTGGTGTGAGCAAGTGCTCGTTGAATTTCACGATACGCTGTAAATCTCATACCAAGCATAGAAAACAAAAAAGCTCGATGGACGTGATGACGCCATCGAGCTTTTTTATTCAATGAGTATCAAGTGATAGTCACGTATATTCAGCGCAATTACGCCGCTTTTTCTGCAAGCTCGGCTTGAGGCTTCGAGATAAAGAACATACAAACAATTGCTGCGAAAGTCGGTAGTACCCACCCCATGCCATATTCAAACAATGGTAGGAAGTTAAATGCCGACACATCAATACCTGCAACTTTCGCCGCATCGACTAAGGCAAACAGTAGTGATACCAACAACACAGCACGATAAGCAAAACGTGTGTTTTGTAGCTTGCTACGCACAAATGTCAGTGCAACCAACGCAATCGCCACCGGGTAAAGTGCAAACAATACTGGTACAGACAACGCTATCAACTGCGTAAGACCAACGTTTGCAACCAACGCACACACTGCACCGTTGATCAGCACCCAGTGCTTGTACGACAGCGATGTTTTAGAAGCAAAGAAATCAGAACAAGCAGAAATCAAACCAATGGCTGTGGTTAAACAGGCTAAAAGCACAATCACTGACAACACAATTTGTCCATATGGCCCAAACAATGCTTGAACGTATTGGCTTAACACCACACCACCATTATCCGCACCCGCGGCAACAGTCGCACTCGTTGCGCCAAGGTAAAATAGTGAAATGTAAACAAACGCCAAACCAGCAGCAGCAATACAACCGGCAAAGATCAGATACTTAGTGGTTGCTGAACGTTCAGTAATGCCTTTGCCACGCAGCGCATCGACCATTAACATGCCAAACATCAACGAAGCAAAAGTATCCATGGTGTTGTAACCTTCCAAAAAGCCTTTGGTTAGCGGCTGGGTTAGGTACTCGCCATGCGCCGACATCATATCGCCTTGCGGATCGACAAATACTGCTACAGCAAGGACCAACAAACCAATGAATAGCGCCGGCGTCAATACTTTACCAATGAGGTCGATAAGACGGCCTTGGAACCAAGAAAACAGCATTGCCACACAGAAGAAAATCACGGAAAACGCAGTAAGGTGCGTCTGAGTCGCTTCAATAAAGAACGGCTTAACCGCCATTTCGTAAGCCACTAACCCAGTACGTGGCGCCGCAAATGCAGGACCAATGATGATGAAGATCAGCGCCGCCATAATCACAGCCGCTTTTTTCGGTAGATCTTGCGTGAGATGGTCCCAAGTACCTCCTGCAACAGCAATAGCAACGATAGTAATAAGAGGCAGACCTACCGCTGTTAGCAAGAAACCGGACATAGCAGGTAGCAAGTTTTCACCCGCTAACTGACCCGCTAGAGGAGGGAAAATAATATTGCCAGCTCCCAAAAAGAACGCAAATAGCATAAAGCCTATTGCGATAATATCTGTTAGTTTTAGTGCTTGTTTCACAGATAACCCTTGTTTTAGTTAATAAATGTTGTGTATGCATCGACCACTTTTTGTATACGAAATATACGTGGTTCAATATAAAAATCCGCCGCATAATGACGAAACCACCATCATTTATCAACCCAAAAGAAAAAAACACCATATTAATTCAAATTAAAAACGATAAGACAGTGAATAAAACCAAAAAATCAATAAAAAACTAGTTTTAAACTCTGATCAATTTAGTATACGAATTCATAACCAACAAAATAACAATCTACACAAAAAATAAACATTAGATAAAGTAACTGAAATTTAGAGCACATACAAAACATCATGAAAAGCGACACATTCAAAACGAAAAGTTTCAAGTTTAAGCAGTTTTTTATCGAAGGCGGTGAGAGTGGTATGCCAGTCAGCACAGATGGTGTGATGCTGGGTGCTTGGATTCAATGCTCTCAGGAGGCTGACATACTAGACATTGGAACGGGGACTGGTTTATTAGCATTGATGTGTGCTCAACGTTTCAAACATGCCCAAATTACCGCGTTAGACATCGAATGTTCGGCAATCCAGGCTGCGACTAAAAACGTTGCTCAATCCCCATGGTCGGACAGGCTGACGGTTTTACACTCCGATGTTTTGCACTTTACGCCATCTCGTCTATTCCAACGAATCATTTGTAATCCGCCCTATTTTAATAGTGGTGAGCAATCAAAACAGAGCCAAAGAGCAACGGCAAGGCACACAGACTCTCTACGTCACGATCAATTGTTGCAATGCTGCTTTCATTTGCTGGAAAAAGATGGCACCGCGAGTTTTGTTCTACCCGTGACAGAAGGTACGCAGTTTATTGATATTGCGTTAAACCAAGGCTGGTATTTAGGGCGACTTTGCCGCGTGCAACCCTCTGAGCGAAAACCCGTCCACCGTTTGTTGATTGAATTAACCAAGCAGCCCAACGATACGCAGGAAACACACATGCTCATTCACTCTTCTTCCGGTTATAGTGACGACTTTATCCGGTTAACTCGGGCGTTTTATCTTAAGATGTGAAATAACATGTGATCCTTGTCACCAATACTTTATAATGTTCAACCTTTTCGTATTTTATGCTGTTGCGGCGAACCATTAATCAAGCCTTGCTTGTGGAGAACTCATTGTGATCAGAACCTTTGCTGAACTTGATCTAGACCCAAACTTACTCGATGCCATTGAAGATATGGGCTTTTCTCGCCCAACAAACGTTCAGGCGGAAGCGATCCCACAAGCATTGGATGGTCGAGACGTTCTTGCCTCTGCACCAACAGGAACGGGTAAGACAGCAGCATTCGTACTGCCTGCTTTGCAATACTTACAAGATTTTCCGCGCCGTAAGCCAGGGCCAGCACGTGTTTTGATCTTAACGCCAACACGCGAACTCGCGATGCAGGTTGCAGACCAAGCACGGGCGCTCGCCAAAAACACGAAGTTGAACATCTTCACCATCACGGGTGGCGTTCAATACCAAGAGCACGCCGACATTCTTTCCACAACGCAAGACATCGTTGTTGCAACACCGGGACGTTTGAAAGAGTACATTGATGCGGAGCGCTTTGACTGTCGTGCCATTGAATGGTTAATTTTAGATGAAGCGGATCGCATGCTGGATATGGGCTTTGCGCCGACGGTTGACCGTCTGTCTAACGAGTGCCGCTGGCGTAAACAGACCCTGCTATTTTCAGCGACGCTAGAAGGTAGGGGTGTCGAAGGTTTCACTGCGGATCTGTTAAACAATCCCGCAGAAATTGATGCTAAGTCCCCACTGCGTGAGCGTAAGAAAATAGCCCAGTGGTACCACCGTGCTGATGACGCCGAGCACAAGTTAGCACTCCTAAAACACATCATTACCCAACAAGCTGAGCGCACGATCGTTTTTTTGAAAACACGTGAGCGTCTGGCGGAACTGCGCAGTCAACTTGAAAGTGCGCAAATCCCTTGCTCGTGGATTCAAGGTGAAATGCCACAAGATCGTCGTAATAACGCGATTTCACGCTTCCGTGATGGCAGTGTAAATGTACTACTTGCAACCGACGTAGCCGCGCGTGGTATCGACCTTCCTGATGTCTCTCACGTAATTAACTACGATTTACCGCGCACAGCAGATGTTTACTTACACCGAATCGGCCGTACCGCTCGTGCAGGTAAAAAAGGTAACGCTATTTCAATCGTCGAAGCGCACGATCAACCGATGATGGACCGCGTTGCACGTTACGTCAAAGAAGATATCAAAGAACGTTTTATCAAAGAAATGCGACCAAAGCACAAAAAGCCTGTATTTAAGAAGAAAAAGAAAAAAGAAGACAAGAAGAAAACAGCGAAAAAGAAAGTAACTAAAAAGTAATCTTCAGAGTGACTAACGTACAAACGTAAGTCACTGACTTACTGACGCAAAAAAGGGTTGGCAATGCCAACCCTTTTTTACTACCTGAAACCGTGTGATCAATTTTGCTCTTCACGCTTAAACACTAACTCCGTTGGCGTTGATTCATCTTCGACAAAGTAGTAACCCGCCGTATCAAACTTGGTCAAATCAGCCACGCTTTCGATACGGTTTTCAATGATGTAGCGCGCCATCATGCCGCGTGCTTTCTTCGCATAAAAGCTGATCACTTTGTACTGCCCGTTTTTACAGTCTTTAAAAATTGGTGTGATCACCTGAGCATCTAAGTTCTTTGGTTTTACCGCTTTAAAGTACTCATTGGAAGCCAAATTAATGAGAACATTGTCGCCCTGTGCCGCAATCGCCTCATTAAGCTTATCGGTAATCACATTCCCCCAAAACTGATAAAGATTGTTGCCTTTATCCGTAGCAAGCTTCGTTCCCATTTCTAGGCGATACGGTTGCATTAGATCTAAGGGTTTTAGCAAACCGTACAGCCCTGATAGCATTCGCAAATGGTCCTGAGCATAGTCAAAATCCGCTTCCGAAAACGTTTCAGCTTCTAGTCCGGTATAAACATCGCCTTTAAATGCTAACAATGCCTGACGAGAGTTAGCAGTGGTAAATGTCTCGCTCCATTCTTGGAATCGACCGACGTTTAAATCTGCAATTTTGTCACTCACCTTCATCAACGACGCCACATCAGCGGGTGTCAATTTACGACAAACATCTATCAGCTCTTTTGAATAACCAACGAGCTCAGGCTGAGTAAATTTTTCTGTCGCTAGAGGAGACTCATAATCAAGTGTCTTAGCAGGAGAAACTACGATAAGCATGACTTTTACTTCCCTAATTCTGTTTTTTACTAGAGTACAAAAAAAAGCCATGCAATGTCTGCATGGCTTTACAAATCGGGCTAATAGCTTTCAACAATCAGTCAGTAATAAACGCACTTAGCCTTTTTTAGGGGTGTCCCAAATGCCTTCTTCTAGCTGTGACTTAAGTTCAGGAAAGTCGTTCACATCAAAGGTCGGGACTTTGCCTTCATCCAATTGACGGTTGTAATCTTTTGCAAGCTTGATAACGATACCAGACAGTAGAATGATCGCCACTAAGTTTACAATGGCCATAAGTCCCATTGAAACATCCGCCAATGACCACACGACTGGTAGCGATGCCAGTGCACCGAACATGACCATACCCAGGAACACTAAACGGAAAAGTTTCACCCCTGCTTTATGGTTATGCTCCAAGAAAATCAAGTTCGTTTCCGCGTATGAGTAGTTTGCGATGATCGACGTAAATGCGAAGAAGAATATCGCAACTGCAACAAAAATGCTGCCCCACTCACCGACTTGTGAGCTTAACGCTCGTTGAGTCAACTCAATCCCGGTAATTTCAGTTGCTTGGCCGACATACTCTCCAGACATGAGGATAATCGCCACGGTAGAAGAACAGATAACGATGGTATCCATAAACACACCAAGCATCTGTACATAACCCTGAGAGGCTGGGTGCGGTGGGTATGGGGTTGCAGACGCTGCCGCGTTAGGCGCAGAACCCATACCAGCTTCGTTTGAGAACAAACCACGTTTGACACCATTGATCATGGCTTGAGCAATCGCGTAGCCTAAGCCACCAGCAGCCGCTTCTTGCAGACCAAATGCACTCTTAAAGATAAGTGCCAATACCGCAGGTAACTTTTCAATGTTGGCAAACATAACAACTAGCGCCAACGCCAAGTATAACAGCGCCATGACAGGAACAATCATCTCAGCCACTTTTGCGATACGTTTAATACCACCAAAAATAACAACAGCGGACAAAACAACAACTGCAATGCCAACGTAATGATTATTCCACCCAAAAGCTGCACTCATTGCATTCGCTATTGAGTTTGCTTGTACGGCGTTAAATACCAAACCAAAAGCGATGATAAGGAATACGGAGAACAGAACGCCCATCCAACGCATGCCCAGCCCTTTTTCCATATAATAGGCAGGACCACCACGGTAGTTACCATCATCATCTTTGGTTTTGTATAACTGTGCCAATGTACTTTCTGCAAATGACGTTGCCATGCCAAGCATCGCAATCAGCCACATCCAAAAAATCGCACCGGGACCACCAGCAGTAAGAGCAACTGCCACCCCCGCCATGTTACCTGTACCAACACGCGCCGCCAGACTGGTACAAAGTGCTTGGAAAGAAGAAATACCAGCTTTGTCTGCTTTGCGACTGTTCTTTAGAACCGTAAACATATGGCCAAAATGGCGGAATTGTATGAATCCCAATCTAATGGTGAAGTAAATCCCAACCCCAACCAGAAGATAAACTAGAATAGATCCCCACAGGAGATCATTCATTAAATTGATTAAGTCTGTCATGCGTACCTCAGAGTGAGTTGCACCGGTCTCTGCGTCCAAGCCATCCACTAAATTGCCTGCCTAGTGTCAAAGAGTCCTAGGCGAATTCGTTTTTTTATGAGCAATCTAGAATCGTAAACGTCGCTTCATGCATCCATTTTACGTACCAGTGTGTTTTTTGACGGGCGGATAATGCAATCAGGAGACGCAAAAATCAATACGCAACAGCATGAGTATCATTGTTGTTTTTCACTATAAAATCACCAAAAGGTAACATAAACAAGAAAACATACCCTCACAAATCAAAACATTATAATTACAACTTAGCAACAAAAACCTAGTTATGATCGTAAACCATTCAACAACGCAAAAGTTCTCTCATAAGCTAGTATTCACAAGGCATTAGATGTGGCTACTGCGTTTGTTTCTGTATTATTGAGCACTATTTCATCAAACCAGTTTTATGCAACCGAACTCCTTGCTATGTCTGTAAAATTAATCATTCAAATTAACATCAAAAATCTGTTGATTTAATTCTCTCAACTTGCTCGTTTGTTTATTTTTTGCGCAACACCTTGAACAAAAAATGTGATTATCGGAATGTTTTTGCACAAAACTGTCATATAAGCGACACAAATGCGAAACGTATCATGGTTATCCTCACGAATGTTGTGGTACTTAAAAGGCTCCGCAAGGAGTGGTGACAGCATTTTAGCTAAGAAAGGTAAGGTGGCTTATGGAAGGCTTTCAACTGGATGACATTTTTAATCTAGACACGACCTCTACAACCAAATCTCGTGCCAAACCTATAAAACGAAAGTGGCGTGAAATTGAAGAAATGAACGACAGACGCAATCTACTTAAAGAACTAAGAGAGCTCGACGTCTGCAATGACTACAACTTAGAAGATATTAAACTCTGATTCATACAAAAGGCACCTCTCAGGTGCCTTTTGTTTGTTTAAACCTCAGTCAACAAACTCGGTTTTGTTTTGACGAACACGCTCAGCCAGTTGTTTGTAACGATCAGCGATCGTATCACCAAAGACTGGATCGTCTTCATTTTCGCTCCATAGATTTTCAACATACTGCCAGTCTTCGGTAGTAAATAACTCTTCAATCAGTGGCAAAATCTTACGCTCCTCGAGCTCTAGGTGATTTTTTTGTGACTCAATAAAATCTTCAAGATGAGCTAGAAACATGTCCTGTGGTACAACAGCATCTTGAAGAATCATTTCGATCACCGAGGCAAAGTCTTTGGTTTTCACCGCAAGCTCTTGGTGCTCTTTCTCAAGGTTCTCTATATGTTGTTGCTTTCCGTACTGCTTTAGGAAATGGTGATAGAGAATGTCTTCTTTCGGGTGATGCACTTTTTCCGAATGATTCGCAAGGTAGTCGACAATCTCACCAACGAGTGCGTAGTTAATCGGTTGTTCGCGTTTTATTTCATTAAGCTTGTGGCGCAATATCGCCAACAAACGAACCATATAGCCGTGTTCACGTCGGATTCTTTCGATCATCATAGCGTCTCTCCTTAACACCTTCTTTTAATAAGTGTACATGAGAAACGCATTTTCAGATTGAGCACGCTCAAAAAAACAGCGATCGAGAAAAAGAAACGTTACTGTCTGCTTTATACTATAGACGGCAAATGCCAATTAATGGGTGACTTCCCTTGCGAAGTGAGCAATTGATTTGCTTGAGAGAAATGCTTGCAGCCGAAAAAGCCGCGGTGAGCCGACAAAGGGGATGGATGTGGCGCAGACAGCACATGATGCTTAGAGCGATCAATAAACCTCCCCTTCTTCTGTGCATGAGCGCCCCAAAGTAAGAACACTACGCCTTGCTGATGCAAATTTATTGCTTCAATAACCTTATCAGTGAATGTTTCCCAGCCAGTTTTAGCATGGGAGTGAGCTTTGCCTTGTTCAACCGTCAAAACGGTGTTCAACAAGAGTACGCCCTGCTCTGCCCAACTCTGCAAGAATCCATGTTGAGGTATTTGAAACCCGTCAATATCCTGAGCAAGTTCTTTATACATATTCGCTAAAGACGGCGGTGTTTTAACTCCCGGTAATACAGAGAAACATAACCCGTGAGCCTGATTTGGGCCATGGTAGGGATCTTGTCCCAATATCACGACTTTCACGTCCTTGAACTCAGTGAAACGGAACGCATTGAATACGTCTTTTGCTGCAGGGTAAATCGCTTTCCCTGCTGCACGCTCTGCTTCAACGAAATTCAATGTATCAACAAAGTAACTTTGCTTTTTCTCTTCGCCAATCACATCATGCCAGGTTGGTAACAAATTCATGAAAAGTACCTGTAGTAAAATTTGAATCTATTCTAACCATCCAAACTCAAACAGACAAAACCTTCCCTAACATTCAGATACTGATCCCTTTATTCCCAGCGAACGCCAAGGCTAAAGAGCATCTTGTCACGAAGTGAACATCTTGTTAAACAACAAACATTTTCATAAGACAGTTCAATCAGTGTTTCTGCGGCGTTCGAAAATGCCCATGGCCATGAATATGACGGTTAGGAGCTGGTAGGCGTACAGCGCGTCTAGCGGAAGAAAAGGCAACAACTGATAGTGCTCGAGACATAATGACATCCTTGTTTCTAGGGAACTGATTCTCCCTAGAAAGAAAGATGCCAACTTTGCACTTAGTCCGTCCTGTTTATGGCTTCACGATGAAAAGAGCACAATGCATTGATTTCGTCAGGCCATATGTCTGGATTTATTGTTTCTAAAATCAATGGAATAGAATCAAAACGGGGATCTTTCGCAATATACTCAAAACAATCCCAACCGATCTCACCTTTACCTAATGAATGATGGCGATCGACTCGGCTTGAAAGTTCGACTTTTGAATCATTTAGATGCATTGCCCTCAAATAGTGCATACCGACAATACGATCAAACTCCGCAAATGTGCGTTCACATTCCTCTTTTGTTCTGAGGTCATAACCAGCAGCAAACGTATGACACGTATCAAGGCAGACGCCAACACGTTGCTTGTCTTCAACCTGTTCAATGATCGCTGCGAGATGTTCAAACCGCCATCCTAGATTCGAGCCTTGCCCAGCAGTGTTCTCTATCACGGCGATCACATTAGGCACCGCTTTATGGGCTAAGTTAATAGATTCGGCAATCGTGGCAAGACACTGTTGTTCAGAGATCTTCTTAAGATGGCTACCGGGATGAAAGTTGAGTAGAGTCAGGCCAAGTTGGTTGCAACGCACCATCTCATCAATGAAGGCTGCACGTGATTTGTTGAGTTTCTCTTCTTCTGGCGCACCTAAGTTAATCAGATACGAGTCATGAGGAAGGATACGATCAGGACCAAAACCCAACATCTTGCAATTTGCTTTGAATGCATTGATGGTTTGCTGTTCTAACGGCTTGGCTGCCCACTGTCGCTGGTTTTTGGTAAACAGCGCGAATGCATTGGCACCAATTTCACGCGCTCGCAAAGGCGCTTGATCCACGCCTCCAGCAGCAGAAACGTGGGCACCGATAAACTTATTTCCAAACGTGTTTTTCATGTTTGTTATTTAATCACTTTTGACTTTCAGTATAAGGGCCTAAATACAAGTAGTTACCCATTACTGGTTAGTTCTCGAACTGTAATTTGTAGTAAAATTACTACAAATTACAGATTTAACTATTTTTTAAATTAATTAAAATAAATTTAAAAACTATGTTTTTAAACACTTTATTGATTTAACTCAACAAAACAACCTCAGAAAAAATAATGTTTTTCGTTGTTTTTTGACCTAAATCAATATCAAAATAGTGGTTATTAGCTATATAATACTCAGCTCAATAAGAAATTTGAAAATTAACACCATAAAACTCCACAAATGTGGACTAGGAGATAGTGATGATCCAAGGTATCCAAATTACAAAAGCAGCCAATGACGAACTACTAAACTCAATCTGGCTACTCGACAACGAAAAAAACGAAGCGCGTTGTGTTGCTGCAACAGCTGGCTTTGAAGCAGATCAAGTTATCGCAATCAGCGATCTAGGTGACTACGAGTCGCGTGAAGTTGCTATCGAAACAGCACCTAAGATTGAAGGTGGTCAACACCTAAACGTGAACGTTCTTAAACGTGAAACTCTTGAAGACGCAGTGGCAAACCCTGAGAAATACCCTCAGCTAACCATTCGTGTTTCTGGTTATGCTGTTCGCTTCAACTCGCTAACTCCAGAGCAACAACGTGATGTAATCGCTCGTACATTTACTGAATCTCTATAATAGAGAAGCGACGGTAGATTAAGAAACGGCGCTCATGGAGCGCCGTTTTTGTATGCTATAGCAAAATTAAAAAGGTGGAGATTAACTCCACCTTTTCTTTATTACTTTGTTATGTTTCGGCTTATTGAACTCGACGTAACACGGCTTTCAGAGCATCAAAGTTCGCATCTAAGTCTTCAGACAGCAATTCCATCACAGCATGCTTCGCCAATGGTGCAGGCAATTCAATATCTGAGTCCAGGATCTCATCCACAACTTCTTTAAACTTCGCAGGGTGGGCAGTACATAAGAACAGACCAGTTTCTCCAGCCTGAAGTTGCTCATTCAAAACACGGTAAGCAATCGCACCGTGTGGCTCACATAAGTACCCCAGTGAATTAAGCTCTTTTACGGACTCTGCACTTTGCTGATCAGATACCGCCCCCTTGCCGAGCGTTTCCAAGCCCCACTCTTTGACGCGACATAGCTCTTCAATACGTGGCCAGTTATTTGGTTGGCTCACATCCATTGCGTTAGACGTGGTTGCAACAGTTGGTTTTGGATCCCACTGCCCTGTTTCCAAGTAACGCGGTACAGTATCGTTCGCATTAGTTGCAGCGATAAAACGCTTAATAGGCAAACCAAGCGCTTTTGCCAGCAGACCTGCCGTTAAATTACCAAAGTTACCACTTGGTACAGAGATAACGAGATTTTCTCGCTCAGCTTTGCTCATCTGTGCAGCCGCTTCAAAGTAGTAGCAGATCTGCGCCATTAAGCGACTGATGTTGATCGAGTTAGCGGAGTTAAGACCGATTTCTTCACGCAATTCCGCATCATCAAACGCTTGCTTTACGAGTGCCTGACAAGCATCGAAGTCGCCATCGATCGCGACAGTGTGAATGTTCTTACCGAGGGTACAGAAAAGCTTTTCTTGCAGCGGGCTGATCTTGCCTTTCGGGTAAAGAATCACGACATTGATGTTTTCCATGCCGTAGAAGGCATGGGCAACGGCCGCGCCAGTATCACCAGACGTCGCAGTAAGAATGGTGATCTTACCGCCGTCTGATACCGCTGCCAGTGACTGAGCCATAAAGCGGCCACCAAAGTCTTTAAATGCTAAGGTTGGGCCATGGAAAAGCTCTAGCGCATACACACCATCTTTGACTTGTTTGATAGGGGCTGGGAATTGAAAAGCCGCATCAACCATAGCGTTCACTTGATCCTCTGCTAGCTCATCGCCAATCAATGCAGACAGAATTTTGGTGCTACGAGAGACAAAGTCTTCTTCAAGCAGCGCATCAATATCATCAAATTTTGGTAATTCCGATGGAAAAAACAGGCCTTGATTACGACCTAATCCCTGGCGAACGGCTTGGCCAAAAGATACTTGTTCATCATTTTCTTTTATATTGTAAAGCTTCATAGCTCACTTCCTGTAACAATCGAACCTTGCTTGTCCAGTCGACAAACGTGGACGAATCCTTCTTCATTTTGTACGTAATTTTGTTCAAGCCAACGAGCGACTCTTTCAGCGACATCTTTTTCTTTGCATACACTGAACAGTGTCGGACCACTGCCAGAAATGCCAGTTGCTAATGCACCTGCAGATGCAGCGTATTGACGCGCATTGGCAAAGCCTGGTAGCAGTTTCTCACGATACGGTTCTGCGATCACGTCTTTGATCATTTTCGCAGCAAGTTCTGGCTGACCAGAGTGACACGCGTGAATAAAGCCTGCAAGGTGGCGACCATGAGCAATAATATCTTGTCGACGGTATTGAGATGGTAGGATCTCTCGTGCCTCGGCAGTGGAGACTTTAATACCAGGGTAAGCCATCACCCAGTACCAGTCATCAAAGCATGGTACTTCCTGACTAATAATACCAAGCTCTTCAAGCATCAGCTGAACGCCACCTAAATAACAAGGCGCCACGTTGTCATAATGGATACCGCCAGAAATCTTGCCTTCCATTTCGCCCATGAGGCTAATAACTCGGTTTCATTTAGCGGTTGACCATGAAAGCGGTTCAACGCGTCTAACGCAGCGACAATTGAACAAGCACTAGACCCAAGACCCGATCCAATTGGCATATTCTTTTCTAGCGTCATTTCCAGAGGTTTAAGCTCAACACCTTTTTTATCTAGCTCACGAGCAAACACCACCCAACAATCGTAAACGATATTCTCTTTTGGCTCTGTAGGTAACTTCGAGACAAAGTTACCTGCTGTATTTAAACTGAATGGTTCAGAGCCAGATTTTACTTGTACTCGATCACCCAACAACGTGCCATCAATAGGAGAGACAGCAGCCCCCAGAACATCAAATCCGACGCTAACATTACCAATTGATGCTGGGGCATACACTACCACACTCATATCACTTGAACTCATTCCGTTATACCCCTAGTTTCCAACCTAAAGTTCGCATCACATCTGAAAATACGCCCGCGGCGGTCACTTCAGTACCTGCACCGTAACCACGCAGAACCAATGGAATTGGCTGATAGTAACGGCTGTAAAACGCCAGTGCATTCTCACCATCTTTGATTTTGAACATTGGATCATTTTCATCCACGGCGACCATGCTCACCTTACATTTACCCTCGATGATCTCACCGACGTAACGCAAAACTTTGCCTTCTTCCGCGGCTTTTGCAACAAGATCTTTAAAGTACGCATCGGCTTCTGGTAGACGTGCCATAAACTCATCAACACTGCCTGAATCATCAAAACCAGGTGGCAGTGCTTGATCGACAACAACGTCTTCAAGCTCCAGTGACATTCCCGCTTCACGAGCTAAAATGAGTAGCTTACGGGCAACGTCCATTCCTGATAGGTCATCACGTGGATCTGGCTCAGTAAAGCCATTTTGTTTCGCAATATTGGTTGCGTCACTTAGGCTCATGCCTTCATCTAATTTACCGAAGATATACGACAATGATCCTGACAAAATACCGGTAAATCGTTCCAGCTCGTCACCTGCTGAAATCAGGTTTTGCAGGTTCTCGATAACTGGAAGACCCGCACCTACTGTTGTCTCGTACATTAATTTACGGCGTGAGTTACGCGCCACATCACGAAGCTGATGGTAGTACGCCATACTGGCAGTATTGGCTTTCTTGTTCGGTGTAACAACGTGGAAACCAGCCGCGAGGAAATCTGCATATTGATTCGCGATATCTTCACTAGACGTACAATCGACCAAAACAGGGTTGATGATGTGGTTGCGTTGCACCAAAGCAATCAAGCGAGCTAGGCTAAATTCTTCTGTTGTTGCAGACATGCGATCACGCCAATGTTCCAGCGGTAACCCTTCACTATCGAGCAGTAAGCCTTTGCTGTTCGCCAAGCCACAAACGCGAATAATAATGCCTTTCTCAGCCAGTTTCGCTTGTTGACGCTCAATCTGATCCACCAGCTCACCACCAACGCCACCGACACCGACAACGAATACGTCGAGGAAGTGTTTCGAGTTGAACAGGTTCATATGACACGCTTTGATCGCCTCAGAGATCTTATCTTCTGGGATAACAGCGGAAATGGCTCGTTCAGAGGAACCTTGCGCAATCGCCACAATATTCACGTTCACTTCCGCCAAAGATGAGAAGAAGCGTGAAGCCACACCACGTGAAGTACGCATGCCATCACCGACTAACGTCACGATAGCAACGTTATCCATGAACTCAACCGGCTCTAACAAACCATCTTTCAATTCCAGTTCAAACGACTCAGCCAATGTCTGCTGCGCTTTCGCTTTATCTTGAGCTTCAATACAGAAACTGATGCTGTATTCAGAAGAAGATTGAGTAATCAACACGATAGACACGCCAGCCGAAGACATGGCACCGAACACTCGGCTTGCCATCCCGACCATGCCTTTCATACCCGGACCAGAGACATTGACCATAGTGAGATCATTCAGTGTCGTAATACCTTTGATCGCCAGATTGTCTTCACCCGTATCTTGTCCAATAAGCGTACCAGCACCTTGAGGGTTGAAGCTGTTTTTGATTAAGCATGGGATATGGAATTGCGCAATAGGTGCAATGGTTTTGGGATGAAGAACAGAAGCACCGAAGTAAGACAATTCCATAGCTTCTTGATAACTGAGTGACTTCAGCAAACGGGCATCTTCAACCAAACGAGGGTCACAGTTGTATACGCCATCCACGTCAGTCCAAATCTCGCAGCAATCTGCGCGCAGACATGCGGCTAATACCGCTGCCGAGTAATCAGAACCGTTGCGACCTAAAGTAACCAGCTCGCCTTTTTCGTTGCCAGCAGTAAAGCCAGGCATAATGTTGACATGACCTTGAGGAAGCGGTCTCTGACGGAAGTTTTGTGTTGAAATATCCACATCGACCATAGCTTCAAGGTGATCGCCTTGTGCATAGAGGTATTCAACGGGATCGATGAGGCTCGCTTGCTGACCTTTTGCTTCAAGGACGGCTTTCATCAGTTGAATCGATACACGTTCACCTTTGCTGATAATACGTGCGTTAACGTTGTTTGGGCACATACCAAGCAGTCCGATACCATGTACATACTGACGTAATTGAGAAAGCGAGGTTTTAACTTGGTTATCGTAGGCGGTACCATCCACACCTGGCAAAACAGATTGAATCTCGGCTAACAGCGTTTTAAACGACTCTTCCAGCTCATTGATTTGCAACTCTGCTTCACCATTACGCAAAGCGCCTTCAATTACGGCAACTAGCTTATTGGTTGTTTTACCTGGTGCAGAGAGCACCACGGCCACTTCTTCTTGTTGAGCGTTATTGGCAATGATATCTGCCGCTCTTAAAAAGCGATCTGCATCAGCCAATGATGAGCCGCCAAACTTCAATACTCGCATCCCTTCCTCCGGTATTTCTTAAACCTGTCTAAATTCTGTATTTAAAAGCATAAAAAAAGGCCTGTATCTTGTTGGATACAGGCCTTTTTCGTGAATTTCTTTTCGCTCAGCAGCCTGCCCCAACATGTGTAATGTCGGTAATAATAATGGTGGTGATAACGAGGCTGTTTAATGACATAAATATATCTTTACTGCTGATTGTGTTTGCTTACCTCTACGTTTACCGAGTTTCTGATTCATAGTCAACAAAAAAATGTTTGTTTTCCGGTCTTCCAGAGATTCATGCTATTCAATCTCACTGATAATTAAACAAAAATGCACGTACATAACCAGACTCAAATACTTAGTGCTGACAAAGCGACATAGATGACGAGCGGCTACAATTTGAAATTCGAGTGATGGTATAAAAAGCGCTATTATCGACGGTGACAAACGAGAGCAACTCTCGCAATCAATACGATCAACCTAGTTACCCTGTCAAATTGAGGTCGTATTGAGCACTCTGAACGTATGCTTACGGGCAAGATCACACTACGAGACATTACGATCAACAGGTTGCAACTTTGTAACTGTGATCGGTATTCATAGGTATGAATTATTGATAAAATAAATAAGCTAACTTGCTTACTATATGCTTTAATAGTGGAAAGCTTTTAGATAAAAAAGCAATGATAAAAACAATGCACACAAGGAGTGGTGAACATGAAAAAATGGCTTTTTCTGTCTCTTTTCTTTGTGCCTGGCGTTTGTCTAGCGACCGATCTTCCTCCTCTTCCTGGACAGGTATCCCCTTCTCCACACAAATTATTTATTTCTAGTGAGAGTTATCAGAACGATAGTTTTGACGTATGGAATATCGATGGCGGCTATTCCTACGAACTTCTCGATTCTGTTGATCTTTACGTGGGTGCGCGTGTCAATAACTCACCTACCAACAATCAAAGTGGATTTTTAAGCGGTGTAAGTTATCATTTTAACGATCGAATCACGGTTAAAAGCACAGTACGATCATTTAGAAATGAATCGGATGAGAGAGTGAATGAAGAAGAAAATGGCCTTGCTGCCGAAGTATCAAGTCGAATGAAGATCACCGATAAACTGGATCTTCACGCTACTGTTGATTACCAAGACTGGCAACAAGGCATTGAGGTAGGATTAGGGTTTCGCTTCTAAATTTCGAGCCTTTGTCTAGATATCAACACGCCGTTCCAATCCGCATAAACGTAGTGTTTCGGTTGAACAATTTGATTATTCATCGTTAACGTTACGTTGACTTCTCCCATGCCACGCTTCTCTGTTTTAAACGGACATGTACCTAGAGCCTGTATACCAATGTCCATTTGCGACATTTGCGCTACATCGCGAACCGCACCGTATACAATAATACCTTCCCAACCATTCTCTATACCGAGTATAGCGAGTTGATCGCCTAATAGTGCTTTTTGACAAGAACCGTGACCATCGACAATCAAGACTTTACCTGTCCCATCCTGCTCCAAAACTTCACGTACTTTTGAGTTATCTTGATAGCAGCGCACTGTCACTATTTCACCGTGAAAAGCACTGCGTTGACCAAAGTTCTGCAATGGTAAGCTAAGTAAGATAACTTGATCTTCAAATTGATCACAAATGTCTGGTGTTATATCGATCATATTTCCTCCGTGATTTTACCCCCCCGAGTGAGACTCCAGCGAGTGATATCCTTTTAAACGAGTCGCTCTGTTATCTCTCCGATTCTATGTTTTCGGTCGGGGTCAGAACAGGCAACGAGATAGAGAGTTCCATTCTCTACGTAATAAATGGCGTACTGATGAAATGCTTTGGCTAAAGAAGTCGCGGACGCTAAAGAGGTTTCAACGGCAAAACTTTCTTCTTTCCATTCGAAGTCGCTATCACCAACAGTAACTGGGACATATTTCTTGTGTGTTAATCGTTTCTCTAGCGCTTGATTACTGATGATATTCTCTTCTTTTGACCGCAGTTTACTGTATGGGTTCCAAGCCGTTATCACAACATAACGTGGCGCGTCCCATTTA
Source organism: Vibrio mytili (assembly GCF_000830505.1). Lineage (GTDB taxonomy): Bacteria > Pseudomonadota > Gammaproteobacteria > Enterobacterales > Vibrionaceae > Vibrio > Vibrio mytili. The sequence goes on along the minus strand of NZ_JXOK01000081.1, from coordinate 99,409 downwards.
CTACCAAAACGAAAAAATGATTGTGAATAAGCATTCCACAACTCTGGTTCAATATTCGTATTGTTTTTTTCTATCATAACTCTTAAACAATTAGTAACAGTTGCATTTCATCAATTGATGTAAATCAACAAACTGCATGGAATTAACATTTGAGCATTGTTAGCATGCTGTTAACAATATAAAATCCGCTCCAAGTCTCAGGGTGTTTACAGTCCACGTCACGTAGATTTTAAGGTATGGAGTGTAAACAACCCAACAAGAATAAATTTCGTCATCATAGTTTGGTGAGTTGGTAAAAACCCATGGAGGGCGGTTAACAGAAAGAAGTGTATTTTTGATTAAGTTGATTTATTATCAAATTTACATTACCTGTATGTTATATTTTTGCCTAGAATTTATTCTATTAGCACAATTTTGTCACAAATTTAGGTACCGCCAATGCAAACCCCGCAGATCCTTATCGTTGAAGATGAGCAAGTAACTCGTAACACTCTTAAGAGTATTTTTGAAGCAGAGGGATACGCTGTTTTTGAAGCCAGTGACGGTGAAGAAATGCACCAAGTTTTATCTAACAACTCAGTAAACTTGGTGATTATGGATATTAATCTACCAGGCAAGAATGGTCTTTTGCTTGCACGTGAACTTCGTGAGCAAGCCAACGTCGCTCTGATGTTCTTGACTGGTCGTGACAACGAAGTAGATAAAATCCTTGGCCTAGAGATTGGTGCTGATGATTACATCACTAAACCATTTAACCCACGTGAATTGACTATTCGTGCACGTAACTTATTGAGTCGCTCAATGAGCAGCAACGCGGTTCAAGAAGAGAAACGCTTAGTAGAAAAGTACGAATTTAACGGCTGGGTTCTCGATATCAACAGTCGTTCACTCGTAAGTCCTGATGGCGACAGCTATAAATTACCTCGCTCAGAGTTCCGTGCTCTGCTGCACTTCTGTGAGAACCCTGGCAAGATCCAAACACGTGCCGACCTTCTGAAGAAGATGACAGGTCGTGAGTTAAAGCCACATGATCGTACGGTTGACGTAACCATTCGTCGTATTCGTAAACACTTCGAGTCGGTATCTGGCACGCCAGAAATTATCGCGACGATCCATGGAGAAGGCTATCGCTTCTGTGGTGATCTAGAAGAGTAATGGCTAGTACTATCGTCTAGATAAAACATCATCTAGATAGAAAACGTCCAGATATTCCAAAGGCTGACTCTAAATGAGTCGGCCCTTTTTTTTGTTATGAGGACTAGGACTGCGCCGTTAATAAACTTTGTTCACCTTTACAGATTTCTCAACTAGCCAACGCTTTTTACCCGCATCATCCAACAATACAGCCAAATCGACATAACGCTCCGTATTAATTTCGATATCTGATGTGAATACCACTTCCCATTCGTTTTCACTGTGTGTTCTAGTATCGAGATCCGTTGCATTTAACGTCCATTCTGAATGGCCTTGCTTGAGAATAAGGGACTCTACCGTGAGGTTGGCTGGCAACTGCTGATCAGACTGAAGCGCAAGCGAACCGTGAATACTCTGCTGTTGCTCTTCACCCACTGTCGGCATCAGATTAACCCAAAGATAGCTATTCAGCTCAACATTAACCCGATTAATGATAACCTGACTATTTTGCAACCAATTTACCTCAGGTGTAGAACCACAACCCGCCAAAACTGCAACTGAAAAAACCACTGGGGCGAGTCTTTTCATATTAATCCTTCTGCTCCAACCAATTTTTTAGCACTTGAATATCATTCTTGTATTCATTCTTTATCTCATCAACCCAATCGGAAATATTCTCCCACCAAGCTGGCATATTTGGAGACTGCGCTTTTTGTGCAACACTTTGAATCCGTTTTAAACCAATCGAACCTGCGGCACCTTTAATCTTGTGAGCCTCAGAAACAATGCCATCTTTGTCTTTAGCGGTCATGTTAGAGTCGAGTACCTGGAGGTAATCCGGCATCATTTCTTCAAACATCGTTAGGCTATCATAGACAGGCTTAACACCAACAATATCCACGTAAGACTCTAACATATCAAGATCAAGCAAGTGTGTCTCAATCAACGGAGAGGAAGTTGACTCCACTTCCACTTCGATTTTCTCCAACGAAGGGACACTTTCTTCGCTAGAGATAAAGAACTTGTCAATAACCGATTGAATGGCGTTCACCGCTAGTGGCTTGCTGATGGCATCATCCATCCCATTGTTTAGATACTCACGACGATCTTTGATGACATTAGCGGTTAACGCAACGAGTGGGGGCAGGTTGTCGTAATGATCTCGATAATATTTCGCTACCTCAAAGCCGGTCATATCAGGCAACTGGATATCAAGTAAAACAAGATCGTATTGGTCAGGCACAAAATTAACCAACGCTTCTTGCCTGTCATCGCAACCGTGACAGTATGCCCAAAACTTTCTAATAGAGACTTCGCGACCGTAACATTAAGCTCAATGTCTTCAACCATGAAAATATTCAAATGTAGATTGCCTAGCTGCGCCTTATTCGCGGGTGTTTTCAACTCCACGACGGGAACATGAATCGAGATAGTAAAAGTGGTACCAAATCCCTCTTCACTGCTTACGGTAATATCACCATCCATCAAGTTAATCAGTTGCTTGGACACGGCAAGCCCAATGCCTGTTCCTACAGCATGAAGATTATCTTTCCCTGATTTCACTTGGTAATACATGGCGAAAATCTTATCGATCTCTTGTTCTGGAATGCCAATTCCTGTGTCTTCAACTTCGATGATGATGGTCGCGTAGTCGTCTTCAATATCGGCACTTACGGTCATGACAACGCCACCTTCTTTGGTGAACTTCATTGCGTTACTAACTAAGTTCCAGATCACCTGACGCAGTCGAGTGGCATCAACTTCAATCGCTTTTGGCAGTTCACTAAGCCGCTCTAAATCAAACCGCAACCCTTTTTGCTCAGCCATTAAGGCGGAGATACTTTCAATTTCAGCGACAAAATCATCGAAATTAAGGGGCTCTGGTAATAACTCCAATTTGCGACGGTCAAATTTATCCATGTCAATGATGTCATTAAAAATATTGCCGAGTGTGATAGCACTGACATTTATCGTTTGCATGTGCTTACGCTGCTCGTCTGTCAGTTGACTATCGAGCAACATACGGCTTAACCCTACAATGCCATTCAATGGTGTACGCAGTTCATGGCTGATCGTAGAAATAAACGTGGTTTTATCACGGCTGGCTTTTTCTAACGACTCTTCATGGCGTTTACGCTCGGTGATATCTCGACCAAACCCAACCAAACCAAGGTGGCGACCATCTTTGCTGTAGAAAGGCACTTTACGTAACTCAAAGTAATGCTTACGACCATCAGGGTATTCCAACCACTGCTCATAAGTGATTGCTTGGTTGTCGGTAAAGACTTTTTGATCGGTGTCCACAATCGGCTGAGCCACTTCCTTGCTGTAAACATCCCAAGGGCTTAAGCCTACCAATTGATGCTCTTTCTTACCTGTCAGCTCTTCCATCGCTCGGTTACAACCCGAAAAGATGCCGTCCGCATTGCGGTAATAAATCAAATCAGGAGAAGCATCAATAAACGAACGCAATAATGCGGTACGCTCTGCCAGCTCCAACTGGGTACGCTCACGCTGAAACACCTCATTTTCAAGATCTTGCATCGCTTCTTCACGTGCTTCTTCCGCTTTAATTCGTTCTTCGATTTCTTGATTTAGCTTTTCTATGTTCTGCTGTAGTTGGGCATTGAGTTCTTGGTCACGTGAGCGCATATCTTTCAGTTTCGACACCAGCTTAGTAAGCCTTTGTCGTGATTCTTCTAATTGGTCCACGACCACCGATAAAAAGTAAACCGCCCAAGGCGTGATCAGTAGACCAAAAAAAACGGAACGGACGATATCAATATTATCCACTCGCCCCTTTAGAGCGAGGGTAATACCAACTTGAACGACAACGGCTAAAGCGACCAATGCTAAGGCAAGCAATATTGAAAAGCGGACTATCCCCAGTTTAACCAGCAGGTCGACATAATACTGGGCGAGATTCTTCATGGGCTTCATTCACGACTCCAAGGGGCAACTAAACATCCATCCCTGATGGTGGGGAGCAAACAGACATAGAGCTTGAAAGTAGATGCCTGCAAATAACGGAAACATCACGTAGGCGATCGAACTGCACTTCAGGGGAGTGAGCGACAAATACCACGCATCAGCAGTTTAACTTGTTTGCGAGTGGGAGTTAAACCGCTTGCTCTCAACTTAGAGTAAGCGGTCACAAAGCGAGGAAGTAGAACATGGTTAAAACGGCTATTGAAGGTATTAGCCTGAGGTTTTTAGGAGTTCTGGTTTCGTGTACACAAATGCTTTCCCGGTCAAACAACCCTGAGCGCCATTTTTATCCAATGCGCGACCGATTTCCGTCATCGCTAACCAACGGTTCTCGCACCACAATGGTGAAAGTAAGGTCGGGCGCCGAGCCGCCGAAGAAACTCGGTGGTAAATGACCTCCGGAGGCGTCATTCGAATCAGCTCACTTGCGATGGAGACATACTCTTCCAGCTCTGGCGCGTCGAGTTTTCCTGCACGCCAAGCTTTAGCCATGGTGCTACCTTCTACAATGTGTAAGCCGTGTAATTTTATCCCATCCGTACCGACTCCAAGGACCTGATTCATGGTGTCTATATTATGCTCTCGCGTTTCTTTAGGAAGACCGACAATTAAGTGGGTACACACTTTAATCCCTAAGGCGCGTGCGCGTTGAGTAATAGCGGCATAACATTCAAAGTCATGACCACGGTTAATGTGTTTTAATGTGGCGTTGTGAGCAGTTTGCAATCCGAGCTCAAGCCAAATTTCATAACCTTGATTCACGTATTCAGACAATAGATCCAGTACGGTATCAGGGACACAATCAGGACGAGTACCAACGCATAACCCCACAATATCTGCCGCTTTTAGCGCTTCTTCATACATTGCTTTCAATGCCTGAACTTCTGCATAAGTACTGGTATAAGCTTGAAAATAAGCTAAGTATTTTTTCGCACGATTAATTTCACCTGCGCGATCTTGCAGTTGATCATGAATACTTTTGATCTGTACAGTTTCATCCGCAAATGACGCCACGTTACAAAACGTACATCCCCCACGTCCAATCGTGCCGTCTCGATTAGGGCAGCTGAATCCGCCGTGCAGGGTCAACTTATGGACTTTTTCTCCATAACGACGCTGAAGATCTTGACCTAGTGTATTCACCAATTCATGTAACTGCATATACCCTCACCACAAACACGAAACGCAATCACTCTCACTACGTTTTGTGTAAATTAATTACATCACTGCAAGAAAAAGCAAATAATACTAATCAATTAAAACGGAGCTGATTTAGGTCAAAATCAATAAACCTGCATAAATACATACAAAAAGCGTCAATGTTGCGCAAATGTTAATGACAAAATGCATATTTAGACGAAAAAATTGCGTCACAAAGGCGACTTTTCATTGCATTTTGAAGTAACAAAATTGTAGGATACTTACACAAACCCCTCCGTTTTGTGGTTTTTACTACACTTTGGACCTTGGGATTTGTCGGTGATATCCCACTCCTACCTATATAAATCACTATGAAGTGAAAATAAATCAAGGGATATCACTAAGGAATGTTTTTCTCGCAATACTTTTCTGCGAGATACGGAAAGGAATCAACGCTGGTCAACCTCGGCTAGTGGCGAATCATAAATATAAAGGACAAGGCGCAAAATGTGTCACGGTGGACTCTGTCCGCAGGGATTTTTGCGCCAACATTGAACTGGAAGGACGTATCTATGGTAAATAGAGAGCAAAGTTCACAAGGTCTATATACTCCTGAGCTGGAGCATGACGCTTGTGGAATCGGTTTTGTTGCTCACCTTAAAAACCGTAAATCTCATGATGTTGTAACTCAAGCACTCGATATGCTTGCGCGTATGGAGCACCGCGGTGGTCAAGGTTGTGACCCATGTAGCGGTGACGGCGCAGGTATTCTGCTGCAAAAACCTCATGAATTCCTATTGGAAGAAGCCGTTAAGTTAGGCATTAAACTGCCTTCTTTCGAAAAGTATGGTGTGGGTGTCGTTCTTTTCCCTAAAGACGAATACAAACGCGAACAATGTCGAGATATTCTGGAGCGTAACGCTAAGCGTCTCGACCTTGAAGTGATCGGCTACCGCGTACTACCAACCGATAACTCAATGATCGGCGCGGATCCATTAAGCACAGAGCCTCAATTTGAACATGTGTTTATTTCTGGCGGTCCTGGGATTACACCAGAAGAGCTTGAGCGCAAACTTTACGTGCTGCGTAACTACACAGTACGCGTGTGCTTAGAAAGCGTTTCAAATATCGGTGACGACTTCTACATTAACTCAATGTCTTATAAGACCATTGTGTACAAAGGTCAGCTAACCACTGAGCAAGTACCACAGTACTTCCTCGATCTGCAGAACCCAACGATGGTGACAGCTCTTGCGCTGGTGCACTCTCGCTTCTCTACCAATACGTTCCCAAGATGGCGTCTGGCACAGCCTTTCCGCTACATTGCACACAACGGTGAAATCAACACAGTTCGCGGCAACTTGAACTGGATGAAAGCCCGTGAAGCGATTCTAGAATCAGACCTGTTTACTCAGGCAGAGATCGACATGCTCCTTCCTATTTGTCAGGAAGGCAGCTCAGATTCATCAAACTTTGATATGGCGTTAGAGCTCCTGGTTCTTTCTGGTCGTAGCCTGCCACATGCATTAATGATGATGATCCCTGAAGCATGGCAAGAAAATAAAAATCTGGATCCAAAACGTCGCGCGTTCTATCAGTACCACGCAAACATCATGGAACCATGGGATGGCCCAGCATCTGTCTGTTTCACCGATGGTGTTCAAGTGGGTGCAACGCTTGACCGTAATGGTCTTCGCCCGTCACGCTACACCGTGACTAAAGACGACTTCCTCGTAATGGCGTCAGAGTCTGGTGTTGTTGACATCAAACCAGAGAACGTTGAGTTCCGTGGTCGCTTACAACCAGGACGTATCTTTGTTGCTGACCTAGAGCAAGGCCGAATCATTTCTGATGAAGAAGTGAAAGACACCATTGCGACGGCACAGCCATACGAAAAATGGGTTGAAGACAACCTTCTGAGCCTGAAAAAACTGCCTGAAGCCAGCAACCAGTTTAGTCAGCCTAAACCAGAACATCTTTTGCATCGTCAACAAGCATTTGGTGTCAGCAGCGAAGAAGTGAACGAAATTATCGTCCCAATGGCGAACGATGGTAAAGAGCCACTTTCAGCAATGGGCGCCGACTGGCCGTTAGCGGTACTGTCTCACCAGTCTCAACATTTATCTCACTACTTCAAGCAGTTGTTTGCACAAGTTACCAACCCACCGATCGATCCGATCCGTGAACGTATGGTGATGTCGCTGAACACTTACTTAGGTAAAGATCAGAACTTATTGACGGAGACGCCACTTCACTGTCAAAAAGTAGAGCTTGAGTCTCCAGTACTCGCAAACTCTGAACTCGAGAAACTGCGCGCGATTGATAACGAGCACTTACAAGCGAAGACTTTGGACATCGTTTTCCAAGCGAGTGAAGATAAGGGCAAACTCGAGCGTGCTCTGAAGCGTATCTGTCAATATGCGGAAGACGCGGTTATCGATGGTTACTCCATCATCTTACTGACAGACCGTGCGGTAAACTCTAACCACGCAGCGATCCCAGCGATGCTTGCAGTGGGTGCTGTTCACCACCACCTGATCCGCAAAGGGTTACGTGCCAAGTGTGACATTGTTGTAGAAACCGGTGACGCGCGTGAAACGCACCATTTTGCAACATTGCTAGGCTATGGTGCCAACGCGGTTAACCCGTACTTGGTTATCGAAACCATCATTGATCTGCAACGCACTAAAAAGCTTGATCCTGAAGCAAACCCTAGAGATCTATTCGATAACTACCGTAAAGCAATTAACGGCGGACTATTAAAGATCTTCTCAAAGATGGGTATCTCAACCTTGCAATCATACCATGGCGCGCAGATCTTCGAGGCACTTGGTATTCACAAGTCGGTGGTTGATAAATACTTTACTGGTACGGTTTCTCGCATTCAGGGCCTGACTCTGGACGATATCGCCAAAGAAGTCGTCGTTCGTCACCGCATTGGTTACCCTCAACGTGAAATTCCAATTCAAATGCTGGATGTGGGTGGCGTGTACCAATGGAAACAGCGTGGTGAAAAACACCTGTTCAATCCAGAAACGATTTCTCTGCTGCAACAATCAACTCGTAACAAAGACTATGATCAGTTTAAGCAGTACGCGAGTGCGGTTGATAAACAAGGCGATGACGCGGTAACTCTGCGCAGCCAACTTGAGTTTATCAAAAATCCAGCAGGCTCAATTTCTATCGACGAAGTTGAACCAATTGAAAGCATCGTAAAACGCTTTGCAACAGGTGCGATGTCATTTGGCTCGATTTCCTACGAAGCACACTCAACGCTTGCCGTTGCAATGAACCGCTTAGGCGCGAAATCTAACTCAGGTGAAGGTGGTGAAGATCCAATGCGCTTTGAGCGCAAAGAGAATGGTGACTGGGAACGCTCGGCAATCAAACAGGTTGCTTCTGGCCGTTTCGGTGTAACCTCTTACTACCTGACCAACGCTGAAGAGCTTCAAATTAAGATGGCTCAAGGTGCAAAACCAGGCGAAGGTGGTCAGCTACCGGGTGATAAAGTTGATGATTGGATCGGTGCAACACGTCACTCAACTCCGGGCGTCGGTTTGATTTCTCCACCGCCGCACCACGACATTTATTCAATCGAAGATTTAGCTCAGCTGATCTACGATTTGAAAAACGCCAACCGCGCGGGCCGTGTTAACGTAAAACTCGTTTCTGAAGCAGGTGTCGGCACGATCGCATCTGGCGTTGCCAAAGCAAAAGCAGACGTGGTTCTGATTGCCGGTTTCGATGGTGGTACGGGTGCATCACCAATGTCGTCAATTCGCCATACTGGTCTTCCTTGGGAGCTAGGTCTGGCAGAAACGCATCAAACACTACTGAAAAACGGCCTACGTAACCGTATCGTTGTGCAAGCAGATGGTCAGATGAAAACACCTCGCGACCTTGCTATTGCAACCTTGCTCGGTGCAGAAGAGTGGGGTGTAGCAACGGCCGCATTGGTGGTTGAAGGCTGTATTATGATGCGTAAGTGTCATAAAAACACTTGTCCTGTTGGTATCGCTACACAAAACAAAACGCTACGTGAGCGCTTTGATGGTCGCGTAGAAGACGTGGTTACCTTCTTCCAATACATGGCGCAAGGTATGCGTGAAATCATGGCTGAACTCGGTTTCCGTACGATCGATGAAATGGTCGGTCAAGGCAAGAAACTGCGCCTACGCCAAGATATTTCTCATTGGAAATACAAAAACCTCGATCTGTCTCCAGTACTACACGTAGAACAACCACGTGAGTCAGACGGTATCCACAATCAAACGCAACAGAACCATAACCTGGAATCTGTACTTGACCGTAAACTGATTCAAGCGGCAATCCCTGCACTTGAAAAAGGCGAAGCAGTTAACGCCGAGTTCCCTATCGTCAACACGGACCGCTCTGCAGGTACCATGCTGTCGAACGAGATCTCGAAAGTGTACAAAGACCAAGGTCTGCCGCAACCAATGAATGTGAAGTTCAAAGGTTCTGCTGGTCAGTCGTTCGGCGCGTTCCTAGCCAAAGGCGTGAAGTTTGAAGTCGAAGGCGATGCTAACGACTACTGGGGTAAAGGTTTGTCTGGCGGTACTTTGGTACTGTACCCAGACGCTAAATCAAGCATCATCGCAGAAGACAATATTATTGTTGGTAACGTATGTTTCTACGGTGCGACATCTGGTGAGTCGTTCATTCGCGGTATGGCTGGCGAGCGCTTCTGTGTTCGTAACTCTGGCGCGAAAGTTGTCGTCGAAGGTATTGGTGACCACGGTTGTGAATACATGACGGGTGGCGCAGCGATTATCCTTGGTTCAACAGGTCGCAACTTTGCGGCAGGTATGAGCGGCGGTGTGGCGTACGTATGGGATAAATCAGGTGACTTTGAATCAAAACTGAACCCTGAACTCGTTGACCTCGATCCTATCGAACAAGAAGACAAAGATTTCTTACTCGACATGTTAACCAAACATGTCCAATTCACAGGAAGTGAAGTGGCGAAGTCTTTCCTAGACAATTTTGAAGCGAGCTTAGCCTCTATAATCAAGGTGATGCCGCGCGACTACAAAGCGGTACTTCAAAAGCGTCAGGCGGAAGCACAACAAACTGAAGCGGAGGCAGTATAATGGGTAAGCCTACTGGATTTTTAGAGCATGGTCGTGAACTTCCACAAAAGATCGACCCAGCTGAACGTATCAAGAACAACAAAGAGTTCGTTCTGAACGAGGAGTTTGGTAGCAAAATCAATACTCAGGCTTCTCGCTGTATGGATTGTGGCGTACCGTTTTGTCATAACGGCTGCCCTATCGGCAACATCATCCCAGAGTTCAACGACGCCGTTTATCGTGATAGCTGGGAAGAAGCGTGGAACATTCTAAGCTCAACCAATAACTTCCCAGAGTTTACTGGTCGTGTCTGCCCTGCGCCATGTGAGAGTTCTTGTGTACTTGGTATCAACCAAGACCCAATTACTATCTGTAATATTGAAAAAACCATCGTGGAAACGGCGTACCGAGAAGGATACGCCAAACCAAAAACACCACGTTCCCGCACGGGCAAAACCGTTGCTATTATTGGTTCTGGCCCAGCAGGACTTTCTGCAGCAGAACAGCTCAACAGTGCTGGTCACTCTGTGACCGTCTTTGAGCGTGATGAAAAAGTCGGCGGTCTATTGCGCTTTGGCATCCCAGACTTCAAGCTCAGCATGGAAGTCATTGATCGTAAGATCAATCTAATGGCAGAAGCGGGCGTTGAGTTCAAAGTCAATCAACATATCGGTGTTGACGTCAATGCTCAGCAGTTGCGTCAAGAGTACGACGTGGTGCTACTTACTGGTGGTTCTACCGTTCCTCGTGATCTTCCCGTTCCAGGTCGTGAACTCAATGGCGTCTACTTTGCAATGCAATTCTTAGCGCAAAACAACCGTCGTGCAAATGGTATGGACCTGAAAACGGAAGAAATTCATGCTGCAGGTAAACATGTCGTTGTGATCGGTGGCGGTGATACAGGCTCTGACTGTGTGGGTACCTCTAACCGTCATGGTGCAGCGAGCGTGACTCAAGTTGAGATCATGCCGATTCCACCAGAAAAACGTCCGGCAAATATGCCATGGCCGCAATACCCAATGATTCTTCGTACTTCAACATCACATGAAGAAGGTGTGGATCGTCATTGGAACATTCTAACCAAAGAATTCATCGGTAATGATAAAGGTGAAGTGACGGGTTTACGTATTGCAGACATCGTGTGGGAAGATGCAAAACCTGGTGAGCGCCCAAGCTTCAAAGAAGTGGAAGGCAGTGAGCGAGTGATCCCATGTGATATGGCATTCTTGGCCATGGGCTTTTTACACCCAGAGCCAACTGGCGTATTAGCTCAATTGGACATCGCTCTTGATGAGCGTGGAAACGTTGCAACGCAAGACTTTGCTACCAACCAAGAAGGCGTCTTTGCAGCTGGAGACATGCGTACAGGTCAATCTCTTGTTGTTCGCTGTATCAACGAAGGTCGAGAATGTGCTCGCGCAGTCGATGCTTACCTAATGGGTGGCACACAACTGGAAGCAAAATCTGATTCAATGATGCTTTCAGCATAGAGGGAATGGTTACATTCATTCCCCTTCTTTCTTAGCCTCTCAATCCGCTATCGAGATATTAATGATTGATAGTTGAGGCTAAGAAAGATAAACAAATCCTTCCAATATTTCGATTTTGACCAGCATCTTATGCTGGTCTTTTTTATGTCTATCAGAATCAAATGTCAGTTGTTTGTATGGCTTAGTTTCATATCTATTTGAAATTATTCATTTATTACAGCGAATTTCACGGTAAATTCCACATTCACGTGATTATCTACTAATAACTTGACCTTTCCTATAATAAGCTATAGCTTGTGACGTTAATGAAAATAAAACACATGGATTTTGTTAAGAGTTTTCATACCACTTAATGAATATAAAAAATAAAAATGACAGTTAGTCATCATTATCAACGTAAGCAGTGTTGATGTGCCTGCCAGCAGGCAGGTAAGCAAAGGGAGAATTGCAATGGCTCTTTATGATCCTAGTCTTGAAAAAGACAACTGTGGATTTGGCTTGATCGCGCATATGGAAGGCGAACAAAGCCACAAGCTGGTTCGTACAGCAATTTCTGCACTTGACCGCATGACTCACCGTGGTGGCATCGCCGCCGATGGAAAAACCGGTGATGGTTGTGGTCTTCTATTACAAAAGCCCGATTCCTATTTACGCTTGGTCGCTGAAGAAAGCGGCTTTAAGCTCGGCAAGCAATATGCGGTTGGAATGATTTTCTTTAGCCAAGATCCGGTTAAAGCCCAACAAGCTCGTGACATCATTAATAAAGAACTTTCTCAAGAGACACTAACTGTTGCTGGTTGGCGAGAAGTACCGACAAATTCTGCCGTACTTGGTCCGATCGCGATTGCTTCTGTGCCGAATATTCAGCAAGTCTTTATCTCGGCACCAGCGGGATGGCGTGAGCGCGATATTGAACGACGCCTGTACATTGCCCGACGCCGAATCGAAAAACAGATCTCCAACGATCGCGACTTCTATATCTGTAGCCTGTCAACACAAGTATTAGTTTACAAAGGCTTGTGTATGCCCGCAGATTTACCTCGCTTTTATTTGGATCTTGCGGATCTTCGCATGGAGTCAGCAATTTGCTTATTCCACCAGCGTTTTTCAACCAACACTCAGCCTCGCTGGCCTCTTGCTCAACCATTTCGTTATCTTGCTCATAATGGTGAGATCAACACTATCGAAGGTAACCGTCAGTGGGCACGAGCGCGAGCGTATAAATTCGCGTCTCCACTGCTGCCTGATCTGCAAACCGCCGCACCATTTGTCAATGAAACAGGCTCAGACTCTTCCAGTTTAGATAATATGCTTGATCTCTTCTTGGCCGGAGGCATGGATATCTTCCGAGCTATGCGCATGCTTGTGCCGCCAGCATGGCAAAACCATCCAGATATGGATCAAGATTTAAGAGCGTTCTACGATTTCAACTCAAAACATATGGAACCGTGGGATGGCCCGGCGGGGATCGTATTATCAGACGGTCGCTATGCGGCCTGTAACCTTGACCGTAATGGTCTGCGTCCTGCACGCTATGTGATAACAAAAGACAAACTGATCACGCTCGCATCAGAGGTCGGCATTTGGAACTACGCACCGGATGAAGTGGCGAAAAAAGGCCGCGTTGGTCCCGGTGAACTGTTAGTCATTGACACCCGCAAAGGCAAACTATGGCAGTCGAGTGAAATCGATAACGATTTAAAATCTCGACACCCATACCGCGAGTGGATGGAAAACAACGTTCGGAAATTAACGCCATTTTCTGAACTGTCTGATGCGCAAGTTGGCGAGCGTAACTTCAATGAAGACGAGCTCAATACGTATCAAAAACAGTTTGCAATGACCAACGAAGAAGTTGATCAAGTTCTACGTGTACTGGGTGAAATGGGCCAAGAAGCCGTTGGTTCAATGGGAGACGATACACCAATGGCGGTGCTTTCCTCCAAAGAGCGTTTAGTCAGTGATTACTTCCGCCAGAAATTTGCACAGGTAACCAACCCACCGATCGATCCATTACGTGAAAAACACGTCATGTCCCTGGCGACCAGTATCGGTCAAGAGATGAATGTTTTTTGTGAAACAGACGGACATGCTCATCGCGTCACATTCGATTCACCCGTGTTGCTCTATTCGGACATGCAACAATTGCTTGGGCTGAGCGATGATCACTACCGCAATACCATCCTTGATATTAACTATGATCCTAACGAGAAGGATCTCAAGCAAGCGCTGAATGATTTATGTCATCAAGCAGAACAAGTGGTGCGTGAAGGAACGGTTCTCGTTGTACTTTCTGACCGTGCCCTCGTAAAAGGAAGACTGCCAATTCCTGCGGCCATGGCAGTTGGTGCAGTACAAACTCGATTGGCAGAAGCGAACTTACGTTGCGATGCTAACATCGTTGTTGAAACCGCCACCGCTCGCGATCCACACCAATTCGCAGTATTGCTTGGTTTTGGTGCCACCGCAGTGTATCCATACCTGGCTTATGAAGTGCTTGGTAAGATGATAGACAGTGGTGCGCTGGATAAAGACTATCGTGACGTGATGCAAAATTATCAGTACGGCATCAATAAAGGGCTGTACAAAATCATGTCGAAGATGGGTATCTCAACTATCGCATCCTATCGCTGCTCTCAATTGTTTGAAGCTGTCGGCTTAAGTCAGGAAGTCGTTGATTTGTGCTTTAGAGGTGTTGCTACTCGTATTGAAGGGGCAAACTTTGAAGACTTCCAACAAGACCTGATTAACTTATCGCGTAAAGCATGGACAAAACGTAAGTCTGTGGATCAAGGCGGTTTACTCAAGTACGTTCACGGGGGCGAGTATCATGCTTACAACCCAGACGTCGTCAGTACATTACAAACCGCCGTAAAATCCGGTGAAATCCATGACTACCAAACCTATGCCAAGCACGTAAACCAACGCCCGGTCGCCATGTTGCGTGACTTAATGACGCTGAAAAAGTCTGACACACCGTTACCACTCACCAAAATCGAACCTCGCGAAGAGCTATTTAAACGCTTCGACTCTGCAGCCATGTCCATTGGAGCCTTAAGTCCAGAAGCACATGAAGCTCTTGCGATGGCGATGAACCGTCTTGGTGGTTACTCTAACTCAGGCGAAGGGGGTGAAGATCCGCGTCGTTTTGGTACTGAACGTAACTCACGCATCAAGCAAATAGCGTCAGGTCGATTCGGTGTGACACCACACTACTTAACCAATGCCGATGTACTGCAAATCAAAGTCGCACAAGGCGCAAAACCCGGTGAAGGTGGCCAGCTACCAGGACATAAAGTCACCGCAGAAATTGCCAAGCTGCGTTATTCGGTTCAAGGGGTAACACTCATCTCCCCTCCTCCACATCACGATATTTATTCGATTGAAGATTTGGCCCAACTGATTTTCGACTTGAAACAGGTGAACCCAAACGCGCTTGTTTCCGTCAAGCTGGTTTCCGAACCAGGTGTCGGCACCATCGCCACGGGCGTTGCGAAAGCGTATGCCGACCTTATTACAATCTCAGGGTATGATGGAGGTACCGCAGCCAGTCCGTTAACCTCGGTTAAATATGCGGGGTGTCCATGGGAACTTGGCCTCGCAGAAACTCAGCAAGCATTGGTCGCCAATGGTTTGCGTCATAAGATTCGTCTGCAAGTCGATGGTGGCTTAAAAACAGGCTTAGATGTAGTGAAAGCCGCGATTTTAGGCGCAGAGAGCTTTGGTTTTGGTACTGCACCGATGGTCGCGATGGGATGTAAGTTCTTACGGATTTGCCACCTTAACAACTGTGCGACAGGCGTTGCAACTCAAGATGAAACGCTACGTAAAGAGTACTTCAAAGGCTTACCAGAGATGGTCATCAACTACTTTACTGGCCTTGCAGAAGAAGTACGTGGATTACTCGCTGAGCTGGGGGTCGAGAAACTTACTGATTTAATTGGCCGCACTGACCTCTTAGAAACCTTAGAAGGCTTTACTGCTAAGCAAACCAAGCTTGATCTGTCCAATATTTTAGAGGCACCAGTCTCTCCGCAAGCACATCCACTATTTTGGACAGAACCCAATGCGCCATTTGATAAAGCCGAGCTAAATCAGAAAATAGTCGATGATGCGATGGATGCCATTGAAAAACGCCAATCAGCAAGCTTCTTCTATAATGTGATCAATACTGATCGCTCTGTGGGAGCACGTTTATCAGGTGAAATAGCTAAACGCCATGGCAACCAAGGTTTAGCCGCCTCTCCAATCAAAATCTATCTTGATGGTACCGCAGGTCAGTCGTTCGGTGTATGGAATGCGGGCGGTGTCGAGCTATACCTAACAGGCGATGCTAACGACTATGTCGGTAAAGGTATGGCAGGCGGAAAAATTGTCATCAAACCACACCTAGGAACCGCGTTCAAATGTAACGAAGCGACCATCATCGGTAACACCTGTTTGTATGGTGCTACAGGCGGGAAATTGTTTGCTGCTGGGACGGCAGGCGAACGATTTGGCGTTCGTAACTCAGGGACCATAGCCGTGATAGAAGGCGCAGGCGATAATGCCTGTGAGTACATGACTGGCGGTATCGTCGCGATTCTTGGTGCAACTGGCGTTAACTTTGGTGCCGGCATGACGGGTGGTTTTGCTTACGTACTTGATGAACACAAAAACTTCGAGGCCCGAGTCAATAATGAATCGGTTGAAGCCATTTCTCTGTCGGATTTATACATTCACCAAGAACACTTGCGCGGCTTGATTGCAGAGCATTTAGAAGAAACTGGTTCTAGCCACGCTGAGTCTATTTTGGCGAACTTTGATGAATGGATTCCAAAGTTCTACTTGGTGAAACCTCAAGCAGCCGATCTTAATACGCTGCTGGGCCACCAAAGTCGTAGTTCCGCAGAACTGCGTGTTCAAGCGCAATAATTCATGGAGGATGTTTGAATCATGAGTCAAAATGTTTATCAATTCATCGATGTGCAACGCGTAGATCCAGCGAAAAAACCAATAAAAATTCGTAAGATTGAATTTGTTGAAATCTATGAGCCTTTTACTAAACAGCAAGCCACGGCGCAAGCTGACCGATGCTTAGACTGCGGAAACCCATACTGTGAATGGAAATGCCCAGTACACAACTATATCCCGCAATGGCTCAAACTGGCCAATGAAGGGCGGATTATTGAAGCGGCAGAGCTATCCCATCAAACCAATAGTTTACCGGAAGTATGTGGAAGGGTTTGTCCACAAGACCGCCTCTGTGAAGGTTCATGCACGCTCAATGACGACTTTGGTGCTGTCACCATAGGTAACATCGAAAAGTACATTAACGACAAAGCATTTGAAATGGGCTGGAAGCCTGATATGTCCAAAGTAGAATGGACAGATAAAAAGGTCGCCATCATTGGTGCTGGACCAGCAGGGTTGGCCGCCGCAGATATTTTGGTACGCAATGGCGTGAAGCCTGTTGTGTTTGATCGCTACCCTGAAATAGGTGGCTTGTTGACCTTTGGTATTCCATCTTTCAAGCTCGAGAAAGGCGTGATGGAAAACCGCCGCAGAATTTTTACCGATATGGGCGTCGAGTTCCGCATGAATGTCGAAGTCGGTAAAGACGTTCAAATGCAAGAGCTGATTGATGAGTACGACGCGGTGTTTTTAGGCGTTGGTACCTACAAAAACATGCGAGCGGGATTAGCAAACGAAGATGCGCCTGGTGTTTATGACGCTCTGCCGTTTTTGATTTCTAACACCTATAAAGTGATGGATCTGAAAGACGACCAGCCTTTATCGACATGGCAGGGAAAAAGGTCGTGGTTCTCGGTGGTGGAGATACCGCCATGGACTGCGTACGAACCTCTATTCGTCAAGGAGCCGCAAATGTCATTTGTGCCTATCGTCGTGACGAAGCAAACATGCCCGGCTCACGTCGAGAAGTCAAAAATGCCAAAGAAGAAGGCGTCAACTTTATGTTCAACCTTCAACCTCTTGGTGTTGAAGTGAATGCATCCGGCAATGTATCAGGGGTTAAAGTGGTCAAAACGGCGCTTGGTGAACCCGATGAAGCTGGCCGACGTCGCCCGGAACCTGTCGAAGGCAGTGAACACGTCTTAGCGGCTGATGCGGTGATCATGGCCTTTGGTTTCCAACCTCACCAAATGGATTGGCTCTCACCCTTCAACGTCGATCTCGATCAATGGGGACGTATTAAAGCGCCACTTGAGCAAGAGTTTCAGTATCAAACCAGCAATGCAAAGATCTTTGCTGGGGGCGACGCCGTGAGGGGGTCTGACTTAGTGGTCACAGCCATTGATGAAGGACGTAAAGCAGCAGAAGGTATTCTCGATTACCTTGAGGTCTAGCGCCCAAAAAAACCATAAACGCGGACAAAGGATCCTCAAAATGGATCCTTTTTGCTTTTATTCCATATATCTTTATAGCACCTCCTCGCGCGTGGTTCAGAGATAAGTGAAAACACTCTGAATTCTGCATTTAGAACTTGTGTGGGTATAATGATTAACTTAGGCTTAAAGCGATAAGGAATCGGTACAATGAAAGCCATCACTCTCCTTTCCATTACTTTGCTCGGTCTAACCGCCTGCAGTCAAGGAGTTACGACTATGCCAGATCGCACTCAATCCCCCTGCGGTGACAAACCAAACTGTGTCTCGACGCTAGATAAACGCGAAGAACATTATCTTGAACCGTTTATTCTGACTGACTCTGCCACACTCAATGCAATTGAAGAGGCCGCTTTAAAGCTTCCCGGCGCAAAAACAGCCGAAAAAGAAGATAACTATCTCCGCATAGAGTGCACATCGAAAATTATGCGCTTTGTGGATGATCTTGAACTCAAAATGGATGGAGAGACACTGATCGTACGGTCAGAATCCCGCGTCGGTTATTCTGATTTTGGCGTCAACCGAAAGCGCGCAAACCAATTGCGAGCCGAACTATCTAAAGCCGCGCTCATCAAATAGAAAACTGCTACCGGGGAGTGCTATACTCTCGGCGATTAAATATTTTACTTTAAAGAGAGTGTTATGAAAGTTGGTATCATCGGAGCGATGGAACAAGAAGTGGTTATCCTAAAAGAAGCAATGACAAACTGCCAAAGCGTCAATAAAGCAGGTTGTACTTTCTTTTCTGGCCAAATTAATGATGTCGAGGTGGTATTACTTCAGTCAGGTATTGGCAAAGTAGCAGCAGCAGTAGGCACAACGATACTTCTTGATGAATACCAACCCGATGTTGTAATCAACACTGGCTCTGCCGGTGGTTTTGACTCGAGCCTCAATTTAGGTGATGTTGTCATTTCCACAGAAGTCCGCCACCACGACGCTGACGTTACCGCGTTTGGTTACGAAATCGGACAAATGGCAGGTCAGCCAGCCGCGTTCAAAGCCGATGAAACGCTGATGGATCTTGCTGAGAAAGCACTGGCGCAGATGGAAAATACTCATGCTGTTCGTGGTTTGATCTGCACTGGTGATGCGTTCGTTTGCACCGCAGAACGTCAAGCGTTTATTCGTCAACACTTCCCGTCGGTGATTGCGGTTGAAATGGAAGCGTCCGCTATTGCGCAAACCTGCCACCAATTCAACACTCCATTTGTTGTTGTACGTGCAATCTCTGACGTTGCAGACAAAGAATCACCAATGAGTTTTGAAGAGTTCCTGCCTCTTGCAGCGAAAAGCTCTTCTGAGATGGTCTGCAAAATGCTGGATCTTATTAAGTAAACCAAAAACTTCATGGAAGATATTTTTCAGCAATTTTATGCCAATGGTGCACTCCTCGTGATGTGGGGTGCATTGTTGTTCCATCTGATTCTTCCAATACCACCAACTGCACATCCAACGCTGATATGGCGCAAGCTATCCATACAACTGGCAATCAAAGTCAATCGCAATAACAGTTATTCGCAAAGTATGATTTCAGGAAGTTTAGCGCTGATATTAATGCTCTTTCCCTGCTTCGTCTTACTTATCGCGATGAAACCGTTAGTCTGGCAAGCGCCATTGTTTGAACTTGCTCTGCTCTTGCTTGCCTTAGATTGGCGAAGTAATGAAGTTTTCACCAAGCAACTCGTTGAAGCTATGGCGAACGAGGATAAAGCCCAATGTCGACAACTATTGGCTCCCACCCTCAACCGTGATACCCAAAGCTTATCCTTATTAGGCATAGGAAAAGCTGGTGCAGAAACTATTATAATGGGCTACGGGCGTAATGTCGTTTGTGTGTTGTTTTGGTACGCGCTTACGGGAGGCATTGGCGCTCTCATGTATCGCCTGACATCTGAATTAGCTCGCACTTGGTCACCAAGTCGCCATCAATACGTTCCGTTTGGAAAGCCAGCTGTGCAGCTATTGGCGGCACTCGAACTGATTCCATTACGACTTTTTGCCCTACTTGTCGTGGTAGGGAAGAGTCCGTCTCAAATCGTAGGCCATATTCAACAACAAGCGCCTGCTTGGCCACTACCGGGACCAGCTTGGCTATTGTGTGCAGTAGGTAACAAGTTACAACTCGCCTTGGGTGGGCCAGCAGTGTATCAAGGTATACGTGCAGAACGTGCGAAAATTGGTGGACGTATCGCCCCTTCAGCTATCCATCTTAACCAAGTTCAAACCTTGTTGGTTTGGCGTATTTTTACCTGGATTGCTCTCCAAAGCCTCCTGCTCGGACTGATTTATCAAGGACTATGATGAACATAATCTACGTCGCGTTTGCACTACTCTTTACGACTGCCGCACTGGCCAATCAACCCGCGCAACGAGTCATCAGCTTAGCGCCTCACGCAACAGAAATTGCCTATGCAGCAGGTCTTGGAGACAAGTTAGTTGCAGTCAGCGAATTGAGTGATTATCCCGAGCAAGCCAAGATGCTAGAGAAAGTCTCGAACTATCAAGGTATAAAACTCGAGCGTATCATTGCACTAAAACCGGATCTGGTGATTGCGTGGCCTGCGGGAAATCCAGCTAAAGAAATTGAAAAACTCAAACAATTCGATGTCCCTATTTACTACTCCAAAACAGGAAAATTAGCGGATATTGCATTCAATATTGAGCAGTTAAGCCACTACAGCGAACATCCTGAGGTAGGCCAACAAGCCGCAGCGAATTTTAGAGCTCAACTCAACTCGTTAAAAACAAAGTACAACACCGAAGATAAAGTCCGTTACTTCTATCAATTGAGTGAAAAGCCGATTATCACCGTCGCTGGAACAAACTGGCCCAGCGAAGTGTTTACCTTTTGTGGCGGCGAAAATATTTTTTCCCAAGCCAGTTCCCCCTATCCGCAAGTCAGTATCGAGCAAGTCATAACGCGCCAACCAGAAGTCATTTTTACATCACGACACGCAATGAGTCATGACGGCATGTGGGCGGAATGGAAAAATGAACTGCCTGCGATGAAAAACGGCCATACGTGGTCATTGAATGCAGACTGGATTAATCGCCCAACGCCTAGAACGTTAAATGCAATTACTCAAGTTTGCGAATACTTTAAAATCGTTCGTCAAAACCGCTAACGCTCTTGGTATAAATACCGTACAATTTCCGCCCATTTTTTCTCAGATATAGTTAAGGTGCCAAGTAACATGGATTCCATGCTGCTTTATATGATCGATTTATTCGGCACAGCGGTTTTCGCTGTGTCAGGAGTCATACTTGCGGGTCGGCTGAAGATGGACCCTTTTGGTGTGGTTGTTCTTGCCAGTGTCACAGCCATTGGTGGCGGCACGATACGAGATATGGCGCTGGGCGCAACCCCCGTATTTTGGATCACCGACACTACTTATCTGTGGGTCATTTTCGTCACCTGTTTACTGACCATGCTTTTAGTACGCCGTCCAAAACGCCTTCCTTGGTGGGTTTTACCGGTATGTGATGCTATCGGGCTCTCTGTATTCGTTGGTATCGGGGTAGAAAAAGCCATGACATACAATGAGTCCGGGTTGGTTGCTGTGATCATGGCGGTCATCACTGGCTGTGGCGGCGGAATTATACGAGACGTACTTGCTCGCGAAGTTCCAATGGTGCTCAGAAGCGAAGTGTATGCCACAGCATGTATCATCGGTGGTATTTTTCATACGACGGCATTGAGCATGGGCTATGACCACTCAAGCGCCATGCTCGCAGGCGTAACCTCAACACTGATCATTCGCCTTGGGGCCATTCGATGGCATCTCTCGTTACCAACCTTTGCGATTAACCGCTAAATTTGCCTGGTAATGCTTTTATAGCAATACTTTTTCGAGTCGACATTCCGTCGACTCTTTTTACTTTATGGTCCTCGCTAACGGCCCTCTAATAGGATAAATTCATCCTACCATTCCTCTTTTTCATCAATTGTTATGTTATTAGAAGGCATCGAAACACTGCTCGTACTGAGTAGAGAAAAAACCATGAGCCGCACAGGCAGTCAACTGTATATTAGCCAGTCAGCCGTCAGCAAGCGGATTGCAAATTTAGAAAAAAAGCTTGGCAAAAAGCTGATTGAGCCCGACGGCAGGCACATCAAATTAACCTCCGATGCTCTGGCGCTCATCAATACAATAGAACCCACATTTAACGAGCTAAGAGGACAGATTTACGATCAACAAGAGCTCGAAGATACCTCATTAATCAAAATAGATTGTTCTGAAACTTTAGTGGCAGGCTATCTGAGTATCATTATGGAACAACGACTAGCATGGGATCCTTACCTCAGAATCTCAACTAATCATACGCCAAGAATCGTAGAGAACGTCAAATCTGGCCGAGCAACCCTTGGTTTCTGCGCGGGTTACTTACCTCCTCACCATGGCCTGATGAGCTTCCACCTTGGTGATGAGCCGTTCTCGGTAATCAGTAAGTACCCGCTAACACAACTACCACAAGCGATTTTAACCAACGACTTGAATAATCCAGCCAACACCTATCAACAAGCTATTTTGTCGAAGCACAATATCCAACCTTTGATGGAGATGGACTCCTACACGGCTGCAGCACAGTTGGCATTAGGCGGTATGGCGCCAGCGTTGATACCTAAATCAATCATCAAAACGCTCAATATCCCCCCCAATTTCTGCTACGAATTTAAAGAGTTAGAGCCCCTGATCCGCCCGATCCATGTCTGCTTACGGCACAACACTTATCGCAATCAGCGAATTAAAACAATGATAGAAGCCATTGCTGATGTTGTTGCCAAAGAAGTTTTGTTGCCATCAACATCGACATGGTAATCACGAGAGGTCGAATCCATTTCTGCCCCTTCGTCACCACGACTTTTGCACCTAACCGTGCGCCAATGAAACCGCCCACTGCCATGGTTAAACCAATTTCCCACACCGGCAGCCCAGCAAGGATAAAAAACAACAGCGCAGCGATGTTTGAAGTGAAATTGAGAATCTTGGTGCGTGCCGTGGCATCAACTAAAGAGAAATGACCAAGCGCAACAAAGCAAACCGTAAAGATAGATCCGTACCGGGCCCAAAGAAACCGTCATAAAAACCAACCCCACCACCAATACAAAGCGCAAACATCGCCTCGGATAATCTGGGCTCGCCTTCGGTTTTCTTTGTCGTTGGAGCCAAAAGGAAGTACAGAGAGATGGCAATAAGAAGAAGTGGAATAAGACTAGTGAGGATGCCAGCATCAATAAATTGTACCGCTTCGGCACCAATCGCCGCCCCGATAAAAGTACAACAAATCGCAACGCGCATCTCTTTTAAACTGACAATGCCATTCCGGATAAAGTACAAACTAGCAGAAAAACTGCCAAATGAACTTTGTAATTTGTTGGTTGCCAATGCCTGAGTTGGACTAAGCCCTGCTGCCAATAAAGCTGGAAGCGTTATCAATCCACCGCCCCCTGCCATCGCGTCGATAAACCCTGCCACAGATGCAACAAAAAACAACGCGGTTAATACCTCTAACGTGAGCTCCACTGACACTTCCTTGTTCAAATATACTGAAGAGAGCTAAACGGTAGCACTGACTCCCTAAAACGAAAAAGGAAAGTCTAGATATCAACCTATTCCCAAAATTCATGAATACAAACAAATAAAAACAAAAAAGCCCGCTCAAATGAGCGGGCAATGAGGTTGTCATATAAGCTCTGACTTGCGAGCTTATTGATTTTTATTAAGTACGCTTACTTTATTTTCGCATGCAACTCTTGTACTGACATCACAGAGCTTTTCGCATCGGCTGTGTGAGACATACAGGTTGCAAACGCTGCGTTCAGCGTAGTGGTGTAGTTCACTTTCTCTGCCAGCGCTCCACGACGTAGAACTTTCGAATCTTCGATCGCTTGACGGCCTGCTGCCGTGTTCACAATGTAGGTATATTCGTTGTTCTTGATACGGTCAAGGATATGCGGACGACCTTCGTGTACTTTGTTAACCAGACGAGGATTGATACCCGCTTCGCCTAGAATCACTGCCGTACCGTGAGTCGCATCTAGCTGATAGCCAAGTTTTACTAACTTAGAAGCGAGATCAACCACACGCTCTTTATCGCCTTCACGTACTGATAGTAACGCACGGCCGCCTTCTGGATATACAGCGCCACAGCCAAGTTCCGCTTTCGCATAAGCTTCTGCGAACGTTGCACCGACGCCCATTACCTCACCAGTTGAGCGCATTTCTGGGCCCAATAACGGGTCAACGCCAGGGAACTTGTTAAACGGTAGAACCACTTCTTTCACTGAGTAGTAAGGAGGAATGATCTCTTTCGTAAATCCTTGCGACTCTAGAGATTGACCTGCCATAACACGTGCAGCAATTTTCGCTAATGGCGCACCAGTTGCTTTCGAAACGAATGGAACCGTACGCGCAGCACGAGGGTTAACTTCGATGAGGTACACTTCGTTGTCTTTTACGGCAAACTGAGTATTCATCAAACCACGTACACCCAGTTCAAACGCAAGCTTCTCAACCTGCTCACGCATCTTATCCTGGATTTCCTGGCTTAACGTATAAGCCGGTAGTGAACATGCTGAGTCACCTGAGTGAACACCCGCTTGTTCAATGTGCTCCATGATACCGCCGATAACCACTCGCTCACCGTCGCAGATAGCATCGATATCCACTTCTGTTGCGTCATCTAGGAAACGGTCTAGTAGTACTGGGGACTCATTCGATACACTGACCGCTTCGTTAAAGTAACGACGTAGATCTTGCTCATCGTAAACGATTTCCATCGCACGGCCACCAAGTACATACGATGGACGAACAACCAATGGGAAACCAATTTCTTTTGATTTCTCGATGGCTTGCTCCATCGCCGTTACCGTTGCGTTTTTTGGCTGAAGAAGGCCTAAACGTTCAACGGCCGCCTGGAAACGCTCACGGTCTTCTGCACGGTCGATAGCATCTGGCTAGTACCAATAATTGGCACACCTGCTGCTTCTAGGGCACGCGCCAGTTTCAGTGGTGTTTGGCCACCGTACTGAACAATCACACCTTTTGGTTTTTCAACGCGAGCGATAGACAAAACATCTTCCAGAGTGACTGGTTCAAAGTACAAACGGTCAGACGTATCGTAGTCAGTCGATACCGTTTCTGGGTTACAGTTCACCATGATGGTTTCGTAACCGTCTTCGCGCAGTGCTAGTGATGCGTGTACACAACAATAGTCAAATTCAATACCTTGACCAATACGGTTTGGACCGCCGCCAAGAACCATGATCTTGTCTTTGTCTGTTGGGTTTGCTTCACACTCTTCATCGTAAGATGAGTACATGTAAGCCGTGTCAGAAGAGAATTCTGCTGCACACGTATCCACTCGTTTGTAAACCGGGTGAATGTCGAACTGTTCACGAGCGCGACGAATTTCGCTTTCAGCAACACCAAGTAGTTTAGATAGGCGAGCATCAGAGAAGCTTTACGCTTCAAGGTACGAAGCACGTCTTTGGTCAAGCCAGCGTAACCACCTGCTTTCACTTCTTCTTCTAGTTTCACTAGTTCTTCAATTTGAACCAGGAACCAGCGGTCAATGTTAGTCAGGTTGAATACACCATCAACCGACATGCCTGCACGGAATGCGTCAGCGATGTACCAGATACGCTCAGCACCAGCTTCTTTCAGTTCGTGACGAATCTTAGTCAGTGCATCTGGCGCTTCCAGATCAACCATCTCGTCAAAACCAGTCGCGCCAACTTCTAGGCCACGTAGTGCTTTGTGAAGAGACTCTTGTTGGTTACGACCAATCGCCATCACCTCACCAACTGACTTCATCTGTGTTGTCAGACGGTCGTTAGCACCTGCAAATTTCTCGAAGTTAAAGCGAGGAATCTTAGTTACTACGTAGTCGATAGTTGGTTCGAATGATGCTGGAGTTGCACCGCCCGTGATGTCGTTTTGTAGCTCGTCCAGAGTAAAACCAACAGCCAGTTTCGCTGCAATCTTAGCGATAGGGAAACCCGTTGCTTTCGACGCTAGAGCAGAAGAACGAGATACACGTGGGTTCATCTCGATGATAACCATACGGCCATCTTTCGGGTTGATACCAAACTGTACGTTTGAACCACCTGTTTCCACGCCGATTTCACGCAGAACTGCTAGCGATGCATTACGCATTAGCTGGTATTCTTTGTCCGTCAGGGTTTGCGCCGGTGCAACCGTGATTGAGTCACCTGTGTGGATGCCCATTGGGTCGAAGTTTTCGATTGAACATACGATGATACAGTTGTCCGCTTTGTCGCGAACTACTTCCATTTCATACTCTTTCCAACCGATTAGAGATTCATCGATAAGCAGTTCGTTAGTCGGAGAAAGATCCAGACCACGACGACAGATTTCTTCGAACTCTTCTTTGTTGTAAGCGATACCGCCACCAGTACCACCCATCGTAAATGATGGACGGATGATACAAGGGAAGCCAACCATGTCTAAAACTTTGTAAGCTTCTTCCATGCTCTTCGCAGTATCTGCGCGAGGACACTCAAGGCCGATAGACTTCATTGCTTTATCGAAGCGAGAACGGTCTTCCGCTTTATCAATCGCGTCAGCGGTTGCACCAATCATTTCTACGCCGAACTCTTCAAGAACGCCATGCTTCTCTAGATC
This sequence comes from Vibrio mytili, assembly GCF_000830505.1. GTDB lineage: Bacteria > Pseudomonadota > Gammaproteobacteria > Enterobacterales > Vibrionaceae > Vibrio > Vibrio mytili. The sequence continues at coordinate 72,530 of NZ_JXOK01000081.1, read as the reverse complement.
TAGAGCACAGTTAAGCGCAGTCTGACCACCCATTGTCGGTAGAACCGCATCTGGACGCTCTTTTTCGATGATCTTGCGTACCACTTCCCATTGGATTGGCTCGATGTAAGTTGCATCAGCCATCTCTGGGTCAGTCATGATCGTCGCAGGGTTCGAGTTAACCAGAATAACTCGGTAGCCTTCTTCACGAAGTGCTTTACACGCTTGTGCGCCAGAGTAGTCAAACTCACATGCCTGACCGATAACAATCGGACCAGCACCAAGAATTAGAATACTTTGAATGTCAGTACGTTTTGGCATTATCTACTACTCCGAATTAAGCGCTGTGTTGTTTGATTAGTTCGATAAAGTGGTCAAAAAGCGGTGCTGCGTCATGTGGACCTGGGCTCGCTTCTGGGTGACCTTGGAAGCTAAATGCTGGCTTATCTGTACGGTGGATACCTTGCAGAGAGCCATCAAATAGAGATACGTGAGTTGCACGTAGGTTTTCCGGTAGCGTTGCTTCGTCCGCTGCAAAACCGTGGTTTTGAGAGGTAATCATTACAACGTTACGATCTAAATCTTTAACTGGGTGGTTCGCACCGTGGTGACCAAACTTCATTTTCACAGTTTGTGCACCAGACGCTAGCGCCAGGATTTGGTGACCCAGACAGATACCAAAGATAGGTAAGCCTTTTTCTAGGAACACTTTTGTTGCTTCAATAGCGTAAGTACATGGTTCAGGGTCACCAGGGCCGTTTGATAGGAAAACGCCATCTGGATTAAGAGCCAGTACTTCTTCTGCTGACGTTTCAGCAGGTACAACCGTTAAGCGGCAACCGCGGTCAACCAACATGCGTAGGATGTTTCGCTTTGCTCCGAAGTCGTATGCCACGACGTGGTACGGCAGCTCGCTGTCATCTTTCGCTTCTGGAAGTCCACTTTCGAGCGTCCACGAACCTTGCTTCCATTGATACGCTTCTTTTGTTGTAACTTCTTTCGCAAGATCCATTCCTTTTAAGCCAGGGAATTCTTTTGCTTTAGCCAACGCTAAAGCTTCATCTAAGTTATCGCCCGCAACGATACAACCGTTCTGCGCGCCTTTCTCACGTAAAATACGTGTTAGCTTGCGCGTATCGATGTCAGCGATACCAACAATGTGTTGCGACTTAAGATAATCAGAAAGGGATTGCTCATTACGGAAGTTAGAAGCGATAAGAGGAAGATCGCGAATCACAAGGCCTTGTGCGTGGATAGAAGAGGATTCTTCATCTTCGGAAGTGGTTCCGGTATTGCCAATGTGGGGATAAGTAAGAGTAACGATTTGCTGAGAATAGGAAGGATCAGTGAGGATTTCTTGATACCCCGTCATCGAGGTATTAAAAACGACTTCACCGACGGAAACGCCGTCTGCCCCTATGGACACTCCGCGGAACACTGTCCCATCTTCTAGGACTAACAGTGCTAATTTACCCAAGACAACCTCCAGAATAAAAATGCAAAAAAAATAAATCAAACTGCAATAATGCCTTCCTTTACCTAAAAAGTTTATATAAATAGGTATTTCAGACAAATTGGCGGTATTCTAAAGACGGACTTAAATACTGTCAACATACAATCAAAAATAAATTATCTTTTTCTAGCCAGTAAAGCTAAACAGCCACAATAAGCGCTAAAAAAACAAGTTTAAACGCCATTTCCATCGTGACATAGGGATTTTTTATAAATTTCACAAGTTTGAACTTTTTCGACATCACAAAAAATCAGGACATCTTCACGCAAACGATACCCAAACAAAGAAAACTATATAATTTAAGCAATAAAGACAAAATCTACTACATAACCAGCAAAATCATCACCAAACTAGAGTGAAAATGGCGATTGTATCGTAGCGTTTCATTTACATCATTTTTAACATGTATAAAAAAGCCGGCATACGCCGGCGAATAATTATGTATTTACAGTTCGTTCAAACCTAAGACATCCGTCATGGTATAAAAGCCGGCTGGCTTAGTATGTAACCATGCTGCCGCTTTGACTGCACCATTGGCAAAGGTCATGCGGTCTGTGGCTTTATGCGTGATCTCGACACGCTCACCAATATCAGCGAACATCGCGGTATGCTCACCGATGATATCGCCTGCACGAATGGTCGCAAAGCCAATTTCATCTTTAGTACGCTCACCAGTAATGCCTTCACGAGCGTAGACAGCGACGTCATTGAGCTGGTTACCCATGGCGCCAGCAATCGCCTCTCCCATACCAATAGCAGTACCTGAAGGCGCATCAACTTTATGACGGTGGTGCGCTTCGACGATTTCAATATCGCAGTAGTCACCCATGACTTTGGCGGCTTTTTCTAGCAACTTAAAAACCAAGTTCACACCCACAGAGTAATTTGGAGCCATAACCACCGGCACTTGTTTAGCTGCCTCATCAATAAGCGCGCGTTCTTCATCACTGAAGCCAGTTGTACCGATCACAATGCTTTTACCATGCTGTCTGCATAACTCGAGGTTGGCCAATGTACTTACTGGCGCGGTAAAATCGATGATGACATCGAAGTTATCCACTTCTTTAGCGAGGTCATCTGTCAAAACAACATCAAACTTACCTTCCCCACAAAGCTCACCAATATCAACGCCCACTAATGAAGACTCCGGTCTTTCGGATCCTGCTGTAACTGAAGCGGTTTGGTTAAGATGTGAAGCTTTCACTAAGTTGCGGCCCATTCGGCCAGCTGCGCCTGCGATTGCAATACGAACCATTGCGTTGTCTCTCCTTCTCTGGATAACGACGTATCATCTCGTTATCTCTGGTTTCGCGGTCTCTTTTTAAACTAACAACATAGCTTGCTAACCACAAGGTGATTAGTACGAAACTATAAAGAAAACGTCTCGACGACTCGTTCAACAATCGGCTGATTAGCCTCTGGGAAAGTATATTGACCTAGCTCGCTAATGTTGACCCATCGACCTTCTTGACCTTCTCGCCCATAAGGCTCGTTTTTAAACGCCGTCACTAAGATAAAATCAAACTTCAACGATTTATCTGGATAATCATATTCAAGGTGTTCAAACGGAACTTGCTCCGTCACCTGAATACCAATTTCCTCTTCCAGTTCACGAGCCATGGCCTGAGCGATGGTTTCACCAGCCTCAACTTTGCCACCAGGAAACTCCCAAAAACCACCTTTATGTTTGTCGGTTGGACGTTTAGTAATAAAGGCTTGCGATTTATCTTGGTTAAAGATGATCGCAGCAACAATGTGAATTCTTTTCATAGCTAATGCCTGTTCTCTTGATACAAAAAGAGCCGCCTAGGCGACTCTTTTTCATTTGGTAATAAACCAATTAGTCAATTTTGCCGTGGCACTGTTTGTACTTCTTGCCACTGCCACATGGGCAAGGTTCATTACGGCCAACCTTTCGCTCATCGCGAACTACAGGTTGATGTGAATCTCCGGACTCTTCACCATCTGACAACTGGTTTTCTGCCGTTGCGTGTTGAGCTTGTGCCCGGCGAGCCGCTTCTTCGGCTTGTGCACGACGCTGCTCTTCCATACGCTCAACTTCTTCCTGTTGCTGAACGCGAACCCGAGACAGTACAGTAATCACATCCGATTTTAGTGCATCTAATAAACCTTCAAACAGCTCAAACGATTCACGTTTGTACTCTTGTTTCGGGTTCTTCTGTGCATAACCACGCAAATGAATACCTTGACGTAAGTGATCCATTGCCGCTAAGTGCTCTTTCCAAAGCGTATCCAGCGTTTGTAACATCACGGATTTCTCGAAGTTACGTAGTACCTGGGCACCAACCACTTCTTCTTTCGCTTTGTAGACTTCAACCGCTAGAGCAATGATCTTTTCACGAAGTGCTTCTTCGTAAAGCTTGTCATCTTCTTCAAGCCACTGTTTAACTGGTGCATCCAGATCAAAGTCGGCTTTAAGACGTTCTTGAAGCCCCTCAACATCCCACATATCTTCAAGTGATTGTGGTGGAATGTACTCATCAATGATCGCCGTGATGACATCTTCACGATTCTGTTCGATCATTTCACTGATATCGTCAGCACTCATCAATTCATCGCGTAATTCATACACGACTTTACGTTGATCGTTCGCCACATCATCGTATTCCAGAAGCTGCTTACGAATATCGAAGTTACGTCCTTCAACTTTACGCTGTGCTTTTTCAATTGAACGAGACAGCATTTTCGATTCAATCGCTTCGCCTTCATCCATACCACTTTGGATCAGGTTAGCCATGCGATCCGAAGTAAAGATACGTAGCAGTGAATCTTCCATCGACAGGTAGAAACGCGACGAGCCCGCATCACCCTGACGACCAGAACGGCCACGTAGCTGGTTATCGATACGACGAGATTCATGGCGTTCTGTACCAATAATGTGTAAGCCGCCTGCTTCCAGCACTTTATCATGCACGACTTTCCAATCCGCTTTGATCGCATCGATTTGCTCTTGGGTTGGATTTTCCAGCATTTCAACTTTTGATTGCCAGCTACCACCAAGCACGATATCGGTACCACGACCAGCCATGTTGGTTGCGATAGTAACCGCACCTGGCATACCTGCTTCAGCAACAATTTCAGCTTCTTTCTCGTGGAATTTAGCGTTCAATACATTGTGCTTAATCTTGGCTTTTTTAAGTGCGTTAGACAACAACTCAGATTTTTCGATCGATACCGTACCGACCAAAGTGGGCTGACCTTTTGCTACACGCTCTTTAATATCTTCGATGATAGCGGCGAATTTTTCTGCCTCAGTACGGTAAACGACATCAGGCATGTCGTTACGAATCATTGGTTTATTGGTTGGTACAACCACAGTTTCCAAGCCATAAATAGACTGAAATTCGAACGCTTCTGTATCCGCAGTACCCGTCATACCTGACAGTTTTTCGTAAAGGCGGAAGTAATTCTGGAAAGTGATAGAAGCCAGAGTTTGGTTCTCATTCTGAATCTTAACGCCTTCTTTCGCCTCTACCGCTTGATGCAGACCTTCAGACCAACGACGTCCTGGCATGGTACGGCCGGTATGTTCGTCAACGATAACCACTTCACCTTCATCCGTCACAATGTAGTCAACGTTACGTTCGAACAGAACGTGCGCACGAAGTGCTGCATTCACATGGTGAAGCAAGCTGATGTTGGTTGGTGAGTAAAGTGTATCACCCTCTTCCATCAAACCATTTTTAACCATCAGTTCTTCGACAAATTCTTGGCCGGTTTCGGTCAGGTAAACTTGTTTTGCTTTCTCATCAAGTGTGTAGTGACCATCACCACGATACTCTTCTGAGTCTTCTTTATCTTGTCTTTTTAAATGTGGAATCAATAAATTAATGCGAGTGTACAGTTCTGAGCTGTCTTCGGCAGGGCCGGAAATAATAAGCGGAGTACGTGCTTCATCGATAAGAATGGAGTCGACCTCATCGACAACGGCAAAGAAACGCTCGCGCTGCACACGATCTTCGGTACGAAAAGCCATGTTGTCACGAAGGTAGTCAAAACCAAACTCGTTATTGGTTCCGTATAAAATATCGGCTTGGTATGCTTCTTTTTTCTCTTGCGGATGCATATTAGGCACGTTAACGCCAACGGTCATACCAAGGAATTCAAACAGTGGACGGTTTGTTTCTGCGTCACGCTTAGCCAAGTAATCGTTCACCGTAACAATGTGAACCCCTTTCCCAGCCAATGCATTAAGATAAGCGGGCAAAGTAGCAGTCAGTGTTTTACCTTCACCTGTGCGCATTTCTGCAATTTGACCAGAGTTCAGTACCATACCACCAATGAGCTGAACGTCGAAATGACGCATACCGTAAATGCGTTTTGACGCTTCGCGAACGGTTGCAAAAGCTTCTGGAAGAAGTTTATCAAGTGTTTCGCCTTTCTCTAGGCGCTCACGAAATTCAACGGTTTTCGCTTTCAGTTCTTCATCGGAGAGAGCCTCAAAAGTTGGCTCGTAATTATTAATCTCTTTTACAATTTTTCTAAGGCGGCGCAGTGTTCGGTCGTTGCGACTGCCAATAACTTTTGTCAGTAGCTTAGTTATCATTTTTCGTGGTTCTCTCTGTAATCAGACCGTTCCCGATCTTCTCATAATGCCTTCAGTCTCTACCAGTTTTGAACTAAGAATACTGAGATAAATCATTTATCAAAGATATTGAGCTCAAACATCCATATTTCAAGGCTAAATTTTGAAACAATGTGGCTTAGTGTAAGGATTTTTCACCAATACAACCATAAGTAGGCGTATTTGTTTGAAGCACTCTGAAATTTTTAATGAAATTGTACTGGATTTACTATTTATTCCTGTCATTTTTCAGAGTAAGTTGTGCTTGCGTTATACGATTACGTTTAAACGCGTTAATGTAAACTATACCTAGAGATAAAGCTGCTCTAGAATTGAGTATATCTAAACAAAATAAGATTTTACCTATGCGTGATCATCGCCCTACTTCTACCGAAGATGTTATTGCCGACTCTCAGTTTAAGCAGATTCAAGAGCATGCTGGAGAAATCTTGCAACTCAATCAAGCTTTACAAGCTATTCTACCACAAGGTACGGCAGATCATTGCCGTGTCGCGAATGTTCGCCACGGACATCTTTTGATCGACGTATCCAGCGCCTCGATCAAAATGAAGATCGATTATGATCGCCTAATGATCCTCAATAAACTACGCACCCAAGGTTACGCTAAGCTCGTTAGTGTTGAAGTTCGGATCAACCCATCACTATATCGAAACCGATTTGTGCAAGATGACCGTCCCAAACGGCCACCGTTAACAGAATCAGCTGCCAAATCATTGATGACCATTGCAGACATGGCACCACCTAAAATTCAGATGCGCCTCAAAAGGTTAGCGGATATGGCAGAAAAATCGAAACCATAGCACCCTTATTTATGATTCGCTTTGCCACTAACGGATAAACAGGACAAATTTTAGACAGAAAAAAACCAGGCCGAGACCTGGTTTTTGAATTTCTAACTTGGGGTTAAGCGAGTACCATATTTGGCTCTGCAAACGCCACTGGTGAGCCTACTTCTTCTTCGAACGTCGTCCATTCCCATGCTTCTTGGTCGGCCAAAACAGCACGAAGAAGTTGGTTATTAAGACCGTGACCTGATTTAAATGCACGGAACTCACCAATAATCGGGTGACCACACATGTAAAGGTCGCCAATAGCATCCAACACTTTATGAGTCACAAACTCATTTTCGAATCGTAAGCCTTCTTCGTTTAGAATACGGTAATCATCCAAAACGATAGCGTTATCAAAGCTACCACCTAAAACAAGGTTTTGCGATTGTAAGTACTCGATATCACGCATGAAACCAAACGTACGCGCTCGAGATATCTCACGTACAAAACCTTTCGATGAAAAATCAAATAGAAGGCGTTGTTCGTCTGATTCAATCGCAGGATGCTCGAAGTCAATCTCGAAGTCCATGCGGAAACCATTAAATGGGACAAACTCTGCCCACTTATCGCCATCTTCGAAGCGAACTGGTTTCTTAATACGGATAAAGCGTTTTGGCACATTTTGCATTTCGATACCCGCTTGCTGAAGCAAGTATACGAATGGGCTAGCACTACCATCCATAATTGGAATTTCAGGTGCGTCAACCTCGACAACAATGTTGTCGATGCCCATACCAGCAAGTGCGGCATTCAAGTGTTCAACTGTTGAAATACGCACGCCTTCGTCGTTAACCAATGCTGTACATAACATAGTGTCACGAACCGATGCTGGATCAGCTGGAAAATCTACAGGAGGATTCACGTCCGTACGACGATAAATAATCCCCGTATTTGCAGCAGCTGGGCGCAGAGTAAGCGTGACTTTACGACCAGAGTGGAGACCCACACCAGTTGTTTTCACTATTTCTTTCAGAGTACGTTGTCTGATCATCTGCTTGCCTCTTTACAATGCGCTACAAAACACAGTCGTTTGTAACATTGACAATGAATCCTATCATAATTTTGAACCGTGTCAAATTTATGGATTAAAGATTAATCAGCTTGACGACGCAAAAATGCCGGAATATCAAGATAGCCGTTTTCTTTTTCTTGCTTTGGCGCTGCTGAGCTTTGGCTCGGTGACGCTGCTGCAGAAGAAGAAGCATTATTTGCTTGCTGATGAGTTACCTGTGGCTTCTCTTGCATTTGAGTCTGCAAGGTTTGTGCCTGTTTCTCTTCAGCTTGCGTTGCCGCTGCTTGTTGTTGTGGTTGAGCTTGTGTCGCTGGTGCGACATTCGCTTTTCCACCTGCAACGAGCGTAATATCAGGTTTTTTCTCGTTGCCAATACCTGTTGCTACCACAGTGACTCGGATTTCGTCAGTCATATCAGGGTCTAAAGACGTACCAATAACAACGGTCGCATTGTCAGAAGCAAATGCTTTAACGGTGTTACCAACTGTCTCAAACTCATCAAGACGCATATCCAGACCAGCAGTAATGTTAACAAGTACACCACGTGCACCAGCCAAGTCGATATCTTCAAGAAGTGGCTCGAAATCGCCATTTCAGCCGCTTCTTCAGCACGATCTTCGCCTTTAGCAATGCCGCTACCCATCATCGCGTGACCCATTTCAGACATCACTGTTCTTACGTCGCAAAGTCGACGTTGATCATGCCTGGACGAGTAATCAGCTCCGCAATACCTTGTACCGCATTTTTCAGAACATCGTTTGCACTAGCAAACGCTTCCAATAGCGTGACACCACGACCTAATACTTTCAGTAGCTTTTCGTTTGGAATCGTAATCAATGAGTCAACGTGTTTTGACAACTCATCAATACCTTGCTCTGCAAACGCTAAACGCTTCTTACCCTCGAAACTGAATGGTTTCGTGACGACAGCAACAGTAAGAATATTGAGTTCTTTTGCTACTTCAGCAATAACAGGAGCTGCACCAGTCCCTGTACCACCGCCCATACCCGCTGCGATAAACACCATATCGGCACCGGTTAGGGAATCTTTAATTCTATCTCTGTCTTCGAGAGCTGCCTCACGGCCAACCTGTGGATTCGCACCTGCCCCCAGACCTTTAGTGATATCCCCACCAATCTGAATGACATTGCCAACGCTTGTCTTACGAAGTGCTTGCGCATCAGTATTTACGCTGATGAATTCCACACCTTCGATGGATTCACGCACCATGTGTTCAACAGCGTTACCACCGCCGCCACCAACTCCAACGACCTTGATTACTGCATCGTCAGACATTTCCATCATCGGTTCAAACATGTGTTGTCTCCGTTTATCCTGCAACTCAGGTTAAAACTCTTTTTGTATCCAGTTACGCAATTTATCAAAGAAGCCAGTTACGGATGAACGAGAAGAAGAACGCTTCGGTTCGTTATAATCGCTATCGTCACTAGATTGTATGTCTCTTGCGTAATGAAGTAATCCAACTGCCGTAGAATGGTACGGCTCTTTTACATAGTCAGTTAAGCCGCTGACTTCAAGCGGTTTGCCGACCCTTACTTGATTGCGGAATACGCGTTCCGCACATTCTATCACACCATCCATTTGCGCTGCACCGCCTGTGAGTACAACACCTGCAGCGAGTTGATGCTTAATGCCCTCTTCGCGCAATTTAGCTTGAACGGTATCGATAGTTTGGTTAACCAACCCCATTAGTTCAGAATAACGTGGTTCAATGACTTCTGACAATGTTTGTCGCTGTAGACTCCGCGAAGGACGTCCGCCGACACTTGGTACGTTAACCGTATCATCCTTGCTGACTAGTTCACTCAAAGCGCAGCCATATTTCACTTTTATTTCTTCAGCATCGCTTACTGGCGTGCCAAAAGCAAAGGCAATATCACTGGTTACTGCATTTCCTGCGTACGAAAATACTTCTGTGTGACGTAGCGCACCACCCGTCCAGATAGAAACATCCATCGTGCCGGCGCCAATATCCACCACACAAACTCCGAGCTCTCTTTCATCCTCGGTGATCACGGCATTACTTGCCGCAAGACCGGAAAAAACAAGTTGCTCTACTTTAAGACCACAACGTTCTACGGCCTTAATAATGTTGCGCGCCATATCATTATGGCAGGAAATAAGATGGACACTGACTTCCATTCTTACTCCAGAAAGACCAAGCGGGTTTTTAATCCCTTCTTGGTAGTCGATAGTGAACTCTTGTGGAATCACATGAAGAATTCGTTGCTCATCACCGATTTTGATTGATTTGGCGGTATGGATCGCTCTGTCCATGTCTTCTTGAGACACTTCTTCATCCGATATAGTACCCATACCTTTTTCAATTCGGCTTGCGATATGTTTACCAGACAACGAGATAAATACCCTGCTGATTTGGCACTCGGCCATTAATTCAGCTTGATCAACTGCGCGTTGTACTGATTTTACCACCGATTCCAAATCATTCACGCCACCCTTATCCATGCCGCGCGAGGGGCTACTACCTGCGCCAATAATATTAATTTGGCCATCCGGTAGAATCTCACCCACTAGAGCTGAAACGGTTGCAGTGCCTATATCGAGACCAACAATAATGTTGTCATCTGCGGCCTTAGTCATTTGTGCTCTCTTTTACCTCTTGTTCAGGAAACCAACCGACCGCGGCCCCTGTATCGTACCTGAGATCGATATAACTGATTCTTTGCGTGTCACTGCCAAGCTTGTTATATAGCGAGAAAAAACGCTCTATACGCTCAAGAAGAGACTCTTTACCTAGCTCTAATCGAATACCGTTATCAAGGATAATTTGCCAAGCTCTTCGCTCATTTAGCACTAGAGAAGATATCGCTAATCCCAATTGCTGAAACCTTGGACTCAAATCGCGGTAGGTCTTTAAGACTTCCTGACCGCTATCCTTGGGACCATAAAGCTTAACTTTGTCTTCCTCTAACAGTGCAACGTCCCCATCAAAAACGAAACCATTATTATCGATGAGTTCGTTACCATTCCAGATGGCTTCAGGGTAATGCTCTGTCAAAAAAACTTTTATTGTGTCTGGCCATTGTTTTCGGATCGCAGCATGAGCGACCCAAGGTAAGGCTTCAACACTTTGCTGTAATACATCAATGTCCTGCGACATAAATGTACCGATGTGGTCAATTTGGCTGAATGCGGCCTGCACATCGTCAGCTTTGACATACTCCAGTTGTCCCTGGAGTACTATTTTGGAAAGAGGTAACCTTTGGTCATCCCACATCCAACTGATCGCCGAGTACAAAACAGAACTAATTAAGGTCACAACTACAACGAAAAATAGCGCACCCAAGATGGTTTCTTGGCGACCACGGGCATTCCTCTCGGCGCTTGGTCGCTCTTCATTCAGTGCAAGATTAAACAATGTCTTCGTTTCCTGATTTTTGTCCTGAACTTTTGCTGACAAATGCCTCAGCAAAAGTATTGACTTTAACCTTGGGATTATACTGAGCTCTGATAAACTATCAAACACTGAAAGCAATAAATAACAACGTTAATGACGCAAAATCGAGATCTATGTCTTTATCTGTCGTTTGCAATAATGCTCTCTTTTACCCAAGCATCTTATTGATATTCAACTCAAGAGAAGCAAGTTGTTTTGCCACTTTACCAACATCCCCTGCACCCTGAGTCAAAATTAGGTCTCCGTCTTGTATTACGTTTGCCAAAACAGAAGGCAATTGTTCTATTTCTGGCACAAAAATCGGATCGACCTTACCTCGACTGCGAATAGTACGACACAATGCTCGTCCATCAGCTCCAGCAATAGGTTTCTCACCTGCCGCATAAACATCTAACATAATTAACACATCGACTTGCTCAAGTACGTTGGCAAAATCATCATACAAATCGCGCGTTCGACTATAACGATGCGGCTGGAAGATCATCACTAAGCGCTTATCTTGCCATCCACTGCGGGCGGCATTAATCGTCACGCCAACTTCTGTTGGATGATGGCCATAATCGTCCACGAGCATCGCATGACCATTTCCTGTCTCAAATTCACCAAGATGATCAAAACGACGCCCGGTACCTTGCGTACCTGCCATCGCTTTTAAAATTGCGTCATCATCAACGTCATCTTCAGTGGCTACCGCGATAGCGGCAGAGGCATTTAACGCATTATGACGACCAGGTATATTAAGGGTGATCTCTAAGTCATCTCTGCCCTGACGCACAACGGTAAACTTGCCTTGTTGACCGTGCTGACGGTAGTTCTCGATACGTACATCAGCATCGTCTGAAAACCCGTAAGTGATCACTTGACGACTAATGCGTGGAATCAACTCACGAATCACAGGATCATCAATACAAACAATGGCTTGTCCGTAAAAAGGTAAATTATGTAAAAAGTCGATGAAGGTTTGCTTTAATGTCTCGAAATCACCGCCATAGGTATCCATGTGGTCAGCTTCGATGTTGGTGACAATACTTACCATTGGTTGGAGGTGCAGAAATGACGCGTCACTTTCGTCCGCTTCAGCGATCAAAATACGACTGGAACCCAAGCGAGCATTGGTGCCCGCACTTTTGACTAAGCCACCATTCACGAATGTTGGATCTAAACCAGCCTCCGAATATATTTGGGTAACAAGCGCAGTTGTTGTGGTTTTTCCATGTGTACCCGCAACAGCAATACCATGGCGAAAGCGCATCAGCTCGGCTAACATTTCCGCTCTTCGTACGATCGGTATACGCTTATCACGAGCGGCAATGACTTCAGGGTTTTCTTCGTTAATCGCAGTAGAAACAACAACCACACTCGCCTTTTCAACATTACTCGCCTGGTGACCAATGAAAATCGTGGCCCCTTTAGATGCTAAGCGCTCAGTAACGAGGTTGTTTGCCAGATCAGATCCGGTAATTTGGTAGCCTTCGTTTAGTAGGACTTCGGCAATACCGCTCATCCCAGCGCCACCAATTCCGATAAAATGAATTGATTTCACGCGACGCATCTCTGGCACCATCGCGCGAATCTGAGCTAAGTCTTGTGTGTGTTTAATAGTCATCGATTTCTATTCTCGGTAATTCGTTAACGCTATTGAGTTAAGCTGTGTAGTTTTGCTATATGAGTTAGAGCTGTTTCGTCAGAATTATTTGGTCAGAGTTACAATAGCTTGCGCCACCGTTTTATCTGCATCTAATTTCGCAGCTTGGCGTGCGTGCTGAGCCATTGAAAGCAACGTTTGGCGATCTAACTGCTGGATCTGGGCGGTCAAAGACGCCACGGTCAAATCGGGCTGCTCTATCATTTTGGCAGCACCACACTCAACTAAGTGATCCGCATTGAGCGCCTGTTGACGATCTTTATGCATAAACGGAACAAAAATTGCGCCGACACCAGCCGCTGAGACCTCGGATACCGTCAACGCGCCAGAGCGACATACCAATAGATCAGCCCATGCATAAGCTTCGGCAACATCATCAATAAACTCAGACACTTGCGCATTCGACACATGGTTAGCTTGGTAAGCGGCATTGACTTCATCTGCAGCCCCTTTGCCAGCTTGATGACGAATACAATATTCATTACCCAAATTTGCCATCACCTCTGGGAGAGTTTGGTTAAGAACTCGCGCTCCTTGCTACCGCCCATCACCAAAATCCGAATCGGCCCTTGGCGGTTATTCATTCGCAATTCAGGTGCCTCAAGTTGTGTCACGTCCTCACGGACAGGGTTACCAACGACTTCAGCGGTTGGGAAGGCGCCAGGGAACGCTTGAAACACTTTCTTGGCGATTTTAGACAACCATTGGTTGGTTAGGCCTGCCACTGCATTTTGCTCATGCAATACAACAGGGATGCCGCTTATCCAAGCCGCAATGCCGCCAGGACCACTCACATACCCTCCCATGCCTAACACAGCATCGGGTTGCCAACGCTTCATATGAGTACGAGCCTGCATGATCGCGTTAATAATTTGGAAAGGCGCAGCAAGAAGGCGTTTGATTCCTTGCCCTCTTAGACCTTTAACTTTAATGAAGTCGATTTCAATACCATGCTTTGGCACTAAATCGGCTTCCATGCGATCCGCGGTTCCTAACCAACGAATTTCCCAACCTTGTTGCTGTAATTGTTTAGCAACCGCAAGGCCTGGGAACACGTGACCACCGGTACCACCAGCCATCACCATCAAACGTTTATTTTGCTTCTTCATGATTTTGTAGTTCTGATTGTTGTTTCGCATGTTGTTGCTCGCGTTTTAAGCGACATTCATGGTCAATCCGCAGCAACATGGATACTGCGACAGACATAATAATCAGACTGGAACCACCATAACTGATCAGAGGGAGAGTAAGACCTTTAGTTGGAACAATACCCGCGGCGGCACCAACGTTGACTAACGTCTGAAAGGCAAACCAAATACCGATTCCTATAGCTAAGTAGCCGCCAAACACCTCTCCGTCTTCGAAAGCGCGTTTACCGATATACACCGCTTTTAGTACTAAACTGAAAATCAGTATCAACACCAGAACTACACCCACAAAGCCCAGTTCTTCAGCCAATACAGCAAACACAAAGTCAGTATGCGCCTCTGGAAGGTATTCGAGTTTTTGCACCGAGTTGCCTAAACCTTGCCCAAACCACTCGCCGCGGCCAAAGGCCATTAAAGATTGCGTTAACTGATAGCCACTACCGAACGGGTCTTCCCACGGGTCAAGAAATGACGTAACGCGTCGCATACGGTAAGGCTCGACCAAAATCAAACCGACAACTGCGCCAATGCCAGCGACCATAAGCGCTAAAAACTGGGTGAGCTTGGCGCCCGCAATAAACAGCATACCAAACAGGGTCACCAACATAACGACCACCGTACCTAAGTCAGGCTGACCAAGCAGAAGAACCGCATAAAAGGCAAAAACCATAATAGGTTTCATAAAGCCGCCAAAAAAGGTTTCGCGTACCTCGTCTTGCTTTCTTACCAGATAACCAGACATAAAGATAAACAGCGAAAGCTTTGCAACCTCGGCAGGTTGGAGGTTAAAAAGACCGAGTGGAATCCAACGAGATGCACCGTTGACCGATTTACCCGCGACAAGCACCACAATAAGCAGAATAAACGAGATCCAAAGTAAATAATGGCTTCTTTTAAACCATTCATTCAAAGGGATCTGAAGAATAACCACGGATGCCCCTATCGCCAGCACCAAAAACGAAGCATGACGGAACATAAAGTGGAAGGGATCATCCGTCAGCCGAGAACTGATAGGAAACGATGCCGACGTAACCATGACTAGACCGGTCAACATCAAACCCAGTGCAATCCACACCAATTGACGATCAAACAGAGCCTCTGGCGCGGGATGAGTGAGCCAATTGCCAATACTGCGTTTAATGTTCCCTAAAACCACGGAATGCGTAACCTATAATTATGCGTATTGTTGAGCAAGAGCAGCGAAAGCATCACCTCTTGCCATGAAGTTGTCGAATTGATCAAAGCTAGCACATGCAGGCGACAGCATCACCATATCTCCCGACTTTAGCTTCGGAGCGATATGATGAATAACGTCTTCCATTCGTTCAAAACGTAAAGCAGAGTCGTGCAATGTCATAAAGTCATCCCCATCCTGACCAAAACAGCATAGTTGTAGGTCTAAGGTTGAAAATACTGGCTTCAAAGGGGAGAAATCTGCGCCTTTGCCTACGCCACCGACTAAAAGGAAAAGTTTCCCCGTCGACTCGAGCCCTGACAGTGCAGCCATTGTGCTTGCAATATTGGTGGCTTTAGAGTCATTGACCCATTTAACTCCCTGATTATCAGCAACCACCTGACACCGATGTGTCAGTCCTGTGTAATTTTTCAGTGCACTCAACGCGTCGTGATAATCGATGCCAGCCGCTTTCAGTAAGGCCAATACCACCAAAGCATTTAATAAGTTGTGCTTACCGACTAGCTTAAGCTCATCACTTGCTACAATCCTTTGACCATGGTCAAGCAACCACGTTCTATTGCCATCGACTTCTAAACCATAAGCATGATTATCCGCGCCAAAAGTCTGTGTGGGGATATTTCCCTCTGGATATGTCGCCAGATCGTCACGATTAACGACAGCAAGTTCAGCGTGTTGGAAGATACGCAACTTAGCTTTGCGATAGTCAGCCATATCGTCATAGCGATCCATATGGTCTTCAGACAGGTTAAGAAACGCGGCCGCTTTCAATTTAAGGCTTGATGTCGTCTCCAACTGGAAACTTGATAGTTCCAGTACATACAAATCCGCTTCTTGTTCCAGCAAATCCAACGCAGGCACGCCAATATTACCGCCGACAGCGACTTGTAAACCCGCCGCTTTTGCCATCACTCCGGTCAAATCGGTAACGGTGCTCTTGCCATTTGAGCCCGTAATTGCCACCACGGGTTTGTTAACCGCCCATGCGAACAGTTCGATGTCACCGATAACTGGCGTTCCACGACGTTGAACACCTTGAATTTCTGGCGTTGAGAGTGCGATTCCTGGGTTAGTTACTACAAGATCAGCGCGTTCTAACCAACCTATATTCCAGCCACCGCTGTGTAATTCGACACCTTTTGGGAGGCGGTCTGCCCCGGGAGGTGTCGGTCTAGTATCAATCACCTTAACCACAAGGTGTGGTTGATTTTTGATGAGATGCTTAACGACAGAGAGCCCGGTAATACCGAGCCCTACAACGACGACCTGATGTATGTTTTGCCAACGTTCCATATATGATCACACTGTATATCTGGTCTGAAAAACGGAAACTTAACGCACTTTCAAAGTGGCTAGACCAATCAGAACAAGAACCATAGAAATAATCCAGAAACGCACGATAACGCGAGGTTCTGGCCAACCTTTTAATTCGTAGTGATGGTGAATCGGAGCCATGCGGAAAATACGCTGACCACGAAGCTTGTATGAGCCAACTTGCAGAATAACGGACAGTGTTTCCATGACGAATACCCCCCCCATAATAACCAGTACGAACTCTTGACGAACCAATACTGCAATGGTGCCCAGTGCTCCGCCTAAAGCCAGAGAGCCCACATCGCCCATAAAGACTTGTGCTGGATAGGTGTTAAACCATAAAAAGCCAAGGCCAGCTCCGACAATCGCGGTACAGACCACAACCAACTCAGAAGCATGAGGTAGGTATGGGATATGTAAGTATTCAGAAAAGTTAACGTTACCGGTTGCCCAGGCAATCACAGCAAAGCCAGCCGCGACCAAAACCGTCGGCATTATCGCTAGCCCATCCAAACCGTCGGTCAGGTTGACAGCATTACTGGTGCCAACAATGACAAAGTAGGTAAAGATGATGTACAACATGCCCATCTGAGGCATGATATCTTTGAAAAATGGCACCACCAGTTGCGTCGCAGCGGTATCTTTACCATGCGCATACAGGGCAAATGCCACCACAAAAGCGATCAATGATTGCCAAAAATATTTCCAGCGAGCCACCAAACCATCGGTATTTTTACGCACTACTTTGCGGTAATCGTCAACAAACCCCACCGTACCATATCCAAGCAACACCGTAAGCACGGCCCAAACGTAAGGGTTGGATAAGTCGGTCCAGAGCAAAATCGTAATGGAGATCGCCGCCAAAATCATGATACCGCCCATTGTCGGCGTACCACGTTTACTAAAATGGGATTCAGGACCTTCGTTACGCACAACCTGACCAATTTGCAGCATCTGCAATCGTCTGATCATAATCGGTCCCATCCAGAGTGAGAGACCTAACGCGGTAAGAACGCTTAAAATTGCTCGAAAAGACAAGTATTCAAACAAACGGAAAAAAGACAGGTATGGCTGAAGCAGCTCGGCAAGCCAAATAATCATTAAAAATACTCCTTCAAAGCAGCAGCGACGTCAAACATACGAGCACCGTTCGCTCCTTTTACCAAAATAGTGTGGTGTTCAGGAACGGCTTGGTCTAGATGCTGCTTGATGTAGTCAATCATCTCTTGATGCGTCTCAAAGTGGATACCGTTACAAAGATCACTGATCACCTTTGCATCTGTACCATATGTGAGAACATATTCAAATTTTTGTGGGGCAGCATGTTCTCCGACTTGGCGGTGAAGTGCAAGACTTTCATCTCCCAATTCCGCCATATTCCCTAAAATCAGCCAACGCTGACCTTTGAACGAGGCTAATAAGTCTACCGCGGCTAACATGGCTGGCACACTGGCATTGTAACTGTCATCGATCAATTTGATGTTCGCGCTCAGTTGCTCAACCTCAACACGACCTTTGACCTTATTTAAGTGCTTTAATCCTATTTGAATTTCTTCGATCGTCGCTCCCATGTGCAACGCAATGATCGATGCTGCAATCGCGTTGGCAACATTGTGTTGACCAATGATCCCTAACGAGAGTTCAATTTGTTGTCCATCGTGCGAGCGATGTAAAGTAAAGTTCGCTTCACCTTCACTATTCAGGGAGATATCCGATGCGAAAAAATCTGCGCGTGAATCGCAAGATGAAAAGGTGATGACGGTTTTATCCGCTAATACTGCTTGCCATTGCTCTTCGCCTTGGCTATCCAGATTAACAATCGCGACACCATTCTTGTTCAGCCCTTGGTAAATTTCGCCTTTTGCTTGTTTGACGCCATCAATCGAGCCAAAACCTTCTAAATGCGCAGCAGCAACATTGTTCACCAAAGCAATGTCGGGCTTAACTAACCGGGTCGTGTACCCAATTTCTCCGATATGGTTAGCTCCTAGCTCAATGACAGCATAATCGTCTGACGGTTGAGATCGTAATAACGTTAGAGGAACGCCAATATCGTTATTGAAGTTACCCGCAGTAAAGAGCACCTTGCCTTTTTGCTGGAGAATACCCGCAACCATCTCTTTTACTGTCGTTTTACCGCAGCTACCTGTAATCGCGACAGTTGGGGTCGAGCAACACTGATGAACCCAAGCGGCCAGTTCACCCAACGCCGCTTTGCTATCTGCAACAATGACTTGTGGTACGTCCACATCCAAAGGTTTTTGCACGAGCAAAGCCCCTACACCTGCATCAACGGCTTGCTGGCAGAAGTCGTGCGCATCAAAGCGTTCGCCAACCAAAGCGATAAATAGTGAGTTTGCCTCGATGGCACGAGTATCCGTTGACACACTCTCGATGGTCTTATCTTCTCCCACCAAATCACCATTGGTGATATCAGCAATTTGAGACAACGTTACTTTGATCATAATTAAAGTCCTAATAGCTGTATCGCAGATTCACGGTCCGAGTAATGAATGGTTTCCCCATTACGTATCTGGTAATCTTCATGACCTTTGCCAGCGATTAAAATGATGTCGTGCTCAGAGGCCTGCTCCAGTGCAAAAGAAAGTGCAGAAAAACGGTCATGCTGAACCATGGCATCGGAAGGTTTAGACAAGCCCGCCAACATATCTTTGACGATAAGCTCAGGGTCTTCACTACGAGGGTTGTCGTCAGTTAAGACCACTTTATCCCCTAAGCGCTCAGCAACTTCCGCCATCATCGGGCGTTTACCAGCATCTCGATCGCCACCACAGCCCAAAATTGCCCATAACTGCCCTTGGCAGTGCACGCGCAGAGCTTGCAACGCTTTTTCTAATGCATCAGGCGTATGTGCGTAATCGACCACAACCTTCGCCTTCGCTGGCGTTTGAAACAGCTCCATTCGGCCTAAAACAGGTTGCAACTGACCCGCAGTGTTTAACAGCGCTTGCTTGTCAACGCCCAGACTCAGTAACGTCGCAAGCGCCAGCATCAAGTTTGTCGCATTAAACTCACCAATCAATGGTGCGTGAAAATGCCCAGCGCCATACTTACCATCAAAATCGATGGTAATGCCTGACTCTGCATACGTGACGTGATTTGCCCAAAGCGCATTGCCTAGGCTTGGGCTTGGTGTTAACGATACTGCAATGGCATTGGGAAGCACCTTTAACCAACATGCACCGACTTTATCGTCCGCATTGATGATTGCCTTCTTGCAATCGTGCAAGGTAAACAACGCAAGTTTTGCATTGGCATATTCTTCCATCGTGCATGATAATCGAGATGATCACGGCTCAAGTTAGTAAATACGCCAGCAGAAAATGACAAGGCTTTAACTCGACCTTGCGTCAGGCCGTGAGAAGACACTTCCAGTGCAGTGTACAAGGCATTTTTCTCAGCTAATGATGCTAGGGTTTGTTGAATTTCAACCGCATTACCAGTGGTATTTGCTGCTTGTTGCAGATCGTTTAAAAAGCCGTTGCCTGTTGTGCCCATGACGGCAGCTTTGGATCCAACCAACTCTAGCCACTGAGCGATCAGTTGTGTAATGGTTGTTTTTCCATTCGTCCCGGTTACGCCAATTAACTTCATGTCGGGATAGGTGTACAGCATCCCTGCAATTTCAGACAATTGTTGGTCTAATGCATGGATATAGACAACCGGAATATCATTCACAATCTCTAACGTGCCGTGAGGTTTATTATCACAGGCTTGGGCTATCACTGCGTTGGCGCCTTGTTTGATGGCAGTAGATATGAACTGACGCCCATCCACAACGTGACCAATAATCGCGACGAACGTTGTACCATGCTTCACTCTTCGACTATCGAGTTCCAGTTCAGAGACAAAAACGGACGACAAACTTGGGCAATCAACCCAGCGTGAAAGCAACGTGTCTATACTGATGGCTTTAGTCATAATTGTTCTCCGAGCAACTGCTCAGGTTTTCTTTATTTGGTTATTAGTAGGCTGAAACCTACTCCTGAAATTTGTTTTCATCTGGTGCGATATTCAGTATTTGCAGCGCGCCTTTCATGATCTCAGAAAAAACGGGAGAGGCGACCGAGCCACCGTAATAATCATCACCTTGTGGTTCGTTAACAATCACAACCAGCGCGATTTTCGGATCGCTTATCGGGGCCAAGCCAGCAGTGTAGGTAATGTATTCATCACTGTATCCCCCCGCAGAAGCTTTTCTCGATGTCCCCGTTTTTGCACCAAGGCGATAACCAGGCACCGCAGCTCGCCGAGCAGAACCACCTTTCTGGGTTACGGTTTCTAACATATCTAATACTTGGCGAGCATACTTGGCACTGACGACTTGACGAGACACATCATGATCATTGCTTTTAATGATATGAATAGGCTCATACTTGCCTAAGTTACCTAGTGTGGCATACGCATGTGCGAGCTGAATCGGCGTAATAGAAAGTCCGTAACCAAACGCAATGGTTGCTCGCTCTATTGGCGACCAACGGCTGCGGCTTGGGAAAATACCCGTCACTTCCCCCACGAGATTCAAACCAGAGAGCTCACCAAATCCAACTGAACTGTACAGCCCCAACAACGCCTCCACTGGCATCTGCATCGCCAATTTCGTCACACCAACGTTACTCGATTTTTTCAAGATCATCGATAGACTCGCTTTGCCGACTGGTGATACGTCTTTCACTCGCTACCACCCAATCGAAGAACACCATTTCCGGTATCGACGATGGTGTCTTTGGTGGCGACGCCATTTTCTAACGCCGCCAAAATAACGAAAGGCTTGATCGTGGAACCAGGTTCCATAGAGTCCGTAATCACGCGGTTACGCATCTTATAACTCTGCCAATCACTGCGGTTATTTGGGTTGTAAGACGGCGCATTTACCATCGCTAAAACCGCGCCCGTTTTCACATCAACAATGACCACAGATCCCGATGTTGCTCGGTGATCCGCAACGGCCTGTTTGATGGCACGATAAGCAATCGCCTGTATTCGTTGGTCGATGGTTAAGGTCAGGGATTTACCTTCTTGTTTGTCTTGCCAGGCAATGTTCTCTACCACTCGACCATAACGGTCTTTTCGGATGGTTTTCTTGCCTTCCTGCCCCGTCAGCCACTCATCATAGCTGCGCTCAACGCCTTCGAGACCATGACCATCAATACCTGTAACGCCAACCAAATGAGCGCTTACTTCACCCGTTGGATAGTAGCGGCGAGATTCAGATTTCAAGCCGATACCAGGCAACTTTAACTCGCGAATATAATTCGCCATTGCAGGGCTAACTTGACGTTGCAAATAGATAAAACGACGCTTTTCGTTGCGTTTGATTTTATTGATAAGCCCTTGACGGTCGACACCAAGAACATCCGCCAGTGCGTACCAGCGTTGGGTTTGACTTAAGGCATCATTTTTAAAAATCGTGGCAGGATCGGCCCAAACAGCCTCAACAGGAACACTGACAGCAAGCGGTTCACCATTACGGTCAGAAATAATGCCTCGCGCGGAAGGAATCGATTTTACCCGTACTGAGCGTAGGTCGCCTTGCTTAATGAGGTTATCGGGTTCGATAATTTGAATATACGCGACGCGCGCGACCAAAAGACCGAACGCAAGTAAAACAAACAACAACAGCAGGTGAAAACGCCAGCGAATCAAAAAAGGTTCAGCAGCCTCTTTTGCTTTCACCACGTTACTCGAGGTTTTCGCTTCCGCTTTTTTTTTCACCGTAGGTTTACGCTTATTTCCTTGTTTAGCGTTGGTTTTCTTTCTAATCATTTTAGTGTGATAACCACTTCTTTATCGCCATCAGGCCGTTTCATATCAAGTTCTGTTTTTGCAAGGTCTTGAACTCGGCTGTGCTCAGCCAAGGCCGTTTCTTCTAACATCAGGTTGCGCCATTCACTATCGAGTCTCTCACGCTCGACCAATGTATGGTCTTTTTCCGTGATTTCTTGGCGAACGTTATGAGTCGCAAACACCACGCCCATTGCTGACGCCAAAATTAATATCAGCAATAGTAATGGCCAATGACCAACGGTGATTAAGTCCCTTGCGATCAATTTAGCAAGGTTAGGTGTGGCTTTCGTCATAATAATTAAAGCTTTTCTGCAATTCTTAACACTGAGCTGCGAGAACGAGGGTTAATGTCAATTTCTTGTTTACTTGGCTTTATCGCTTTACTGACGGTTTTCATATTCGCACTGCCAAGCTCGTTGATTTGTGCTTCTGTCAGAGGAATGCCGTGCGGAACTTCTGGCCCTTTGCTTTCTTTGCGCATAAAGCGTTTGACCATGCGATCTTCAAGTGAGTGAAAACTGATGACCGATAAACGGCCTTCAGGAGCAAGGATACTTGCCGCGCCTTTTAACGCGGTATCGATCTCTTCAAGCTCACTGTTTATGTAAATGCGAAATGCTTGAAAAGCACGAGTTGCCGGATGTTTTTTCTCTTTAAAGCTTTTTGGTGCAGCATCTGAAATGAGTTTTGCTAGTTGACCCGTTCGTACCAAGGGCTCATTTTCTTCATTATCGCGATATTCAACAATCGCACGTGCGATGCGTCTTGCGTGCTTATCTTCACCAAATTCACGAATCACCCATGTGATGTCATCCAAATCGGCTTCCAACAACCATTGCGATACGGGAATCCCCGTGGTTGGGTCCATACGCATATCCAACGGTCCGTCTTTCATAAAGCTAAAACCACGTTCAGCATCATCCAACTGAGGAGAGGAAACCCCGAGGTCGAGTAAGACACCATCCACTTTACCGTCTAAACCGTATTCTTTCGCGTATTCGGCAATACCAGAAAAGGGGCCATGAATGATGGTAAAACGAGCATCATCTATTTTACCTGCTTCCGCAATCGCTTGGGGATCACGATCAATACTGTAAAGTCGACCATTTTCACCTAGCTTGGATAAGATCGTTCGACTGTGACCGCCTCGGCCAAATGTGCCATCGATGTAAATCCCATCAGGTTTAATGGCTAAGCCATCGATAGATTCATTTAGTAACACGGAAATATGTTGGAAGGTTTCGGTCATAGCGTTCTCGTTGAATGATCTTGGAGCGATTCATTAGTGTACTGATTTCCCACATCATCGCCACCACAAGTCTAAAGTTAGATGTGATTTAATGCTAAGTTTATTGGTAATGACATGGTTTTCGTCAACTAAATGCAAAAAACCCATCATTACTGAAAGTAATGATGGGTCTCGAATAGTTGGAGTCGACACATAAGCCGGGTTCTGTTCCGCTTGCGCGGCGGTAGCCATTCGTCTAGGCCAGCAATCACTCACTGGCTCAAGCAACCTACCCGCCTCCTTACGCGAGCAACGCAATGTGGAGGCCTATTTGGTCTTGCTCCGGGTGGAGTTTACCTTGCAACGAACTATTGCTAGCCGTCCGGTGCGCTCTTACCGCACCCTTTCACCCTTACCTGTGCCCTTTCTCTTACGATAGAGGGTCATCGGCGGTCTTCTCTCTGCTGCACTTGTCGTAGGCTTGCGCCTCCCAGGCGTTACCTGGCACCCTGCTCTACGGAGCCCGGACTTTCCTCCCCTTTACCAGTCTCCCGAAGGACGTCAACGTCAGTCTCCCAAAGGACTTCAACGTCAGTCTCCCGAAGGACAGCAGTAAAGCAGCGACTACCCAGTCAACTCCAACGGCGGATTGTATAGAGTTATCTACTCAGAGTCTAGTACGATCACAGATATGATGAAACAAGTGAAATCAAGTGATGTTTTTTCGCTCGACTACGCTCGAACAGCATGTCAAATATGAACACCAACCCTAAATTAATCTAAGTTCTCCAATCCCCATTTGTAGAGCGCATTTTTCTTCAAATTATGGATTTCTGCAACCAGTGCTGCTGCTTTCTTTAACGGTAACTCTTTGGTCAAGATACCCAGTGTGCGTAACGCGTCATCCGGTAGAGAATCGTCTGCGGTTTCCCGGTGGCCGTGAATCAACAGAACCATTTCACCTCGTTGCTGATTTCCGTCACTTTTCACCCATTCCATTAACTCCCCTAAAGGCATCCCCTGAATCGTTTCAAACGTTTTGGTTAGCTCACGAGCCAACACAACTTCTCTTTCTGGACCAAGAACGTCTAACATATCTTGTAGGGAGTCTAAAATACGATGAGGAGACTCATAAAAGATACACGTGCGCTCTGCCGATGAAATTTCCAAGAACTTGTCTTTGCGTCCTTTACTTTTTGGTGGAAGAAAACCTTCGAAACTAAAGCGATCAGACGGCAAACCGGAAGCACTAAGCGCAGTAATCACCGCACAAGCACCTGGAAGAGGAACAACTCTTACGCCCGCTTGACGACATTTTGTCACCAAATGGTATCCTGGATCGCTGATGAGCGGCGTACCAGCGTCGGAAACCAATGCGATAGATTGACCAGACAGCAACTTTTCCACCAAAATCTGTGCTTTTTGTTGCTCGTTATGATCATGCAAAGCAAAAGTTTTGGTTTGAATATTGAAGTGAGACAATAGTTTACCCGTATGTCGGGTATCCTCAGCGGCAATCATGTCCACACTTGACAGAATTTCGATAGCACGTTGAGTGATATCCGCTAAATTTCCGATTGGAGTCGGTACAATAAAGAGAGTTGGCCCCTCATTCGGCAAATTATTTTTATCTGTCATTTGTTTACCATCACTTCAACGATTAATATAAAGACAATTTTGTACAAAATTATAGAGAACTCACGGCAATGATTAACCATAAGAGACTCAGTGTACCACGCATACTCACTCCTGTTGCACTAGCAATTACCCTTGCGGCCTGTTCGTCGGGCCCGAGACAGCCTGATGGCGTCGATGTCACACTTGAGCCCACCCAGTCGGTTCAGAGCTATATTATTCGAGCGGATAGCTCTGAAGGTAGCTTGCAAAATGACTGGTTGATCATGGCAACCAAGGCTGCCATCCAAGCCAACCAGTTTGACGAAGCTGAACTGTTGATTAACCGTCTGGCTCGTCAGCAGTTGTCGGAAGTGCAACAAGCAGAATGGCAGCTCGCGCGTGCAAACATGCAGCAGAAACAGGGCGACTACGCTCAAGTAATACAACTACTTAACTTTCAGCCTTGGTGGAAGCTACCAAGCGATCAGTGGAAAGATTACTACTCTGTTCGTGCAGAAGCTTACCAAAGCCTCAATCAACCGTTTGAAGCCAACCGCGAGTTAGTGATGTTGAGTCAGTATTCTTCATCGGCCGAGAAACGTGACATTTCTAGCCGCATTTGGATGAACTTTGGCAGCTATTCAGAGCAGGAGCTCACCGCTCTGCAAACTGAGCCAAGCGAAGATGTGCTTGACGGATGGTTGCAACTGTCGATTTACACCAAAACCTTGTCAGGAAATCTCTCACAGCTAAAAAATACCATTGAGCGCTGGTTACAAGAAAACCCAACACATCCTGCGGCTACCTACACGCCTGAAGAGATCCAGAAGATCTTAACGCTGGAGATCGTCAAACCAAATAACACTGCGCTACTCTTGCCGTTAACGGGTAAATTTGCCCCACAAGCTCAACTCATCCGTGACGGATTTATGTTTGCAATGATGAATGATCAGAATCGCGATCCAAGTGCGACCGTAACC
This sequence comes from Vibrio mytili, assembly GCF_000830505.1. Lineage (GTDB taxonomy): Bacteria > Pseudomonadota > Gammaproteobacteria > Enterobacterales > Vibrionaceae > Vibrio > Vibrio mytili. The sequence continues at coordinate 46,216 of NZ_JXOK01000081.1, read as the reverse complement.
GTCATTGACACGCACGCCTATACACCACAACAAATCAAACAACGCCTGATCAGCGAGAATATTGATTTTATTGTTGGTCCACTACAAAAAGAAAATGTAGAAGAATTGCAGACAACCATAGACGGCTCGAGCACAGGTCCTGCTATTCCAGCACTAGCGTTAAACATTCCGGAAGATGTGCAACCGGGAACGAACATTTGTTACCTGACCTTGTCACCAGAACAAGAAGTGGCTCAAGCGGCAAAGCATATCTTCAATGAAGGATATAATTTTCCGCTGGTCCTTGCCCCTAAAGGCAGTTATGGTGAACGCGTTCTACAAGCCTTCAAAGAGGAATGGAAAAAACACAGCTCAACGAACGTTGCCAGCCGACTATTTGGCGATACCCGCGAACTGCAACGAGATATCAACGATGTATTCGGCTTGCAAGAAAGCAAACAGCGCATCGCTCAGATGGAATCGTTAACAGGTGTCAAACTCGAAACACAACCCCGCAGCCGACGAGATGTTGATGCGGTGTATATTGCAGCGAGAAACACAGAGTTAACATTAATCAAACCATTTATCGAAGTTGCAATTAACCCACATGACAAGCCACCGAAACTGTTTTCGAACTCTCGTAGTAACAGTGGTGGAGCGACATACTCTGATCTCAATGGTATTACCTACAGTGACATCCCGCTTTTGATCGAACCTGATCTCACCGTCATCTCAGAAATGAATGAGCTTTGGTCAGATCAATCAAACGTGGCAAAACGTCTTACTGCGCTAGGTATGGATGCATACAAATTGATTGGAGAGCTGCCTCAGATGAAGGTCGTTCCTGGGTTATCCGTTAGAGGCCAGACTGGCGTGTTAAGCATTGATAGTAACTGTGTTGTCCAGAGTGAACTCAGCTGGGCCGAGTATGGGTCTTTTTAGCAAGCGACAAATTGGCAACCAATATGAATCCCTGGCGAAGCAATTCCTGCAGCGCCAGGGTTTACGCTTTCTCGAACAAAATTTTCTGACAAAAGTCGGAGAAATTGACTTAATATTTCAACAAGATGAAACTATCGTGTTTGTTGAAGTCAAATACCGTAACAACGATCGCTATGGTTCCGCCGCTGAAATGGTGACCTATTCCAAAATGCGTAAACTGGTTAAAACCGCGCAAATTTGGTTAAGCAGACAAAAACAGTCGATACACACCATAGACTACCGTTTCGATGTCATCGCCATTCACAATAATGGTCGAGATATCAACTGGATACAAAACGCAATATCTGAAGGATAATCAATGCTAGAAAGCATTAAAGACAGCTTTAAAGAAAGTATACAAATTCAAATTGCCGCAGCGGAAGCGTTGCCCGATGCGATTACCCACGCTGCTCAAGCGATGGTATCAAGCTTGCTAAACGGCAATAAAATTTTGTGCTGTGGAAATGGTGGCAGTGCGTCAAACGCGCAACAATTTGTTTCTTGCCTGTTAAATCGCTTTGAAACAGAACGCCCTAGCCTTCCAGCCATGGCATTAACAGCAGACAACACAACGCTGACCGCTGTCGCAAACGACTACCACTATCAGGAAATTTTTTCTAAGCAGGTCCGTGCCTTTGGGCAACCTGGCGATATTCTTTTAGCGCTCTCCACCAGTGGTAATAGTAAAAACATCATTAAAGCGATGGAAGCCGCCGTTACCCGAGACATGACTATTATTGCTCTTACAGGTAAAGATGGTGGTGAAATGGCGGGGTTGTTAGGTGAGAATGACGTAGAAATTCGCATTCCATCCCATCGCACGGCACGCATACACGAAGTTCATATGGTCACTCTTCACTGCTTATGTGATCTGATAGACCAAGTCCTTTTCCCTGCTCACGAAGAGTAACCCTGTTGGGAGTAAGAATCATGATACGTAGTCTTTGCATTCTGTTGACCGTACTGAGTTTAAGTGGCTGTGCGGGGATATTTATCGCTGGGGCGGCAACCACTGCTAACATCGTTACAGATACACGCTCGACTAAGCAAATTTGGCAAGATAACAACATTGAGTTTGAAGTAGCAGCAATGGGTAATAAAGACCCATTTCGTGGTCAAGTACGTATTGTCGCTAGCTCTTACAACGGCTCCGTAGTTCTCATGGGGCAAGTCCCGACTCAAGAATTAATTGATGAGCTAGAAGCAAGAGTACGTAAGATCAATGGTGTAAAAACCTTACATAACCAAATAAAACAAAAAGCACCTCTGACGGTAACTCAAATGAGTAATGACAGCTGGATCACAACTAAAATCAAGTCGTCCTTACTGACCGACTCCGCATTAAATGGCGTGAAAGTCAAAGTGATAACCGAAGACGGCGAAGTCTTTCTTTTTGGCTATGTAACGCCCGCACAGGGCAATCGCGCGACAGAAATTGCTCGCAATGTCTCTGGGGTGAAGCAGGTAATCAAAGGTTTCCAATACGGAGTCGCAGAGCCTGTTAAAGTTGATATCCCAAACGAGGCTGAAACGACTGAGAGTGCAACACTGGAGCGCAATAGCAACGAAAGCTAGCGCCGCTCCTCTGGTACAAATAAAAATGGTAACCAATAAAAAAGCAGCGATATCGCTGCTTTTTTTAGTTAAGATCAGTGCTAGTCGTGCACATCTAATATCAACACCCAATCACTTAATGACTCTTAAGCTCGGTTTACCTTTTGGACGAGACTCGTCAACATCATCGACACTCGACTCAGAGGTGGTCTCAGGCTTTTCGTCACTTACCGTGGTAAAGGTAGGTGCCGGTTCCTCTTCCACCAGCGCTTCGTCTTCGATATTTGTGTAAGCTTCTTCAGGTTCAAACATTGTACCCGCACCATTTTCACGGGCATAAATCGCTTGAACAGCATAAACAGGCACAATTACCGAATGCGGACGACCACTAAAACGGGCATGAAAAGTAATTGCATCATTACCCAACTCTAGATTGCCAACCGCACGTGGCGCGATATTCAAAATAATTTGGCCATCTTGAATGAACTCGGTGGGTACGCGAACACCAGGCATGGTTGCGTCTACAACGAGGTGAGGCGTCAAATCATTGTCCACAAGCCAATCATAAAATGCACGAAGCATGTATGGTCGCGCGCCGTCATTTTTGCAATATCCATAATGTTTTACAGCTTAACGAACGAGACGCATTTCACGTTCAGCTTCTGTCAAAGAAGCCAAGAATGAATCACGCTCGAATACACGATTCATGTAAATCTTAATTTCTTTTGAACCAGGGCCAACAAGCTCAATACCAAGTTGAGGTAAACGCCACAACAGCGGTGCTAAGTAACAATCAATCAAGCTGAATTCTTCGCTCATAAAGTATTCGTATTCAGCAAAGATTGGGGCAAGAGTTAAAAGGTCATTACGTAGCTTTGTGCGCGCTTTTTCTGATTCTTCTGCATTACCTTTCATCACTTTTTCCGCAAGCGTATACCAATTGCGTTCAATTCGGTACATCATCAAGCGGCTGTTACCACGGGCAACAGGATAAACTGGCATTAGAGGCGGATGAGGGAAACGCTCGTCCAAGTACTCCATGATAATTTTTGAATCGTAAAGAGCAAGCTCGCGATCTACAAGGGTTGGCACTGATTTATATGGGTTTAGTTCAACAAGCTCAGCAGGAAGGTTTGCTTCATCAACCAGCTCCACTTCAACACTTACGCCTTTCTCAGCTAGTACAATGCGAACCTGATGGCTATACAAATCTGATGCACTTGAAAAAAGAGTCATCACAGAACGTTTATTGGCAGCGACAGCCATGGAGCCCTCCAGTACACTTACAAATAAAAACAATGGAGCTAAGCCTCCATTGTAGATCAATTAAAATCGGGATTTAGCAGGGTATTTTAGCACAATTAATGCACATCACGCCAATATTCTTTCTTGAGCATAATGACAACAATCGTTAGCAATACAAGGAAGCCCATAACCCACCAACCTAAGGCATGGCGCTCGAGTTGAACCGGGTCTCCAGAGTAAACCAGGAAGTTCACCAGATCACCCACAGCTTTGTCGTATTCACCAGAGCTAAGCTCACCAGTACCATCGGTTTCAGTACCAATAACGACTTTAACCTCTTCGCCATCAACAACATGCGTATCGTAAATTGGAGTTGGAATGCCTTGCAGCTCTTCAAGCACATGTGGCATACCCACACTTGGGAATACGATGTTATTGACACCAAATGGACGCGAAGGGTCTACATAGAAAGAACGTAAGTATGTGTATAGCCAATCCGCACCACGAACGCGAGCAACCAATGTTAAGTCTGGCGGTGGCGCACCGAACCAGTTTGCTGCTTGCTTAGGTGGCATCGCGTTCACCATCAGATCACCGATTTTTGCCTCTGGGTTAAAAATCAGATTTTCTTTCATCAAGTCAGCTGGAATGTCTAAATCTGTCGCGACACGCTCATAACGCTGATATTGCGTCGAGTGACAGGCGAAACAATAGTTCATGAATAGCTTCGCACCATTTTGCAACGAAGCTTTGTCCGTCAGGTCCACATGGGCTTTATCAAGCGGCACGTTGGCACCCGCTGCCATCGCTAGAGATGGCAACATAGCAAATAGAATTACAATCCACTTCTTCATTTGAATGTCACCCTCTCTGGTAATGGTTTGGTTGCTTCATTTTTGCTGTAGAAGAACAGTAATACGAAGAACATGAAGTAACCCAAACTAAAGATCTGTGCTAGTAGTGTGTACGTTGGTGTGGCAGGTAGTGCCCCCAAAATACCCAGAGCAATGAAGCTAATAGTGAATTGGATAATATTCAACAGATGAAGTTTGCTACGGTAACGGTATGAGCGCACTTTACAACGGTCTAACCAAGGGAGAACAAACAGCACTGCAATCGAGGCACCCATTAAGATTACCCCTAATAGCTTGTCCGGAACCGCGCGTAAAATCGCGTAGAACGGAGTGAAGTACCATACAGGAGCAATGTGCGCAGGCGTCTTCAGTGGGTTTGCCGCTTCAAAGTTAGGTGGCTCAAGGAAGTATCCTCCCATTTCTGGATTGAAGAACAGCACGTAACAGAATAAGAACAAGAAACCTGCTACACCCACCAAGTCTTTCACCGTGCCGTAAGGGTGGAACGGGATAGAGTCAATGATGTCGTATTTCTTCGTGTAGTAATCGTGGAACTTGAATTGCGTTTTGTAATTGTCGCCCATAGAGCCTTTTGGCAATTTTGTTTCGATACCGTCCGGGTTATTTGAGCCGACTTCATGCAATGCCAATACGTGAAGAACAATAAGAAGAAGCAATACGATTGGTAGCGCGATAACGTGAAGTGCGAAGAAACGGTTCAACGTTGCACCAGAGATGATGTAGTCACCACGGATCCAAAGCGTTAAGTCGTCACCGATAACAGGAATCGCACCAAACAAAGAAATGATTACCTGTGCACCCCAGTAAGACATTTGCCCCCATGGAAGTAAGTAACCCATGAATGCTTCAGCCATTAACACTAAGAAGATCAACATACCGAAGATCCACAGTAATTCACGAGGTTTCTGATAAGAGCCGTAAATCAAACCACGGAACATGTGCAGGTAAACCACGACGAAAAATGCCGAGGCGCCTGTAGAGTGCATATAGCGTAGTAACCAACCGTACTCAACATCACGCATGATGTATTCGATCGACGCGAATGCACCTTCACCAGAAGGAACGTAGTTCATTGTCAGCCAAATACCCGTTAGGATCTGGTTAACCAGAACCAACATCGCCAGAGAACCGAAAAGGTACCAAAAGTTGAAGTTCTTCGGCATTGGGTATTCAGATAAATGCTTCTTATAAGCATTCATGGCTGGAATACGTTTTTCTACCCAGTCTAACATTGCTTGCATTATGCATCCCCCTCATCAACACCGACAATGAGCTTCGTGTCACTCAGGTACATGTGCTTAGGAACGACAAGGTTCAACGGAGCAGGAACTCCCTGGAACACGCGACCAGCCATATCGAATTTAGAACCGTGGCAAGGACAGAAGAAACCCGATCTCACACCTTGAACTTGCTCCGCGAACGAGTCAGGTAGGTAAGTCGGTGAACATCCTAAGTGCGTACAGAAGCCAACCGCAACGAAAAATTCTTCTTTAATCGAGCGGAACTCATTTTGAGCGTACTCTGGTTGCTGCTCCATCTCCGATTGCGGATCACGAAGTTTATCGTGAATAGTTTTCAGATTGTCCAGCACACTTTGGGTACGACGAACAATCCACACAGGTTTTCCCTGCCACTCAACACGAACCAGTTGACCTGGTTCAATTTTACTTATATCCACTTCAACCGGTGCGCCAGCAGCTTTCGCTTTGGCACTCGGATTCCATGATTTTATAAAAGGAACGGCGACGGCAGCTGCTCCTAACCCACCAACAACTGCCGTTGTAGCGGTTAGAAAACGCCTGCGACCGTTATTTAAAGGCGCGTTGCTCATCCAAACATTCTCCCATTTGCTCCCTTTGGATTGTTATTCTTCCGCATCTAAGAGCATGGCTAACAAGTTATGAATTTAGTTCTATTTATTGGAAGGAAATGATAAAGAAAACCCTACTTTTTGACAAGATAAAGCTACCTTTTTGTAACATTTGTGAGGTAAATCGCTCGTGGCGTCACAAAAGCAGTAGAATTATAAAAAATTGATGTGATTTGTAACAACAAAGCGCAGTATCCCGCGCTGGAAAAAAGCCGCAAATACCTTTTATCCCGGCTATTTTCAGCGAATTATGCCAGCTAGACCTTTGCTAACCTAATAATTGTCAAAACCGATAATTAATCACTTTTGTAGCACAATAAACACACCAAAAAGTTTTCAATAATTAAGATAAATGTTGCTGGGATATTAATACCAATCAGCGTAAATAAGTGAGCAGAAATAGCGTAGGTAAATGGGCGGGAATGAGGTGAACATCTTCGATAAACAGTGATTTACTACGATTGCTATAAGGAAGGAGGAAAGGAGAAAACAAAAAAGACTTTAAATCCTCTTGTCGGTGGAGAAAAAACACTAACGGTTAAAAACAAAAAAGCTCGGCATAGAGCCGAGCTTTTGGTACACAGATTCCCAGAATAATTCTGGAAAGCATAATTTCCGATAAAAGGAAATTAACGCTTAGAGAACTGTGGACGACGACGTGCTTTACGTAGACCAACTTTCTTACGTTCAACGCAACGAGCGTCACGAGTAACGTAACCAGCTGCACGTAGAGCAGGACGTAGAGACTCATCGTATTCCATAAGCGCGCGAGTGATACCGTGACGGATAGCACCAGCTTGACCAGAAATACCGCCGCCTTTTACTGTTACGTAAAGGTCTAGCTTCTCAGTTAGTTCAACAAGTTCTAGAGGTTGCTGTACAACCATACGAGCTGTTGGACGACCGAAGTATTCGTCAAGGTTACGCTTGTTTACTACAATGTTGCCGCTGCCTGGTTTAATAAAAACACGTGCAGCTGAGCTTTTGCGACGGCCAGTGCCGTAGTATTGATTCTCTGCCATTTTCGAAATCCCCAATTAGATGTCTAGTACTTGTGGTTGTTGAGCAACATGGTTGTGCTCAGCGCCTGCGTAAACTTTAAGCTTACGGTACATAGCACGGCCTAGAGGACCACGTGGAAGCATGCCTTTAACTGCAAGCTCAAGAACCATCTCAGGTTTACGATCGATCAACTTTTCAAAAGTGATAGATTTTAGACCACCTGGGAATTCAGAGTGACGGTAGTACACTTTGTTCTTAGCTTTGTTACCAGTTACAGCAACTTTCTCAGCGTTGATAACGATGATGTAATCACCAGCGTCAACGTGAGGAGTGTATTCAGCTTTATGTTTGCCACGTAGGCGAGATGCAATTTCACTTGCTAGACGACCAAGAGTTTTACCTTCAGCGTCTACAACGTACCAGTCGCGTTTTACAGTTTCTGGTTTAGCAACGAAAGTTTTCATGCTAATAATAACCCGTTAATTAAAATTTAAACTTTAAGGAACACCCTTTCGTGTTCCCACACTGTCTAAGAGCCCAGTCATCACCCCTTCGAGTCGTTGGTACTCTCGACCGTCAATCTCGAAATAACTTCGATAATCCGGTCTGCAGTAACGGTGGGTCGCAGGATTATAGAGAAGAGTGAAGAAAAAATCACCTTTTTTTGCGCCAAATCACTAATTTTTTCTTCATTTTTTTCGCGGTGGGGAAATTAAGCTAAATGCTCCCTTGATAGGTACTCATGACTTTGCATTTCAGTCAAACGTGACAGGCACCGCCTAAACTCAAATTCGAGCTGTCCTTGTATATATAAGCTTTCCATTGGCACTTGCGCCGAAATGATCAGTTTGACATGGCGTTCATAAAACTCGTCAACTAATGCAATAAAACGTCTTGCTGCGTCATCAATCCTACCACTCATTTGTTCAACATCCGCAAGCAACACTGTGTGGTAAATACGCGAGATCTCGATATAGTCATTCTGGCTGCGCATGGTTTGGCATAACTGAGCAAAAGTCGCATGCAACACGCCATCACTGGCTTCGATTACATCGATATTTCGATGATTAATCTCTATCTGTTGTGCAGCGTCTTTTCTCTCTCCAACTAGTTGGTGGTAGTAACGATTGAGATTTAGCGTCGCTTGCTCGTCAAGAGGGTAGTGATAGATCTCAGCTTGCTCAAGTGTTCGTAATCGATAGTCCACTCCGCTATCCACATTCAAAACATCACAACGTTCTAAAATCATATCTATAGCAGGCAAAAACCGAGCTCTCTGCAAGCCATTACGATACAAATTTTGTGGCTCGATGTTTGACGTTGCGACGAGCACCATTTGGCGCTTGAACATTTCCTGCAATAAGGTCGCTAGGATCATCGCATCGGTTATATCCGATACAAAAAACTCATCAAAGCAAACTACGTCTGCCTCTTGCTTAAACTTTTCAGCGACTTTGGCTAGTGGGTTCTCTACATCACCTAACTGCTTCAACTCGTCATGAACCCGATACATAAAACGATGAAAATGTACTCTCATTTTTCGCGAGGTTGGTAAGGTGTCAAAAAAGGCATCCATCAAATAGGTTTTGCCACGCCCCACCCCGCCCCAGAAGTACAACCCTTTCGGCGGCTGAGGCAATTCAACCGTTTTACCCATCAATTTTTGCCATTTTGAAAGCGACGGCACAGGCGTTGATTGAAAATCAATAATGGCATGGTAGAGCTTATCCAGTGCAACGACCGCTTTATACTGGGCTTCATCACGCTGAAAGCCATGTTGCGCTATATCTTGTTGGTATCGTTTTAGTGGTGTCATTACATTAACGTCGTATTAGAGTGTAGGGCGAAACGTCTGGCAAGGATATTAAGACAACGTAATCTCGAGAGGGTACCAAAGAATAGAGAGTTAGTTATCAGTCCCTGCAGACATACTGCTATTTTTCTTTATTGGCTGTTAAACCCATAGTAACATGGTGGAACACCACGTGTAACTAAGCAGTAAAAAAGTTGTTAAAACAAAGATGAGGAACAGTTATGCCTTGGATTTATGCCATAGTGGGTTTGCTGGTCGGTACCATAGTAGGCGTAGTCATTAGTAGACTAACCACCCCAGAGTACAAAAAACAAAAAGCTGTGCAAAAAGAGTTAGAGTCGGCTAAATTTTCAATCGAGCAGCAACGTCAGGAATTGGTTGATCATTTTGCCCAAACAGCAGAAATGCTCGATACATTAGGCAAAGATTACACCAAGCTTTACCAACATATGGCGAAGACATCATGTGAGCTTTTGCCCAACTTACCAGAGCAAGATAACCCGTTTGATAAGAAAACCGCGATGTCGACTGAGCAGATCAATGAAGCCCAGCCTGAATATAGTGAGCAACCCAAAGACTATGCAAACGGTGCGACAGGTCTGTTGAGAACACAAGAAAAGGAGATTATAAATGCTCCTGAAGTCGTAACTGCTAAGGCCTCATAACTCCCCTCCTTTCTGAAGGGTCGATAAAAAGTCTTCATTCTTTTCGACCCTTTTTGAACTTTTCTTGAACATTGTTGTTCTAATTTTGTAAGTGGACTGCCCTCCCCTTTGATTATCCAAACTAGCCCTTATATTACTCATTAACCTTAATGTGACTAACGAGTAATAACTAACAGTTCAGTTCGGATATTTCTTTTAGGCAGACATGTTTCAAGAGGAGTTAATGGATGAAAAAACCACTACTTGTACTAACCGCTTTATCTCTGAGTTTAAGTTCTATGCTGGTGCCAATACAGGCTACCGCAGCTTTACCACTGAGTATGGATGGTCAACAGCTACCTAGCCTCGCCCCTATGCTGGATAAAGTGACCCCTGCCGTTGTCAGTATCGCGGTGGAAGGAAAACAAGTACAAACCAGTCGTATTCCCGAACAATTTCAATTTTTCTTTGGCCCTGACTTTCCAATGGAGCAAACCCGCGAGCGTCCATTTAGGGGTTTAGGTTCAGGTGTCATCATTGACGCCAAAAAGGGCCTTATCGTGACAAACTATCACGTAATTAAAGGGGCGGATGATATTCGCGTACGTCTGTATGATGGCCGTGAATACGATGCCGAACTCATCGGTGGTGACGAGATGGCAGACGTCGCACTCATTAAACTTGAGAAGGCGAAAAATCTCACGCAAATTAACATCGCAGATTCAGATAAACTGCGAGTGGGTGACTTTACCGTCGCGATAGGTAATCCATTTGGTTTGGGTCAAACCGTGACATCAGGCATTGTCTCAGCCCTTGGCCGTAGTGGCTTGAATGTTGAGAATTTTGAAAACTTCATTCAGACCGATGCCGCGATCAACAGCGGGAACTCTGGTGGCGCGCTGGTTAACTTAAATGGGGAACTGATTGGTATTAATACCGCGATTCTCGGCCCTAACGGTGGCAACGTCGGTATCGGCTTTGCGATTCCATCAAACATGATGAAAAATCTCACGGATCAAATCCTTGAATTTGGTGAAGTAAAACGCGGCATGCTTGGGGTTCAAGGTGGTGAAGTGACATCTGAACTTGCGGACGCTCTGGGTTACGAGTCAAGCAAAGGTGCCTTTATTGGCCAAGTAGTCCCTGACAGTGCCGCAGACAAAGCTGGCCTAAAAGCAGGCGATATTATTGTATCCGTCAATGGTAAACCGATCAGTACCTTCTCTGAGCTTCGCGCAAAAGTGGCGACGTTAGGTGCAGGCAAGGAAATCACTTTAGGAGTGGTCCGAGACGGCAAAAATAAAACCTTTGATGTGACACTTGGCGAATCGACAAATATGAAAGCCAAAGCGGAATCGTTACACAAGGGACTAAAAGGTGCGGAGTTAAGCAATACAACACCAAGCGATGACATTCAAGGTGTTAAAGTAACCAGCGTGCAAGACAATTCACCTGCGGCTCAGTATCAGCTAAAACAAGGCGATATTATCATTGGTGTTAACCGCCAACGTGTGAAAAACCTCGCAGAACTTCGTGCGATCGTTGATAAGCAAAAAGGCGTACTCGCACTGAATATTCAACGAGATGACCGTACCATCTACTTGGTTATTCGTTAGAAGCATCAATGAAGAAATACACGCTAGGGCGTGATAAGACTCAAAGATAATTTTCTTTGTCGCTTATACCTCATTAAAAGGGCAGCGCGATCACGCACTGCCCTTTTGTTATTTTTCAATGTAATGCTATTCTTCTCCTTTCGATGCCCTTTTGGCGTTTTTGTATGGAGAGGATATGCTTAGCTTTTTATTACGTTCTATCTTTTTAGGCTTAGCAACCGCTGCCATAGTCTTGCTGGCTGTCCCTTCTTTACGTCACAACGTTATCCCTGACGCCCTCGATACACAACCAAGCAATTTTGCTTCTGTTGAAATCTCATTCAATCAAGCGGTAAGAAAAGCAGCGCCTGCTGTGGTGAATATTTACAGTCGAAAGTATGTTGAGAGTGACCGCAGCAAACTGTCTACGCAAGGACTGGGCTCTGGCGTGATTGTCAGTGAAAAGGGCTACATCATTACGAACTATCATGTGGTTGCTCAAGCGGACCAAATCGTCGTTGCATTGCAAGATGGTAGAGCGGCGGCGGCTCAGCTTGTTGGCACGGACAAACGTACCGACATTGCGGTTTTACGCGTGGAAGGCTCAAACTTGCCAGTCATTCCTCTCAATTCAGAATATCAGCCTCAAGTTGGTGATGTGGTACTCGCGATCGGTAACCCCTATAACTTAGGTCAAACCACGACATTTGGTATTATCTCTGCGACCGGGCGTTCTTCTATTAGTGATGGTCGCCAAGCTTTTATTCAAACGGACGCTGCGATCAATGAAGGTAACTCAGGTGGAGCATTGGTCAACAGTCAAGGCGAACTAGTGGGTATCAATACAGCTTCCTTTCAGCAAGCGACCGATTTAGAAACCTACGGGATCTCATTTGCTATCCCGGCACCTCTTGCCAATAAAATCATGCATAAAATCATTGCCGATGGTCGTGTGATCCGCGGTTATATCGGTATTGATGGGCAAGATATCAACGCTGTCACCGCAAGATTACTGGGTAACGAACACATTGGCGGTATTGTCGTTCTTGGCATTGACCCGAATGGCCCGGCGAGTAAAGCTGGCTTCGAAAAGCAGGATATCATTATCAGCATCGACGGTAACAAAGTTCAAGGACGCCAAAGTGTGATGGATATTGTCACTGACTTACGTCCTGGTACAACGGTCGATGTTGGTATCATTCGTCAAGGCAAAGAGATCACCCTCAAGGTCACTATTGCCGAAGATATGCAAGAAGTATAAAAAAACCCAGCCAGTGGCTGGGTTTTTTATTTCTCATCGAGTTATTCGCTGCTCGTTGACTCGTCCGTATTGCTCGACTCACCAAGCTCAACTTCAATGCGCGTTACTCGCTGCAACCCTCTTGGCAGTAAACTGCCTCGACGTCCACGCTCACCACGGAAGTTCTCTAAATCCGCCGGTTTTAAGCCCAATTTGCGCTTACCAGCATAGAGTGTCAAAGATGCCCCTTGCGGCAACGCCATAAGATGAGACAAGACTTCTTCACGTTCTTTCGCTTTTGCGGCTGGAATATTGATGATCTTGTTGCCCTTGCCTTTCGCAAGTTGCGGTAGATCTTTAATTGGGAACAACAGCATGCGGCCTTGATTGGTGATAGCCAAGATTTCATCCGCATCTAAATTATCAACTTCTTTTGGCGTCATCACTTCTGCGTTCGCAGGTAACGTCACCAGTGCTTTACCACTGCGGTTTTTCGACAGCAAGTCTGCCCCTTTACACACGAAGCCATAACCCGCATCAGAACCCACCAGCCATAGCTGATCTTCTTCACTCATAATCACCTGACGAATACTGCTACCTGCAGTAATATTCAGACGTCCCGTGATTGGCTCACCTTGGCTACGAGCCGAAGGTAAGGAATGAGATTCAAGCGAGTAGCTTCGTCCATCACTGCCCAGGAACACGGCAGGTTGATTGCTCTTACCTCGAGCATGCGCGAGGTATTTATCTCCTGACTTGTAATTCAATCCTTCAGCTTCAACGTCATGGCCTTTTGCATGACGAATCCAACCTTTTTCAGATAGAACGACTGTGATTGGCTCACTCGGAATCAAATCACGTTCCGTGAGTGCTTTCGCTTCTGCTCGCTCGACTAATGGAGAACGACGATCATCACCGTACTTGTCTGCATCCGCTTTGATTTCTTTCTTAAGCAACGTATTGAGGCGACGCTCAGAACCCAATAGCTGCTCCAATTTCTCGCGCTCTTTTTCTAGTTCATCTTGCTCACCACGAAGCTTCATTTCTTCAAGTTTGGCTAAGTGACGAAGTTTGGTATCGAGAATCGCATCCGCCTGAATATCGGTAATACCAAAGCGTTGCATCAACACCGTTTTAGGATCGTCTTCCGTACGGATGATCTCAATCACCTCATCTAGGTTTAGGTAAGCAACCAATAAACCTTCCAAGATGTGCAAACGAGCCATCACTTTATCGAGTCGATGTTGCAGTCGACGGCGAACAGTGGTTCGGCGGAACTCGATCCACTCAGAGAGAATCTGCACCAGACCTTTCACTTGAGGGCGGTTATCCAAGCCAATCATATTCAAGTTAACGCGATAACTGCGTTCAAGATCGGTAGACGCGAACAAATGGTTCATCAGCAGATCACAGTCAACTCGGTTTGAACGAGGCACGATAACGATACGCGTTGGGTTTTCGTGATCCGATTCATCACGCAAATCCTCAACCATTGGTAGCTTTTTGGCACGCATTTGGTTAGCGATCTGCTCAAGCAACTTAGAACCCGACACTTGATGTGGTATCGACGTAACAACAACGTCTGAGCCTTCTTTATGCCAAGCTGCACGCATCTTGATGCTGCCACGGCCATTGCGATAGATCTTTTCAATATCCGCCTGAGGTGAAATGATCTCCGCTTCAGTCGGGTAATCTGGACCTTTGACGTATTGCATCACATCCGGCAATTCCGCTTTCGGGTTGTCGATCAAGTGAATGGTCGCATCAGCAATTTCGCGAACATTGTGTGGCGGAATATCGGTCGCCATACCAACCGCAATACCTGTGACACCATTGAGCAAAATATGCGGTAGGCGTGCTGGTAACATTTGCGGCTCTTTCATCGTGCCGTCAAAGTTAGGCTGCCATTCGACTGTCCCTTGACCTAATTCACCAAGTAAAACCTCGGCAAACTTAGACAGTTTGGCTTCGGTATAACGCATTGCTGCAAAAGATTTTGGATCATCAGGCGCACCCCAGTTGCCTTGACCGTCGACCAATGGGTAGCGGTATGAGAACGGTTGCGCCATTAATACCATGGCCTCGTAACACGCAGAGTCTCCGTGAGGGTGGTATTTACCCAACACATCCCCGACCGTACGTGCGGATTTCTTATATTTTGCAGCAGCCGAAAGCCCTAGCTCCGACATCGCATAAATGATGCGGCGTTGAACCGGTTTTAAACCGTCGCCAATGTATGGCAATGCACGATCCATAATGACGTACATTGAGTAGTTAAGATAAGCGTCTTCTGTGAACTTGCGCATTGGCAACTGTTCAACGCCATCGTAGGTAATTTCTGTAGACATTCGTTAAACCTCTGCCAAATCGCCGTTACTTTGCAACCAAGAGCGGCGGTCATCTGCGCGCTTTTTCCCCAGCAGCATATCCATCATTTCCATGGTTGCAACGGAATCATCAATGGTTAATTGGACCAGGCGACGCGTATTCGGATCCATGGTTGTTTCCCGCAGTTGAAGCGGATTCATCTCACCAAGGCCTTTAAATCGCTGCACGTTGATTTTGGCTTTTTTCTTCGAGAGACGCTCTAAAATGCCATCTTTCTCGTCATCATCGAGTGCGTAAAACACTTCTTTACCACAGTCAATGCGGTACAGTGGCGGCATGGCGACATAGATATGACCCGCTTCAACCAATGCTCGGAAGTGGCGCGTGAACAAAGCGCAAAGCAGTGTTGCGATATGCAAACCATCCGAGTCCGCATCGGCAAGGATACAAATTTTGCCATAACGAAGTCCGTCAAGGTTATCGTTGTCCGGATCAATCCCCAAAGCAACCGAGATATCATGCACTTCTTGAGAAGCTAACACTTGATCCGCTGACACTTCCCAAGTATTTAGGATCTTACCTCGTAAAGGCATCACCGCCTGAAATTCACGATCGCGCGCTTGCTTAGCAGAACCGCCCGCCGAGTCTCCCTCGACAAAGAAGATTTCAGTGCGGCTTAAGTCTTGTACCGAGCAATCCGTCAGCTTGCCTGGCAACGCTGGTCCAGATGCCACTTTCTTACGCACTACTTTTTTAGCAGCACGCATACGGCGGTGCGCATTGGCAATACAGACTTCCGCCAGTTGTTCTGCAAGCTGAGGCTTTTCATTTAACCAAAGGCTGAACGCATCTTTTACAACACCAGAAACAAAGGCTGCGGTTTGGCGTGACGAAAGACGTTCTTTTGTCTGCCCTGCAAATTGCGGGTCCTGAATTTTAACTGACAACACATAAGAACAGCGGTCGAAAACGTCATCACCAGTGAGCTTCACACCACGAGGTAACAGATTACGGAATTCACAAAACTCGCGCATAGCATCAAGCAAACCTTGGCGCAATCCATTAACGTGCGTACCACCTTGAGCGGTCGGTATCAGGTTAACGTAGCTCTCGGTGATCATTTCACCGCCTTCAGGTTGCCAAATAACTGCCCAGTTTGCCGCTTCGGTCTCGGCCAAAAACTCGCCAGTAAACGGCGCTTCTGGAATAACAGGATATCCTTTTACACCTTCCGCCAAGTAGTCTTTCAGGCCATCTTCGTAGTACCACTTGTAGTCTTTGCCATTCACTTTATCGGTTAAAGTGATTTCCAATCCAGGGCAAAGTACCGCTTTCGCACGTAAGTTATTGACCAAGCGAGTGACGGAGAAATTACCTGAGTCGAAGTATTTTGTATCTGGCCAAAAATGCACACTTGTACCACGGTTACGGCGACCACAAGTGCCAGTTACCGTCAGATCAGAGACTTTATCTCCGTGTTCAAACGCAATTTCGTACACTTGGCCATCACGACGAACCGTGACTTCTACTCGCTTTGAAAGCGCGTTAACAACCGAAATACCTACCCCGTGTAGACCACCGGAAAATTGATAGTTTTTATTGGAGAATTTACCACCCGCGTGAAGCTTACATAAAATCAGCTCAACGCCCGAGACTTTCTCTTCAGGGTGAATATCGACAGGCATGCCCCGACCATCATCGATCACTTCTAGTGATTGGTCGGCATGCAGGATGACTTGTACTTTTGAGGCATGCCCGGCTAACGCTTCATCGACACTGTTGTCGATAACTTCTTGGCCCAAATGGTTTGGGCGCGCTGTATCCGTATACATCCCTGGTCGGCGACGCACCGGTTCTAAGCCATTCAGTACTTCAATGGCACCAGCATTATATTGTTCAGTCATAATACGGAATTGTTCTCAACGTTTATTTGTTGCCTGAGTGGTACGAATCGGAGTATTCGCCCTCAGAAAACGAAAAAGCTACTCTGCTTGCACCTTTAAGTTTTTATAAAAGTGATGCTCAACAAAGTAGCGAGGGTCTTCTCTTTCCAAGTCACCCCCAAGGTGCTTGGAGATAAGGCCCTAAAAATTTTATGGCAAAACATAGTCGGAAAGCATTCTTCCTATGTCAAGAAACGGTTGGATAAATCAATAAAAACTATGAGCGCATTCCAATCATTCCTATCAGCGATGGGAGTTTGTGATACGAGCTCAGTCCGAAATCACGATGCCCTTCACTCATTACAGTTCTAAAAACTCAATAATCTTTGCAGGATAACGCTCAAACCCTACAAAACTGTGATCGCCACCTTGCTCCACGGTTTGCTTTGCCGCTGCAAACTTGTTGACGGCCTGACGATAGTCTAAAACTTCATCTCCCGTTTGCTGTAAAAGCCAAAAACAGTGAGGCGATGCGATGCTTTGTACATCAAGAGCTTTCAACTCGTCAATATGACACGATTCAAGTGTATAGGTTTCATGCGTATACGGATTCGTTTGCTCGCCCAAATAGTCTACCAATAATTCATAAGGTTTCACTGCGGGGTTTATCACGACAGCTTTAAATCCGAATTTATCATTTAGCCACGTTGACATAAAACCGCCCAACGAGCTACCGACTAAGCCAATCTGGTAATCATCTTTGTAACGCTCAACAATGCCTAATAACAGTTGAGCGCCCTGCTGAGGGAAACACGGCATCTGCGGCACAATCACTTTAATATCTGGACGATGCTGCTCACAGTACGCTCTCATTAAATTGGCCTTGAGTGAAAGTGGCGAACTATTAAAACCATGGATATACAACAATAATGAAGGTTTACTCATAAATATCTCACCTAAAAAAGCAAGCCCGAGGACTGGCTCGGGCTAACTTGAATTGGGTTGGTCTAATAACCGTTGGAAGAGAAATCCGGTTGAAAGAGACCGTCAGGGAGTCGACTGACATTCGTCGTAATATCACCCGTTGCGTGCAGCTCTAACTCTCGCCAACCTGGCGACTTGCAATCTAATGCAAAGTCGTCAGAATTCGGCTTAAATTGCACACAGGTAGACGGGGTTGCCATCACTCTTACTCCATTATGCAAAACGTCCATATTTTGATGAACATGCCCACATAACACTGCTTTGACGTTACTGAAACGTTCTACAACCTGCCAGAATTCGTCAGGATCTTTCAACGTATGTTGATCTAACCAAGCACTACCAACCAACAACGGGTGGTGGTGCAATAAGACCAGTGTATGACGTTGCGGATACTCAGAGAGCTTCGCTTCAAGCAGTGCTAGCTGTTGATCACTTAAACGCCCATGTGGCACACCGACAACCTGAGAATCAAGCAAAATCAACTGCCAATGATCACCCAGTAAAACATGTTCAGACGCTTGAATTTGGGTCGAAGGTAAAACGCTTCCCATATTCGGTTTGTAATCATGATTACCCGGCAGCCAGAAACAGTCCTTTCTCAGTGGCATAATGCCGTCAGCAAAACGCTGATAAGACTGAGCACTATGATCTTGCGAAATATCGCCTGTCGCCAAAATAAAATCAAACTCTACTTTGCGGCGCAAAATGTCATCAACAACAGCGTTAAAGCTGTCGGCGGTTTTTACGCTCAGCAAACTCCCCTCATCTGATGCAAACAAATGAGTATCTGTAATCTGTAAAAGTTTAATGCTGTCACTACTCGATGATTGCAAAATGAAAACCTGACTCTTCCACTCTATTGGTCAACAGACCTTCGTTATTTGTTATCGTTCACTAATGGCGTTACCGTTAATTGAAGGCAAGTGGCGTTCTACTGATGCCACTTCTTAGACAAAACGTCAGCCATTCACCAAGGAACGTATTTAACTGATGCTTTTCATCTTTTTGCATCAATTTGTCATTGGGATAATCATACTTAGCTTGTATACGAGAAAACTCTCCGCTGGAACATACTTCCGCCACTCTCGCGTCATGATAAAGCCTGACAGACATTGTCGGTAATGGGAACACTGGAGTTTCATCACTCTGACATATCTCAACAACTGTGGTGTATTTTGTGATTTCATTCACGGTCAGTTGATAAATCATGCTTGCCGCTTGATAGCAGCGTACATCACCAACCTTGGCGGATGCAGGCAATAGGGCATTCAATTTAGCGTAGTTGGTCTCATAAGTTCTCATTAGACCCGCTAAGTCAACATGATATCGTTGTTTGGCTGCCACCTGTGCCATGACTTACTCTCCACCTTTAGGGGCGCTTCCCCATTGCGTTCTTAACTCTTGATGATTTAGCTGTAACCATTGCAATGCAACGATTGATGCGCCA
Source organism: Vibrio mytili (assembly GCF_000830505.1). Classification (GTDB taxonomy): domain Bacteria; phylum Pseudomonadota; class Gammaproteobacteria; order Enterobacterales; family Vibrionaceae; genus Vibrio; species Vibrio mytili. The sequence continues at coordinate 26,776 of NZ_JXOK01000081.1, read as the reverse complement.
TTTTCGAGTTTTCCTTCTTTCACCCATTGATAAGCTGTTTCACGATCGATGACGTGAACACGAATATCTTCATTCTCATAGTCTAAACCATGAATGCCGTGCGCTTTAGAAGCATCGACTTCTCCGACAAACACATCCAACTTTTCTGAGCACCCGCCTGAAGATGGATAATAAGAGGTAACGGGTATGACTCGGCCAACCTCTATTCCCGCTTCTTCTTCGGCTTCGCGGCGGACAACATCTTCGACAGACTCGTCTCTATCGATCATGCCAGCCACGATTTCAAGCTGCCACGGCTTTTCATGCTCAAGCGCCCCGACACGGATTTGTTCAATGATCACAACCTGATCCGCTTTTGGATCATAAGGCAGCATAGCTGCAGCATGCCCGCGTTCAAACATCTCTCGCTCAACAACATCACTCCAGCCACCAGCAAACAGCCGATGCTTAAAACGGTATTTAACCATCTTAAAAAAACCGTTAAACACAGTCTCCTTTGACAGGATTTCGATATCTTTCGAAGAGAAATCCGCTTGCTGTTTATCGCGCTGTTGCATTCAACACCTCTCTAAGTGAATCTTGTAGTGTACTCATTGTTTATCACTTGCTCAAAGGACTTGGCTCAACTTTTTGTACAATAGTTACAAATTATTTTAAGCATTGCAGTGTTTTTTATTGCACAATTGGATAATTACGTGTAAAAAAATGCAAAGTTTAGAGTAAATATCGTTCAAATTGAGTTAAACTATTGAGAATTAACCAATCTATGGATCGCGGGAATAGAAAATGAAAAAATTGCTTCCACTATTTATCAGTGCAGCGCTAGGTAGCATTAGTGTTTCAGCTTATGCAGACTCGCTAGCAGAAATCTATGACTTAGCAAAACAAAATGACCCACAATTGCTTAGTGTAGCAGCGCAGCGTGATCAAGCTTTTGAAGCAATCACTTCAAGCCGCAGTGCCCTTTTACCGCAAATTAATTTAACTGCTGGCTATAACTTAAATCGTGGAGATACCGATCTAGATTCCGGTCCAAAAACATCCAATGATAAAAATGAGCTCTCCGCTGGTGTCAACTTTTCGCAAGAGCTGTATAACCGAGCTTCTTGGATAGCGCTCGACACTGCTGAAAAATCAGCACGTCAAGCAGACGCGACTTATGCTGCAACGCAGCAAAGTTTGATCCTGCGCGTTTCTCAAGCGTATTTTGAAGTGTTACGAGCTCAAGACAATTTAGTTTTCGTTCGTGCCGAAAAAGCCGCGGTTGGCCGTCAACTAGAACAAACTAAACAGCGTTTTGAAGTTGGCCTTTCTGCGATTACTGATGTTCACGATGCACAAGCACAATACGATGCTGTACTGGCGGACGAAGTATTAGCTCAAAACAATCTGGTCAATAGCTATGAATCGCTACGCGAAATTACTGGTCAAGAACATAAAGATCTCAATATCCTTGATACTGACCGTTTCTCGGCAAGTCCGTCAAACAGCCCGGCTGAAATGTTGATCGAAGAAGCGAAGGAGAAAAACCTAAACTTACTATCATCACGTATTTCTCAAGATATCGCGCGTGACAATATCTCACTGGCAAGCTCTGGTCACTTACCCACGCTATCGCTCGATGGTGGGTATAATTACGGTGATACGTCACACAGTATCCAAGACAACACAACGGATAACTTTAACGTCGGTGTCAACCTTGCAGTACCGCTATATACAGGTGGTAATGTGACCTCTCAGACCAAACAAGCGGAATACGCTTACGTTGCAGCAAGCGAAAACCTTGAAGCACAATACCGTAGTGTGGTGAAAGATGTTCGTGCGCAAAATAACAACATCAATGCATCGATTGGTGCACTGAAAGCGTATGAGCAATCTGTGGTTTCTGCGAAGTCTGCACTAGAAGCAACTGAAGCCGGTTTTGATGTCGGTACGCGTACGATTGTTGACGTACTGGACGCAACTCGTCGCCTATACGACGCAAACAAAAACCTGTCTGATGCTCGTTACAACTACATTATAAGTCGTCTTCAGTTACGCCAAGCGGTTGGTACGCTTAATGAGCAAGATATTTTGGATGTGGACGCAGGTTTGAAGCCGGTTAACTAATACGATTTTCGTTTTAAACGTTCGGGGAGAAATCCCAAACCGTAAACATAACGCCAGTTGAGTGATCAAGTGGCGTTTTTTATGAACGCTAGTTTTTAGCTGGCATCAAAAAAGGCCACTTCATAGTGACAGTGACCTTTGAAATACACGCTAGGTAAATAACTTAGCCTTTGCCGCCTTTGATGGCGTTAATAATTTCGCTGGTTGAACAGCCGTCTTCAAAGTTAAGAACTCGCACCTCACCGCCAGCAGCGATGACCTCTTGGCCACCCGCAATCTCTTCCGGTTTGTAGTCTCCGCCTTTGACTAGCAAACTTGGTAGGACTTCAGAAATCAAACGCTGTGGCGTATCCTCACTGAATGGCACAACCCAATCTACTGCGCCAAGGCCGGCTAATACTGCCATACGACGATCCGTTGGGTTTACCGGGCGACCTGGCCCCTTAAGACGCTTCACAGACTCATCGGTATTCACTGCGACGATCAAGCGATCACCTAGCTCAGCAGCATGATTGAGATAAGATACATGGCCTGCGTGAAGAATATCGAAACAGCCATTGGTCATCACTACCTTCTCGCCTTTAGCGCGCGCTTTCTTGACCGCCTCAATCAGGGCTTTTTCTGAAATCACGCCATAGTCAGTATCTTTACTGCCATGTACCGCTTCAGCCAGTTCAATTTCTGACAGCGTTGATGTACCCAGTTTACCAACCACCACACCAGCAGCTGCGTTCGCCAATGCACACGCTTCTTCAAACGACTTACCAGCGGCAACCGAGGCTGCTAACACAGAAATAACTGTATCTCCTGCACCTGTTACGTCATACACTTCTTTGGCTTGAGTCGGTAAGTGGAACGGCTCCTGACCGCGACGAATCAAAGTCATGCCGTGCTCGCTGCGGGTGACTAAGAGAGCTTCAAAATCAAATTCTTCAACCAAAGTGAGTGCTTTTTCCACCAGCTCTTGGTCTGATTTGACTTTACCAACCACATCTTCGAATTCTTTCATGTTTGGTGTCAGTAACGTTGCACCACGGTAGCGTTCAAAGTCTGCGCCTTTTGGATCAATGAAAACGGGAATGTTCGCTGCTCGAGCCTTTTGGATATAAGCCTGTACATGCTCCAGAGAACCTTTGGCGTAATCCGACATGATCACTGCTTTGACGTTTGGCAGTGCTGCGTCCATACGAGATAACACGGGCTCAGCAGGTGTATTTTCGAATTTATCCTCAAAGTCTAAACGGATAAGCTGTTGACCACGGCTCATCACTCGTAATTTGGTGATCGTTGGGTAATCAGGCAGCGTCACGAAGTCACATTTCACATTGAGTGAACTGAGCGTGTCCGTTAGCACTTTTGCCGGCTCATCATCTCCGGTAAGACCAACAATATGAGCATGACCGCCTAAAGACGCGATGTTCATCGCAACGTTCGCAGCACCACCAGGTCGTTCTTCATTGTTTTCTACTTTAACAACAGGTACTGGCGCTTCAGGAGAGATGCGTCCAGTAGGGCCATACCAGTAGCGATCTAGCATGACATCACCGATGATAAGCACACCAGCGCTGTTGTATTCGGGTAGAATTGGTTTCATTGTTGGTCTCCAAAAATTAAATCGAACCGAGTTTAACACAGCCCTGATTGCGGCTAAATATATGCATCTAATTGAACCATTGATTCCATGCCTGTTTAACCCATTCCCTTTCTGCTGCGAACTTATCTTCGACAACGTCGGCTTCTAAATTGAGCAGGTTTCTACGGTGAATTTCATTACGCATAGAGGTATACGCCAAAATCAATTGCATGGCTTGCTCTTCTTCTATTACCCTTGTGCAATCAAGGTTTCAAAAATTCGTACATTATCGCACCAACGGGTGAGCTTAGGCTTATCATGACTATAGTTAAGCACTAAGTACTGAGCGAGAAATTCAATATCCGTAATCCCGCCTCTATCTTGTTTAAGCATAAACCGACCCGTTTTTTTGCCGCCAAGATGGTCGCGCATTTTTTCCCGCATCTTAACCACATCGTCTTTTAATGCTTGTTGTTGTCTTTTCTTACACAGCACAGCATGGCGAGTGTTATAAAACGCGGTGGCTAACGGCTCATCACCATAAATCATCCGAGCTCGAACCAGTGCCTGGTGCTCCCATGTCCACGCTTCTTGATGCTGATATTCTTCAAACGCGTCTGTTGGGCTGACTAATAAACCCGATGCGCCTGATGGACGTAAGCGAGTGTCCACTTCGTAGAGAATGCCCGAAGCTGTGCGGGTTGAGAATATATGAATAACGCGCTGAGCTAAACGCAGGTAAAACTGTCGACCATCAATTTCTTTCTTGCCATCGGTATACACATTGACCGGACAATCATGCATAAAGACAATATCTAAATCAGAGTTGTACCCGAGCTCCCATCCCCCGACTTTGCCGTAACCAATGACTGCAAATCCTTTACCGTCACGATCTTTAATGTGGGTCGGTTCACCAAACTTCTCAGAGACCTGAAGCCAAGCTTGTTGCACTACAGCCTCTACAATTGCTTCAGCTAAATAAGTTAAGTGATCACTCACTTTCATTACTGGAAGCGCACCTGCGATATCGGCGGCAGCGATACGCAAGATACTGATTTGCTTAAACTGACGCAGTGCCTCCATTTGCTGCTCCATGTCATCCTCAGGTATTCGCGCCAGAAAATCACGTAGCTCTGTGCGGTAGCTATCGAGCGGAGTAGGGTTATATAAGTGTTGTGGATCGATTAACTCATCCAGCAAAATCGGGTAGCGCGACAGCTGCTCTGAAATCATCGGGCTCGCTGTACACAATCTTACCAGTTGCACCAATGCAGCTGGGTGCTCATCAAGTAGCTCGAGATAAGTCGTGCGCGTACAAATTTTATGAAGTAAATGCAGCACTCTAGGCAGACCAAACTGCGCATCAGGATGAGAAAAGACCGCTTCAAAGACTTTGGGCATCAACCTGTTGAGCACTTCACGACCGCGGGGGCCAAGGGTCTTTTTGGCTAAATCGGTTTTAAACTCAATAATGGTTTTGGCACAGCCAGCAAAGTCTTCAACCTGAACGTCTTGTTGTAAAATGCTCTCCAACACATCTTTCTTTTTCGCCATGTCCCAAAGTTCTAGGTAATGGCGAGCGACAGTGCCGCTCTCATCCTCATCATCACCGATCAACAGTTCAAATACTTGATGAACATTGGTCATATGTTGCTGCGTGTGAGTGAGCAACGCATCCCATGATGGCATTCGCATAGCAGTCGCCAGTTTCAATCGCTCAATGTCGCAATCTGGCAATGTTTGCGTCTGTTTATCGGCCATCGCTTGTAGCAAGTTTTCAAGTTGACGCAAATACTTGTAGGCGGCTTCTAAGTGTTCAACCTCTTGTTGGGTTAATAACCCGAGCTCTTCGATGCCTTGCAGCGTTTCTAGTAATCCACGACCACGTAGTGATGGCTCTCGTCCCCCACGAATCAACTGGAAAACTTGGGCGATAAATTCAATCTCACGAATCCCCCCAGCTCCCAGCTTAATGTTGTTGGTCAACCCACGACGACGCACCTCGCTGCTGATCATCGACTTCATGCGGCGCAGAGCTTGAACCGCACCGAAATCGATATAACGGCGAAACACAAATGGGCGCAACATCTGACGTAACTCTTGGTATTGAGGATACATCTCACAGCCCATCACCCGAGCTTTGACCATCGCATAGCGCTCCCAATCTCGGCCTTGCTCTTGATAGTAATCTTCTAGGGCTGCATAGCTCATCACTAAAGGGCCACTTTCACCAAATGGACGCAAACGCATATCGACGCGATAGCAAAAGCCATCAAACGTTTGTTGATCAAGCGCCTTGATGATCCGCTGCCCCAAACGGGTAAAAAACTGGGCATTGGCGATGCTACGGCGAGCACCTTGCGTTTCTCCATTTTCGGGGTAAGTAAAAATCAAGTCGATATCCGAGGAGAAATTCAGTTCACCACCACCGAGCTTCCCCATCCCAATAATCAGCATCGGTTGTGCTTCGCCTTCGGCATTCATTGGTGTGCCCCACTCTTGGCAACACGCTTGATATTGCCATTGATAGGTTTCGAAAATCATCGCTTCAGCCAGCTGAGAAAGATGACTCAAAGAGGCTTCCAACGTCCAAGCGTGCAAAAAGTCTTTCCAGGCGATATAAACCATTTCTCGATTACGAAACTGACGCAGCACACGATGACCAGACATTTCATCCGGGCACTCTGCTAATAAAGTAGCGAGTCGGCTTCGGTAAGACTCCTGACGGCTCGAATCGGCCAACATATTCGGTAGCTCTTGAGCGAGCGTTTCATCTCGATGCACCGCGTCTACGATGAACTGACTCAGGCCAGCGACATAGCGAAATTGTTCCGCGACGTCCTGCGGCCATGATTGAAAGTAACCCGCTTGTTGAGCATTTTGAACGGCAGACTCGGAGACAGAGATCAGAGACGAAGGCAGCTGCATTTTTCTTCCTTGTGAAAAGCACGAATAGATGAGATTAAAGTTATACCAGAGTTAGGACAAATAAAAACGCCCACAAAAGGTTTGTGGCGTATTATCAAAGCTTGACCGAATTAAACGCTGAATGACTTAATTTTCTTATCCAACTCTGATGCGTTGTTTTGCATCAACTCAGACGTTTCCAGTAATTCACTCACCACCACCACCGAGGCTTCGACAAGCTCTCTGACATTGGTTAAGTTTTGGTTCATTTCCTCTGCCACGCTGCTTTGCTGACCCGATGCGGTTGCAATCTGGAAATTCATATCGTTGATTTGCGTTACCTGACCAACAATGCCATCCAACTCACTGCCCGCATTCGCAACCAATTCATTACCTTCCGCAGCTTCTACAACGCTCTTCTCCATTAAGCCAACGGCAGACTCGGCACTGGTTTGTAGCTGACCGATCATATCCTGAATTTCAACCGTAGCCTGCTGAGTACGCTGTGCCAGGTTACGCACCTCATCAGCAACCACGGCGAAACCACGCCCTGCCTCACCGGCACGCGCAGCTTCAATGGCTGCATTCAATGCTAGTAAGTTGGTTTGCTCTGAGATTCCCTGAATCGTACCAACGACACTGCCAATCGCTTCAACTCTCTCTTCCACTTGATTCACCGCCTGAGCCGAAGAAGCGATGTCTGTTGATAGTTCACTCATTTTCAACACTGTACTTTGCAGGAACTGTTGACCAGAGATTGCCTGAGCAGAAGCTTGTTCAGTTAAAGAGGAGGCATTTTGCGCATGCTCGGCGACCGTCTGTACCGTCGATGACATCTCACTCATTGCTGTCGCAAGCTGATCAATTTCATTAAACTCTTCTTGCGCAGATTCTTTGGTTTCAAACATGCTGACTGTCATCACCTCTGTGAGCGTTGACAACTCATCGGAAGCATTGATCTGCATTTGAATGACATCATTTAACTGAGATCGTGTTTTTTCTAGTTCACGCGCCAGATCGCCATACTCATCTTTACAATTCATACCAAATGGAACAGACAAATCTTTACTGGCCATTAACTTGATGGCGTCACTCAAATAATGAGTCTGACGCAACATCACTCTTGATGCCGCCAGTAAAAGAACCACAAAAATCACAATAAGTAAGGCCGTTTGCCAAGCTGCTTGAACCAGATACGCATCATAGTGTTGCTGTGCAACGTCGGTATTTTCTGTTGCCGCCAACAGGGCATCATAAAAGGTATTAGCATCCCAAAATTGTTTCACCACGATCAAAATCGTACTAAATACCATTAGCATGATCATTTTAGGCACCAATCGAATGTCGGATATGACCCTTTCCCATGGTTTAAATGTCAGCTTTTTCATCGTCCTTTCTCCACCGGGTTCTAATAAAATCTTACTGTTTGTCCATTCACTTAACGTATAAGCATGACACACTAATATCAAAAACAGCAAATGATTGAGCACGTTTTTGTAGACATTGTTATGGTTAATACTGGTATGGTTAGTACTGGTATAATTAACACGGATATTGGCTGCAAAATTTGTGACCCAAACTGACAGCGTTCCCAACGAAAACAAAGCTCATCAGATGCTTATCGGTCAGAGGGGGAGATTCTGAAGTTTTTTCTTTTTGGGATCATCAATGCTTTGAACTACAGCACAATTTGAACAATTTCTGATAAAAAAATAGGACCCATTGGTCCTATTTCGATGATGCGCTCTGATCGTGTCCAGATACGTTAACGCTGTTTATATGCAAAGGCCATATGACGCTTTGCAGACCACATTACTCTCGCCAGTAAGGCTGCGCTTCAATACTGATGGCTCGGGTTTGATCCATAGCATGTAGGATCGACCGCTCTTGACGGTGCAACCAACGCTGTAATTGTTCTTTCTCTTCATCTTCTAACATATCAACTAATGGCAATAGATGATTCAACATTAAAAGATCATCAATTCCATGTACTAGATCTGCCCAAGGGAGACGAAAGCTGTTGCGCTCTTCGTTGTTATACAAAATGGCAAAACCAATCCCCGTATAGAGGTTGCGTAACAAGCGGTAACGTTGATCAACATAATCCTGTGCCGATAGCTCACGCTCAGCTGGGAAAGCTTCAATGAGCTCCGCCCAAGTACGATCTAGTTGCTTGATAGAGAATGGCATTATGTTGCTTGCCATTTTTTCGCGTGCTTTCTCATCCAAGAAGGGCTGCCAGCCACGTGCTAAAATCCAGCGGCTAAGATCCAGCAGTAAACCGGTATAGCGCGCAGAGCTGAGCAACTCTAGAACGTCTTCACGGCTCGGCAGTTCTTGTAATTGTTGCGTGAGCTCAGACACCAAAAACTTGCGAGCATCAAGCTTGCGCAGCACATTGCCTTTATCATCAAGCAATTCTTCAAGGTGAGCGTGCTCGTCCAGCCAACTCAACTCTTCTTCTAACCACTTAAGCTCTTGACGAAGAATCGCGCTGGCTCGTCGAGGAACGACACCGCCAAAAATCGTCAAGGTTTGACGAATAAAACGAATCGCGTTGTTGATTTCGCGCAGTGCTGGAACGGAATCACGCTCAGCATAGATTTGTTCGTGGTAATGCCAATGAGACAAGGCATGTTCGAGTGAATTAATCAGGCAATATTCGACGGTATCAGTTGGACTCGTGTCGACCAAAGAGAGGGATTTAACCTCATCACCGGTGTGATTGGTTGCTAAGCGGTAACCTCGCGCTGCTTTGCTCAAGTTACCAAGGCGCATCCCGCCATGCTCACAAAAGCTGCGAGCTAAAGTAAATAGCGCATCCGTTTGGCCTGATTTGAGTTCAAGTTCAACTTCGCAAATTGGCTCTTGAACGTCTTCTCCATCTTTCCCTTGCGCAACGACGTTACCCTGATCGAAAGCCACTTCCACTTGGCTACCATCCGCCATACCGATAAGCCATTGCTCACGAACAAAGTTGGTCGAGAAAAGTGGCGTCAATTCTGCTTGAAGCGTTCCAACCTCTTTGCCTGGTGGCCAGATGTCTTCAGGATGCAGCGCAAGCACAGGCTCATTGCAATCGTGCTCCGCATTATATTCTGGTCGTTGATGTAAACCCGCGACGACACGTCCTGCGGTTTTAACGGTTTGCACAAATACATCATCAAAACGGCGGATTCTTAAGCCTATGTCATGCTTTCGTAGCCAATTGTCGGCCGTATCAAAATACGTGTTCCCTAATTCACGACAACTATGCTGAAGAACTTTTGTTTCAGAGATTTTTTCCCGTAAAATATCTGAAAACTCGGGAGAAACAAAAAACTTCAGTTCTATTTCGGTTTCCATATCTATACCTTTCAACGCAGATAGAAAGAGGATATTGCGTAATTTCTCACACGGCAAGAGAGAAATATCATCCGATTGATGATCTAAAACAGTTTTAATGAGTGATTTAATGCGTTAACATGCGCGCCTTTATAGCCATCGTTCAACATTTCGCCAAGAGTAAAGAAATGGTGTATGTTTTTTTTAGGTTATAGCTATTAGGTTGAATGACCATGCCAGTAAATACAATTATGGGGTTATTTGCAAAGTCCCCGATTAAGCCTTTGCAACGCCACGTTGTGTGTGTCAACGAATGTTGCTCACACCTAGTGAAATTCTTTGAAGTTTCTTCAAAGGGTGACTGGGAAAAAGCCGCTGAAATCCGTGCTCAAATCTCGCATCTAGAGAAAGAAGCGGATGTGCTAAAACGTGAAATCCGTCTAAAATTGCCTCGCGGTTTGTTCATGCCTGTCGATCGTACCGACATGCTTGAGCTCCTGACTCAACAGGATAAACTTGCTAACTTGGCAAAAGACATTGCTGGCCGTGTATATGGTCGACAGCTTGTCATTCCTGAGGTACTCCACTCCAACTTCCTCGCTTACGTTCAGCGTTGTCTTGACGCTGCAAATCAAGCGCAAAAGGTCATTAACGAACTTGATGAATTACTTGAGACGGGCTTTAAAGGCCGTGAAGTAACTCTGGTTGCAGAAATGATTAATCAGTTAGATATCATAGAAGATGATACCGATACGATGCAGATTGAACTGCGCCAACAATTAATGGCGATTGAATCGGACATGAACCCTATCGATGTCATGTTCTTGTATAAGATTTTTGAATGGGTAGGTGGTATTGCCGACCAAGCACAGCGCGTAGGTGCTCGCTTGGAAGTCATGCTATCTCGATCTTAAAACATAAGTTAACAAAATAACGAAGAGCATTATCTGTACGTATCATAAGGACGATGACCATTTTCATCGTCTTGTGATTTGGCGTGCGTAGAATTTTGTTCCGCTTGTTATAAAACAACTAGGTATTACGATGGATATCCTTGCGAACTACGGCACTGTCCTGATTATTGTTGCAGCGATTTTTGGTTTACTGATGGCGATTGGTATTGGCGCAAATGATGTAGCTAATGCAATGGGGACATCTGTAGGCTCAAAAGCGCTAACCGTAAAACAAGCCATCATCATCGCGATGATTTTCGAATTTGCAGGTGCATACCTGGCAGGTGGCGAAGTTACCGACACAATCCGAAAAGGGGTAATTGAAACCTCTCTCTTTGCCAGCCAACCCGATGTTCTTGTCTATGGCATGATGTCTGCGCTCCTTGCTGCGGGTACTTGGCTATTGCTTGCGTCCTACATGGGTTGGCCAGTATCGACAACTCACTCAATCATCGGTGCTATTATCGGTTTTGCTTGTGTTTCGGTCGGAACAGAAGCGGTAGACTGGAGCAGTGTTCAAGGTATTGTTGGCAGTTGGATCGTCACCCCAGTCATTTCAGGCTTTTTTGCTACGTGATTTTTGTCAGTGCACAGCGACTAATATTTGACACCGAAAACCCTTTATTCAATGCAAAGCGTTTTGTTCCGGTGTACATGTTTATTACCACGATGGTCATTGCACTTGTTACCATCAAGAAAGGTCTTAAGCACGTCGGTCTGCACCTTAGTAATGGTGAAGCCTGGATGTGGGCTGCTGCAGTGTCGGCTCTTGTGATGGCCGGCGGTTATTTCTACATCCAGAAGAAATTTGCCAACCGTGAAGATGACCACAGCTTCTCAGGTGTAGAAGGTATCTTCAGCGTACTCATGGTTATCACTGCTTGTGCGATGGCATTTGCGCACGGTTCAAACGACGTTGCTAATGCGATTGGTCCACTTTCTGCGGTTGTATCAACGGTAGAGCACATGGGCACGATCACGGCGAAAAGCAGCATTGCATGGTGGATTCTTCCTCTCGGTGGTATCGGTATCGTTGTTGGTCTTGCGACCCTTGGTCACAAAGTAATGGCAACCGTAGGCACAGGCATTACAGAGCTAACGCCAAGCCGTGGTTTTGCCGCTCAGTTGGCAACCGCTTGTACCGTTGTTCTTGCGTCAGGTACTGGTCTACCTATTTCAACAACACAAACTCTGGTTGGTGCAGTGCTGGGGGTTGGTTTTGCTCGTGGTATTGCGGCCCTGAACCTTGGTGTGGTTCGTAACATCGTGGCATCATGGATTGTAACCTTGCCAGCAGGTGCTCTATTGGCAGTGGTATTCTTTTACGGAATCCAAGCGATGTTCGCTTAAGAGAGCCGTCAATAGAATGTAAGCGCTTTGTCATTATTGACTCGATCGCACAGAAAGGGAGGCTTTGCCTCCCTTCTTTGTTGCACCGAAGTTTGAAACTGAATACTATGCGTCTATTTCCGGCTTCCATTATTCGAAGCCAAGGCTGTATTCAAAAAGATCGTTAAGGGATTTACTGTGAAAAAACTAATCATCACGGTTCTATTTACGTTGCTTGCTGCCCCTGCAGCATTGGCAGCAGACCGTTATATTTCTGATGAACTATTCACTTTCATGCACTCTGGTCCAAACAACACATACCGCATTATCGGTAGTGTGAATGCTGGCTCTAAAGTACAACTGCTAAATGCCAACCGAGAGACGGGCTACACGCAGATTCGGGATGAACGTGGACGTACTGGTTGGGTACAGAGTAAGTTCGTGACAAATGAAGAAAGCATGGCGATTCGTCTTCCTCGTATCGAGAAAGAACTGAAAGAAGTGAAAGAACAACTGGCCAATGCTCGTCAGACTTCTGATACCGAAAAAGCAGGCTTAGTGACATCACTAGAAACCCGCAACCAACAAATTTCAGATCTTGAACATAAGTACTCTGAAATCAGCGATCAGCTTACCTCAGTTGAGACAGAAAACCGCGAATTGCGTGCAAAACTAGATACACAAAAAGATGACATGCTACTGAAGTACTTTACTTACGGTGGCGGTGTTGCTGGGATTGGGCTGTTATTCGGTTTGATTCTGCCACATATTGTGCCGCGTAGAAAACGCTCACCTGCTGGCTGGGCATAATAGACTGCCGCCGCAGCAAATTATCTGATACAAACAAAAGCATCGGATACAAACAAAAGGCCACAACGATGTGGCCTTTTGTGTTTCTATTCTCTGCCTCAGATCAGCACTTATCCATTCCACTCGTACAGGGCGGGAATTCGGATCTGCTCTCCTTGAAACTCCACGACCACGGCTTGCGGTTGGATCTCTTTTAACGTCACTTGTCCATCCACGACATCCCCTTGATGATACTCAACATCATTAATTTTTACCCAACGACGATTAGCATCACTGGTGTACATGTGGGTTTGTAAATTAAGCGCAGGCAAACGACCCTGCCATTGCTTCGCATTTCTTTCTAAGTCATTGACTGGCGCGTTGCGAGATTCTAGTGAATCACCTTGCGACATAGCATTTTCGACCTTTCTCGCTAAATCCGGAGAGAGAGAGGATAAGTCAAGGCCCTCCAGAGACAACCCTAGATCATCTTCACTAGAATACGATGACGCTTGATTTTGAGCCACAGGTGCGTCTGCACTTTCCGTACTGCTGTTATACTGTGCGGAATCTAAGTATGAGCCTATCTCTTGCGACAGCTCTGCTTGAGGCCACTCTCGCGACAATTGAGCCAACTGAGTTACCTCTGGGTATTCAAGCACGGTAAATGGCTGTTTAACGTCAACGACAGCGGATGACGGTGGTGAAGGTTCTACATGATTTGCAGAGTTTACCGTTTGGAGATACCAAACGGCTCCCAACGTAGACACACTAACGGGAATCAGAAAAAGTCCGAGATGTTTGGCTATCGACATTATGCTTCTTCCTCTTCAATACGATTGAGCGTCGGTGCGTTGAGCTGCACATTCTGTTGCAAGCGTTCGAGAGTACGTTGCCCTGCTATACCATCGACCGCGATACCTTGCCAACGCTGGAACAATTCCACACGCTCTTTCATCGCACCATCAAACGTTGACGTTCCTAAAGGCGGCTCACTCACCGCTTTCGACAGCAATTCATCTAACACTTCAATCGCGGGGCCCTCCATGTCGACACGCAATGTGCCTTTGAGTGGCGCTTCCCATAATTCGATAACATTACCTTGCCATAGCGGTTTAAGCCAAGATGCGGGTAAACGTAGACGCTGCTTACCATTCAATACCTCGACTTTATCGTTGCCAATGGCATACAAAATCACATAACCGATTTCACCCTGATAATTCAGTTCTAAAATCACAGGACGGTTTTGTTGTATCAATAACGGCCAGGTCGCCATTTTCCTTTCGCAAACCATCGTCGACTGAGGCTCAGACAAGCAGAGGTTGTCACGCACTGATGCTCGGTATCCCCATAATCGGTACAAGTCATTGACAGCAAGGTTGGATTGTTTCTGAGCCAATAATGACGCACGTTGTTGATTGGTGAGTTGTTCCTGAACCATGGCAGCAACGGGCTTATGAATCGGAGCGTCTTCTTTCTGAAACACCGGAAAATGCGCGACAGATAATTGGGGTAAATCAAGCGTATGATTGGTGCTGCCCAGCCAATTCCCAATGCAGCGGTGACGCCGAGCATGACGGTTCCCCACGCAGGCCACACAAATGATCGCCGTGCTATTCTTTGGCCAGATTTAGCATCTTGCTGATAAATTTCTGCCTGAAATTGCATGACCTCTTCACACGCTTGCAAAACCGTTTTCTTATCAACCACCACACTGCCCTGGTGGTAGCTCATGTTCAGTGCTTTATCACAGATAAGGTTGATAAGACGTGGAATGCCGTGACTGTACTTTGCAATCTGCTTAGTCGAGCTGTGATTAAATAACTGCTGATCACCCCCTGCCGTATGCAAACGAAATGCGATGTAGTCCGTGGTCTCTTTTTCATCAAGTGGCAACAGGTGGTAACGGCCCGTAATTCGCTGCGCGAGCTGGCGCAACTGTGTGGTTTGCAACAAGCGTTGAAGTTCTGGCTGCCCCACCAGCAACACTTTAAGTAGCTTTCTGGTGTCAGTTTCTAAATTAGTGAGCAAACGTAACTGCTCAAGCACGTCGGCACTCAGGTGCTGAGCTTCATCAATCACCAACAGTGTTTGCCAACCAAAACTGTGGTTGTGCAGCAAGTATTGATGAATCACCTGATTGAGCTGTTTCAATGTCGCCTGTTGTGGGTAGGCGACATTAAACTCATCACAAATCGCCTCGAGTAAGTCACGGCTCGAAAAAGTAGGGTTGAGGATCAATCCGGCTTTGGTGCTGTCATCCAAGTTTGCCAGCATCGCCTTCGCGACTGTCGTTTTCCCGGTGCCAACTTCTCCCGTCAGCATCGCGAACCCGCCCCCATCTCCCAACCCAGCTTTGAGATGCGTAATCGCCTCTTTATGACGTTGACTCAGATATAAATAACGTGAATTTGGAACAATCGAAAACGGCTGCTCTACAAACCCGAAAAAATCTTTATACATTAAGCTCTCCAGCTAAAAATCCCCACACACAGGATTCATTTGCAATCTAAACATAAATACATCTGCTGTTGGGAGTAAAGAAAAGTACCATTGCTTGCTACAATGTCCAACGGCATATGAATAAATTAAGAGGTAATTCGTGCAAGTTTACTTAGTAGGTGGTGCGGTCCGAGATCAATTGCTCGGTCTTGATAGCTATGATAAAGACTGGGTAGTGGTCGGGTCTACACCAGAAATGATGCTGGCTAAAGGGTATACCGCGGTTGGGAAAGATTTTCCCGTATTTCTCCACCCTGAGACGAAAGAAGAGCACGCCCTTGCCAGAACAGAAAGAAAATCCGGTGCTGGTTATACTGGGTTTGAATGTTTCTTTGATCAAAGCGTCACATTAGAAGAAGACCTCATCCGTCGTGATCTCACTATCAACGCAATGGCAATGGACGATAAAGGCCAGATCTATGACCCTTATGGTGGCCAGCACGACCTTAATCATCGCCTACTCCGACATGTCTCCGATGCCTTTACCGAAGATCCTCTGCGAGTGTTACGGGTCGCCCGCTTTGCCGCGAAATTAGCCTCATTAGGATTTTCCGTCGCAGAAGAAACTCAACAATTGATGCGCCAAATAGCGGAGTCGGGAGAACTCGAAACGCTGACGCCAGAACGCGTCTGGTTAGAGTGGCATAAGTCTCTCTCAACACCAAGACCAGATGTCTTTTTATCTGTACTCCGTGATTGTGGTGCTCTGAGTGTTGTGCTACCCGAAATTGATGCGCTGTTTGGCGTCCCACAACCAGAGCAGTGGCATCCTGAGATCGACACAGGGATTCATACATTATTGGTCGCAGAGCAAGCCGCAAAGATCAGCCGTTCTCTTCCTGTCCGATTCGCAGCACAAGTCCACGATCTTGGTAAAGGTGTCACACCGAAAAGCGAATGGCCAAGCCATAAAATGCATTGCCATACGGGCTTAAACCTAATTAAAAAACTTTGTTCGCGAGTTCGTGTCCCTAACGAGTTTCGAGACCTCGCCTTAATGGTGTGCGAGCAACACTCAAATGTTCATCGAGCAGCAGAGTTAAAACCGCAAACCGTGGTTAAGATTCTCAACAAGTTTGATGTGTGGCGTAAAGCTGAACGTCTGGAAGACATTCTCCTTTGCTGCCAGGCAGATCATGCAGGACGTAAAGGACTGGCCGATAAACCTTATCCGCAAGCGGATTTATTCAGGAAGGCCTATCAGGCTGCTGCTGCCGTTGATGTTCAGGCAATCATTCGGGATGGATTCAAAGGCCCTTCGATTAGGGATGAGCAAGAAAAACGCCGCATTGAAGCGGTAAGAGTCGTTTTAGATAAATAGCTTAATCTAGATAAATAACTTAAATCGATAGATAACTTAAATCGATAGATAGCCTCTAATCCAATAAAAACGCCCGCTCTACTGAGCGGACGTTATTTGGTCGATCATGATCTTTTCGTGAAAAAGAGCAAGTTAGGCGCTCAGCAAGAAGGCGAACAGACCCACACCCAAGATGAGGCGGTAGATAACAAATGGCGTCATCCCCATACGTGAAATCATCTTAAGGAAGAAGAAAATACAGATATACGCACTCACAAACGAAGTGATAATTCCGGTGAGAAGGAAGCCAATATGAATCGGTTCACCACTGGTGACCAGCTTCATGCCTAGATAGCTACCAGCAAGTGCAATGATCGGAATCGACATTAAGAATGAAAAACGCGCCGCAGCTTCGCGAGTAAAACCAAGGTACAGTGCCGCAGTAATGGTTGCCCCTGAACGCGACGTCCCTGGAATCATTGCTAATGCTTGCGCGACACCGATAAAGACCGCTTTTTTCCAACCAGTTTGGTATTCATCGGCATTCTGTTGAGCATTTTTATCTGCCCACCATAACAACAGACCAAACACAATTGTAGTGGTAGCAATCACGTAAGCACTGCGCAAGTAAACCTCAATAAGGTCTTTCATGAAAAAGCCGAAGAAACAAGCGGGGATCGTCGCTATCACAATCATCCATGCTAACGTCGCTTCTTTGCTTCGTTCACCTTTAAATATTGAGCCAAATAATGCGCTGAACAACGAAATGACCTCTTTACGGAAGTAAATCACCACCGCCATCAAAGTACCAACGTGAACCGCAACATCAAACGCTAAACCTTGGTCTGCCCAACCAAAAATGGCAGAAGGTAAAATCAAGTGAGCAGAGCTCGAAATAGGTAGGAACTCAGTCAGTCCCTGAATAAGAGCCAAAATAAAGGCTTCAAAATAACTCATGTAAATAACTCAAATTAAAGTGAAAAAGAAACAGGTTTGAGTGAATCAACTGGCTGCATTGCTTGCCAAATTTCAGCAACAGTGCGGCCATCACCGGGGATCACCAAGTTAGGCTCCAAATCATAGAGAGGCTTTGTTACAAAGGGATATTTATAGATATCGCTGCGAGGTAACTCTGGGCTTTGCTTTGAAACGCACTCACCAAACAACACTATATCGAGATCCAGTGTTCGATCCTGATACTTTTGTGCGTTTTCCTCTCGTCCCCACTTAAATTCAATCCCACGAAGATGAGACCTCAATTCTTCTATTGATAAACCTGTACGTAACCTAATGATAAAGTTGTAGAAGTTCTGACTATTAAAGCCAATAGGTGCACATTCGTATATCGGAGAAACAACAAGGTCTTCATCAAGCTTTTGTAACTCTTGATAAGCCGCCATGCAATGACGCTCCCGCTCTATATTCGTTCCAACACCGATATACGTGGTGATCATGCCTGGCCTCGCTCGATCACAACACCCACCGCCCGCGCTTGAGGAACCGCGCCAGGTTTCGCCAAACGGATTTTGACCCAGGGCACTGAGAAGCGCTGCATAATGATTTCAGCCACTTCTTCTGCAACGCGTTCGACTAACAGAAAACGACCATTTTCAATATGACTCAGAACGGCATCACTGACTTGCGAGTAATCAAGGGCATCTTGTACATCATCGCTTTTACCAGCAGGTTTATTGTCGTGTGCCATTTCAATATCCAGCACCAACTTTTGTTTAATTTGTTGCTCCCAGTCGTACACACCAATGGTGGTGATTACTTCTAGCTGTTCAATAAAGACTTTATCCAGAGCCATCTTATGTCCTTCTATAACAGAGGTCGGATACCCGTGAGGGGTAATTTGATCGTAATATTCTCTACCTAAGCACTCGAACGATCGCGAGAACCAGAGCACTTAGGTAAATAAACTGCGAACACCTTTATATACAGGAACTCGCATAATGCAAGCTCAAACGCAGAGAATATTTCTGCTTAAACCCAATTCGGGCTATGATAACAATCACACCGGATCTGAGCATGAAATTCCAATCCACCAAGGACTTCTATGGACGCACTGGCACTAATAATGACAATGGCCGCCTATTTACTGGGTTCTATTTCCAGTGCTGTCTTAATTTGTCGCGTGTTAAAACTGCCAGACCCACGCAACGTAGGGTCTCATAACCCTGGGGCAACCAATGTATTACGCATTGGCGGAAAAGGAGCGGCAGTCGCTGTCTTGCTGTGCGACATGCTCAAAGGCACGATTCCGGTTTGGGGCGGATACTTTTTAGGCATTGAACCCATCATTCTTGGTATTATTGCCATTGCCGCCTGCTTAGGTCACATGTACCCCATTTTCTTCCACTTCAAAGGCGGAAAAGGTGTCGCCACTGCCCTTGGCGCGATCGCTCCAATTGGCTTGGACCTTACCGTGATCGTCATGTTCACTTGGCTCTTAGTTGCGGTTATTTTCCGCTACTCATCCCTAGCCGCCTTGGTCACTGTCTTAATGACCCCTTTTTATACTTGGATGTTCAAACCGCAGTACACCCTGCCAGTTGCCATGCTGTGCTGTTTGATCGTGTTTAAACACCACCAAAACATTCGCCGCCTAGTTGCCGGCGAAGAACCGAAAATCGGTGATAAAAAGCTGACAGAAAAAAACTCGGCATAATACCGAGTCTCTTCCTAATTTAAGCTTAAGAGTAAACTTTATTTAAAAAGTTCAATAGCATCTGATTGACAAACTCTGGTTGCTCTAATGAGCTGATATGGCCAGCAGCAGGAATTTCAACCAACTCGCTGCCCGTAATGCAATCCTTCATCAGATAAGATTCAAAGACCGGGCGAGGTTTGTCTTCACAACCCACGGCAATCAACGTTGGTAAGGCAAACTTTTCCGAGTCATCGATCACATCACGACGACCAAATACCATACGACCAATACGAGCGACTTCTACTGCGCGCTCTCCTTGCAGCGTTTCTAAGTGACGCTTAAAAGACGCCACCAAGTTTGGATTATCATGCTCAGCATTGTTAGCAAAGAATAACGGCACAACCGTCTCAACTATCGGAGCAGGCACTGCTTGAAGTTGGCTAATGGTATCAAGCATCGCAAAGTATTTTTTATGGGTGACTTCGGGCTCCCAACCAATAAACGTATCCATGAGCACTAATGACTTAACCCGCTCGGGCGCCTGAGCCGTCAATTCTGCGCCCCACATTCCGCCAACCGATAAGCCAATGATAGAGAATTGCTCAACCTGTAGATGATCCATCAACGCCAACATGTGTTTTGCGTAATCGACCAAAGAGCACATCGAAGTAGGTGCGATATCAGACTCACCATGCGCCCACAGATCCGGCACAATGCAACGATAGTTCTGGCTCAACGCTTCGATTTGCGGTGCCCACATTTGGCTATCCCACAAGTAGCTGTGACCAAAGAGCAGAACAGGGCCTTCACCTTTATCTAAATAAGCAAGTTGCTGACCTTCAATTTCAAATGTATTCATTGTTCTATCCATTTATTCTGTTTCTCGTACCGAACATTTCAGCTAAAACATCTCGGTTAAAACAAAGGCCTCTATCGATAGAGGCCCTGAACGGTATGCGGTGGGTTATGCAATTGGCGTGAGTTGATCGATCGGCCAACGAGGTCTTGCCTCTACCGACATATCCGAAACTTCACCATTTTTCAAACGTTGCATACCAGCATAGGCGATCATTGCACCATTATCAGTGCAGAATTCAGTGCGTGGATAGTACACTTCTCCACCTATTTTTTGTGCCAGCTTTTCTAGCTCTGCACGCAAACGACGGTTGGCACTGACACCACCCGCAATCACAATGCGCTTCATGCCTGTTTGTTCTAGTGCTCGTTTACACTTGATCGCTAAGGTCGCACACACAGCTTCTTCAAACGCTAATGCGATATCGGCACGAGTCTGCTCGTCATCCCCATTAGCAGCAATGGTATTGGCAGTGAATGTTTTTAGGCCAGAGAAGCTCATGTCGAGACCCGGACGATCGGTCATCGGACGTGGGAACTTAAAACGACCTGGTGTGCCTTTTTCAGCTAACTTGGAAAGCAGCGGCCCTCCAGGATAATCGAGCCCCATTAACTTGGCCGTCTTGTCAAACGCTTCTCCAGCGGCATCATCAATCGACTCACCCAGAATTTGGTACTCACCAATGCCTTTTACTTCCACCATCATTGAATGACCACCAGAGACCAATACCGCGACAAACGGAAATGGCGGTGGGTTATCTTCTAACATTGGAGCCAGTAAATGACCTTCCATATGGTGTACAGGTACGGCAGGCACACCCCATGCGTAAGCAATACTGCGGCCAATGGTGGCTCCAACCAAGAGCGCACCGACCAAACCTGGGCCTGCGGTATAGGCCACACCATCAATGTCTTTTGAGGTAAGGTGTGCTTCTTTCAGCGCTTCTTTAATAAGAGGTATGGTTTTTTTTACATGGTCACGTGAAGCCAATTCAGGCACGACACCACCATAATCCGCGTGGAGTTTTACTTGGCTATAAAGCTTGTGTGACAATAGACCCTTCTCATCGTCATAAATCGCGATGCCAGTCTCGTCACAAGAGGTTTCAATACCAATAATGCGCATGGTTTTCTCAGTATGCTTTCTGTATAGAGGAAATTTGGGCGTCATATTACCTTGCCTTGGTGCTGCAAACAAATTTTGTACAGACAATAATCGATAAAAGGCTTTACAAAGCGGTTATGATCGGATTAAAATTCCGCACCATTTTTGATTAGCTGGTAAATGGCCGAATAATTGTGATTTGGTCTGTCGAATTCCAGCATTAACGAATAACCCCTGAGGTGAAAGGCATATGCCAGTAGTTAAAGTACGTGAAAACGAACCGTTCGACGTTGCTCTACGTCGTTTCAAGCGCTCTTGCGAAAAAGCAGGTATCCTTTCTGAAGTGCGTCGTCGTGAGCACTACGAAAAACCAACTACAGTTCGCAAACGCGCTAAAGCAGCAGCTCAAAAGCGTCACGCTAAGAAGCTAGCTCGCGAAAACGCTCGTCGCGTTCGCCTGTACTAATAACTGAGCTCCAGAAGGAATTTAGTTATGGCTCTGATTGATCAACTCAAAGAAGAGCAAAAATTAGCGATGAAAGCCAAGGACAAATTGCGCCTTGGTACTATTCGTTTAGCACTTTCAGCAATAAAGCAACGTGAAGTCGACGAGCGGATCACTCTGAACGACGACGATATCATTGCGGTATTAACGAAAATGGTTAAACAACGTCGCGATTCTGTATCGCAGTATGAAGCAGCGGGTCGACAAGATCTTGCTGATGCGGAACAAGCAGAAATTACGGTTCTTGAGGACTTTATGCCTCAACCACTGACCGATGAAGAAGTTGCTGTTCTTATTGAGAATGCAATTGCCGAATCTGGTGCAGCTGGCATGCAAGACATGGGCAAAGTAATGGGTGTTCTGAAACCGCAAATTCAAGGGCGTGCAGACATGGGTAAAGTGAGCGGTTTAGTTCGCGCTAAATTGGCTTAACGACCCCACCCAATTGCAGCAAGCCGTGCTATCCTTTGGAACGCACGGCTTGTTTGTATCTGGATGAACGAAATTACATAAAGCTTGATACACGTATTTTCTCTTCATCCGCACCAATCATGATTTTCTTTTTTTGTTAGGTTTTATGGCTGGACACATCCCTCGCAGTTTTATTGATGATCTCCTCGCTCGACTTGATATTGTCGACATCGTCGACGCGCGTGTAAAACTTAAGAAAAAAGGCAAAAACTACGGCGCTTGCTGTCCTTTTCATAACGAGAAAACCCCTTCTTTTAGCGTCAGTCAAGAAAAGCAGTTTTATCACTGTTTTGGCTGTGGTGCGCACGGCAACGCAATCGACTTTTTAATGGAGTTCGATCGCCTAGAGTTTGTCGAAGCGATTGAAGAGCTTGCCTCTTACTTAGGATTAGATGTCCCCCGAGAGCAGCGCAGTGGTGGCAGCGGAAATTTTCAATCAGGGCCTCAAGTCAGCAGCAGCGAAAAACGTAGCTGTATGATTTGATGGGCAGCATTGGTCAGTTTTACCGGAATCAGCTCAAGTTACCAGCGAGCAAGGTTGCCATTGAGTACTTAAAAAACCGTGGTCTATCCGGTGAAGTCGTTCAGAAATTTGGCATCGGCTATGTCGCTGACGAATGGGATTTAGTTCGTAAAAATTTCGGCCAACAAAAAGAAGCGCAAGACATGCTCGTCACTGGCGGCATGCTGATTGAAAACGATAAAGGTAACCGTTATGACCGTTTTCGCGGTCGCATCATGTTCCCGATTCGCGACCGTCGAGGACGAGTGATTGGTTTTGGTGGCCGAGTATTAGGTGACGGGACCCCGAAATACCTCAACTCACCAGAAACGCCGATATTTCATAAAGGCAAAGAATTATATGGCCTATATGAAGTGTTACAAGCGTATCGCGAACCACCACAAATTTTAGTGGTCGAAGGTTACATGGACGTCGTCGCACTCGCGCAATATGGTGTCGACTATTCTGTGGCTTCATTGGGCACCTCAACCACTGGCGACCACCTGCAAGTGTTGTTTCGTCAGACAAGTACGGTTGTTTGTTGCTACGATGGTGACCGTGCAGGCCGAGAAGCCGCATGGCGAGCCATGGAAAACGCCTTGCCCTATTTAACCGATGGCCGACAATTGAAGTTCATGTTCTTACCTGATGGTGAGGACCCTGACTCTTTCATTCGACAGCAAGGCAAGCAAGCGTTTGAGCAACAAGTTGCGACAGCTATGCCACTGTCTGAGTTTATGTTTAGCTCTTTAACACAACAAGTGGACATGAGTTCGAAAGAAGGCATGGCAAAATTGAGCACGCTCGCGGTTCCTTTAATAGATAAAGTGCCAGGCGGCACATTAAGACTATACTTGAGAGAGTTACTGGGTCGCCGTCTAGGTTTAGTTGATGAACGACAGTTACAGCAGCTTATTTCTAAACAAGGCCAAGAAGACAAAAAGCTTCAGCCGCATAAAGAAATTAAACGAACGCCAATGCGAGAAGTTATCGCGTTACTGATCCAAAACCCAGAATACGCAAGTATGGTTCCAGATCTCTCAAGCGTTAGAGATTTATCCATTCCTGGTCTAAGTTTATTTGTTGATGTCCTTGATAAATGCCAGGCGCATCCCCATATCAACACAGGCCAATTGATAGAGCACTGGCGAAACAGTCAGAATGAGGCACTTCTGTCTCGTCTTGCGAGTTGGAACATTCCGCTCGCAGAAGACAACCAAGAAGAAATATTTTTAGACTCACTGGACAAAATTATCGCCCAGTGCGTAGAAAAGCAAATTGAAAACCTGCAGGCCAAAGCAAGAAGTGTCGGTTTATCAGCCGAAGAGAAAAGGGAGCTGCTAGCATTGATGCTAGATTTAAAAGCGTAACCCTGTTTAATTAGTCAGCAACAATTTAATTTGTTATAGTTAGTGGTTTGCATTTCGCATACTGATTCCTTCACCAGATTACGAAGTTGGATACCGTCTATGGATCAAAATCCGCAGTCACAGCTAAAGTCACTTGTTATTAAAGGCAAGGAACAAGCTATCTGACCTACGCCGAAGTAAATGACCACCTACCTGCTGAAATCGTAGATTCAGAACAGGTAGAAGACATCATTCAGATGATCAATGACATGGGCATTAAGGTAGTAGAAACTGCTCCTGATGCTGATGATTTAGCACTCAATGATGACACAAATATTACCGATGAAGATGCTGCCGAAGCCGCAGCCGCTGCACTTTCTAGCGTAGAAAGTGAAATTGGTCGTACAACAGACCCAGTGCGCATGTACATGCGTGAAATGGGTACTGTAGAGCTACTGACCCGCGAAGGCGAAATCGACATCGCAAAACGTATTGAAGAAGGTATTAACCAAGTTCAATCGTCCGTTGCTGAATACCCAGGCACGATTCCATACATTCTTGAACAGTTTGATAAAGTTCAAGCAGAAGAGCTTCGTCTTACAGACCTAATTTCAGGTTTTGTCGACCCTGACGCTGACGACACTGCAGCACCAACAGCAACGCACATCGGCTCTGAGCTATCTGAATCTCAACTAGAAGATGAAGATAACGAAGACGTTGATGATGACGACGACGAAGATAAAGACGATGACGATTCAGATGATTCTGAAGAAGATGTAGGTATCGACCCTGAGTTAGCGCTTGATAAATTCAATCAGCTACGCAGCACATACCAAAATCTTCAGTTAGCGATCAACGAGTACGGCTTCAATAGCCCGAAAGCAACCGTCGCAAACGAAATGATGCTAGACGTGTTCAAAGAATTCCGTCTAACACCAAAACAGTTCGATCACTTAGTGAATGAACTGCGTACTGCTATGGATCGCGTCCGTACTCAAGAACGACTGATCATGAAGTCAGTGGTTGAATACGGCAAAATGCCGAAGAAATCATTCATCAGCCTATTCACCGGCAACGAGTCGTCTGAAGCTTGGCTAGATGAAGTGCTTGCGTCTGATAAGCCGTACGCAGAGAAAATCAAACGTAACGAAGAAGAAATCCGTCGTTCAATCGCGAAACTAAAAATGATTGAAAACGAGACTTCTCTAGACGTTCAAAACATCAAAGACATCAGCCGTCGTATGTCTATCGGTGAAGCGAAAGCACGCCGTGCGAAGAAAGAGATGGTTGAAGCGAACTTACGTCTGGTTATTTCTATCGCGAAGAAGTACACCAACCGTGGTCTACAGTTCTTGGATCTTATCCAAGAAGGTAACATCGGTCTGATGAAAGCGGTTGATAAATTTGAATACCGTCGTGGTTACAAGTTCTCGACTTACGCAACGTGGTGGATCCGTCAGGCAATCACTCGTTCAATCGCGGACCAAGCTCGTACGATTCGCATTCCGGTACACATGATCGAAACGATCAACAAACTCAACCGTATCTCTCGTCAGATGCTACAAGAGATGGGTCGTGAACCGTTACCGGAAGAACTGGCAGAACGCATGCAAATGCCAGAAGATAAAATTCGTAAAGTGCTGAAAATTGCTAAAGAGCCAATCTCAATGGAGACACCAATCGGTGACGACGAAGATTCGCATCTAGGTGATTTCATCGAAGATACAACGCTAGAATTGCCTTTAGATTCTGCCACAGCGACAAGCTTGAAAGGCGCGACGAAAGACGTGCTTGCAGGCCTAACGCCACGTGAAGCGAAAGTACTTCGTATGCGCTTTGGTATCGACATGAACACTGACCATACTCTAGAAGAAGTAGGTAAGCAGTTCGACGTTACTCGTGAACGTATCCGTCAGATCGAAGCAAAAGCACTGCGTAAACTTCGCCACCCTAGCCGCTCAGAAACTCTGCGCAGCTTCCTGGACGAATAAACCAAGCGCTAAAAAACGCAAAAAGGTGACTCTAAGTCACTTTTTTATTGCCTACCGTGCTAAGTGGATAAAAACTAAGCGCAATTGCCCTAGTTGGTATCTAGACACCTAGCCAAGCTTCCCCTATAATCGTTGACCTATTAAGGCCCCTTAGCTCAGTGGTTAGAGCAGTCGACTCATAATCGATTGGTCCCCAGTTCAAGTCTGGGAGGGGCCACCAAATTCAAGAAGGTTAGTAAGCGTAGTGTTTACTAACCTTTTTTTGTACCTGACGATTTTGGGTCAGGTAATGGGTCAGGTAAGCCCCGATCACGCACTCTTCTCTGCCTTCTTCCAATACTAATCCGAATACTACGCTGTTGCCAAATATGTCGTTCTGGCTGATAAAACTCTCTCATAGAGAACAAAGAGAGGGATTGAACTCGCAAACCAACCATAAGTAACTTAAATTGCACTTATAGATAATTTCTTATACAGTCACAACAAAAGTGAGTTATAGTGAACTTATATATTAAGACGAACCTAATAGTGACAAAAGTACATTAAAAGGCACTTATGA
>NZ_JXOK01000080.1 GCF_000830505.1 Vibrio mytili | reverse complement strand
AAAAGAATAATTCCTCCTTAGCTCAGTTGGTAGAGCGACGGACTGTTAATCCGCAGGTCGCTGGTTCGAGCCCAGCAGGAGGAGCCACTTTTAAAAGCCGTATCATCTGATACGGCTTTTTTATTCACTTCTATTAGCCCCTTACTTCGACTCACTTTTCAGACTATTTCATTCCTTTCTATCATCTCCGAATATAAAACCCGTTTCGGCAAAATACTTATTTTGCGATAAAAATTTAATCCATCTCATACTTTGAGTACGTGTTTGTAGGCGTAACTCTTCTTCTTCAATAAGATGACCTTGTCTATTTTATTATCAATAAATATTTTATGAGCCTTATATGAAATTAAAAACTCAAGCCTACGTCCTGTCTGCGATCATACTCTTCGCCTTGCTAGCCTTGACCGCTACAGGTTTATGGACGTTAAGGGTAGCAAGTAATATCGATAACAAATCTCGTGTTACCGAACTATTCAACAGTGCATATAGCATACTCACTGAAGTGGAAAAGATGGCAGCAGATGGTGAGATGCCTGAAGATGAAGCCAAAGCGTTAGCCACGCGTTTACTTCGCAATAATATTTATAAAGACAATGAGTATGTTTATGTTGCTGATGAAAACATGATGTTTATCGCCGCCCCTCTCGACCCTCAATTGCATGGCACTAGCTTCCATGACTTTAAAGACAGCAATGGCAATAGTGTCGGACAATTAATACTCGATATTTTGGGCGGCAAAACAGGTCAAATTGTTGAGTATACATGGAGTCAAACACAAGCTGACGGAAGCGCTGAAGAAAAACTGTCAATAGCATCTAAGACCCCTCACTGGAATTGGGTCGTTGGCACGGGAATTGGATTTAATGAAGTCAATGCTCGCTTTTGGGCTACAGCGCAGTGGCAACTCGCGCTTTGTTTGATCATAGCAGGCGCTATCCTAGCAAGCCTCATCATCGCCATACGGAAAATGCTGAACATATTAGGTGGAGAGCCTAATGATGTTCGTAACGCGGTCCAAGCCGTCGCTGCGGGCAATATTCAAACCAGCTTTGACACTGTCGCCGTAAAAGGCAGCATCTATGAAGCTGTGCAAAACATGAGTCAATCCTTGGCAACAATGGTGAGCAACCTTGACCAGTCTATGCATGCTTTACGTTCCGAACTGACCGCAGTAGAGTCTCGGTCAAGAAGCATTGCTGATTTAACTCACTCTCAGCAGCAATCTACTGCGATGATAGCAACAGCAATGACTGAAATGGCCTCCTCAGCTAATCAAGTCGCGAACTCTGCAAATGATACAGCACAAAATACAGAGGAGGCCGACAAACAAAGTCAGCAGACTCAATCTCTGATCCATAGCACGGTAAGTAATATCCAGGGGCTTGCTTCTCAACTTAATACGGCGAGCAAAGCAGTCTCGGATTTAGACCAAGACGTACATAACATCGTGAAAGTGTTAGATGTGATTGGAGATATTGCAGAGCAAACCAACTTGCTAGCACTGAATGCCGCGATTGAAGCTGCAAGAGCCGGAGAACAAGGAAGGGGGTTCGCGGTAGTAGCGGATGAAGTAAGGAGCCTTGCCGGACGAACTCAAGATAGTACCAAAGAAATCCAGAATATGATTGCCAACCTCCAGGAAGGCTCTCGTAATGCGATACAAACAATGGAGGTCTGTGCACAAACCAGTGAGAGTACAGTTTCTGAGTCAATAAGTGCTTCAGAATCACTAGAACAGATAGTCACCTCCTTGGCATCAATTACCGCCATGAGCCAACAGATCGCAACAGCAGCAGCGGAACAGACACAAGTGAGTGACGATATAGCACACCGTATCAATCTCATAGAAGAGAGCGGATGTCAGTTGAACTCAGTCGTCACAGAAAGTCAATCAAGTACAACAAGTTTAGGCACACTAGCAAACGAACTGGAGGACTGGGTAAATAAGTTTTCCGTAAAGCACTAGTTTAAAGCTAATTGGTCAACCTAGAGCACATTTTCAAGTGTGCTTTAGGTTTACTTTGCATTTATTGAGCAACCAAACTCATCATACAAGTACCTAGAAAGCTCGACTTAACTTACATTAAGATCATAAATGCATAAAAACAGCCCACTCCGACCACAATTTCATCAAACGATATTTTTATTTAAATTTTATTATTGACCTAAGGCGCGAAAAACCGTTTAATACACCTCGTCGCCCGGATAGCTCAGTCGGTAGAGCAGAGGATTGAAAATCCTCGTGTCGGTGGTTCGATTCCGCCTCCGGGCACCACAATTAATTCATTGTTGGTGCCTAGCACGAACAATAAAAATGCTCTTGTAGCAAAGAATACAGTGTGCCGACTTAGCTCAGTAGGTAGAGCAACTGACTTGTAATCAGTAGGTCACCAGTTCGATTCCGGTAGTCGGCACCATTTTTTCTTTAAATAGAAAAATCTTAAAAGAATAATTCCTCCTTAGCTCAGTTGGTAGAGCGACGGACTGTTAATCCGCAGGTCGCTGGTTCGAGCCCAGCAGGAGGAGCCACTTTT
>NZ_JXOK01000079.1 GCF_000830505.1 Vibrio mytili | reverse complement strand
ATTTTGTTTTGGATATTCTAGATACGGTGTATGTCTCTTTCTTTCGATTTTCCTGTGAGGAGTCTGTGAGTCTCCCTTTCTCCCCTAGAGGCAAACTCGCATTTATGCTATATATGTCTCCCTATTTAACTCCTTCCGGCACAGAATATTAGCAGCGATATGCGAATCTTTGTTTTAGTCCTCACGTTACTGTTTGGCTTACTTCAGTACACGCTATGGTTTGGTAAAAACGGCGTGTCTGATTACTACACTGTAAAAGATGAAATTGAAGTTCAACAGCAAGTGAACAGCAAGCTACAAGCGCGCAATAACGAAATGTTCGCTGAAATTGATGATCTTAAGCAAGGTATTGATGCAATTGAAGAAAGAGCGCGTCATGAACTTGGTTTGGTAAGAGAAGGTGAGACGTTCTATCGCATCATCGGTGAAGAAGATGAGTAATATGTCAGACGTCATCCCATCTCATGTTGCTATCGTGCCTGCTGCTGGTGTTGGTAGCCGAATGAAAGCAGACCGCCCGAAGCAATACTTATTAGTCGCAGGTAAAGCGGTGCTGGAACATACCGTAGAAAAACTGCTATCTCATCCGAATATCTCAAAAGTAGTGGTCGCGATTACCGAAGGTGACCCCTATTATCCGGAGCTGGCAATTGCAAACCACCCTGATGTGATTCGTGTTGATGGTGGAAGTGAAAGAGCCGACTCTGTGCTCTCCGGTCTGCGTTACGTCAGTACACAACGTTTGAGTGAATGGGTATTGGTTCATGATGCAGCAAGACCTTGTGTATCGATTTCCGATATTGATCGGTTGATTGAAGTTTGCAGCACTCACCCCATTGGTGGCATTTTGGCTGCACCAGTCAGAGATACTATGAAACGAGCCAATTCTACACAAGGTATTGATCACACGGTAGAAAGAGAAGCATTGTGGCATGCGCTGACGCCACAAATGTTCAGAACAGAGCAGCTAACGCGTGTATTGGCTGATGCATTGCAACAAGGTATTGCCATCACAGACGAAGCGTCTGCGTTGGAATGGTTTGGCGAAGCGCCTGCTCTGGTCCATGGCCAAGCGAATAATATAAAAATTACTCAGCCAGAAGATCTTGCGTTGGCAGAGTTTTATCTAAATCGTGAACGCGGTTAAACAATAAAGGGTATAAAATGATTCGAATTGGTCACGGTTTTGATGTGCACAAGTTTGGTGGTGAAGGACCGGTTATTATCGGTGGTGTGGCAATTCCTTATGAACAAGGACTTGTTGCTCACTCTGATGGTGACGTGGCTTTACATGCATTGACGGATGCTTTACTTGGTGCGATCGCCGCTGGTGATATTGGACGCCACTTCCCCGATACCGACGATAAATGGAAAGGGGCGGATAGTCGTGAACTGTTGAAAGATGTCTATCGTCGAGTCAAAGAGCAAGGGTATCGCTTAGGCAACGCTGACATTACTATCATGGCTCAGGCTCCTAAAATGGCGCCGCATATTGATGCGATGTGTGCAACCATCGCACAAGATCTTGAAACCGATGTCAGCAACATCAATGTCAAAGCCACTACGACGGAACGCCTTGGTTTTACTGGACGCAAAGAAGGCATAGCGACGGAAGCAGTAGTGCTGCTTTTTAAGCAATAATGTATTCAAAAAATCGGTTCATCAATCAATAAGCAATTTGCTCATCTATGCTGTGAAGCAGCGGAAATACATCATGTCAGACATTTTATCTTCATTGGCTTACCTAACGGGTAAACCAGTCGCATCAGCAAAAATTAAAGCGCAACCAGAGCATTTTCAGGTGCGTGAAGACCTTGGTTTTACGTTCACTGGGCAAGGCGAGCATCTCATGGTGCGTATTCGTAAAGTCGGTGAAAATACCAGTTTTGTTGCCAACGAGCTTGCAAAAGCATGTGGCGTTAAATCGAAAGATGTCAGCTGGGCTGGACTCAAAGACCGTCATGCCGTCACAGAGCAATGGTTAAGTGTTCATTTACCGAAAGGTGAAACGCCCGACTTCAGCGCGTTTTTAGCTCAATATCCCAGCATAGAAATTATCGCTACGGATCGCCATAATAAAAAATTACGTCCTGGTGACTTAGTGGGGAACGAGTTTGTTGTAACCTTGTCTGAAGTGACAGACGTGGAAAATGTAATCCAACGTCTTGAAAAGGTGAAACAAGTTGGCGTGCCTAACTACTTTGGCGCTCAGCGTTTCGGCAATGACGGTAATAACTTGGAAGAAGCCCGTCGTTGGGGGCGTGACAATGTAAGAACTCGTAACCAAAATAAGCGCAGTTTGTATTTGTCTGCAGCTCGTTCATGGATCTTTAATCGTATCGTATCTGAGCGTTTAGATCAGGACCGATTTGGCACGTTTATCCTTGGGGATGTAGCCCAAACACCTAAAGGTAACGTGGTGGTTGACGGAGAAAACATTGCCGCTCTTCAGCAGCAATTCTCTGACGGAACAGCAGCAATTACGGCTGCATTAGCGGGAGATAATGCCTTACCGACTCAGGCGGACGCTTTAGCATTAGAGCAACCGTTCCTCGATGAAGAGCCTGATTTAATGGCGTTGATCCGCGGTAATCGTATGCGTCATGATCGTCGCAATATCGCTTTGAAGCCGCAAGATCTTGCTTGGTGCATTGAAGGTGACAATATCACGCTGACTTTCTCATTAGATGCGGGTTCTTTCGCTACATCGATTGTTCGTGAGTTGGTCAATGAGGTACAAGTAGAAAGAGAATACTAATGGAACTGGATTCACAACCTTCTAAACCGATAAAAGTCCTTATTAGCAACGACGACGGTGTTCATGCGCAAGGCATACATGTACTTGCTGATGAGCTCAGAAATATTGCTGAAGTAATCATTGTTGCCCCGGATAGAAATCGCTCTGGCGCTTCCAATTCGTTGACGTTAGAGCAGCCGCTGCGTATATCAGAGATAGCGCCAAACACATACTCGGTACAAGGCACGCCAACAGACTGCGTACATTTTGCCCTGAATGAACTCATGAAAGAGGACCTACCCGATTTAGTATTAACAGGCATCAATCATGGCGCAAATTTGGGTGATGACGTGTTGTATTCTGGCACTGTCGCAGCGGCCATGGAAGGGCACTTTCTTGGTGTGCAGTCGGTGGCTTTTTCATTAGTTGGCAAGCGTCATTTTGAGTCTGCGGCAAAAATTGCTCGTCAGCTGGTGGAACAACATTTAACACGACCGATACCCACCAATCGCTTATTAAATGTGAACGTACCTGACTTACCAATAGAAAAACTTGGAGAGATCGAGGTTACTCGCTTAGGTGCGCGTCACCACGCTGAGAATATGATTAAGCAGAAAGATCCGCGAGGTCATGATATTTATTGGTTGGGCCCCAGGCAAAGAACAAGATGCGGGGGAAGGCACCGATTTTTATGCGATTGAACACGGGCGTGTATCAATAACACCGCTGCAGGTAGATCTCACTGCTCATGAGTCACTACGAGCTATGGATGGATGGTTAAAGGAAGAGAAGTAATGAGTAACCCACATGCTAACAGGTTGATAACCTTTCTTATCGCCAGTGGCATTAACGATCAATGTGTTTTGGATGCGATTCACCGATTGCCAAGAGAGAGCTTTGTTTCTCAAGCGATGATGCACCAAGCCTACGATAACAATGCGTTACCGATTGGTCAGGGACAAACGATTTCTCAACCTTACATCGTAGCGCGTATGACAGAGCTGTTAGAGTTGAAACGCGACAGCCGTGTATTAGAAATAGGAACGGGATCGGGTTATCAGACGGCCGTTTTGGCGCAAATCGTTGAGCACGTCTATTCTGTTGAACGGATTAAGTCGTTGCAATGGGAGGCGAAACGTCGTTTAAAACAGCTTGATATATATAATGTCTCAACCAAACACGGAGACGGTTGGCAAGGGTGGGAAGCGAAAGGTCCATTTGATGCCATTATTGTCACCGCTGCTGCTGAAGTGGTTCCCCAAGCACTGTTAGCGCAGCTAAAAGAGGGGGGCAAAATGGTGATTCCCGTAGGGAATGCTGAGCAACAACTATTAAAAATTGAACGTCAAGGTGACGAGTTCCTTTCTACCGTGGTGGAAATGGTTCGGTTTGTTCCACTAGTGGCAGGTGATTTGGCTTAAGGGTAAGGAATTGGTGAGTAAGTTATTACCGAGTATTACGTTGTTACCGAGTATTACGTTACTAAAGCGTATTAGTATTAGCTTGGTTTTCGCTGCAGGACTGATAGGTTGTGCGGCTCACTCTCCTGCACCTGTTTCCAGCTTAAATAAAGATTACTCAAGCCTTGAGAGAGGAAGCTATCGAGGAAGTTTTTATGAAGTCCAGAAAGGCGATACCCTTTATTTTATATCCTATCTCACAGATAAGGATGTAAACGATCTTGTACGTTACAATGATCTCACTAAACCTTATACCATCTATCCTGGTCAAAAGTTAAAACTTTGGGCTCCGAAATATATAGCACCAAAATATGGGCAAAAAGCCGCACCCGTTATAGCTCCGGTTGTGGCACAAACTTCTGTAGTAAAACCGTCGGTTGTTACTCCTCCAATATCGACGGTATCAAGTAAAAACTCTACCAATAAATCGGTATCAACTAAGCCTAAAGTAGAACAAAAACAGGCAGCCAAGAAGGTTGAACAATCGAAAACAAAGGAGTATGTTGGTTCAAAAGGTAGCCAAAATGTGCAGAAAAAACCACCAGTAACGGTGAAGGCTACGGCGCCGGTTACTGCCAAAAAGCCACCAGTATCAAAAGCAAATAATGAGCAGGTATCTAAGTGGTTGTGGCCAACAAAAGGGAGAGTAATCAAGAACTTTTCAGCAGGAGAACAAGGAAATAAAGGCATAGACATCGCAGGACAGCGTGGTCAGCCTGTCGTTTCAACTGCTGCAGGCACCGTAGTTTACTCGGGCAATGCGTTAAGAGGTTATGGTAACCTCATCATATTGAAGCACAATGATCATTACTTGAGCGCATATGCACATAACGACAAACTGCTGGTGTCAGAAGGACAGAGTGTGAAAAGTGGACAGAAAATTGCGACTATGGGTAGTTCTGGCGCAAAATCAGTCAAGCTGCACTTTGAAATTCGCTACCAAGGTAAATCCGTCAATCCAAAGCGCTATTTACCTTAAAACTTTGAAAACAACTTGCGAAACTATTTAGCGACATATTGAGTTGTCATGTCTTGCTATCTCGCCAGGGGGAGGCGTTATGAGTATCAGCAACACAGTAACCAAAGTTGAAGAGTTTGAATTTGACGACGAGTCAGTGAAGACCGTTGCCAGTAAACTCCGAAAATCACCATCCACCGAAGCAAAAAGCACTGCTCGTGAAGAATTTGATGCAAGCAGTAAGAGCTTAGACGCAACTCAGTTGTATTTAGGCGAAATTGGCTTCTCACCATTACTTACCGCAGAAGAATAAGTATTGTATGCTCGCCGCGCGCTGCGTGGTGATGAGGCTGCTCGCAAGCGAATGATAGAAAGTAATCTACGCTTGGTTGTAAAGATCTCTCGTCGTTATAGCAATCGTGGTTTAGCACTACTGGATCTGATTGAAGAAGGGAACTTAGGTCTTATTCGTGCGGTAGAAAAATTCGATCCAGAACGAGGATTTCGTTTCTCAACCTACGCTACTTGGTGGATTCGTCAAACCATAGAGCGTGCGTTGATGAATCAAACCCGTACCATTCGTTTACCTATTCATGTCGTCAAAGAGTTAAATATCTATCTGCGCACCGCGCGTGAACTATCACAAAAGCTCGATCACGAACCAACTGCCGAAGAGATTGCCGCTCAATTGGAAATTCCAGTCGAAGATGTCAGCAAGATGCTTCGACTTAACGAGCGGATTAGCTCAGTTGATACACCGATTGGTGGTGATGGCGAGAAAGCGCTGCTTGATATTATTCCAGATGGAAATAACTCCGATCCTGAAGTGTCTACTCAGGATGATGATATTAAGTCTTCGCTGATTCATTGGCTTGAAGAGCTCAACCCTAAGCAAAAAGAAGTGCTTGCACGTCGTTTCGGACTCCTAGGTTATGAGCCATCAACTCTGGAAGAGGTAGGACGTGAAATTGGATTAACTCGCGAACGTGTACGTCAGATCCAAGTAGAAGGGCTACGTCGTTTACGTGAAGTTCTGGTTAAGCAAGGTCTGAACATGGAAAACTTGTTTAACGTGGAAGATGATTAAGATCTTTTTATCACGACACTTTGAGCAATAATCAAATCAGTATGGAACGAGAAGGCTATGGTGTTCACCATAGCCTTTTTCTTTTGACTACGATTGGTATAAGTATTACAGCATTTTCTTTAAACGATACAACTCTTCCAGAGCTTGGCGAGGAGTCAGATCATCTGGATCAATATTGGACAGGGCTTGCTCAATGTCACTTGGCTCGGGGATCAAACTCAATTGATTAGCAATATCAACAGCATTTGGTCGAGGTGCATTGTCACCATGGCTCAATTGTTCTAACTGAGACAATTTATTGCGTGCATTTTTGATCACGGTTTTTGGGACACCCGCAAGGCCCGCAACCGCCAGTCCGTACGATTTACTCGCCGCACCTTCTTGCACGGCATGCATAAAGGCAATGCTGTCTCCGTGTTCAACCGCATCTAAGTGAACATTCGCCAGGTTTGGTAACTGACCGGGCAACTCCGTTAGCTCAAAGTAGTGGGTCGCAAACAACGTCATCGCACCAATTTGTGTTGCTAACCACTCCGCACTTGCCCACGCGAGAGACAGACCGTCATAAGTACTGGTACCACGGCCAATTTCATCCATGAGCACTAAACTGTTCTTGGTCGCATTGTGCAGAATATTGGCAGTTTCGGTCATTTCGACCATGAAGGTCGAACGTCCAGATGCTAAGTCATCGGACGCCCCGATACGAGTAAAGATGCGATCTAGCGAACCGATTTGTGCCGATTCAGCAGGAACATAAGAGCCAATGTGTGCCATCAATGCAATCAAAGCGGTCTGGCGCATGTAAGTCGACTTACCTCCCATGTTTGGCCCGGTAATGATCAACATTTTACGGGTTGGGTTCAACTCGATAGGGTTGGCGATAAAAGGTTCTGTAGTAACTTGCTCCACTACCGGGTGACGGCCCGCTTGAATATGAATGCCCGCATCCTTTACTAAGAGCGGGCGGCAATAATCCAATGAATCCGCGCGTTCAGCCAGGTTTTGGAGAACATCTAATTGAGACAGCGCAGATGCTAAGTTCTGCAGTTTTTCAAGGTTTGGCATTAACTGATCAAACAGCGCTTCCCACAGCTGCTTTTCTAATGCGAGCGCTTTTGATTTTGAGTTGAGTACTTTGTCTTCGTGTTCTTTCAGCTCGGGAATGATATAGCGCTCTGCATTTTTGAGTGTTTGACGACGTACATAATGTGGCGGTACTAAATGACTTTGACCTCGGCTTACTTGAATGTAAAAACCATGCACATTGTTGTAACCCACTTTTAGGCTGTCAATGCCGTGGCGATCACGCTCATCCGATTCCAGTTTCTCTAGGTACTCTGTCGCGCCATCTGCGAGTTTACGCCACTCGTCGAGTTCTTCGTTGTAACCTTCGGCAATCACGCCGCCATCACGGATCACGACAGGTGGGTTTTCTTTAATCGCGCGCTCTAACAGATCACACACCTCATCAATTGGAGCAGCGTATTGCGCCAGTTTTACAAGGTATGGGTGCGTCAAAGCGCTGGTGACAGACTCAAGCTCTGGCAGTTGTTGCATGGCATTACGAAGCCTGGCCATATCGCGAGGGCGAGCAGAGCGCAGAGCAAGACGGGCTAAAATTCGCTCAATGTCACCAATTTGCTTGAGTGTTGGTTGAAGATCGACAAATAGGGTCTGCTCTTTGATTTCACCAATGGCATCAAGACGATGATTGAGCGTTTCGATACTGCGCATTGGCTGATGTAACCAACGTTTCAGCATACGGCTACCCATTGGCGTTGCACAGTGATCCAGTACTTCTGCTAGCGTGTTCTCAGTTCCACCGGCGAGATTTTGCGTTATCTCCAAATTACGGCGTGTCGCCGCATCTAAAATGACGGAGTGATCCTGACGATCAAACGTTAACGAACGAATGTGAGGCAGTGCTGTACGCTGGGTATCTTTCACGTATTGGATCAAACAACCTGCTGCACACAAACCAAGTTTGGCGTGTTCTACCCCAAAACCAATGAGGTCTTTAGTGCCAAACTGTTGGTTTAATTGTTGTTTCGCTGTGTCTAGTTCAAACTCCCATACTGGGCGGCGGCGATTACCGTTACGGCTCGACATCAGGTGTACGGGTTCAAAGTCTTCTGGGAAAAGCAATTCTCGCGGTGCAGTACGTTGCAGTTCCGCGACCATTGCTTCTTCGGTTTCTGGCTCGGTTAATTGAAAGCGGCCTGACGTAATGTCTAATGTTGCGTAACCGAACTGACCATTATGGTGGTAAATTGCGGCAATTAAGTTATCGACACGTTCAGACAGCAACGCTTCATCGGTTACCGTGCCCGGAGTGACGATACGCACCACTTTGCGTTCTACAGGACCTTTGCTGGTGGCTGGATCACCGATCTGCTCACAGATTGCGACTGACTCACCAAGCTGAACAAGCTTTGCCAAATAACCTTCTACGGCATGAAAAGGGACACCGGCCATTGGAATTGGCTCACCTGCCGACGCGCCCCGTTTCGTTAATGAGATATCAAGCAGTTGAGAAGCACGCTTGGCATCGTCATAGAATAACTCATAGAAGTCGCCCATACGGTAAAACAGCAAAATATCCGGATTCTCAGCTTTTAGCTTGAGGTATTGCTGCATCATCGGAGTGTGTTTTTGTTCAGCTTTCACAGGTAAGTTCTTTTGTTTATTTTCGTAGCGGATTAGGATACGTGAATCCCTATCAACTAAAAAGAGACAAAGGGCATTTTGGCTATGAAAAGAACAACCAAACTCAGCGCTGATGTCGGTGAATTACTCGCTCAACATCAGCATGTAATGACAACGGCGGAGTCGTGTACTGGAGGTGGAATTGCCTCTGCTATTACCGATATATCGGGCAGTTCAGCTTGGTTAGATAGGGCGTTTGTTACTTACAGTAACGAAGCGAAAATGGAAATGCTTGGTGTTCAAGCTCAAACGTTGGAAACACACGGAGCCGTCAGCGAGCCCGTGGTGATAGAAATGGTTCAGGGTGCGCTTAAGCACTCGAACGCAACGATTGGCGTTTCTGTGAGTGGCATTGCCGGTCCAGGTGGTGGCAGTGAAGAAAAGCCTGTTGGAACCGTGTGCTTTGCATTTGCAGATAAGCAAGATTGGCTTTTGGTTGAAACTATGCATTTTACTGGTGATCGCGCTAAGGTGAGAGAGCAAGCGGTATTTCATGCACTCACTCGAATCCAGCAACATTTAGTTTAGAAAAATTTAAAATACACGTTAGCCCTGATGTAACAAGGCTTACAGCAAAAACGGATACGAAGCAGGCCAAATTTTTTTTATACAGGTGTGGACACTGTATGAATCAACAGTATAATGAGTTGCATTGCTGAGCAGGTTAACTGTTGAAGACTACCTGCTATTGAAAAAAGTTTAATGACTATTCGTCGCCCAAAAGATGAATAAATCGGAGAAAGTAATGGACGAGAACAAACAGAAGGCGCTCGCCGCTGCGCTAGGTCAAATTGAAAAACAATTCGGTAAAGGCTCAATCATGCGCCTTGGTGACAACCGCGCAATGGATGTAGAAACCATTTCAACAGGTTCTCTTTCTCTTGATATTGCATTGGGTGCGGGTGGTTTACCAATGGGTCGTAT
The DNA here is from genome assembly GCF_000830505.1 of Vibrio mytili. GTDB lineage: Bacteria > Pseudomonadota > Gammaproteobacteria > Enterobacterales > Vibrionaceae > Vibrio > Vibrio mytili. Next base: position 8,489 of record NZ_JXOK01000079.1, on the reverse strand, counting down.
CGTCGAAGTCTACGGTCCAGAATCTTCAGGTAAAACTACGTTAACGCTTGAGCTTATTGCTGCAGCGCAGCGCGAAGGTAAAACGTGTGCTTTTATTGATGCAGAGCACGCTCTGGACCCTGTTTACGCAAAGAAGCTTGGCGTTGATATCGATGCACTATTAGTTTCTCAGCCTGACACTGGTGAGCAAGCGCTAGAAATTTGTGATGCGTTAGCACGCTCTGGTGCGATTGACGTAATGGTTGTTGACTCGGTCGCAGCACTGACGCCAAAAGCCGAAATCGAAGGTGAAATGGGCGATAGTCACATGGGTCTGCAGGCGCGCATGCTGTCTCAAGCGATGCGTAAGCTTACTGGTAACCTCAAACAATCTAACTGTATGTGTATCTTCATTAACCAAATCCGTATGAAGATCGGCGTGATGTTCGGAAACCCAGAAACAACGACTGGTGGTAATGCACTTAAGTTCTACGCATCTGTCCGTCTTGATATTCGTCGTACTGGCGCTATCAAAGAAGGTGACGAGGTTGTAGGTAATGAAACTCGCATCAAAGTTGTGAAGAATAAGATCGCGGCACCATTTAAAGAAGCGAATACACAGATCATGTACGGTCGTGGCTTTAATCGCGAAGGTGAACTTGTTGATCTAGGCGTCAAGCATAAATTGGTTGAAAAGGCAGGGGCTTGGTACAGCTACAACGGCGACAAGATTGGTCAAGGCAAAGCTAATGCGTGTAACTACCTACGTGAACATACAGAAGTTGCAAAGACTATCGATACTAAGCTTCGTGAAATGCTACTAGCCCCAGCTGTGGCTGAAGCGCCAGAAGCTGGTGAGGTTCCTCAGCAAAAAGAAGAAGAATTTTAATATTTCTTCTGTTTAGAATCATTATCAAAGCCCTGCAATGCGGGGCTTTGTTGTATTCGTTAACGTTGAACCAATAGAAAAGCGCAAACCATACCTATCTGGACAAATAAATGGGTCAGTTATTGCGCAGTAAAAATAGGTTTAGGATCATCATGTATCAAAAGCGCCAAACACCGACCTTATCCAGTAAAGAAGCTGCCATCCAGTTATTGAGTCGCCGTGACCACGGTCAGTATGAGTTGTATCAGAAACTGGCCTTGAAAGGGTACGAGGAATCCGACATTGAAACAGCGATAAGTTTCTGTTTGGAGCACAATTATTTGGACGATTTGCGATATGCTAAAAGTCAAATTCGTCAGCACGTTTATAAAGGGCACGGTGAGCGGAGAATTCGTCAGGAGCTTAATCAAAAGCGGGTCGCCGAGTCAGTAATCGAAGAGGCGATGGCGGAAGAGCCACAAGACTGGTTTGAATTGGCCAGGTTGGCTGCGGAAAAAAAATTCAAAGGCATAAAAGCCAAAGATCAGAAAGAGTACGCCAAACAAGTGCGCTTTCTACAATACCGTGGTTACAGCTTTGACCAAATCAACTATGCCCTTAACGTTGATGAGCATGAATCCTGAACGTTCTCCATTTTTGATTTCAGATTTGGTTTAAATTTTTTATATCCTCCCTCTTTTCCGCAAGAAAACTAGTCTCCGCAGACTGCATGATCTACAATACGGCAAAATTCTAACTCGACTATTTTCAGGAAGAGCTGCATGTACATGAGCACTGACGAGGTTCGTAACTCGTTCCTCAAGTTCTTTGAGAGCAAAGGACACCAAATCGTAGAAAGTTCATCGTTGGTACCACATAACGACCCAACCCTGCTGTTTACTAATGCAGGTATGAACCAATTTAAAGATTGCTTCTTAGGTTCGGAAAAACGAGCCTATACGCGAGCGACTACGGCTCAACGTTGTGTACGTGCTGGTGGTAAACATAATGACCTAGAAAACGTAGGTTTTACTGCTCGTCACCACACCTTTTTTGAAATGCTGGGTAACTTCAGCTTTGGTGATTACTTCAAAGAAGATGCCATTGCCTTCGCTTGGGAATTCTTAACGGAAGTTCTTAAGCTCCCTGCTGAACGTCTATTGGTTACCATCTACGAAACTGATGATGAAGCGTTCGAGATCTGGAACAAAAAAGTTGGTATTCCTGCAGATCGTATTGTTCGCATTGGCGATAAGAAAGGTGGTAAGCCATACGAATCCGATAACTTCTGGCAGATGGGTGACACAGGTCCTTGTGGCCCATGTACAGAAATTTTCTACGATCATGGTGAACACATTTGGGGTGGTCGACCTGGCACGCCTGAAGAAGACGGTGACCGTTTCATCGAAATCTGGAACAACGTATTTATGCAGTTCAACCGTCATGCCGACGGTACCATGGAGCCACTACCAAAACCGTCTGTGGATACAGGGATGGGTATTGAGCGTATCTCTGCCATCATGCAGGGCGTTCACTCTAACTACGAGATTGACGTATTTCAGTCATTGATCAAAGCCTCTGCTGAAGTGATAGGTTACGAAGACCTTTCGAATCAGTCTTTACGTGTGATTGCTGACCACATCCGTTCTTGTTCATTCTTAATCGTTGATGGTGTTATGCCTTCAAACGAAGGGCGTGGGTACGTTCTTCGCCGGATTATTCGTCGTGCGGTTCGTCATGGTAACAAGCTTGGTGCTCAAGGTGCGTTCTTCTACAAGCTGGTAGGTGTACTGGCTGATGTGATGGGCTCTGCAGGTGACGAGTTGAAGCGCCAGCAACCACTAGTTGAGAAAGTACTGCGTATCGAAGAAGAGAACTTTGGCCGCACACTTGAGCGTGGTATGACGATTCTTAACGAAGCTCTAGACAACTTAGACGGTAAAGAGCTCGACGGTGAAACGGTATTTAAGCTTTACGATACTTACGGCTTCCCTGCTGACTTAACTAACGATGTCGCTCGTGAACGTGAGTTTACTATCGACGAAGCGGGTTTTGAAAAAGCAATGGAAGAGCAGAGACAACGTGCTCGCGAAGCCGGCCAATTTGGTACTGACTACAACGCTACGATTAAAGTTGATGCTGAAACTGAGTTCTGTGGATACACAGGCACAGAAGGCTCTAGTTCAATTGTGTCTTTGTTTGTTGAAGGCAAAGAAGTAGATTCACTTTCTGCGGGTGATAAAGCGATCATCGTGTTGGGCGAAACGCCATTCTACGCAGAATCTGGTGGTCAATGTGGCGATGCGGGTGAAATCCGCACTGAGTCGGGTATCTTCAAAGTAGAAGATACGCAGAAGTTAGGCAGTGCCATTGTCCATCATGGTGTGATGGCAGAAGGCGTACTCGCGAAAGGCGATGACGTCACTGCGATTGTCGACGCTGAACGTCGTTTATCAACATCGTTGAACCACTCTGCGACCCACTTGCTACATGAAGCGTTGCGTCGAGTGCTAGGCGACCACGTTTTGCAGAAAGGTTCGTTAGTGCGACCAGAAGGCCTTCGTTTTGACTTCTCACACCTAGAAGCGGTCACGCCAGCGGAGTTAAAAGAAGTCGAGCGTCTTGTCAATGCGCATATTCGTCGTAATCATCAGATTGAAACTAATATCATGGATATTGAATCAGCCAAGAAGAAAGGTGCGATGGCACTGTTTGGTGAGAAGTACGATGATGAAGTACGTGTCCTATCTATGGGAGACTTCTCTACAGAGCTATGTGGTGGTATTCATGCTTCAAGCACCGGCGATATTGGCCTGTTCAAGATCACGTCAGAGAGTGGTATCGCCGCAGGCGTCGCCGTATTGAAGCCGTAACGGGTGAAGCTGCTCTTGATGTCATCGAAACTCAAACGGCGAAATACGAAGAGAAGCTGGCAGAGTCTGCACAGAAATCGAAAGCGCTTGAAAAAGAAATCCAGAAGCTGAAAGACAAGATGGCAGCGGCAGAAAGCGCCAACATCATGGGTAAATCGGTTGAAGTGAACGGGACAAAAGTCTTGGTAGCCGCTCTTGAAGGGGCTGACAGCAAGAACCTACGTACTATGGTTGATGATATCAAAAACCAAATGGGTTCTGGCGTTGTGCTACTAGCAAACGTCACGGGCGATAAAGTCGGCCTGATTGCGGGTGTAACCAAAGACTTGGTTGGCAAAGTGAAAGCTGGTGACCTCGTTAAGATGGTTGCAGAGCAAGTTGGTGGTAAAGGCGGCGGTCGACCTGATATGGCTCAAGCGGGTGGTACCGATGTCTCCGCATTGCCAGAAGCTATCAAGACCGTTCAGCTTGGTTAGAAGAGCGCTTGTAATCCGTATTGAATAATCACTTACGTCTAACTGACCAGCTCTGATTAGGCGTAATATTAATATAACCAAGTAGTCCAAGTGGCCAGAAAAATGGTCACTTGGCTGCTTGGTTTTTTATTGTGGCGACCATATCCGTTACCTCAATAGCAGGTATGTGGTCCTAATGAGACTTTGTTCTTGGGAAGGTGAAGACTGGTGAAAAAGCCCCTTATCGTGCAAAAGTTTGGCGGAACTTCAATGGGTTCAATTGAAAGAATTCAACAGGTCGCTGAACACATCATAAAGGCGAAAAATGATGGTAATCAAGTTGTTGTCGTAGTATCTGCTATGTCAGGCGAAACAAACAGGTTGATGGATCTAGCAAAGCAGATTGATAGTGTCCCTACAGCTCGAGAACTTGATGTTTTGCTCTCTGCTGGTGAACAAGTGTCAATGGCACTGTTGGCGATGACTCTAAATACAATGGGGCATTGCGCACGTTCACTTACCGGAGCACAAGCGAACATTGTGACGGATAACCAACACAATGACGCAACGATTACACATATTGATTGCTCGAAAATAATGACTCTGCTTGAACAAGAGCAAATTGTCATTGTTGCAGGCTTTCAAGGTGTGAATGTAAATGGGGATATCACCACATTAGGCCGAGGTGGCTCTGATACGAGTGCCGTGACGCTTGCAGGGGCATTGTATGCTGACGAATGCCAGATTTTTACCGACGTTGATGGTATTTATACGTGTGATCCAAGGGTCGTGAAATCAGCGCAAAAAATGGCAGTGATTGATTTCCCTTCGATGGAAGCAATGGCCAGTCGAGGGGCAAAGGTGCTGCACTTACCTTCTGTGCAATATGCATGGCAACATAAAGTGCCATTACGCGTACTTTCTACATTTGATGTTAATGATGGCACCTTAGTAAAAGGTGAATCAGGGAATCAAGCGATTTCTGGGATCGCGATTCAGCGTGATCTGCTCATCATCGAAGTCGAAAAAACGGAATTATCCAGCGCAACCCAACAGTGTCAGTTGTTAGGCATTGAAGTTTGGAATGTGATCGAGGATACAGAACGAGCAGGTATCCTGATAAAACAGGATGCATACGCCAAGTTCGCTCTGGTGTTTGGCGATAAAATCCGTAATAGTGAACTGGTAAGCCAGTTAACCGTAGTAGGACTCAAAGCCAATACGTTGGTCAGTCATGCATGCGATTTATTGTCACAGAGCGACATTTATATCCATCACTGCACAACAAATACATTGTCTACAATGTTAGTCTTAACACCTGAATGTGTGGATTTAGCGGCAAACATTATTCATGACGCTTGCTTTGCTCATGGTGGAGCAGGTGACTGCCAACAAAAACATGCCGTATTAGGCTGATTTTAATCAACAAGGTTGTTTACGAAAATATAACTTTTGTTGGATAATAGCTTTACTGCAAGAAATTTAGAGATTATTCAAGGAGCAAAGAATGCTAATTTTGACTCGTCGCGTAGGCGAAACACTTATGATTGGTGATGAAGTCACTGTAACGGTACTGGGTGTTAAAGGTAACCAAGTGCGCATCGGCGTTAACGCTCCGAAAGAAGTATCTGTTCACCGTGAAGAAATCTACATGCGTATTCAAGCTGAAAAAGGCAACGGCAATGTAGCTTCAGGTAACTACTAAGGTCCTCTTAATACGGGACTTGATTTGGATGAAAAGGCTAGCGTAAAAGTTGGCCTTTTTAGTTCCTGACAAATGTCATTTTTTAAGAGAAGACTCTCTTTTTTTCATCATAATAGGATGATAAAGTTCGTTTAATCATCACTTTGATTAAATCAACAACGGTTAAGCCGTTTTCGTGTTTTTTTTCAAAGAAAGTGTTTGACATATTTTTGGTAAAACGTAATATGTGCCTCCGCAAGACGGTGAGGTGGCCGAGAGGCTGAAGGCGCTCCCCTGCTAAGGGAGTATACGGTTTGTAGCCGTATCGAGGGTTCGAATCCCTCCCTCACCGCCATGTCTTGTGACACTAACTAAAGTGTATTGCGCGTCCTTAGCTCAGCTGGATAGAGTACCTGGCTACGAACCAGGCGGTCGGAGGTTCGAATCCTCCAGGACGCGCCATCTTTAGAACAAAAACGGTGAGGTGGCCGAGAGGCTGAAGGCGCTCCCCTGCTAAGGGAGTATACGGTTTGTAGCCGTATCGAGGGTTCGAATCCCTCCCTCACCGCCATTTATTGACGTAGCGGTCAAATTTTTTTGTTCGTAAAGAAATTTAGTGTGATAGAGTTCACAAAACAGTGCGTCCTTAGCTCAGCTGGATAGAGTACCTGGCTACGAACCAGGCGGTCGGAGGTTCGAATCCTCCAGGACGCGCCACTCTTTATTTCTATGTAAATAGATTCGTTGTATGAAAGTAGAACGGTTCTAAAGGCATAGAAGCAGGGCATAGCCCTGATATTGACGACGAGTTGATATCGAAAATTGCGCGTCCTTAGCTCAGCTGGATAGAGTACCTGGCTACGAACCAGGCGGTCGGAGGTTCGAATCCTCCAGGACGCGCCACTCTTTATTTCTATGTAAATAGATTCGTTGTATGAAAGTAGAGCGGTTCTAAAGGCATAGAAGCAGGGCATAGCCCTGATATTGATGACAAGTTGATATCGAAAACTGCGCGTCCTTAGCTCAGCTGGATAGAGTACCTGGCTACGAACCAGGCGGTCGGAGGTTCGAATCCTCCAGGACGCGCCACTTATTCTAAAACCTCGCATCTGCGAGGTTTTTTCGTTTTTAGCATCCAACGATTCATATTATCCCAACCCTAATAAAGAACCTTATTCTTGATGGTTACCAAACCCGCGAACTGTGTCGGTTTTTCGTTTATAAAAAGCTTGATTGTCGAATAGCGGCTTATCGAAAACTTCCCCTGTTATCAATCATTTTTCCCCTTTATGTGCGCTTGCTCTTATGTAGGTGATTTATTAGTGGCATTTATTGATTAACGCAGGAATATGACCTAAGCATTTATAACTGCCATAGAAAATGAGGTTATGATGTTACGGCATACTCTGATCGCAAGTGCATTAAGTGCTTTCTGTATAGCTCCGGTTGTTTATGGGGCTGAAGGGGATGATATTCCGCAAAGAGCACAATCGGTGAGTGATGTATTAGATCGCCCAGGCGTTTTAACTCCTCAAGGAGAGTGGTCATTTGATACGTCCTTAAGCTACACACAAAACTCTTCCAACAAAGTCTCCGTGGTAGGCTATACCATCTTACCAACCTTGATAGTTGGGCGCATTGAAGTCAGTGATGCAGATAGAACCACGATCACTGTGGGTCTTACTGCTCGCTATGGCCTCACCAATGCGACAGAGTTAGAGCTGCGCTTACCCTATGTTTACCGCAACGATCAAATCGCAACACGCCCTATTCAGGATGGAGCCAGTAGACCGGTTGTGAATACCACCATTGATGGGGGAGGCATCGGTGATGTCGAATTAGCGCTTAGGCATCAAATAAACTTCGAGTCGGCGCCTTACTGGATTGGAGGTCTACGGGTAAAATCAGATACGGGCCGTTCACCCTATGATGTATCGATTGATGATGGCAGTAACTCGTTTAGTGATGTGCCAACAGGTTCGGGTTTTTGGAGCTTCGAACCAAGCCTTTCAATGATTTATCCCACGGATCCCGCGGTATTGTTTGCCAATATCAGCTACATATATAACCTCGAAGACAATGTCACCGTTGCGGATACAAAAGCGGATGTCGATTTAGGTGACACAATTTCACTTGCAGGAGGAATGGGCTTCGCTGTCAATCCGGACTTATCTTTTTCTCTAGCTTAAGCCACAAGACGATTCTAAAAAGTAAAGTGGATGGTCGCACGGCTGATGATGCCAAACTGTTGCAATTAGACACGTTGAACTTTGGGGTTAATTATTCCTTTAGTGAAAGCTCGTCTATCAACGTCAGTGCTCAAGCGGGTCTAACTGAAGATGCGCCTGACTTCCAATTAACCGTGCGTGTGCCTATGAACTTTTAATATACATTTAATGACATGCGCGGCAGAGCTTGAACTGTAGTTATATTGATCTGTAGTTACGTTGAACTGTAGTTACGTTGAACTGTATTGGTTATATAAATTAGTTGTCTCGAGGTGTCGCTATCTAGAGATGTCGTTATACAAGGAAATGACTGAGGAAGGCATTGCTAGTTGAGCTACTTTGATGAGTTTGCTTAAATGAGTAGGCTGATGTTGAAACCACAAACATCAGCCATGTTAAGCT
>NZ_JXOK01000078.1 GCF_000830505.1 Vibrio mytili | reverse complement strand
TTTCGTGCCAGCTAAGAGCAAGCTGACACGTTGATGGACAATTATCAGTTAGAGTTAGGGATCTAAACTACAAGCATCGCATAAGCTGAGTTTGGGCAAAAAAAGTTCGAAAGTGTCTACTGATTATGTGTCTATTCTGACAATATTATTGATAAAGGTGGGAAAATGCAGAATATGTTCGCCAAATAAACGAAGCAAATACAGAAAACCCCATAAATGCAGTAATATGACTCCGTCACATTGGCAGCAAGGAGTTCATGTGAGTCAAGAAGATGAAAAATACCCAGCCAGCGCGATATCTTCGTGGAGCGGGTTCGTTTATCAAGGAAAAGTTGCACTATATCATTCGCTTAAGCTTATTCATGATGGTGATTTGGACTTCGAGCTTCAGCTTGATAGTAGTGACGACTTCGCTATTTATAAAGATGGAAAGCTACAAACCGCCCATCAAGTAAAAGCGAAGATTAGTAAATATCGTAGTGGCTACTCCAAGGCTCTGGAGCAATCCACGTTGATCGAACACGACAAAATAAAAGGGACGCCCCGTTACTTTCACGTATCCGTACAGCTAGATAATACCGATGATCACAAAGGGACTAGCGAAGAAATAGTGAAATTCTACCGCTATGGAGACAACTTTCATTGTGGACTGGGTGAAATTGAGGGACTGACCAAAGCACTGATAAAAAATATATGTGAGAAACAGTCCATCACGGTCAGTGATAATCTCATAAATTTTAACTATTGCTTACTCTCAGAAAAAATAAGTACCAAGGCAATACACAATCACAAACTAAATCAAGAGGACGGCTTTTCAGAAAACAAAGCTGCTTACGAAGGCCGTATCGAGGCAAAAGATATCCTAGAGGAATTGCTGACCGAAAACCCCTATCAGAATCGCGACTACTATACCGTTGAGTTGAAGGCCAGGCTTCAAACCTACCTAGAAGAACGGCTAGATCAGGCGCTACCAACAATGAGTGACGCCACTTATGAGAGAGCTAGGCGTTTGTGCGAGCACATACGCGAAACGCCCATCAACGAGTTAAAAACGCTATGCCAGATGATGAAGCCATCCGAGCGGTTTCAAGACGTTCAGACGAACGACATCAGGCGATACACCAAGCTCATCCAAGCTATTTCGGTGGAGCCCATATTCAACCATCTCCCGCACTACCTCGACAGCGAAAATCGGTTCTACGTGCCTACCGCTCTTGACGTGGATGAAAGCGAGGAGTGTGAGTCTGACATGATCAGAGAAATGAAAAACAACGGGGATCTGCTGAGACTACTTTTTGAGTACAATCATCTAATCGCCAGCAAAGCGGAAGCCTCATTCACCTTTAATACAAAATTCACAAACTCAGATGATTTCGATAACAAGCCAGCTACTGAAAAGCTGGAAAGCAACATCATCAAATCGCTATGCATTAGCGTAATGACAAAAGAGGACGCAGAGGGTCAACTGAATGATAAAACAACTCATTGATGAAGCACTTGTTGCCCATGGCTTTGTGAGTAAGCGAGAACTGGACACAACAAGCTTTTATGTTCGCGAGTCTGGGTCTGCTATTAGATTCGCAGTCGTACATACTTTAGACGGTCTTCCTGACCCAGCCGAGCTAAATAACCGAATCAATCACCTTGCTCCTGATGAATTTCTTAGAAACCCAAGTTTCAAGAAGAATTGCGATCTGATTTGCATTTATCGCCTTGACGTTCTGGCCGAGTTCAAGGATCACGAAGAAGAAATCTTCGCAATCGAGGAAGACCCGCATTTTTATAAAAAATACGTTCTCTACTACAGCATAGCGGAAGAAAGCGCTCTCACCAATTTCACTTACAGAAAACTGGAGACTTTGATTGCTGATAAAAAAGAGTTTCTTAGTTACAAAGAAAAACCTCTTGTAGCCACACAATACAGCTTCGCGGCGAAGACCTTTATCAAACTTCCTTTCTTAGAGTTACCTAGCCATCAAGGAAACCTCGTGTCCTTGAGGTTACAAGCAGCTGAGGCCGTTGCAGAAGCCGGTCTGAACGATATGTATTCGACTATCCAGACAGTCACAGGCAAAAATGCCGACGACATTATCAAGGAAATGATTAACAATGAACTGGCAAATATCCAAGATTGAAGTCTCTAGCTTCAAAGCATTCAAGCATATCTACTTAGATCTTGGCGAGTCGTCCTTACTAACTCTGGACGGTCCTAACGGTTATGGAAAAACAAGCATATTCGACGCCATCGAACTACTGCTCACCGGCCAGATCAATAGAATACAAAACCTATTCTCTACTTTACTAACCAAGAACAAAAGAGACTACGCGGACAACCTCTTCTGGAACAACCGCTCCGGCGAAAATGACCTCTGCATTAAAATTGAATTCATTAATGGTGATCGTAAACTTGTTTTAGCAAGACATTGCCCAACTGCGATATTCAAAAAACCAGCGAACAATCGTGCAGACAAGTATGAAAACTTTAAGCTTTACGAGCTACCGGAATTTGAATCATCTGACTTTACGAAGATCAATCTGCGCGACAACAACTTCCTTGACGAAATTTTCGGTAAAAACTTCAGGGAAAACTTCTCTTTCCTTAACTATCTGGAGCAGGGACAAAACCGGCTGTTACACACTCGAGTAGACGAACGTAAGGATAAACTAGGAAACCTCTTTAACATCAGCGATATCGAAGCTGAGATCGAAAGCTGCAGCACCATATACAGTAAACTTACAAAGTACATCAACGATCCTGAGCGTAAGGCAAAAGTCGAGACACTCACGGAAGAGATAGCCATCCTAAGAGACACATTGCAGGCTGAGGCTGGGATCGTTGAGTACAAAAAGCTCTCGACGACTGATGTCCAGCCAGGATGGGACAAGGAGGACCTCTTCTCGACGTATTCTGCGTTAGACCATACTACCTACCAGGAATCTGTTCGCAAGATTATCACCCTTCTGCCACTCAAAGCCACGATAAAAACCAGGGTTCACAACGAGGCAATTGATGCCGAGATTGATCATAACGAGGAATCCCTGAGAAGCTTGGCTCAGTTTGGTAAGGATCTTGGCAAGCTTGATTTGCTTGATGCTATCAAGAAGGGGATTGATGAGTTAGAACGTTCAGCAAACATCATCAAACGCGGTGCTACGGCAATTAGCTTTGAAGAAGCTCGAGCACTACCAAACTGGGCAGATGGGCGCCTTGAGTGGTTTGAATTACAAATTGAATCCCGAAACAGCCTACGCGAAAAAAGCAGCGCCAATGCGAACGTCATAGCCGAATTGGAACGCCTGAAAAGGCAGCTGATTGATGAACATAAGAAGTCCTATCCCAATGACCAGTTGTGCCCCCTCTGTGGCGCGGACTGGGAAGATCACAAATCAATGGTGGATGCCATTGAAGCAAGAACCAAGCGGATCTCTGAATCACTAAGCAAAGACGGTAAGGACTTAGTTAACCTTGTCACTGCTATGGACGCTGAGCTGAAGCTCATTGACACCCATATACAAGACAGTTTGAAACTTATCAAGCCTACATTTGTACCAAATCTTCATGCAGAGCTGACCAAAATTAAGCTTCGGCTCCCGGCAATAACCCAGCTAATGGAGAAGCTGCAAAGCGACAATATTCAATTTACTGACTCATTTACGGAAATTGATGACGTAGTAAATGAGCGGCTTGAAAAGCTCAAAGCGATTCTAAGGAATAAAAAACAGGTTGAAGCTGATGCTTTAGCGCTGCCGGAGGACTGGCGAGATACAACAAACAGCGCCTTCAAAGACCTGCAGGACTTCTACATAATCACGGCTGAAGACCTAAAAGACAAAGAACAGTACATATCGATTAAAGCCAATGAGGCTCAAAACTCCAGGCTCCAAACCTGTATTTCCGGTCTTAATCTTATCGAAAAAGAAACCCTGGCGGCCCAAAAAGCTCAAGGTAAAATCGAAAAGCTCCGAAACACTTTGAAGAAGACAGAACAGAGTTATACCGACCAGACAATTTCGGCTATTGAGCTCATATTCCACATCTACAGTGGCCGGTTAATCCAAAACTATCAGCGTGGCTTGGGCCTGTTTATCGAGAGCCGCGAAGGTACGCAGTTGAGGTTCCTGACTGCTGAGAAGTCTGAACACGACGCAGTCATGTCTATGAGTTCTGGTCAGGTGTCAGCCCTCAGCCTTGCCTTCTTCCTTTCCCTCAATAAGGTCTATGCTCAGGTGCCTCTCATCCTGATTGATGACCCGTCTCAATCTCTGGATGAAGTCAACATCGCTTCCTTGACCGATCTACTCCGTTGCGAACTCAAGCACTGCCAGCTAATTGTCTCATCCCACGAGGACGATATCTCTGCTTACATGCGCTATCGGTTCAACAGAGCGGGCTTAAAGACAAGTTCACTTAACATGCAGCTATTGGCGAAAGATGCTTTGTAAAAGCAGCCCATATCAATGTAATAGAGCTGGGCGTCCGAGATGTTCATATGGATGGGTTAACCATCCTGAAGAGGATGTCACAAACAACAATAGGATCTGATTTTGCGCGTTCTTTCATTAGGTTAAGTATTGCAAAATCAGGTCTCTATTAATGTACCTTCTGACCGTCATAACTTACTTTGGGGCATTTTTAAGTTAGAAATGGCAGCGTCCCGATGCTTCGCTGCCATTTTAATATGGTTTGTTACCGCACTTGCGTCCCTACAAGCAGGGCAAGCAACCTAATATACAACTCAGACAAGCATTCCAGCTTTACACCGGGAAGCTAAAATGTTTTCCGTCTGGCAGTTCTACATCAATGCGAAGCTTACCACCGGTCGCTTCGATGTATTTCTTTAGAGAGCTAAGACGTAAATCTTTGCCAGATTTCTCTAAATTGGCAACTGATGGCTGGCTAATGCCCATAGCTTTAGCGATTTCTACTTGAGATAGATGGGTGATCTCTCGAAGCTCAGCAAGTCGAATATCAAGAAGCATATCCGCTGCTTTTTCTTTAGCGGCAGCAAGTGCTTCTGGTGACATTTTTGCGTCAAGTACGCTTAATGGGTTACTTTTCATTTTTAAGTTCCTCTAAATGCTCATCAAGTTCTGCATCAGCAATCGGAATCATCTTTTTGTAGAATCTCTTATCGCCAGTTTTTTCACCGCCACATAAGATAATTCCTGTTCTTTCTGGGTCAAAAGCAAAGAAAGCTCGTATAGGTTTCCCATTGATTTGCACTCGCAACTCTTTCATGTTGCTGTGCTTTGAATCTTCCACAGTGTCAGCGTATGGTCTGCTCAGCTGAGGCCCTCTTTCAAGAAGAACCTGGATGCATGCGCGGACATTAATTTGATCGCTTTCATCTAGTGATAGAAACCACTCGTCAAAAAGTGGTCTAGTTACTACATTCCACATGTTTTATCTTTGCTTTCTTAGTATAGACTATATTCTATATAGATTTTTATCTATATACAATCACGTCAACTTTAATAATCACTCAACCCTACAGATAACAAGCGCAAATTTTATGATTAAGCAATGCCTCGGCAGTCTGAATTGGGTACACCTCAAGCAAACCATATCGCATCTTTGAAAAACTGGTTCGTTTATTATTGGTTTTATACCCTATGTGAACTAATATTGAATACCATACTTAAAACAGACCGAAGTAACAAAAATGTTCATACGAGGATACCTAAGAGCATCAACTGATGAACAGGATGCTAATCGTGCTAAAGCTGAATTAGAGCGGTTTGCTAATCAAAAAGGTGTACGTATTGCCAGTTTCTATATTGAAAACCAATCAGGTTCTAGACTAGAAAGAGCTGAGCTATCACGTTTAATAGGTGATTCTCACCAAAATGATATTTTGCTTATCGAAAAGGTTGATAGGTTATCAAGATTACCATATGAACAATGGAAGCTGCTCAAACATCAATTAGTTGATGCGGGACTTCATATTGTTGTTCTTGACCAGCCAATGACTCATGCTGCCCTCAGCGGTAACGCCGAAAGTTCTATGATTTCAAAAGTGCTCACTGAGTTTATGATTGATCTCGCTGCGGCAATGGCCAGGGATGATTATGAGACTCGACGTAAAAGACAAGCACAAGGAATACAGAAAGCAAAAGCCTTGGGTAAGTACCAAGGAAGAAAACCAGATCTCAAGCTGAGAGAAAATGTAGCACTTTTGCTTAGTGAGGGGAAAAGTTGGTCTCAGATTCAACACCTTTTGGGCTGTAGCCGATCAACTATTGCAAAGGTCAAAAAGCAGGGTAACTCTGACAAAGACTTCACTTTGTAAGAAGGAATTAATCGAAGCAAATTTTTCCTTTAGGAATATAAGGTTATGCTCTTAGCGTACAATATTTTCCGAATCGTCGTGTGACCCCGTAAAGCTCAATCAATCTTGGAAGAACTAGCTAAGCATGAGCCTCTGACCAGCATTGCAATTGAAAGCAACAAAAGTAAGTCAGCTATTTCACAAGTCATCAAGCGAATTGAAAACCAAATTGCTCTAAGCGCCACTTTCTGCAATTGTTCTTTAAACAGTTTTAATAGATAGGAAAGGAGTTACTTATAGTACTAAGCCAGAAGTGAATCTTGAACCTCAGTATCAAGTAGGTTTTTCTGTTACAATAATGTTTCTTTCCTATCGGTAAGTCATTATCATCTGACCTCCCAATTCATTGAATAAGTTAAGGATAGTTGTGTTTTATGGAACGTTTGTTTGAGAAATTGTTGTATTCAGCCCGATGGATAATGGCACCTATTTACTTGGGTTTAAGCTTTGTACTTCTTGCTTTAGGTATCAAGTTTTTCCAAGAAGTGTGGCATATTTTACCGAACATATTTTCGATTAAAGAAACTGACTTGATACTTGTGACACTCTCTTTGATAGATATTTCACTAGTGGGTGGTTTGATTATCATGGTTATGTTTTCTGGTTATGAAAACTTTGTGTCTAAAATCGATGTTGGTAACAACGCTGATAAGTTAATGTGGCTGGGCAAGTTAGATACAGGCTCTCTCAAAAACAAGGTGTCTGCTTCTATAGTGGCTATTTCTTCCATTCACTTACTCAAAGTCTTTATGAACACAGAGAATATTCCTGATGAAAAGATTAAGTGGTACTTACTACTTCACGTTACTTTTGTTCTTTCCGCTTTTGCAATGGGATACTTAGACAAATTAACGAAAAAAGAAAATTAGTTTGATAGCAGATACCGTATGTCACTTCTGGACAGAAACAATTCAGACTTTGTGGCCGGAATCTACCCTTCAGATAACTTCTGGTATTGTAAAACACAGAATGGCATCGCTTGATAAGACAACCGAGAACGGTACTGGACAAGAATGTGCAGAGTGCTCTTTGGGTGCAGAAATAGCATTATGCAGAGCTTACTCATTTGATTTTCTATCATTATGATATATCGTGTATTTTTCTTGTCAGGAGGTGTTATGAATTTATCAAAATTAGCTCTGTTGTTTTCTGTAACATGCTCATTAAGTGTATTTGCTAATGAGACACAAACAATCGACACTGAACTCGGTACTTTTCAAGTAAAGGATCTGGGACAAAGTATGTCTTTAACCCATAATTACCAAATCAGCTTTGGTAATGAAACCATCGGTACTACTGAACAGTACATTGAACTAAAGACTTTTGATTTAGGAGTTGCCAGATACACAGGGGGATTACACTCAGTGTTAGTAAAGGGCTATCCTGCTGGTAACGCTTGTGCAGAGGTCTACTCTGTTATGAGGTTTAAAGAGAATTATCAGTTTGTATCTGAAAGGCTTGATGTTTGTGGCGGTACAAAAAGCATTAGAAAAAACGGGTCTATTGTTATCATTGAAGGTTTTGAGAGAGATGAAGTGACCAAAGTTAAATATGTTGTGAACAGTGATAAAGTCTCTAAGAACGGTGAACCATTCAGCTCTGGTTATAATTTCTTTGACTAATGATAAGAGTACTCTCCTTGTCGGTGCAAATGGAGCGGGTTTATCTCAGCATGAACAACTTCTTTGTACTTTCTAAGTCCGTTAACGCAATTAAACTGTCTGAGATTAAGGAAAGAAACGATTGATACCTTCTTTAACTTGGTTCTGTACTGTAGTCACTCGCATAAATATGTGAATGTAGAATTATGCGGAGAATGAATGTTAACAAGTTAAAGGAAATGGGTGTTTTCTGTCACGGCCTCTCAACTGGTAACCATGAGTAAAAGTACGGTGATTTCAGTGGCACGACCCGCCACTGAGTAATTACGTTAACGCGCTTTGGGGCAAAGGCGTGTTTGCTGTAGTCGCTTCACTTTTCCTCTGCCAAGTGAATTGACAGAAGAAAAAGTGACAAACTTTATTGTTATGAATCCCCAAGGGTGTAACATTCATCATAATGGTCAATATCAAATATATATGTGGGTGAACTAAAAAAAAGCATAGTTCTTATAGGAGTAGTGTTTTCTTTGCTGATTGGGATCGATTTGGGGCGATGTTGGCAAACTCATATCTGCCCCAAAATCGTTTTCAGCTATAACATACATGTTAGAAGATAACCGGAATTTGCCCAAATCCTGCTCATGTGACGGCAACAACAATCATGCAGTAAAAATGATTTTTTATGTTGGCAAGGTCACTTCGGGACAGAAGCGCCTTAGATTCGCTTAACTGGTGTCCAAAATCGGTGGTACAGTTCATACCTTGAATTGAATGCCCTCAATTACGAACTTTCATGCATGACATTACTCTTTGTTTGCCTTCTTGTAATCACTCAGATTAATGACTCTACTCATATCCAAGGGGACGCTCTCAAATACCCATTCGCGCCAGTGTTTGACAAACTCTTCAGTTGAAAAAAAGAACGTTTTTCGATGCTTACTCTTACGAGGAAACTGATTGGCAAACAAATTAAACCCAAGTAGGTCAACATCCTCAAGTAACATGCCATCTTCATAGCAGTGGCGTTCAAGGTGCCAAAGCACGTCATTTATGTGTGCCTGCACGCTACGGTCTCCTCTAGGATGGAATGCACAATCATTCACCGCTCTGTCGTAATGGTCAATGCAGCTCTCAATCTCGACGGCATCGACACCACTTTGATTGGCTAAACTGTGAAAACATGCCTTAAGCATGGGTTCAAAGGTGTTGAGAAACTGATAAATATCACCTTTCTTACATGCAAGTACCGTAATACAAAAGCGGCTTTGATAGTCCATTGCCATTAAGTATTTTTTGCGTTTAATGGATACACAATGAAGTACCCATTGCCATTGAAATTGACCATTTTTGTCGGCATCAACCCCATTTGGGAAAATAGGCGTTTCAATTGATTCTGAGATGGTTTTATGTGGTGCAGGTTCTAGATCTGAACACTTTTGACCTTGACGTGTCACCGTAAAAAATTCAGCAGCAGCTTTAGTGCAGTTAAAGACTAACATATTGTATTTTCCAGCTTTAATAACATTGAATTTGGACAAGGCGGCTTAGATGCACTTAACTTGGCGTTTAAATCTGCTGTTGAGGTTCATAGCTCTCGATTTGATATCCGTTTGATTTTTGAGCTTAAATTTCCTCTGTTAATACCAAGCATTTTTGCAGCCTTTGTTTGATTGCCTCGGGTGTGGATCATCAACTCAGTAAATAGTGTTTCTAACACTATGGGCGTAACCCAAGACATATCAGGTGTTGCCGACAGACTATCAGACCATGTCGGATCTAACTCTAAGCGAAGTAGTTTCTTCAAATGATTTTTGTCGATTGGGGATAAATGGTTATTCATAGGTGTTCTGTTAAAAAGCGGATGTTAGTGGGTTAGTGAGAAACGATGCACTATATCCTTGCGGATCTAATGTGTCGAGCCTTAGTAACCTACCCAGATGTTCTCTTACCCTCTTAGCTCCGGGACAAAAGCGCCTTAGTTCATTCGTAAGCGCTTAATTCTCGACATCATTCCCAATTTTCAGTGAAGGCTCATAATGACCGCCGTCATTACCACTACAAGAGTTCTTCACTATGTCACTATCACCGGATACCTGGTTTGAACACATCCAGGCATGGATGCAAACCCAGCAAACTCAAGTTGACTATTGCCGTCATCATGGGCTTACCCCTCACCAGTTCACTTACTGGAAACAAAAATATCACGCCACTCAGCAAACTAACCAAGGAGAAACTCGGTCTGGATTTGTCGTGGCTCAATTCGAAACACGGATATCCACCCAGTCAGGGCCGACGATTTGCTTACCCGATGGAACTCAGATCACGGATGTCAGTGCCACGAATATCTTGATAGTTGCCCAACTTTTCAGGGAGCTTCGATAAATGCAGCCGACACTCCGACCAGCTCAGCACCTCAATTGCGTCTATCTTTATCGCGATCCGATTGATTTTCGCAAATCGCACCGGGGACTCAGTGCGCTTATTGAAATAGAGTTAGGCCACAACCCCTTCAGTGGCAACTTGTATGCTTTTACCAATAAGCGACGCAACAAAATCAAATGTCTCTTCTGGGAAAACAACGGCTTCGTGCTCTATTACAAAGCACTTGCTGAAGAAAAATTCAAGTGGCCCAAGCGAACAGATGAAGTCATTACACTCACGGGTCAACAGATAAACTGGCTGCTTGATGGTTACGATATCTCCTTGATGCAAGGGCATAAAAAGTTGGAATATGAGTCCTTATTTTAGCGACTTATTAACGGGAATTTGGTACAATAAACCCTGTTGAAAAAAGCCGTTAAAGGCAATTTGAATCATGACTTCCTCTTCTGAAAACCTGAGTGAAATAGAGCAACTTCGTGCTCAGTTAGCAGAAAAAGAAGCACAACTTCAAAACCAGTCTGAACGTTTGAAATCTCAGTCAGACCGCATTGCGATTTTAGAAGAAATCGTTCGCCACCTGAAAATCAAACGCTTTACCCCAAGTAGCGAGAAAACCCATCCTGGCCAGTTCCGGTTGTTTGACGAAGCGGAACTGTGTACCGATCCTGTGCTTGACGCTCATGAAAAGCAGGATGAAGACCAGAAGAAAAAGAACACATCTAAACCTCGTGGCCGTAAGCCACTGTCTAACGATTTACCGCGTGAACAAATCTTCCTGTACCTGACAGATGCAGAAAAAACTGGCGCTAAGAGCACCTTCTTCGCCAAAGTGAAAGAAGAGTTAGATATCGTACCCGCCAAAGTTCGTGTCCTGGAATACATGCAAGAAAAAGCGGTGTTCGACACAGAAGATGGCCAGACTATGGTGACAGCGCCGATGCCAAAGCATCCACTGCCAGGTTCACTGGGTAGCACCAGCCTGATTGCTCATACCATTACGTCTAAATATGTGGACGGTCTTCCGCTTTACCGAATCGAAAAAATGCTCAGCCGCTACGGTGGTGATATCTCCAGGGCCACACTCGCCAACTATGTGATGAAATCGGCGCAGGTGCTTCAGCCGTTGGTGAATCTGCTCAGGGAGCATCAAAATGCAGGCCATATCATTGCGATGGATGAAACTCGCATCCAGGTGTTGAAAGAGCCGGGTAAGCCAGCTACGTCCGACAAGCAGATGTGGGTATCACTGGGTGGGCCACCCAGTGAGCGGAGCGTTCTGTTCCATTATGACCCATCCCGAAGCGGAGAGGTTCCAATTACATTGCTTGACGGCTTTAAAGGTTACCTGCAAACCGATGGTTATGCGGGGTACAACGCTGCCTGCAAGAAATATCAGTTAACTCCAGTGGCTGTATGGATCATGCGCGCCGGAAATTTATTGAAGCGCAAGCGGCGCAGCCGAAAGGTAAAAAAGCCAAAGTTAGCAATGCCGATACCGCACTCAGGCATATTAATCAGCTTTATCATATTGAATGTCAGATAAATGAGCTGAAAGAAAAAGCGGGATACACCCCAGAGCAAGTCGTTGCTTATCGTCAAGAGCACAGTGTTCCGCTTTTGGATAAGCTGAAAATCTTCCTCGAAAATAATGCCAACAAAGTTCCCGCAGACAGTCTGACAGGCTTAGCGATCACTTATATGCGAAACCAGTGGGAAAAGCTTGTCGTGTACTGTACGAATGGCGAGTTACGTATCAGTAATATCTTGGCTGAAAACGCTATCCGCCCGTTCGTGGTAGGGAGAAGGGCATGGTTGTTTGCAGATAGCTCACAGGGGGCAAAAGCCAGTGCGGTCTGCTATAGCATTGTAGAAACGGCGAAGCTAAACGGCCTGGAGCCATATGAGTATCTTCATACTGTTCTGACGAACCTGCCGTATGCCGAAACAGTCGAACAAATCGAATCCCTTCTACCATGGAATATCGGTAAAGCCTAAAAGGCTTGCTGGTTCTGATCAATAACGCTGATAATTAATCGCTTACCAAAATCATTCTAGCTAACTTGGCTTGGTTGAAAGTCAGTCATTCGAAATAATAATACTTAACGCTATGATTTATAAATATAAAATAAAGGAAGACAAAGATTCATTAATGATAAATTTATTAGCTAATAACTCTTCCCTATTTACACTCGAAAATCTGTCATTGATCACATTAAGATTCGCGTATTTTTTGCCTAATTGCGTGGTTACCTATATACTAAATGGAGCAGTGAGGAGTAAAAGTTATTGCCATTCTACGCTCGATTATAATGACTAATGTGGTAGATAGCTCACCCTATACATTGTCAGGAGGAAAGTAACAATGGAAAAAGATGCTTTAGGTATATGCCTTTCACGAGACATGCTAAACGAGCATCTCCTTTCGACGTTTACTCATGTCCGGGCCTATGAATTAGAAACCGAAGATCATGAAAACTTACGTGTCTTGCTTGCGTTCCCACAAATGTCTGGAAAAGATGTACTCACAACAATGCAAGGGACCAAAAAGCTCATATGGCGCGCAGATTTCTTATGTCCCTACTATTCTCATAATATTCATATATAACATTATTGCTGGTTCGGGTTTTCGAATCAGCAATTCGACTTTTGTTACAACAAAATACTACTCAGCCCTGTCGAAAATCTATAATATAGAGCATTAACTCTAAA
This sequence comes from Vibrio mytili, assembly GCF_000830505.1. Classification (GTDB taxonomy): domain Bacteria; phylum Pseudomonadota; class Gammaproteobacteria; order Enterobacterales; family Vibrionaceae; genus Vibrio; species Vibrio mytili. The sequence continues at coordinate 32,946 of NZ_JXOK01000078.1, read as the reverse complement.
CCTGATTCTGAACGGAAAGTATGAAGCCAAAATCACTCACTCTCTTGATGTGCTCATTGCTGGGTATTTCATCGGTATCCGCTGCGCCCATTTCGTTCCAGCAAGCTTGGGAAATTTTGCAGCAAAGTAACCATTCTTTAGCCGCTGAACGAGCCAATGTTGAACACTATCAGTACATGCAAGATTCAACGTTTAATTTGAATTTACCTTCCGTTACCGTCAGTGCAAACTACTACCTTTTCCATTTAGTTTTGAATGGTTAGTTCATCATAAGCCCGGTGAAGTTTGTTCCGGGCTTTGTCTACATCAAACAACCATTCGATGGATGCTTTCTCTGCATTGCGCATAGTCTCCCAAGCTTTAAGCTCCCGATGTAATTCCTCCCAACTCCCGATACGTCGATTAAGGCATTGCTGATTCATAACGCCGATCTCAATCTCCACCATGTTGAGCCAACTGGCATGAGGAGGGGTATAGTGGAAAGTGATTTTCCTTAATATTCGGCGAGCCTCTCCCGCAGGAAACGTGTGATAAAGTGCGCCAGCCTTGTGGGTGGTAAAATTGTCCAACACAACATGAATTTGGTCTGCATCCGGGTAATGTTCATCAACTAACTCTTTCATGCACCAAGCAAAGTCTTCGAACTTTTTGGTTTTTGTTGCTTTCGCATGTCGCCAACCATTATGTCGGTCATACATCAGGAAGATATTCGCTACCGCTTCCCTGCGATATACATAATCGATCCGTTCTGGTTGTCCAGGTTTAGCTGAAATAGGCTCTCTTGTATGGGAAACCATCTGCTTCATGGCCTCATCGAAGTTAATGACCGGCTCTTTGGGGTTGGCAGGTTGAGCATACAACTCCAAAACTTCTTCCATCTGTGCAATGAAGTCCGCATTAAGTTGACCAATACACCACATTTTCTTCTGCCATGGTTTGAGTTGATTTTCCTTAAGTCGCGAGCGGATTGTTTCCAGAGAAATACTTTCTAAGTCTGTCAAAGCAATCAGCCGGTCTGCAATTAAAGAAAGCGTCCATCGAGCGACCCCTTCAGGTGGCTTGGTACAGGCGATAGTGATAAGCGTGGCTTCCTCGCTTGAGCTTAATGCCTTCGACTGCCCAAGACGTTTTCCTTCTTCCAGTGCAGATTGTAGGCCTTCTTCAACAAAGCCGCGTTTGGTTCTATAGACCGTTGAAGTACTGGTATTTAAGAGCTGACATATTTCAGCGTCTGTATGTTGCCTGTGATTTGCCAGTAAAAGGATTTGGGCACGCTTTAGCTTTCTGGCGTTGTGCTTACCTTTACTGGTGAGTTCGTTAAGTTCAGCAATTTCTTCACAAGTCAGTTCAACACGGTAGGAAATATTCATGGCATTATAGGCTTCATTCTTAAAACCAATAATTGATCATACTCCGGTAAAAATGTCGATCTAAGATGGGAAAATGTCTGGAAAATGCACCAAAAAACAAGGGCAGTATCTGGCCTATATTTACTACTACACCAAAGTGAATGGACGAGCGCCAGCTCATGCAGATCTACAAGATTACTTTGAGGTATCACCACCAAGTGTTCATCAGATGTTATTGAAGCTTGAAGAGCGTGGATTGATAACGAAAGAAGCAGGTGTCAGCCGAAGTATCAAGGTGGTTATTGATGTAAAAGAGCTACCATTGGATTGGTAGCTCAATCGATCAGAATTAAATGGAAACGGTACTACATACGCTTAGATCAAGATGTCACACTATCCTTAAAACAAATCGAAAAAAGCAGCAATGCAAGTTTAGGGGCACTCAATAAACTGGGTTCCCTAACATCGACGATGACAGAACGCGATATCTTCAGTTCTTCCATTCGAGCCGTTTGGCCCATTTTTACAGGTGGCCGAATTACGGCAGCACAAACCGCTGCTGAAGGAAAAAAAGAAGAAGCACAAAGCCAGCTTGCCATGGTCATTCAAGCTCGCTATGAAGATCTAGCGAAGTATTACTACAGTGTGGTACTGGCAAAAGAAGTGCTTAATACTCGCATTGCCGTTGAACAAGGCCTAACCCAACACAGAGATAATGCCCCAAAGTTTGTTAACGTAATTACTCAGTGGTGAATCGTGCCACTGAGATCACCGTACTTTTGTTCATGGCTACCCGCTAAGAGAACGTGGCAGAAAACTCCCAAAAGCTGTCATTTTTTAACATTCCACCCTATATATCACATTTGCATAATGATTCACTTGGGTGATCATCCTGTTTGGCTAGGGCAGATCACTCAGCAACGAGTGTCGCCTATCCTATAAAATATTCACCTCTAGCATCTATGGAGCTACTCAATTACAGAGGATGCACTATTAGATCGAACATGAGCCCTACTATTTAAAGGTGCCATTTGAAGTTTTCTCTATGTACCAGACTATTTTCTACTATACATAAGGAAAGCATTTAGCTTTTCAGATGATTCCTTAATCGTCTCGATTTTCTCTTCTGATTCACTGGCTTCTTGATAAGATCGCTCAGCGTGGCGAATTGCTTCGTGGGAGTCAGATTTAATGATATCGAAGATCTGAGTAAGTTCAGACTGGCACTGAGTTAATTGTTCAGTAACTCCGGAAAGTGAGTTGGAAGAGCCTTCGATACCATCAATACTTGATAGCATTTGAGTAAACAGAGTTCGGGTCTCGTCAAGACTGGTTTGTGTCGTAAGGCTGAGTTTTCGAACCTCATCTGCTACAACCGCAAAACCTCTGCCATGCTCACCAGCTCTTGCCGCCTCTATTGCTGCGTTCAATGCCAGCAGATTGGTCTGATCCGCGATTTTTCCGATTTCATCCATAATAGTGTTCACCTGACTGCTGTGCTGAATCAGCGTCTGGACTTTATCCTGCGTATCTGAACGGAGTGCGGATTGCTGCCCTGTTTGTACTGCTAAATTATTCATCTGGCCTTCGAAGCACTATAGGTCTCAGATGATTTAATAATAATGTCGTGGATCTGCTTAAGGCTACTGGAGGTATGGGCAATTGCAGTTTCGTAGGTTTTTAGTTCCTCAATAAGGGCAGATTGAACAGCGATGATCTGCTCACTCCTTCTGTTTCCTAACTCGGCCTTGTATTGCATAGAAGACAATAGAGCGGACTCAAAAGGAGAATAGAGTTTCCGCTTGTCATCGCGCTTAAAAATAGCCAGCGCCGCTAATGTTTCATTTTGATGCAAACTAAAAGCGGTCTCTCCAAAGCTTGAGAACCCAGATGCCTTGATATCATCAAAACAATTTACGCGACCAAGTGAGCTACCATTATTGAGTCTGCGTAGTACGCAGTCATTCAGGAGCATGGTTTCAGGTTTGCTGCCTGAAAGGAACTGTCTTAAATCCTGTTCAGTCTGATTAGACAGCTCATGCTGCTTTACTATGTATAAGCGCTCGCCAAAGTCCATATCGCTAAAAAATGCAATGCTGCCGTCATCATTTACGTTTGCTATCGATTTGATAAATAGTTCGCCTGCCCGATTTTTAATCGCAAATGAGTGTTTTGATAAGTTGTCATTAAGTTGTGATTTGCTGCAAGAGAATAGCTGACAAAGTGCATTTACCGGGTTTACGACTTCCCAGCTTCCATGAATATTTACCGCTTTAAGTACACGGCTGGATGCATCAAAATCCACAATATCAAAAAAGTTGCTGGTGGCCTTAAAGTTGTGACTTTTGAAGATGTCGTAATAATAGTCAGGAGCAAGCTTACAGTAGAGCAGAACACATTTGTCCGAGTGCCCTTTCTCATTTAAGAAAACATCTGCACGTGAGAAATCAAGCTTCCCCCCTGCGCTACCTCCGATAAGGTGAGTCAGAGGAGCTGATGAGTTCAGCATCGCTTCCGAGAAGTAGGATTCCGCAGCAGTCAAGCCCGGGAAATAGATCAAACCAAAGGTGTCTCTGGTATCAATATTAAAAGGTACTTTTACAGTAGAAGATATTGACCTTTCTACGGCCTCAGCATCTTGTGATACAGGGATTTCGAAACTTGAAATCTTTTCTATCAGCGACTCAGGGAAAAAATGAAACAGAACCTGATTTGAGCCCGCAGATTGATTATAGAGCTCTGTTCCACCTAAAACTCCGGAGCTCATTAACACCAAACGATATGGGATATCAGAGAACTTTCTGCCAATTTCCCTGACCACATTATCCGGACTCGGGCAGTCTGGAGACAAGTAAGCGATGACAAGTCGGTGCTTTCCTTTGAGAGTAATACCAGATATTTGCTCCTGAGTAGAGACCAGAATTTCAACACTAGATTGATCCTGCTTATCTCTGGATTTAGTACTCTTCTTAAACAGTGAAACCATAATTGAGCTCTTTTTTAACCGTGTGACGTTTTGGGTCATAACCGGTCAATGCTAATACATGGTCAATACAAATATCAATGAGTTTTTATATGTAATTAGTGTCGATATGCATTCGACTTCACATTTTGCAAAATCGGATAAAATTCACCATCAGGTCTTAATGATTGCGCGTACTTTGTTTCCTGCCACGTTGATAGCCCTTGCTCTTTCTGCTGCATTATTAAGTCTGGGACAGAATTTTTAATCTTTGCCTAAGCACAAAAAGGTCACCGATATACTTGACTGGCTTATGCCTGGGAGCGAGGCTGTGCGTGGCATAGGTAGTCATGTTAACCACATAAGTTAAACGTGAAAAACTGGGTTCGTGCTGCAAGCTTCTGTCCAAAAGCTTCCACGATGGGCATCTCAGAAAGAGGTGCCGTTCGTCATTTTGGGATACCAAAAGTTATCCGAAGGTAGAATCCGCCCGAAGCCCCTAAATGATTTCTGTCCAGTAACGTGTTACATATCACGGTACGCATAAAAAATTCCAATTCTCATAGCAAAGCATAGAACCACCCTTTATATATGTATACATGTACAGTCCAGCGAGGTTGTTATGCTCTGCATCAAATCCACATCTGACTTTGAGATAGAAAGCGTCAAACACCCTAACTTCCCCTTACTAACTTGGGAGAGTGATAATTCAGAACTAGGGATTGAATCAGGAATGCTTTGTGTAGAGGCGATGCAGTTCTTGATATATGAATGCTTAAAACGAGGTCGGGTGAATAGTGAAAATACTTGGTGGACGTATGGCAATCATTTAGCTCAATTCCTGACGTTTTGTGAGCAGAACAACTTAGATTGGCGAGATATTTCCGAAAGCAGTGAAGATGAAATGTTAGTTAGTGCTTATCGTGACCTTTGTGTTGGTGAGTTTGGTATGTCAGTTAACTCAACCAACCAACATTTAAGAACGATAGTGCGTTTCTACTCTTATGGAGTTGGCAAGTGGTTTAAGTCATTACCTTACTCTTTAGAATCGGTTTCAGTGAATAAAGGGCAGCAATTTTTAGCCCATACCGAAAGAAATGGTGGTAAGAAGTACAGCTCTGATTTGATGATGAAAACCTTTGAGAAGAAAGCTCAGTTTTTGTCAGCTATTGAAGTGAAAGAACTGCTATCTGCGATTGAAAATCCAACCTTAAAGCTGATGGTTCGCTTATGTCTACAGACAGGTATCAGACGTAAAGAGCTGTTGTTGTTTCCGTTGCACGTAATACGAAAGCCAACTGGAAATCGAGCTTACTACGAGGTCAATATTTCGCGAACCAAAGGTGAGAAAGAGCGTAAGATACACATTCCAACACGACTGATGGAAGACTTGTGGCGTTATGTCAATGAGGCTCGTTTTCAGAAGCAGCAGGAGTCAGAAGTGGTATCAGATTGCTTGTTTTTAACGCCTGATGGTCAAGAGTGGACTTCTCAAGGCTCTGCTTTTGGTAAGGCTCTCAAGTCGCTTAATTTGCCCTTTCACGTATCACCGCACATGTTAAGACATACTTACGCAACGCACATGCTGAAAGGAATGTTAGAACATAAAAGCAGTAGATTTGAACCCTTGATGTACCTACAAGCTCGGCTTGGACATTCAAGTATTACAACCACGATGAAGTATTTGCATTTAGTTAATGATTTAGTCGATGACTTGTCTATTGAGTATCAACAACAGATTGATGCGATTGTGTAGGTGAAGTATGGCGAGACAAAGAAAAAAACTGTCAATTAACAAAAACAAGCTAAAGAAAACGTCGGCAGTAGAGCAACTACTGACACTGATCAAAATCGAGAAATAGAACGACCAATCAACCCTGTTGTGAACTATCCCAATATCGGTTCAAAAGGTGGTAATGGTACTAATTTTGACTTTAGTTCATATTACGGCGAAGGCTATGATGACATCACCAATCGAGCGTACTACACCGCAAAAGCACTACTGAAAAATACTGATGCTTTTACAGAGAGAACTCAATACGCTTATTTGACCGCTGGCTTTACCTATTTTGCTGAATACTTAACGATATTTAGGCATTCATTGGGTGAGGACTTGACGCAAGCTGATATTACCTCCAATTTAATAGAGCAATATTTGTTGCATCTCAAAGGCAGCAAGCTAGGGTATAACTCCCAAAAGAGTGTCTACACATACATCAAATCATTGCTGACACGTATGAAAGAAAAAGGCTACTGGCCTGCCATTGGTGACATCAACCTAAACAGTGATTTCTTTCCGAAGAGCCCATTTCCAAATTCAAATAAACGTGCAAAGGGCGCGAAACCCCTGACTTCCCATGAAAAAAGGCAGGTGGTAGTTGCGCTAAAACAAGCAATTAAGCCGATTTATCAAAAGACCGAACCACTAACAGGTTATCAGTTAACACTGTGTTTGTTAGCTGTGGCGATTCAGACAGGCATCAACACATCTCCGCTTCTCAATATGACTACCGAATCATTGAGTAACCATCCACTTAAAGATAATCGTAAGCTATTGACCGTATTTAAGAAACGAAGCAATGCAATGCAGTTACACAACTTGCGTAAATCAGAAAAACTTGAGGTAGTACAAGGGATAAAACTTGATGTTGCTTATCTAATTGAGTTGATGATTGAGCGCAATGCCCAAGTGAGAGAATTTACTGGTACCGACTTAATACTTTCCTATGAAACCTTACGAGGTGGACGAGGTGCGAAGAAAGGTACTGCTACTTCTCTTTCAGACCGATCATTGCTAAGTAATATTAACAAGTTCATCAAAGAATACGACTTAAAAGATGAAGATGGACGCACCATAAAACTTAATATAAGCCGTTTTCGCAAGACGTTCATCAATGGTATTTATGAGTTAAGTGGTGAGAGTTTGTTAATTGCTGCGCGGCAAGCCAAACACAGTGGGACAGGAACGCTTGACCACTACCTGCAAGCTCCTGAGCAATCAAAGCGCAACTTGGGCTTAATGGGTGAGATACGAGTTAAAGAGCTAACGTGCGCAGAGCCAAGCGTCCCTGTAGGGCATTGTAAAGACCCTAAGAATGGCGATAAAGCACCGAAAAATGGCTCGTTCTGTAATGACTTTTTAGGCTGCTTCCGCTGTAAAAGCTTCGTTATTACAGGTGATGATTTGTATAAACTCTTTAGTTTTTATTGGGCGATTATTCGAAGCCGTGACGAGTTTGGTCGTAAAGACTGGAAGCGTCATTTAAAAAATGTTCTAAGAATCGTAGATGAAGAAGTTGTCCCTGAATTTGCTAAGCTTGGCCAGCTACAGCGTGTAGAGGCTGAAAAAGAACGGGCAAGATCTAATCCACATCCGTACTGGCAAAACCTTGATATGTTGAAGGTGACGCAATGAGTTCAATTGAGTTAATACTCACGCAAGCTGAGTTTGCAATTCAGCAATGTCCAAAGCCAAGCACCAGTGCGCTTGAGCAAGTCATTGATGGCTCTCTAACGGGTATCGTGACCTACATTAAACTCGCCAATGGTGAATACCAAACGCTATCTCGATTTGAGGAAGATGTATGGGTGTTTCCTGCTAGTAAAGGTACGAAAGCAACTATAGCAAGTGCATTAAACCTTACTTTTTCTACGATTGATGATACTCAAATGAAGCGCATGGCAAAGTGGGTAATCTGGAGCAAATTCAAAAAGGGGTTAGCTCTTAATACTCATGTGAAAACATTGGACAAGTTGAAAAGTTATTTTCAGTGGGTTTTAAGTTCAGATACTACAGTTACACATGGGCTGACAGCTTTTACCTCAAATGCCTACGTTAGGCATGTAAATACCCTGCACTCAAAACGAAAAGGCGAGACTAAACCACTGACAGCAGTCACCAAGGTGGATAGATTCCGCGTTCTAGAAGACCTTTATTACCACTGCAAAGAGTTTGATTTTGTCAAAGAGCATCCTTGGCCTCAATCAACCGCTAATGAGCAAGCAGGGTATGTTGGTGAAGCGTATCGGGAAGCCATTACCAAAGGTAAGACCCCCATTATTCCAAATAAAGTGCTAATTCCGCTGTGCCAGTTTACTAAATCATACCTAGATAAAGCTGATGAAATTCTGAAATCGTCAAAAAAGAGAGAAACATTGCTACTGCGAGATAGCTGTATCTTCTGGCTGTTACTCACAACGGGTATGCGTATCCATGAAATATTAGGCATTAAGCGTGATGCGTATCGCTCTGAAACGAAAGGTGACACCACTTACTACCACATCGAAACTGTCTCTGAGAAAACACATACAGGGTTAGCTGAGTGGATTGCGCCAAGGATAGCCACGGAAGCGATTGATATTCTTGGCCGTTTGAGCGCTCCACTTCAAGATCAACTTGAGTGTGATTTACTAAAAGCGAAAGCAAGCAACGATCATGTGGAAGCACATCGACTTGAGGAAATCTCAAACCACATCTGCCTATCGAAAAACCTGGGAAAAGGAAACGCAATTTACCTATTGTCAGGGGTGGCAATGACTAACACTAGGTTGCCAAACTTATGTGAACAGATAGGGAGTAATTGGAACCTATCAGCGCACCAATTCAGACGTACCTTTGCTAATTATGCGGTTCACTCTGAATTAGGTGACTTGAGAGCATTAAAAGACCACTTTAAACATTGGTCAATTACCATGACCACTTTGTATGCCTTTAATGATGCTTTGGATGCTGAATTGTTTGAAGAAATGCTTCGAGAGAAATATCTGGTTGAAGAAGAAATTAAGCAAGATTGGTTTGAACTAGACATGCCTATCACTGGTGGCGACATAGCTCAAAACATCATGAAGGTCCGTGAGGATAAAGAGTTAATTAAATCTTTTGGCTCTCTTAGTGCTATGGCAAAGGCATACTCTAGCTCCATACCAATTCGCTCAACAGGTATTGGGTGGTGCACCAATGATGATGAGTGTAAGTGTGGTAAGCCTGATAGCTGTGAAAGCGGCATTGTAGATAAGCGACACCTGCCTTATTGGGAGGGAATGCTAGTGCAGCAAATGAAACTGATGCAATTGGATGATATTGGTGAAGCTGGTAGAGCGGCGGTAAAAAAAGGCATGGAACGCTGTGAAAAGGTTCTAGTGGCATTAGGTATTGATGTTGAAGCTATGAAGCAAGAGATTAACGAGAGAAAGGATATCGAGGTGATAAATGTCTAACCAGAAAGAAAAAGCGACACATAAAGCGGTTCGACTTGCCATTGTTCGAATCGAAAAAGGTCGTCCAAATACTGTTTCTCATAAACGTAAAATGAGTGTCGCTGCCGTTGCCGAAGAAGCAGGTGTAAGTCGAGCATTGATTCACCGTGACTGCCCTGAACTATTAGAGCGTATTAAAGGCGGTGTAAACAAAGACATTCGACAGCAACGTGATGCCAAACAAACTGAACTTAATAAATACAAAGACCGCAATCGAGAGTTGCGGTCTGAGGTGGCAGAATTGAAAGCTATGCTCGCTAAAGTTCAATCACAAAATGCTACGTTAATACGAAAAAACATGGCTCTGAGCAATGCTCGTGCGGACAATAGCAATGTAACGCAACTAATATACAGCTAATTGCCTGAATTTAATGGTAATAATTTCAAATTAAGGTTACTTTTGAGATGGTTAAAAACATCCAAAAGTGCAACCTTAAACAAAGTTATATAAAACAGAAGGTTAGCTACAGTTACATGTAACGAACTATTTATAATTAATGTAAATGGTCAGACTTTATTGGAATCGATCAAACTATATTGTCTTCCGACAACTAATTTTCAACAGTTACCACATTTTCAATAACAGCCCTATTCCTGATTTCAGTTTCCACCGGGGTATATAAATCTACATCGGTTGATGGTGTTTCAATCGACACAATCAATGAATAACGAGCTTGTTTATCATATCGTTCCAATTTTTTACGGGTTCTCCACCAACCCATTGCAGGATAAACAGCTAACAAACCTCGTTCAGCTAAATCAGCCGCAGTACCTTCCCAAACGTCTTTATGAATGGACCCTTTATTACGAAAATCACCTAATAGCCAGTTAGGATCTGGGGGAGGAGTTGACGAACCTTCTTCTTCAGCTCTAGCGGCTCGACTTAACCGTTTCAAAAATTCAGATTTCGACTCTGTCGGACGTTTTACATCAAAACGCAATTGATGACTTGGATAACGATATTTGCTTGATATGTTACGGCTAGAAGGATTAGGTTCAATAAAGTAAGACAGAGTAATAGTCATTTTTACTGGAACATCACCTAATTCGAAAAGCTGTGTTTTCGGCCAAGGGATATCATGGATATGCATATCTTTAGTCGATGGCTCTTTCCCTTTTATCCTTTCAAACGGTTGTAGCTCATCCTCAACAATCATTACCAACGAGTTACTTGCACTCCACAACGCTTTGCTGAGATTTGGAACACCATAACCAACACATCTGGCTAAATGTTGTGCTCGTTGCCGCGCGGTTTTCCCTGGATAGGAGAATTGACTAAGCATGCTTTCAGTCCAGTTCGCTGAATGAACAATTAAAGCTCTTACCGTTTCCGGCCATAGATTGGGATATGATGCACTTATCTCTGCGGCAAATTTTGCAGCTAACGCAGTTGCTGCACTAGTTGCATTAAATGTTGAAAACAGTCGTGTATGGAAGTCATGATGAGTAGTCAAAAGCTGCAGACTTGACATAGAAGCCGCTGAATAATCATCAACACCCATATTTCCACCTTCAAAAACGACCTCTGGTTTAATAGGCATTGAGTTCATCCAGGTCACAGAGGTAGTACTATATGGGCTCAACCCACCTTTGGGAGCAAGCAGAGTATAATTTTCCCCACCATCATCTGTTATCTGTGTTTTATTAGTGCATGCACCAACAGTCAAAACATTCCATGACTGACCAGGGTCATGAATATCTTGTAACTCATTGTATTGAGGATACTCTTTTAATTGGGTTAAATTTGCTTCAGTATTGCCAGCACAAACGACAAAAAAACGCGGATATAAATTCTCTCCGCTATAGTCAACTGCCAGTGCATCTAATTCTGAGGACCATGCTGATGGTTTACCTCGGTCTTTTGAATCTTTTGCTGATAAAGCAAGCGTATAAATTCGTTTTCTATCAAAATTTTCTATCTCAGATAACGAAATACCAGACGCTGTCACTTGCCCAAGGTGTTTATCTCTGTTATCACCAGGATAACGTAAAAGCTTAATGGATTCTAATTTGTGATTGATATTTATTCGGTCAGACGTTTCCAGAGCAGATGTCAAATCGCCCCAAATAGATAGCCCCGCCATTGAGGTTCCATGACCATTAGCATCAGCGTCATTCCAAGTAGGATCAACAACAAACATATCATTAGTATTAGAAACGGCAGATAAAAGAGGATGACCAACATTTATACCAGTATCTAATATAGAAATATATGGGACGCTGTCATCATCAAAATTGTATTCAACTCTTTCAATTAGTTCCTCAGCCCATTGGCGCTGATCTTCTATATCCAGAGAATCAAAAAATTCAGCTGTTGTTTTTGATTTACGTATTTCAGAAATTTTACTTAGAAGTGCAGCTGAACTTGCTAGCTGGTCTAAAGATGTCCTAACGAGTAATACCGTCCTTTCCGGAAATTCAAGTGTACTATCTGATACGGTTATTTCATGAATACCACAAAGCTTTTTAAAATCATTAATTACGGCGGGCCGATCATCACCCACAGGTAACCATATTTCAAACCAATCAACTTCCTGATTGGAAGTTGGAAATAGCTCTGGATTATCCGTCCAAAGGTTTTCTATAACAGTATTACGAATAGTGGAAACTGCGTTCAAAAGAACCGCGTGCTTAGGACCTGATTTATTGTCTTTACTTGAATTTAAGTATTCCGAAATTTTTTTCTCTAAAACCCCAAATTTCCCCAGAGGTACCAACACGTTTGCCACATAGATGTCTTCCTTTTGAACTACGCTCAGTAGCTCTATTCCACTGCGAACATCCGCTAATTTTTCAAATGCGATTTCAATACCAGGGAAACTTTCAAATGAGAGTTGAACTCCCACAGGAGTATCTAGTTCAATATTATCAATTTCTTCACTGATAGTTTCTTCGGCAACTTTCGCTAATGTTAACTGAGATGAAAGATTAGCACCATGAGAAGCTCGGTTTCTCTTTGGTATGGTAGGCGATATTATGACTTGTCTTGGATAGGTATATTTCTGTGCTTTCCCGTTCTTTCCTACAAATAAATGTTTTTTTCCTTCCATTATTCCTATCCATTAATACAAAATTTAAAACAGATCCTTTCTCATGTTTTTTCGATCTAAGATAGCATCTTTAACAGTGGTCAACGTGATTCGATCCGTTCCATTAATCAGCATATCTTTGATTGATTCATCCGCAGCTCGACTGATCTCTGCACTACTCAACTCTTTAGCTAACTCTGGCAATTTTTTCCATGGAAAGCTCTTTACTACATATGGCTTAAGTCTGTTTTTAAACAAAGTTATGATTTCGTCATCTTCTGGCAATTCGTACCGGATAACATCGTCAAACCGTCTAAATAACGCATTATCCAATATTTCAATATGATTAGTAGCACATACGATTAAACTATTAGACTCATCCTGTTCGATCATTTGAAGAAAGCTATTTAATATTCTGCGAGCTTCACCCACATCATTCTGAGAATTCCGCTGTGAACCTAGAGCGTCGAATTCATCAAAAAAATACACACCTCGAACATTGCTAATTGCATCGAAAACTTGTCTTAACTTAGCAGAAGATTCTCCCATAAACTTAGTTATCAATGCATCAAGTCTTACTTGAAACAAAGGATAATCCAATTCTCCAGCCAAGATTGATGCAGTAAACGTCTTACCTGTTCCTGGAGGACCAACCAATAGCACTTTTCGACGAGGAGACAATCCATGAGTTTTTAATTTCGTCATGAATTTTTGCTCTCTGACCAATCGCTCAAGCCGAACTTTCAAATCGTCTTTTGCAATCAAGTCAACAAGCCTGTTTTTAGGCTGAGACGCAAAAAGAAGTCCACTAGCATCCTGAACTCCTTTTGCAATTGAAATTGGGGCATTTTTATCTGCAGAAGACTTTTTCTTAGCTACTGTAACAAGATCTCGCAGCTCCTGCGCAAGTTTTCCATGACCACTACGAGCTTCATGTGCTGCGACTTGCAAAGCAATAGACATAAATCGGTCGTCATCCTTTTCTAGATGCGACTGCAACAATGCTTTTAATTGCTCTGAACTGGCCATAAGACGTCTTCTTTAAAATAAAATTGATATAACACTTAACTCTTATAGTTTGACACAGTACCTTAAAAACATCTATTCATTACGGTGTCTTTCAAGATAGCTGTCACTAACTGGTTAATTAGCGTTCAATTGATTTACCTAGATTCATATGAGTAGATGGGTTCAGGCCATATCTTTTGACAAGTATTACTTTTTGTATGTCTAAATGGACCGATTATCTGATGTCGTGTTTAACGGCGCAGCAAACTTTGGGGCAGAAATGAGTTTGGCAACATCGCCTCTGTTTGTCGCCTCTGTTAGATTCCAATCAGCACAGAAAGCACTACCTCTATAAGAACTATGCTTTAGTTCAGTTCACCCTTACAACCGTAGATATTAACCATTAAGACAGACGTTACACTTTCAAGGATGCATAACTTTATTGTTCCAAAACAACCAATAACTGGTGTAATATTAACCTTAAATTCTCTACTTACGAAAATGTACCTTTTCCAAAGTAGAGCTTGCAAAATTTAAAGGTCGAATAGTTTGCGACTCACTTTTCGCGCACGAGGGGCATAAAGTCACGTATAAGCACCTTTTTGAGTGGATAAAAGGAACGATAGCCGTCCTATTCTAAAACCATGATATACCGGGTGGTTTAGCAGTGGCGTTATCCATTTTGGCGAACTTTATTCTACATAGAGTTGTATGTTGGCAAACTTTATTTTACCTACACACTTTCATTTTCATATTTCGGTACAACAAGGTACGGAGGCGGAAAATCGTGGATTTAACTGAAATGGCACTAGTAGCAGCAGTACTTTCAACTCTTGGTTTTGCAGTTACCCTCATACGGCATGTCTTGTTTAAAAGGGAGTTCTATAAACTAAAAGAGGACATGAAAAAACACACTCTTGAGCACGCACGGTGTTAACGAGGAGCTATGGATTTCATTTGTTACGCGGTCACGTAAGATGCTTAGGTTCTGGAGGTGACATATGCTAAATAAAACAAAGTTTGAAAAAGTTCTAAGTAGAGTGATCAACAAAAACAGCGCTCGTTGCTCAAAGTGCAAGCGAATGTTTACTCAGCCATGTCATACCTTTGGTGGTCTCGATGCAGAGGGCAAAGTTCATAATGTGGCTCTATGCTGTAGAGACTATATTGTAGACATGCGCCATTATGGTGTTTATACAACCCTTCCTGAGAAGTGTCCAACCATTGGGGTCCACTTCTCTGTTAATACAGCAAAAGGTGAACGCCAGGCCAAAGAACTATTAGATTCCCACCCTAAAGACGCAAGCAGATATTCACTGTTCTAATGAAACAATGAGCAAAACCAAGAATGCACCACACGAACAAAGTGTAAAAGCAATTAAAAAAACAGCCAGATACAAAGCTGTTCCACTAAAACAAAGACTAAATCCACTTTATTGTCCCAAAAGAACATTCAAAGAGGAACCAATGTGTAACGGAAAAGTTATTTTTGTTAGCCAGAGAGAGGCTGAGACTATTCACCCAGAGCTCGGAGTAGCAATGATTTCTATCACCGATCCGGGAAAACCTTTAGCTGAACTCGGTTCCTGGGAGCTGATATACAGAGATTCTTTTTTTGATGGAGGCTATAGTGAAGACGCTATCCACATCCATAAAGATGAGTTTCGAATGCGCTATTGTTCTTATATTGATTCAGAACAGGCAGAGAAACTAAAAAATTTCATATCTCAACTAATCTCCTCTGGAGTGAATAAAATCTACGTTCACTGCTATTTTGGTCGTTCACGCAGCGGAGCTGTTGCTAAATACCTGGTGGATCAATTTGGTTTTGAAAGCAATAAACCAATTGAGAGCCCAAATATGACTGTATATAAATTGCTATGTAATCCAGTACGGTTTGAACCCTTGATCCAGCAATATGAACAAGCTGCTAAAGCTCCTAAAGAAGAAAAGCAACCAACAATATCCCAGAAGTTCGTAGATTTATTGATGGTAGCTTTAGGGCTTAAAAAATAACTAGTGAATGTGGCCCCCTACTCTCGATACAACGTGCATGAAAAGAAGAGAAACCAACATGGAATATCACGCTAACAACATAATAACTGCGGAACAACAAGGAGAGCTGATCACCGCAGAACAGATTAAGAGCAGTATAAAAACTAACGCGGCATCAGCCTATTTACTTAGTCTCCGCTCAAAGCTTAGCCGTCAAAAAATGGGTTACTTCCTGAATAATGTAGCCAAAATGACGGGCAACCAAAGCATGTTTCATTGTGACTGGGGGACAATGAGACGCCACCATGTCCAGGGTATTATTGACTTGCTGATTGATGCAGGAAGAGCCCCAGACACCATTAACACCTATCTTGCTGGGTTAAAAGGCGTCGCTCTTGAAGCATGGACAATGAAGCAGATTGATATGGAAAGTTATCACCATATCAAGCAAATAAAGAATGTGCGTGGCGAAAGAATTCCCAAAGGGAGAGCGCTAGAACGTCATGAAGTTGCCCAGCTTTTCAAAGTGTGTGATGAAGACTCACGATGTAAAGGAGTTAGAGATAGTGCAATTTTTGGGGTGCTTTTAGGCTGCGGTTTAAGGAGAAGTGAAATAGTGGCCCTAGATCTAGGTCATATAAATTGGCGAGAACAAGCAATTACAGTTATGGGGAAAGGTAATAAAGAACGATTGGCCTTTATGCCCGACGGAACGCTTAGAAGATTAAAATTGTGGGTTAATGATGTTCGAGGTGAACAGCCTGGGCCTCTTTTTCCAAGAATTCGACGACATGATGATGTACAAGACAGTCGAATGACAGATCAGGCAATCTACGAAATCTTGAGAACTAGACGAATGGAAGCTGGGTTAGAGCATTGCTCTCCTCATGACTTGCGTCGGACTTACGCGAACGACTTATTGGAAACTGGCGTTGATATCATGACCTTAAAGGATATGATGGGACATGCTAGCGTTACTACCACTCAACGGTATATTCGCATCAAAGATGAGCAAATGCGAAATGCAAGTAAGAGGTTGGTAATTTAACATGCTCGTATCATTCCTGACATGGTTTTTAGTTGGTTTGCTGCCCATTGTGCTGGTGGTCATTATTCAAAACCTTATTGGAAAGTTGTTAACCCCTATTGCGCTTAGCAATAAAGGCAGCCGGGGGGTGTACTTAGCTACAGCAGCTATTGGAGTGCCTATTCATGAACTCAGTCATGCTATTGCCGCGTTCCTTTTTCGGCACCGAATAACCAAAATAAAGTTTTTTGAATACACTGCTGGGCATGGCCGCTTGGGATACGTCGAGCATCAATGGAACGTGTTGTCACCGTTGCAAAATGTCGGGCTTTTCTTTATTGGTATTGCTCCTTTGATAGGAGCTGGTGCAGTTATATACTTAACTACAAAGCTAATGCTTCCAGGCTTATTGGATACGCTGGCTTGGCGTATAGTAGAAATTCCTATGGGAATAACGGGCGATCCAGTCAAAGATGCTTTCTATGCTGTGCAGTACGGCATTTCTGGTGCTGGTATTGCGATTCTTTCCGTGAGCTCGGAGCCTCAGTTCTGGCTCTGGATGCTGATCAGCAGCGTTGTGGCGTTTCACTCGACACCAAGCAAAGCTGATATGCAGAGCGCATGGAAGGGAGCGATAGCCGTAGGAGTGTTATTAACGGGGATTGTCTTCATTTTCGAGGCTTATTATCCACTAACCGAAATGGTGGTTGGTTATTGGCTTTACAGTGTATCTATTATGTCTGCCACAATTGTATTTTCTATGCCTTGGTGGGTAATATTGCTGATGATCGCTATGGTTTCAAAACGCTAGCTCTCTGTTTTTTTAGCTGTTCTCTCAAGCAAAGCGCTTTGGCGGAGTATTGCCAACACATCAGCAACCGTCATTTTCCATCCCATAGCAAGACGTCGAATGATAAACGAACCTAATTCAGTACGTTCTTGCGGATTAAACAAACACTGTTTAACCTGCCCTGCTTCTGATAAGGATAGTGAAATCCCTTCGGGTCCATTATGTTGCAATTTGAAACCTTTGTTACGCTTAGAACCGTGATAAGCCCCCTCAGATAAACGAGCAAGGCCGAACAGTACCTGAGTAAAGCTGGTAAGCTCATACCTTGTCAACTGGACGGAAATTTTTTCCTGCCAGTTTGCATCAGTGCCAAGAAGTGGCGCAATCTCGATTGTGACCGAAGGATATTCATCCTTTTGGGTCTCTGTATACTGGAACTGAACTACAACACGCTGGTGTTTGTTATAGATTTTAAAAGCTTCACCAAACAATTTAGTTTCGCTCATAACTAATCTTTCACCTCAAGTTGGGGTTCTAGGGATTTTCCCCTCTAAAAAGACATAATTCTCTGTAGACCACACCAATAAATGGCTGCGGAGGTGGGTTACTACTTATAAGTGTGGCAAATTAGGTAAATATCGTACATTTAATACGGAACAGCCCTGATATGGCCATCAAAAACGAAATTACTATTCTCACGAGAGCAGAACAGGCAAATCTTTATTCCCCACCCATTTTTTCAATCGAAGAACAACGTCTGTACTTTTCTCTGAACGATGCGGAATTGGCAGTTTTTCGGTCAATTCGTCTCAGAGCTCATAGATGTTACTTTGTCGCGATTTTGGGATACTTCAAATCAAAGCCCGTCATCCTAGATATCGCTTACTCGCAGGTTTCTAAGGATTTAATGTTCATCAGTAAAGAGCTGCTTGGCGGCAAGGGGCTCAGACCATTCACTCCCTCACAAAAACAAAAAGATCGACTCTACGCAAAAGTATTAGACCTTGCTGGTTATCACAAATGGGACGAAAGTCAGCACTTCAATTCTCTTTTCGACCACCTTGTTCAGGTGGGCAATGCCTGGCTGGAGCCGCGTTACCTCTTTGATACTGCTATTGAATTCCTAACCAGTCACAGCATTGCTATCCCTAGGTACACCGTACTCCAGAGACTGATAAGCAGAGCGATGCAGCAGGTCAGAAAAGACCTGGCGCACCAACTTAATCAACTCACCAGTCCTGAACTTCACGTCTTTCTGGACAGCATAACAGCCATTGATGACGGACTAAGCCTGAACCAGCTCAGAGGCGGTGCAAAAAGTCTGACCGTACCTGAACTTAAAAAAGAGCTTGCCCTTTATCATCAGTTAGCGCCATGGCGCACGCAAATCAATGGCGTTATCGATGGGCTTAATCTGTCTCTTAAAAATCGACAACACTTCGGTGAGCTCATCAACTATTACGGTAGTAAACTCAAACGATTCAAACGCGCACAGCAGCATCTATGGTTGCTATGTCACCTGACAGAGCGGATACAACTGGCACTGGAACGGTTAACTGATGGGTTCATTTACCATATCCGCAAGCAACAAGAAGCTGCCAACACCTTTGCACAACAAGCAGTGTTCCTGTCCTGGCAGTCAGCCGCGGACAATGTCACGAAAGCGGCAGAGTTACTGCATCTGTTTGTGGATGAGAACATTGATGATAATCAACCCTTCTCAGTAGTCAGACAACAGGCATTGAAGGTCATGAATGACAGGGATATCCAGACCCTCTGCCTTTACCTGAAAAAACAGAAACGGACCGTGGAAGAGTACCAGTGGCAACATTACGATGAACAATGCAATCTCCTGGAGCAACTGTTAAGGCAGGTGTTCTTGTGCCTTGAATGTGAGGCCGGTAAAGGCTCAGAAGCCGTCGTCGCCCAACTTCAACAGATGCAGACGGAAATCGCATTCGGTGGACCACTGAAGACGATGGATACGTCGCTCATCCCGAAAAAGCACCTCCCATGGTTGGTTAAACAGGATAACGTTAACCCGCAACGTTACGAATGGCTGCTCTACCGGCAGTTAACCTCACGACTGAATGGACGCATTTATTTGCCAAATGTTACCAAATACCGCGCACTGGAAGACGACCTGATCCCCCAGACATCGCAGGATACCTTGCTGGCCTCATCAACACTGGACAGACTAAAACAGCCCGCAGAGTTATTGTTACAGGAGAAACAACACCGGCTGGAAAGTGCACTCAAAGACGTTGCTCTCCATATTGATGAGGGAGACAATCGAAATGTGATCATGAAAAATCGTACCGGTACCCGCTGGCGTCTGCCGACCAAAAGCGCTACATCTCTGGTCAACAATCCCTTTTTTAAGCGAATGCAACCGGTCGGTATCGCGGATGTACTGCGGTATGTAGAGCGCGAAACCGGGTTCATGAAATGTCTGACTCATGTACTTCCGATACAAAAACAAGGGTTCACTCATCAGGATGATTTACTGGCCATTCTGATTGCCAACGCCACTCACCGTGGTGTGTATGGCATGGCGCAGATCTCCGATCGAAGCTATGAACACCTGAGTACGGTGCAGGCCAACTATATCCGGCCTGAAACGCTGCATGACGCCAGCGACGTGATCAATAATGCGGTTGCAGCGCTACCCATCTTCCGCCACTACCATATTCAGGAGGACCAGCTGCATGCCAGTGCGGATGGTCAGAAATTCGAAACCCATCTGGAAACCTTTAAAACCCGGTACTCCTCTAAGTATTTCGGCACCAACAAAGGGATCACGGCCATGACACTGGTGGCCAACCACAGCGCCCTCAATGCTCGGATCATCGGTTCCAACGAGCACGAATCACACTATATTTATGACCTGTTACAATCCAACAGCAGTGAAATCAAACCTGACGTACTCTCGACAGATACACACGGTGTCAATCATGTTAACTTCGCCTTACTGGATCTATGCGGTTACAGTTTTGCACCGCGATACGCGCAGTTCAGTAGTGTCATCAATGATCTGTTTGACGTAACTGAAAATGAACACGGCGGCACCAACCTTGCCCTGAAAAAGCCCATCAGGACGAATGTCATCGAAACGGGATGGCAGGATATTAGGCGCATTGTTCTGTCACTTCAGACAAAGCGAACGACACAGGCAATGCTGGTAAGAAAGTTGTCTGGTTATCCTTCGGGGCACCCGACATTACAGGCGCTGACGGAGTATAATCGACTGGTCAAAGCGCAATATTTACTGGATTACATAGACAATGCCAGTTTGCGGCAGTACGTTCAGCGTGCCTTAACCGGGGAGAAGCGTGGCACTTCCTGAGACGGGCTATTGCGTCGGTGAATGGCGATCAGTTCCGAGGCAAAAACGAGAGTGAAATCGCTATCTGGAATGAATGTGCAAGATTGCTTGCCAACGCGATCATCTACTTCAACTCCGCGATACTGAGTCATCTGCTGGGACACTTTGAAGCGAGAGGAGATGAAGAGAAAGCGGGTATCACTCGTGCTGTTTCGCCCGTTGCGTGGCAAAATATCAACTTAAGCGGAACGTATAACTTCACTAATACTGGGAAATTGCCCAATATTGGCGAAATAACAAGGCCGATAGTGGATGATTAGGCTCCAAGCTGAAAGTAAACCACCTCCGCAGCCATTTATTGGTGTGGTCTACAGAGGATTATGTCTTTTTAGAGGGGAAAATCCCTAGAACCCCAAGTTGCTTCGACAAAAGAGTGAGTGATCAAAAAGAAGTTAGAACTCATTTAGCGCCGGAACACGAGCT
This sequence comes from Vibrio mytili, assembly GCF_000830505.1. Taxonomy (GTDB): domain Bacteria; phylum Pseudomonadota; class Gammaproteobacteria; order Enterobacterales; family Vibrionaceae; genus Vibrio; species Vibrio mytili. Next base: position 11,722 of record NZ_JXOK01000078.1, on the reverse strand, counting down.
AATTAGTTATTTAGCAATATATGCAAGAACCATGAATGACTACAAAACTATTTTCACACGCAACACCGATAACTTAAACGGAACAACCAGAGCCCGAAATGAAGTAAAAACTCTGGTTACAAAAATCCTGGAGATGTCTAATGGCTAAGGATTGGATAACAGAATCAAAATCTGACTCAAAGAGCAGCTGGGAGTCAGGTTCAAATAATAAAGAAGTAAAAATGGGCAGGCCTTCTATTCCTGAAGAGAAAAAAAGAAAGCCCAGGTTTACTATGAATATGAATGACTCTGAATATAAGTTAATAGAAGAAGCAGCTGAACAGCTTGGTGTTCCAGTCGCTGTTTATATAAGGCAGCAAGCACTATTAGCCGCAGAGAAACAAATGTCGCAAAAGAGCCAACACATTAAAAGTACTTTATAAGTATTTTAAAAATACTTATAAAGTACTTAATATATTTATTTAACTAATTCTCAATTTGGCATGCCAAATTGAACTTCCCGCTCTCTCTATAGCACAAGCCATAGCCTTTTTTTGGCGACTGTGACACTCTTAGTTAAAAACCAAAAAGAACACCTCTGTAGCCCCCAATTTTAAAGGGGTCTCTGTTAGGCTTTTTCTTTTGGTCCTTTACTAATTCATCTTGTATATATAGCGCAGTGTGACATGAATAATTTGGTTCATAAATACCTAAAAAAACACGGACCAGCTTTGAGCTCTGAAATAACGGAGTACCTAGTTAACACGTTGAAACTAACTCCGGATGCTGCGAGACAAAGAGTGTCTAGGGCTGGCGAGGACATTTCACGATTAGATCTGTCGTTCCCGAGACGAGCCAAATTGGCTGAAATACCGTTTAGGTCACTAAATTACGATAAATTTCCGTAACCAATTGTTTTTAATGCTATATAACTACGTTTTTCATCTGTTTTAAGCTTGCGGCAAACAGGCTTCTACTTTCAGGGTTAAATTCATAAATTCCCATAAAATTAATGTGCGCCTATGAAATGACTGAGCCAGTAGATATTGATTCAATTACCTCAGCGCGTTCATCCTGGGAGTTGAGCGACACGCAGTAGTCAGATAAAAACAGGTAATTCCACAATATGATGATATTACGCAGTAACGTGTTGCTAGCCATAACCAGCTGTATTTCATCCTGCAAGCCTACTTGAAGCTTTCCATTCCTACCGAACAATACCTTGTCCGCTAGCTTCTGCCCGAGTTCAACCCTATTCAGCTGCTTTTGTATATTCTGTCTAAGCTCTTCATCATCGATGTAATTCAAGATGAAGTGGGTCTTCAGTAGTCTTCCAAATTCTTTAAATGCTTTGTATAAAATATTGTCCCGTTCGCTACCAGATAACATTTTCAGCATTTGTGAAGCGCTACAACGCATTAACTTCATTGATGCCATAAGTCGTAAAATGTCGTCCCAATTTTCCAATATCAATTTCTTATTAATTTGTGTTTTGGGATCCAATGGAGAATCGAAATGCTTCTGGGTAGTTTTGGAATCATAGGCATACAGCGTTTGACTATGAACGTTCTTTATTCGAGGTGCGAAGGCAACATCCATGAAGTGCAAACCTGCAAACACCGCTTCTAAAGTTGAGAAACTTATTTATGATGAAAATGCTGGGCTGAAGCTGTTAGCCTACATATTTAATGAGGAAGATAGCGACTTCGAAAACAATATTAGAAAGGGAGCTGCACAGCTATCTTTAGTTGAATTTGGCGAACAAAAGAGACTCTCTGGTCACTTTTGGACTTATGCCGGAACAAAGGGAAAACTAGAAGTTAAGCTAATAGACTCTAAATTAGTAGTAGACGATTTTTCTACAGCAATTCGTTATTGGGAAGTGAGTGAAGATTGGTTGACTTAATTTGGGAGCCTGGCGGCTAGCAATCAATTATTAGCGATATCCAAAATTAAGAATCTGAATCAAAGTTCCAATTCAGACTTAGCTACGCATGCCGAGCAAATACTCAACAAATGGGGTTTGAGCCAGCCACAGAAAAATAATCTACTTGGCTCGAATTCGTTTTTAGATGTTTCAGAACTTGAAATTACCTGTGAGCTCAGAGAGCGATGCCGCCTGATAACAGCAATAGATGAGTCATTAAAAATCTGTTTCAATTCTGAAGAGAATATTAATGGTTACATGAGGATGGTAAATCACAACCATGCGTTCAATGGAGCAAGACCTCTCGATTTAGCGCTTGAGAGCCTTGATGGTCTCAAAATGGTTGACCTGGAAATCGCAAAATTAATCAACATCTAACTCTCGCACAGACTTAAATTAACTGCGATCGACGACGTAAATAATTCTCATTTGCTATGTGTGAAAAATAAGTTTTGTTTAGGAAAAGCCTTCTTACGACATGCTATTTAGCCAGCGATTAATACTTCAGCCTCGGTTAGAACTGAATGCCTCGGCAAATGACGTACCAGACTTTGGAGTTGGGCAGGGAATTAATGATTTACAATTGGGTATAAGACTGCGGTATGAATTCGAAAGAGAAATCGCTCCTTATATTGGGTTCCGATGGCAACGTCAATTTGGTGCTACAGCAGATTATACACTACAGGAAGGAAATTCAACGGAGTTCATGGAAGTTATATTAGGTATTCGCGTCTGGTTTTAGTTCTATTTAGCAATTAAAATTTCGAGTAAGTTGCTTCTTTAAGAGCAATGGATGAGAGCGGTCTTTGGGGACGACCGGTAACTTAAGCCTTATTACCATTTAAAATTAATTGCGCGGCTAATTTAATATTAAACCAATACCCCAAAAAATTGCCCAACCATGTAAGTCATTATCATGGCTAGGGCTCCCCAAAATAAAACTCTTATTGCAGCCCTAAGGATGGGAGCTCCTCCTGCCTTTGCAGCAATGGTTCCCAGAGAAGCTAAAAACAGAAGAGATAATATTGCAACGGACTGGATGATCCACTGATGAGGAACCAACCAAGCAGCGATAAGTGGCAATAAAGCGCCAAGAGTGAAGGTGATTGCTGAATAAAAAGCTGCTTGTAGAGGTCTGGCTATTGAAATATCGGTTATCCCGATTTCGTCACGAGCATGAGAGCTAACGAATCGTACGCCATTAACTGTTCAGCAACCTGTTTAGCTAAGCCTGCATCTACACCACGTTGTTCATATATGTATGCAAGTTCGTTAAGTTCAAACTCATAATTGCTCTTAAGGGATTCTTTTTCTTGTTCTAAATCTGCTTTTTCAGTGTCAGATTGAGAGCTAACTGAAACATATTCACCAGCAGCCATGGACATGGCACCAGCAACCAGACCTGCAACGCCTGCTAATACAATACTTTGCTGCGTCGCCTCAGCTGAAGCAACACCTATAATCAAACTTGCAGTCGACACGATACCATCATTGGCTCCTAATACTGCGGCTCTCAACCACCCTGAACGATGGGACCTATGTTCTTCATGAATGCTCACGAAAATTCCTCTGTATTGCTTTGTTAACCTACATGTTAGTTAAAGAAATTATGGAAAACTAGGCGTAAAAATGCTATTACATTGCCATATAAGACATAAGTACGATAAAACTTTTGGTTTATAGGGCATCGATATGATTGATAGTGTTCGAAGATTTTCTAAATTGAACCCTCTTTTTCCACACTATTGGTGAAATAATGAAAACTCGAGTTTACGATTTACCTACAAGGTGCTTCCATTGGCTTTTTGCTGGTTCTTTTATTGCCGCCTTTACCATCTCAAATACAGTTGATGATGACAACCTGGCCTTTTCTTATCATATGATTTTTGGCTTAATAATGGTCTTCAGCGTATTATTGAGGGGGATCTGGGGAATAATTGGCAGCAGGCACGCTCGGTTTACCGATTTTTCCTTGAATGTGTCCGGATTGGTTGCATATCTTAAAGGAATATTAACCGGAACAAATAGAACGTGGGTCGGTCACAATCCTGCATCTAGTTGGGCTGCATTGGTAATGATGATATTGGCCTTGGGCTTAGGGGGAGTTGGTATTTTGATGGCTACCGGAGTTGTAGGGGAGTCTTGGAAGGAGGTTCACGAGCTATTGGCCAATACTTTTATCGTTGTGGTCATTTTGCATATAGCTGGTGTTATTCTTCACCAACTCAAACATAAAGATTCGATCGGTATGAGCATGGTAACGGGTTACAAACGAGACTTAGCCGAAACCACTGAGTCTGTCTCTAGGCATTTCGGGATTGGTCTCTTATTTTTGTTTTTGATCGCAGGCTTTTCGGCATACTTAGTTGGGAATTTTGACCAACCCTCAAGGACGTTATCTGTGTTCGGAACTAAGCTTCAGCTAGCAGAAAATGAAGGAAATGAGCACGAAGAATATGAGAGACATGAAGAGTATGAAAAACACGACTGAGAATGAGAAATAAAGAGCGAGTTTTTTTATTAGCCACCTTCGGTTTAATTGGCGCTATGGTCGTTACTGACTTAATCACAGACTTTGATGAAGGCGTGCCATTTTGGCACGTCTTTATTGAGGCAAGCGCTGGATTAATGGCAATTATTGGCGTTATTTTTGTTCTTAAAAATATGCTGAATTTAAGAGTAAGTTTATCCAAAGAAAAACTAAATTCTGCTGCATATAAGCGTGAAGCTGAGCAATGGCGTTCTCAGGCGAAAGAACACATAGATGGAGTGTCCCTGATGATAGAAAATCAATTATCAGCATGGGGACTTACTCCGGCCGAAAAACAAGTGTCTTTTTTGTTGCTGAAAGGTTTTAGCTTGGTTGAAATTGGTGAGTTTCGGAATACATCAGAGAAAACCGTAAGAACTCAGCTTAGCGCCATTTACGCAAAAGCAGGTTTAAAAAATAGAGCTGAGTTTGCTGCATTTTTCTTGGAGGATTTGCTTCCTGGCTCTAATGTAAAAGCATGAATTTTCTCGACAACCATTAACGGGTTCTACCCAGATTTTACGGACACATCCATAAAGAGGCATACTGTGCCTGAAAGGAGTGTCTATGACCAAACGAAGAAAGTATTCCCCAGAGTTCAAACGCGAAGCGGTATTACTTGCCCAGCAGCCCGATGCCAGTTGTCGCCAGATTGCATTGGATATCGGTATCAATCCCAATCTCCTGAGTCGCTGGAAGCGTGAAGCTGAGCAATCTAAAGATAAAGCATTCAAAGGCAGCGGCTCCCCTCGTGATGAGGAGATGGCAAGATTGAAACGAGAACTTGCCAAAGTTAAAAAGGAACGGGATTTTTTGCGCGAAGCGGCAACGTTCTTCGCCAAAGTGGTCGATAAACGTATAAACAAACTCGGCAACTCCCATACGATATCTAGCCGCCTCTATTACCTGAACTGCCTTGCGGATTTCACTATGTACTTGCGACATTCATTATCCCCTCTGTTTAACTTAATTCACAGTATCATAATATAATCCCATAAACATAGCAATTTAGACCATCATGCAATACCGGATACAGCTCCAATCCCCTCCACCACCGAGAAAACTGAAAGTACACCTCCCCCCTAACCACCTTGCTAGACCTCTCTTTTTTTCTCTCTTTTTCTCTATTTATCTCTCTCTTTCTAAATTCGGGGGCGAGCCCCGGCTCAACAAAGCCGAAGGAGGAGCGTTAGCGACGACCGAGCTTATACCCCACTTTGCATGATGGTCTAAAGACGGCTAAAATGTAATCAATGATCCGTCAGAACAACGTAAGGAACAAGTGATGAGCCAGATAAAAACGCTCTTTGACGAAGTGACACTTAATCTGTCTCGTCTGAACAAACTACTAACGAGCACTATGCCAAGCATGGCGATAGTAAGCCGGATACCTCCAGTACATAAAGGCAATGAGCATGAGGTTATAAAGCTCGTCATGCCCGAACACCATTCCGGCATGGCCGCTATGAAGCTGGCGGGTAAAGGCTACATGGACTTGCACATCAAACACCCCTACTCGCAGAAATCTGCCAGACGGTATGTTGGCGTGATCCACCTGCTGCCCTCTAACCCTAACAGCGCTGAGATTGTTCAGTTGATACATAGCATCAACAAAGGCAAGGCAGACATCGAGGAGTTGGTGATCACTGAAAACGAAACCCGGCAAGCACGGTTCAAGGCAATCCATGACAACTGTCCTGGCGTCATGACGAAACATCTCTACAGGCAAATCCACTGCCTAGTCGATGCTGACGTCAAATCAGTGAAGTTCAGCTGGCAGAGAAAAGATGCTTTGCACCAACCGGACAAAGCAGCACTACTAACCCAAATGATCAAAGAACTGGAGCGAGCCAACCCTGAGAACGAGTTGCCCCTGACCCAGCTCATCAAGAAAGTCGCCAGCGCCCCGGATATGACACTGAGAATTCGTCGGGATGTTAAAGTACAGCCAGCGGCCAATGTGGTAAAACTCTCTGGGCATAAAACCATGACTGCTCCGTTGCCGATCATCGTGGTACAAGATGAACCCTTCAAGGCTGGACAGATCGCTTCGTTTGTGGCCGCAGTGGAGAGAAAGCAACGCTCGGACAAACAAAGCTCAACTATCCTTGGCACGTTCGCTGGCCGACAAATAGAGCAGATAGCTCCCAAAAAGTTAAATAAAGAAGATTCAAAGTAAAACGAAGACAGAAGAAATTGATATCAGTTGTTCGGTTAAACCGAACACTGATGCTTTTAAGGATTGTTAGATGTTGTCGTCAATAGCCCAATAGGGGTCAGTTTGGATATCGAAAATTATTGTACGTTAAGGCTATTTTTTGACCTTTCGGCTTTAGCTGGTCTCAGCCGACGAAACTTACCAGAAGCCGGTATCCGGTTGCTTTTCCAGATATAATCGCCTGTCAGATTGATATGCTCCCAGCCTAATGGCGACAGATGCGACAGCAGTTGCTCGTTGATCTTCAGCCCCTTACGTTTCAGGGCATCGATCGCTCTTTCCATATACACGGTATTCCACAGCGAGATCGCAGCCGTCAGCAGCGTCAGCCCGCTGGCGCGATAGCTCTGATTTTCCGGTTTTCGGTCCCTGATTTCTCCCAGCCGGTGCAGGAATACCGCACGCGCCAGCGCGTTACGGGCCTCACCTTTATTCAGTCCCGCCTGGACCCGCCGACGAAGTGCCGGATCGCGGAACCAGTCGAGCATAAACAGCGTTCGTTCAATACGGCCAATTTCCCTCAGTGCTTTGGCAAGTCCGTTTTGCTTGGGGTAGCTGGCCAGTTTTTTCAGCATCAGGGATGCCGTCACGGTTCCCTGCTTTATCGAAGTTGCCAGGCGCAGCACTTCACGCCAGTGAATTTCGATCTCTTTCAGATTCAGGCTGGTTGTTGATATCAGTGACTGAAGAACCGGGTATTGGTCTGCTTTCCCTTTGATAAACAGCTTCTTGTCGTGGAGATCCCTGATTCGTGGACAGAACGCAAAGCCCAGCAGATGCATCAGAGCAAAGACATGATCGGTGAAACCAGCTGTATCGGTGTAATGCTCCCTGATTTCCAGGTCGCTTTCGTGATACAGCAAGCCATCGAGAACATGGGTTGAATCCCTAACCCGACTTATTATGCAGGTGTAAAACGGGCTGTATTGATCCGAAATATGGGTATAAAACTGACGTCCAGGCTCCTGCCCATATTTTGGGTTAACCTGCCCTGCGTAGCGGCCTGAGCTGCCTGTTCTGAAATTCTGTCCATCTGATGATGACGTTGTTCCGTCTCCCCAGAATGCCGCCAGTGGTCTTTTTCCCTGCGCATTTACCAGCTCAGCAAGAGCGGCTGAATAGGTTTCGTCGCGGATGTACCATGCCTGAATATCTTCGAGTGATGATTTGGTGCTCCCGGGGCAGGCTTCTGCCATTTTGGTCAGGCCAAGATTGATGCCATCCGCAAGAATGGTGGTGAGGAGCAGGCGGGTATCGGGACGGGTAATGTCATTTTTTATATGTGAAAAATGACGGGTAAACGTCGTCCAGCTGTTTACCTCGTCGAGAATTTCCGTGATTTTAGGTCGCGGTAGCATGCTGTAAACCAGTTCTGCCAGCGGTGAAACCTGTGCCGGAACGCAGTTATCCAGCGGAGAGACTTTTACGCCCTTGTCAGATATTTCCACATCGGGCAATTCACCAAGGGCAGCCATAGCATTAACCTCTTCAAGTCTGGACTGAAGTAGGGTCATACGGCTGGTAATGTACTCATGATAATCAGCTGATACGGGCAGTGGCAGCGCCGGTGTGAGTTTGTCAAAGTCCTTTTCGGGAATGAGGTAATCATCAAAATTTTTGTAGCGGCGTGAGCTTTAACCCAGATGTCCCCGGAGCGCAATGCACCCTTAAGCTCGCTGAGCGCACAAAATTCATAGTACTGCCGGTCAATACCCGCAGGTGTAATCACCACCTTGCGCCAGCTTTCAGGGACAAACTCAAGCGGCGCAGTCGCCGGAACTTTACGTGACTGCTTCCGGTACATATCCTTGATCACAACCAACGCATCAGCCAGAGGTTGCGCTGCCGGGGTGGCGACTAACTGTAAAGCGGACAACATGCGCGGGGCATATTTCCGTAATGTGCTGTATTTCTCAGTAATAATATGCAGCGGGTCAAAATTATTTTTCCTGGCGAGATGGCGTGTTTCCTCCAGACTGGCGACAAATTGAGGCCATGGCAGTATGTTTTCTATTGCGAGCCATGGATCGCCACCGGAGTCGCGGGCATCAGACAGCGCCTGACCAACATCGATGTACTGCCTCAGTTTGGACTGGATCAGCTTTCCGGTCTGCTGAAGGCGCTCAGCCTGTGTTCTTTTGGCTTTGCTGAAAAGGCTGTTCAGCATTCGCTCATGCAGCTCAATCACTTCGTCTGTCAGTGTGGCTCTGGCTTCTTCCAGCACGCAGACCAGGATCGCATGACGGCGGGTTGCTGAAAATCGGGTCAAATCCCGGCTACTCATCTTTCGGCCTTCCCGCGCCAGTTTCAGCAACCGGTTCTGGTGAATGGTACGATCTATACCTTCAGGTAATGCCAGCGATTCAATGCTGCTGAGCCGATCAAGATGTTGCAGCACGTTCTTACCATTGATTTTACCCGGCGGTTGCAGAAGCCATGTCAGCCTGGAAGGCTGATTATCTGATGATTCAAGTAAACGATCCAGGGCATCCCTGTGCGCCGTAGTTAACGGGGCATTCAGAGTCTGAAATACGATTTTATCTCCGCCAGCCATGGCCTCCGCACAGGTACGCTCCACCACATCAATTGCGGGAATTATCACGTTGTTCTGCCGGAGCCAGACCAGTAACTCTTCGGCCAGGAGAATACCTTTATCGGTGCGCGTCGCCATCGACAACAGGTGCGTAATACAGTCCTGCTGTATTTTGCCGGTGAACGCCTTTACGCCAAGATAGCGGTACAGTTCGGTTAAATGCTCACGCCGGGTCGTATCCCTGCCGGAAAGGTAAGCAGGCCAGAGATCCCAGGTAAGATTTAGCCTGCTGGCGATATGCTTCAGTAGCGCATCAGAAGGCGGGATTTTTTTATCCGGAGCAAAGCCGACATTTTTCAGGTAGCAAAGAAGGACGGCAAAACCAAAACGGCTGGCAGGTTTACGGTGAGCACTGATAAGTGCCAAATCATGCTCACTGAAATAGGCCATTCGGGTCAGCGTTAACTCATCGTCTGGCAATGCCAATAATGATTCTCTTTCCGACAGAGAAAGAATCTGCCTCCTTGCCATATAGTTTCCTTCATAAATTATTCGGTTCGGTATTTTTAACAAAAATGCTTATCGCATAAGGGTACACCTTGACGCCACAACCAAAACGTGACGGCACACGATAAATGACATAACCTATATGCGATAGAATAAATGCAATAACCTAAATGCGATAACGCGGTGGGAAAATGTTCATCAGAGCTTATTTAAGGGCATCGACGGAAGACCAGTTCGCCGATCGGGCAAAAGAGATGCTGGAGCAGTTCGTCCAGGAACGGGGGCATAAAATCGCCAGCTACTACCGGGAAAATATCAGTGGCACAAAACTTGAGCGCCCGGAACTAGGGCGCTTACTGATGGACAGTCACCACAATGATATTTTATTGGTCGAGCAGATAGACCGTCTGACACGTCTCAGCAACAGCGACTGGATGACGCTAAAAAAACAGATAGAACAACATGAGCTGCGAATTGTCAGTCTTGATGTGCCCACATCATGGCAGGCACTGTCAGATAAGGACCCTTCGCAGGCCGACCCGATAACCCGCGCAGTAATAACCGCCATCAATAACATGCTTATCGATCTGATGGCCGCAATGTCACATAAGGACTGGCTGAGCCGCCGCCAGCGGCAAAAACAGGGAATCGAGCGGGCTCATACAATTGGAAAGTACCGGGGTAAGCAGGCCGATCAGGAACGGCATCAGAAAGTCCTGTACTACCGGCAGGTAAAGAAACTGAGTATCCGGGAAACGGCGGATGCTACAGGCTACAGTGCTTCACAGGTTTGCCGGATACAAGCGCTTCATAAAAATAATGAAACTGCCTGAAAGGCTGGAATAACGGTGTTTATTTGCAGTCATGGCCTAATAGTTAGCGCCCTGTAACAACTTTTGTGATTAGCAGCCTGACGCATCATCTATGTAAGGAAAGTCCGCTGTGTGCCAGAAGCGGACTTTTTAAAAATATTGCGTGCCCAACAATTGGGCGCAGGTCACATCAAGTACCCTCAGAATTATAGAGAATACCTGAAATTTTTGTAGAGCGAGGTTTGTTACCCTGCCCGACCAGCGACATGTGGTTAGTTTAGTGATCAGAAATGTCGAGCGTTTGGTCGTTCATTGACGCGGGATCTTCCAACGGTTCCACATGAGTGGTGATATGGATAAAAGGCAGTGCGGTGCGGATATCATTCTCTATACGCTCGGCCCAGTCGTGCCCATATTGAACAGTCCATCGCCCAGGAACTAGGATGTGCATTGTCATAAACGCCCGCCCGCCAGCCTGGCGTGTACGTAGTGCATGGAAATCAAGCCCCTGTTCACGATATCCTGCCAGCAGTGACTCGATTTTTTTGAGTTCTTCCGTGGGTAGCGATACGTCCATCAGACCTGCAGCTGAACGACTCATAAGCTGATAACCAGTCCAAACGATGTTGGCTGCGACCAGCAATGCAACGATCGGATCGACCCAAAACCAGCCGGTCAGATAAACCAGTCCGACACCAAAAATGACACCGACCGACGTCCAGACATCGGTCAGCAGGTGATGAGCATCTGCCTCAAGAGTGATAGAGTTGTGCTGCCTGCCAGCCCTTAACAAAATGCGAGCCGTCACAAAATTAAGGATTGATGCGACTGTTGAAACCAGTAATCCGAGACCAATCTCCTCAAGCGGCTGTGGAGTTAACATCCGCTCAACTGCGGTATAGGCGATACTGGCTGCCGCCAATAGGATCAGAAATCCTTCGAAAGCACTCGAGAAATATTCGGCTTTGCCGTGCCCATATGCATGGTTCTCATCGGCCGGAAGCGCAGCCAAGGTCAGCATCCAGAGCGCCATTAGGGCTCCTGCGAGGTTAACTACGGATTCGATGGCATCAGATAGCAGACCGACCGAACCGGTCATTTTCCACGCCACACCTTTGAGTCCGATAGTGGCAATAGCCGTGGCAATGGAAAGCCAAGCGTAGTGCGTCAGCGGACGAGGTAACCCTTTTGTTTTAGTCATTATTAACTTCCTCCC
>NZ_JXOK01000077.1 GCF_000830505.1 Vibrio mytili | reverse complement strand
AATCCGTAATCCGTAATCCGTAATCCGACGCCTTATATTTGCTCCCGAGAACTCCAACACTCTCTGCTAGAACCTAGAACCTAGAACCTAGAACCTAGAACCTAGAACCTTCCCCTATATCTTTGCCTCACACCTATAACAAGGTGTATCTTTAACAATAGCCAAGTCGATTAGACCTGACATTCCACTAATTGGCTTGTTTATTGCTATCCCAATATACGATAACGGTGAGCAATAATAAGAGGTGTGTTTTTTTGGCACACTACTTGCTTTTTAGTTATTCATACCGGTCAGTTCTTAATTGTAGAGGCAAACATGGCTATATCTTTTGACAACGCATTAGGCATCCACCAGTACACGGTGGGTGTACGTGAACGCAACGCTGAGGTGATTTCCACCAACATTGCGCAAGCAAACACGCCTGGCTATAAATCAAGAGGTTTAGACTTTGCTAAGGAATTGCAGGCGGCAACGTCAGGGGCAAGCATTGGTCTTAGCCGTACTGATGGTCGGCATATTTCTGCCACTACGACTTTGATAGGGGATAAGTTATATCGTCTTCCTACACAACCTGATACGGGTGATGGCAACACGGTCGATTTGGATTTAGAGCGTAACCTGTTTATGCAAAACCAAATCAGACATCAAGCATCACTCGACTTTTTAGGCGGCAAGTTCAAGAACTTAACCAAGGCAATCAAAGGGGAATAATTTAGATGAGTTTATTTAACGTTTTCAATGTGACAGGTTCCGCAATGAGCGCTGAATCCGTTCGTCTGAATACTACCTCAAGCAACTTGGCGAATGCTGATAGTGTCAGTAGCTCTGCGAAAGACACGTATAAAGCGCGTCATGCTGTGTTTGGTGCTGAGTTGAGTAACGCCATGCGTAGTGGCGGTGATACGGTGCCAGTGAAAGTGTTAGGTATTGTGGAAAGTGATAAACCGCTTAATGCGGAATACAACCCAGATCATCCACTTGCAAACGAAGAAGGCTATATCTACAAGCCTAACGTGAATGTAATGGAAGAGATGGCCAATATGATCTCAGCCTCTCGTGCATATCAAACCAATGTACAAGTCGCTGATTCAAGTAAACAAATGCTGCTGCGTACGCTGCAGATGGGTCAATAAGGATAAGGGGGTAGCGTATGGCCGGAATCAATAACGTTGGTCAAAGCGGCTTGTCCTACATTGACCAGCTTAAAAGCCTACAAGACAACAAAAAAACGGAAGAGAGCACGGGTAAACAAGACTTAAAACAAGAAGACTTTTTATCTTTGCTAACCAAGCAGTTGTCTCAACAGGACCCGTTTAAGCCGGTCAGTAATGACCAGATGATTGCGCAAATGGCGTCATTTGCGACCGTCGATGGTATCGGCAAGATGAACACTCAATTTGAGAGTTTGAATTCGTCGATGACATCAAATCAAGCATTGCAAGCCTCCTCGTTGGTTGGACGTGATGTGTTGGTTCCTGGCGCGGCAGGTGTGAAGCAAGATAATGCTTCAATGGCGGCAATGGTGAAGCTTTCGCAACCTATCGACAACTTGTTTGTTCGTGTGGAAAACGCAGCTGGCCAACTGGTTCGTACCTTTGAGGTAGGCGCGAAACCTGCCGGCGACAGCCGAGTGCTTTGGGACGGAAATGATGAAAGCGGAAATCCGTTGCCTGCTGGCAAATACAACGTGAAAGCATCTGGCTTAGTGGATGGAGAATCGAAAGAGTTTCCTGTTTCGACTTATGCCAATGTCAACAGTGTATTGCTGGGTAAAGGCGATGGAAACGTATTACTCAATCTGGCTGGTTTTGAATCGCCAGTTCGACTTGCAGAAGTATTGGAAGTCGGTAAGGCGTAATGAATGGCGCGCTAGATTAGGAGATTTTGGAATGTCATATGTATCTTTAAGCGGTTTGTCCGCCGCTCAATTGGATTTGAATACCACCAGTAATAACATTGCGAACGCAAACACGTACGGCTTTAAAGAGTCGCGAGCTGAGTTCGCTGATGTTTACTCAAACTCTTTATTCACCAATGCGAAAACCACTCCGGGTGGCGGGGCGCAAGCGAGCCAAGTGGCACAACAGTTCCATGAAGGCTCAAGCATCTACACCAATAATCCAATGGATTTGAGAGTGTCGGGAACCGGCTTCTTCTCAGTTGCAAAGGATCGCTTGGTGCCACAACAAAATGAACTGACGCGTAACGGTGCGTTTCATTTGAATAAAGACAATTACATGGTAACCGCTAACGATGAGTTTTTGCTTGGTTACCAAGTAAACCCAGACACTGGTGATGTTTCGTCTTACGAGCCACAGCCAATCAATATTCCGGCTGAGTTTGGTAAGCCGAAGCAGACAGCAAATATTGAAGTAGGCGTTAACTTACCCGCGAATGGTGATCTGAAAGATCCAACTCAGTTTGATTTTTCCGATCCTGATACATATAACCGCTCAACGTCCTCGACCATATATGATTCAATGGGTCAGTCTTACAAGCTAACAACGTATTACTTGAAAGACCAGACTCAGCCGAATACGTGGAACAGTTACTATACCGTAACGGATAAAGAGGGTGAAAAACCATTAAACATCGCCGCTGGTGATACACAAACCCCTTCTGGCCATATTGGTCACACCATGAAGTTCAACAATGATGGTACGTTGGCAAGCCTAAACAGCGGCAACCCAATTACATCCGTTGCACTCGGTGACCCAGCAACAAACACATCGCCTGTCAATTTAAACGGCGCGGATCCTGCTCAAACGTTGAACCTTGGTTTAGATTCCTCGACTCAGTTTGCAGCGCCGTTCGAGCTGACTAAATTCGATGAAGATGGGGCAACCACTGGCTTCTTAACCAAAGTTGACTTTGACGAAAACGGCAGTGTGTTAGGCACCTATTCAAACGGTGAAAACGTGACATTAGGTCGTGTAGCACTGGTTCGTGTTCCAAATGAACAAGGTTTGGATAAGAAAGGCGGTACGCAATGGAATTCCACTCAAGCATCTGGCGATAAGATTTGGGGAGAATCAAACAAAGGTTCTTTCGGTACCATCAATAATGGCTCTTTAGAGCAGTCGAATATTGATATGACCCAAGAGCTGGTGGATCTGATTTCTGCCCAGCGTAACTTCCAAGCAAACTCGCGTTCGCTCGAAGTGCACAACCAGCTGCAACAAAATATCCTACAGATACGTTAATCTGCTTTGCCAAGTATGGTGGTCTTTGGCCACGATGCTTGGTGGTACAACGACATTCATCTGGTGCTTAGCCTAAATAAACCTCAATTTGGGCTAAGCATATTTTGGAAGTTGATTTTTATATTCAAATATATCAGTTAGTTAACTGGTTGCTGTGCCACACCAGCTTGATTCGTTCTCATGCATTACGTGCACATTGCCGATCTTGCCGCCCTTTCGATCAAAATATTGCCACTTAGATCATCGTCTTCCGATGAACTTGCCGCTTAGACTTTCCATTTTTATTGCAACTCATTGATAGTTAATTGAAATTAATGTTGGCATAACTATTGCTTTTACTCCTATGTACAGAGAATTTTTGGAGTAATTTATGGATCGCGCACTGTTTCTCGCAATGAGCGGCGCTAAGCAAAACATGCAAGCTTTGCAATTACGCGCTAACAACTTGGCAAACGTCAGTACGACTGGATTTCGTGCTGATTTAGCACAAGCTCGCTCTATGCAAGCGTATGGAGAAGGTCATCCTTCACGTGTATTCAGCATGACAGAAAGTCCTGGCCATAATTTTGCTCAAGGTAGTGTGATTACCACTGGTCGTGATTTGGACATCACCGTTGAAGGCAGCGGCTGGATTTCTGTATTAGATAAGATTGGTAAAGAAGGGTTGACCCGTAACGGTAATCTCAAGATCGATCAAAATGGCATGTTAATGAATGCCAGTGGTCATGTCGTTCTGGGTGAAAATGATGCGCCCATCACTTTACCGATTCCACTCTCCAAAATCGAAATTGGTCGCGATGGCACAATCTCTGTACTACCACAAGGTGCTCCGGCCGAAGAATTACAAGTGGTTGATCGTATCAAGTTAGTCCGTACTGACGATCAAAGCTTATTTAAAGATACCAATGGATTATTCCGTTATACAACTCCAAACCAGCCTTATGAAGCGGACGCCAATGTCAGCATCCAAACCGGTGCGATAGAGGGCAGTAACGT
This sequence comes from Vibrio mytili, assembly GCF_000830505.1. GTDB lineage: Bacteria > Pseudomonadota > Gammaproteobacteria > Enterobacterales > Vibrionaceae > Vibrio > Vibrio mytili. The sequence continues at coordinate 9,197 of NZ_JXOK01000077.1, read as the reverse complement.
TAATGCAGTAGGCGAAATGACCGCGCTAATTGACTTACAGCGTCAATTTGAAATGCAAGTCAAGATGATGAGCACCGCTGAAGATATGGATAAATCTTCAGATTCACTGCTTCGTATGAGTTAACAGAGTTAGAGGTTCACTATGCATCCAGCACTATGGGTAAGTAAAACAGGTTTAGACGCCCAGCAAACCAACATTGCAACGATTTCAAACAACTTGGCGAACGCCTCAACGGTTGGCTACAAGAAAAGCCGCGCAGTGTTCGAAGACTTGTTTTATCAAAATATTAACCAACCTGGCGGTCAGTCATCACAAAACACCGAGTTGCCAAGCGGTTTAATGTTAGGCGCAGGTTCAAAAGTGGTGGCCACACAAAAAGTACACACGCATGGTAACGCGCAAACCACATCAAACGCGTTGGACATGATGGTAGAAGGAGATGGCTTCTTCCAAGTGACCTTACCGGATGGCAACTTAGGCTATACCCGTAATGGTCAATTTACCTTAAATGGCGAAGGGACGCTGGTAACGTCCGGTTCCGGTTACCCTGTTGAACCTGAAATTGTAATTCCAGAAGATGCGATATCGATTACAGTAGGCACTGATGGCGAAGTCTCGGTTCGAGTTCGTGGTCAGCAGGACAACCAAGTCGTAGGGCAGTTGACGATAACCGACTTTGTCAACCCCGGTGGCCTAGAGCCTATTGGGCAGAACTTGTATTTACCGACCGGTGCGAGCGGCGACCCACAAGAAGGTGTTCCGGGCTTAGATGGTCTGGGAGAAATCCGTCAATCGATGCTTGAAGCCTCAAATGTCAACGTGACAGAAGAGTTGGTCAATATGATTGAAGCCCAGCGCGTTTATGAAATGAACTCAAAAGTCATTTCATCCGTCGACAAGATGATGAGTTTTGTTAATCAGCAGTTGTAGCGATTAAACGTAGGATTAAGGAATTTATGATGAAAAGACTTTGCCTATTGATGCTGATTGCGACTATGTCTGGTTGTGCTTTGCTGGATCCAATTGAAACGGATGAAGTGAGCCAAGCGACGACCGTAGTAGATGCTGTTGAAGGTGACAAATCAAAGGATGAAAGTGGTGGCTTAGTCGATACTTTACGTGGCAGAAACGACCCCATTGCCGGTGATCCTGCATGGGCCCCAATTCATCCCAAAAAGAGACCAGAACACTATGCGGCAGCGACAGGATCTCTGTTCAACCCTGAACACATTACCGATCTCTATGATGATTCAAAGCCGCGTGGGATCGGCGACATTATTACCGTGACATTAGATGAAACCACAAGTGCTACGAAAAGTGCTAATGCGGATCTATCGAAAAGCAATGATTCCACCATGGACCCGCTTTCTGTTGGCGGTAAAGAGCTGCAAGTTGGGGATAATTACAACTTTTCATATGATTTGAGTAGCAGCAATAGCTTTGTTGGTGATTCGTCAGCGAAGCAAAGTAACAGTATCAGTGGTTATATTACAGTCGAAGTCATTGAAGTACTTGCGAATGGTAACTTAGTGATCCGAGGTGAGAAGTGGATGACCTTGAATACTGGCGATGAATACATTCGTCTGAGTGGCACCATTCGTCCAGATGATATTGCTTATGACAACACAATTGCGTCAAATCGGGTCTCTAACGCAAGAATTCAGTATTCAGGGACGGGTGTGCAACAGGATATGCAAGAGCCTGGATTCTTGGCACGATTCTTTAATGTTGCATTGTAATATGCCGAATTGACGGCAATTTGACTGCAAGAGATAAGTAAACATGAAAAAACTCCTTTTGTTACTGATGAGCGTTGCCGTATTTGCAACAACAGCCCAGGCGGCACGTATTAAAGACGTGGCCCAGGTCGCCGGTGTAAGAAGTAACCAACTGGTAGGTTATGGTTTGGTTTCAGGTTTGCCGGGAACGGGGGAGTCGAATCCGTTTACTGAACAAAGCTTTGCGGCGATGCTGCAAAACTTCGGCATACAAATGCCGCCTGGCACAAAGCCGAAAATTAAAAACGTTGCCGCTGTGATGGTGACTGCAGAGTTACCGCCATTTTCCAAACCAGGTCAGCGTGTAGACGTGACTATCTCCTCGGTTGGTAGCGCTAAGAGCCTGCGTGGCGGCACTTTGCTTCAAACGTTCCTCAAGGGTCTGGATGGTGAAGTCTATGCTGTTGCCCAAGGTAATCTAGTTGTGAGTGGCTTTAGTGCAGAAGGTGCTGACGGTTCTAAAATTGTCGGCAATAATCCAACCGTCGGGCTTATCTCAAGTGGCGCAACGGTAGAGCGAGAAATACCAAACCCATTCGGTCGTGGCGATTATATTACGTTTAATTTACTTGAATCAGATTTTACCACAGCGCAGCGCATGGCAGATGCCGTGAATAACTTCCTAGGTCCTCAAATGGCGAGTGCTGTTGATGCTACCTCCATTCGCGTGCGTGCCCCACGTGATGTTAGCCAACGTGTGGCTTTTTTATCTGCGGTAGAAAATCTCGAGTTTGAGCCCGCGGATGGCGCGGCAAAAATCATTGTCAATTCTCGAACTGGCACCATTGTGGTCGGTAAGCATGTTCGCCTTAAATCGGCTGCTGTGACGCACGGTGGCATGACGGTAGCAATCAAAGAGAACTTAGGGGTCAGTCAACCCAATAGCTTCTCTGGTGGGCAAACCGTCGTCGTGCCTGACTCAGATATTGAAGTGAATGAAGAGCAGGGTAAGATGTTTAAATTTGAGCCGGGCCTCACATTGGACGATCTGGTCCGTGCGGTGAATGAAGTGGGTGCCGCACCCTCCGATCTTATGGCGATATTGCAAGCCTTAAAACAAGCTGGGGCCATTGAAGGCCAGCTAATTATCATTTAATCGTTGGGAGAAGAAGATGGTCAATAATCCTAATGATATCGGTTTTGTTCACGACATCAGCTCGTTAGATACATTACGTCAAAAAGCGGTAAAAGAGGGCGAATCTGGTGATAAGCAAGCATTACATGCAGCGGCTCGCCAGTTTGAATCGATTTTTACTTCAATGATGCTGAAGTCAATGCGTGAAGCCAATGAAGGTTTTGAATCTAACTTTTTAAACAGCCAAAATGAAAAATTCTATCGCCAAATGCTGGATGAGCAGATGGCGAGTGAGCTGAGCTCGTCTGGTTCTATGGGGCTGGCGGATATGATCGTTGCTCAACTTACCGCAGGACAAGGTAAGGATAGCAGTGAAACTGCCATGCGCGAGGCGGCAAATAATGCCGTTGAATACCGTCGTGTAGACCCGAAAAAAGCGCGAGAAATCGAGCAACGCTTAATCGAATCAGGTCAGTTATCTCGCCCTGATGCGAGTGTTCAGGTTCCGCGCCAGGAACCTGCTCGCTTCGAGTCGCCAGAGTCGTTTGTTGCTTCTATGAAGCCATATGCCGATCGCGCAGCGAAAGCGCTCGGCGTTGAGCCATCCCTTCTGATTGCTCAAGCGGCATTAGAAACCGGTTGGGGGCAGAAAATGGTCAAGAATGCTTATGGCAGCAGCAACAACCTGTTTAACATTAAGGCTGATAGAAGTTGGCAAGGTGATAAAGTCACAACACAGACATTAGAGTTTCATCAGAATACGCCAGTGAAAGAGACCGCCGCATTCCGCTCTTACTCTAGTTACCAAGACAGCTTCAACGATTATGTTCGTTTCCTCAATGACAACCCACGCTACGAGACCGCGCTTCAGCAGCGCGGGGACTCGGAGTCTTTTATTCGTGGTATACACAGAGCGGGCTATGCAACCGATCCTAATTACGCAGACAAAGTTCTGCAGGTGAAGGAAAAAATCGAAAGCATGTAATCGCTATAGCTAACTCCGCCTATTTTTACTGATGATTCAGGCTTGCCATTGTGCAAGCCTTTCTTTTACCAAATATTCTCGAAGCTTGTTAGCTGGCACACCTTTTGCTTTGTTTCTGTTAGTGGTCGGAAATTACCGATTTATTTTGTTTTTGGGGGCAGGTATGGCATCAGATCTTCTGAATGTAGGTACGCAAAGTGTACTTACGGCTCAGAGGCAGTTAAATACGACTGGTCATAACATTTCTAATGTTAATACAGAAGGTTACAGTCGTCAGTCTGTGGTGCAGGGAACCAACGATCCACGTCAATATGGCGGATCAACCTACGGGATGGGTGTACATGTGGAAAATGTTCGCCGCTCTTGGGATCAGTTTGCCGTTAAAGAGCTCAACATGTCCTCAACGAACAATGCAAACAAAACCGATACGCAAAACAATCTCGATATGCTGTCTAGCATGCTGAGTTCGGTATCATCCAAGAAAATCCCAGAAAACTTAAACGAATGGTTCGACGCAGTGAAAACCATGGCGGACACTCCGAATGATTTAGGTGCGCGCAAAGTGGTGTTGGAAAAAGCCAAAATCTTTTCTGATACATTGAACGATTTTCATGAAAGCGTGCGGCTACAATCCGATGTGACTAACAAAAAACTAGACATGGGGATTGAGCGGGTAAACCAGCTCGGGCAAGAAATTCGCGATATTCATCGTCTTATGATGCGCACACCTGGACCACACAATGATTTGATGGACCAGCATGAAAAGTTAATTGCTGAGCTGTCAGAGTACACCAAAGTCACGGTGACGCCACGTGCTAATGCCGAAGGCTTTAATGTTCACATCGGCAATGGTCATACATTAGTTTCGGGAACGGAATCCAGTCAGCTAAAAATGATTGATGGTGATCCTGACGTTCACCAGCGTCGATTGGCCATGGTCGAAGGCGAGGGCATCAAACCGATCAAAGCGGACGATATTGACGGAAAAATTGGCGCATTACTGGATATGCGAGACCAACATATTCCACAACTGCTTGATGAGATGGGGCGTTTGGCTACTGGCTTTTCATACAAGGTCAATCAGCTTCAATCTCAAGGTTTGGATTTAAATGGTCAAGTAGGTCAAGACATTTTTACCGATGTAAATGCGGATCGGGTGGCGAAATCTCGCGTCTTTGCCGCGCCAAATTCTCAAGCAGATGTTGCTGTCTACATTGATGACATTGCTGCGATTAAAGGCGGTGAGTACTCGCTTCGTTTTGACGGTAGCCAGTACAGCGTGACAACGCCAAAAGGTGAGCAGATTAAGCTGGATATGGCTCAATCGGAATCGTCTTTTGTATTAGACGGCATGCGAGTACAAATTGGTGAAGGCTTGCGCCTGGTGAACGAGTCTTGCTTCGTCCGACACGCAGTGGTGCTGCCATTATCAAAATGGAAACCAACGACGCCAAAGCCATCGCGGCTCAAAGTTATGAGGCGTCCACCACGTTTGCTCAAGGGGATGCAAAGTTTAAGATTCTGGCTGCGGGGGATGTGAAAGAGTTTGAAGTCACACTACAAGCAGCGGATCAAACACATGACACACCATGGCTCAAAATCACTGACAACAAAGGGAATGTCTTGTCAGATCAATATTCGTATCCGCTAGATAAACAAAATCCACGTATCGAAATATCAGTGCCTGAGAATCACCCCCTGTACAAAAATGGCAGTAAGACGGTATTCGAATTAACCGATGGTGCGTTGCTCAACGATAAGTTTACCGCGAACTTGGTGCCGTCAGAAGGTGATAACGGCAACCTGAGAAAAATGCAGCAGTTGCAAACGAACAAAGTGATGGATGACCAGTCGAGTACCCTGATTGATGTCTACCACAACCTAAATACCGAAGTTGGACTTAAATCTTCGACAGCGAATCGCTTGGCATCCGTAGCAAGCTTAGAACTTGAAGCTGCGCAAGAGCGCGTTGCCTCTATATCGGGGGTCAACCTCGATGAGGAAGCCGCCAATATGATGAAATTTCAGCAAGCTTACATGGCATCTTCGCGCATCATGCAGGCCGCGAATGATACGTTCAATACCATTTTACAACTGAGGTAAGGAGAAGAGATAAGTGTTAACCCGAATTTCTAGTTTCCATAACTATCAGTCAGTACAAAATGACTTACGCCGCCAAGAAAACAAAGTTCATCACAATCAAGAACAATTGGCATCAGGTAAGCAATTATTGAAGCCCAGTGATGATCCCTTGGCGACGCATTACATTCAGAACATAGGTCAGCAACAAGAACAACTCAACCAATACTTAAACTCTATCGTCCTAGTTCGCAATCGCTTAGAAAATCAGGAAGTGATGGTTTCGAATGCGGAAGATTTTGCTGATGAGTCAAAGCGACTCACGATGGAAATGATCAATGGTTCGTTTTCTGCAGAAGACAGAGCTGCTAAAAAACGTGAGTTGGAAGAGATCGCCAATAACTTTCTTAACCTAGCTAACTCGCAAGATGAATCCGGTAATTATGTATTTTCCGGCACAAAACCTAAAAATCAGCCTTTTTATCGCGATCATCATGGCGATGTTCAATACGCAGGTGATGATTACCAGCGCAAGATGAAAGTATCTAACATGCTCGAAATGGCAATGAATGACCCCGGTAGCAAGCTATTTATGGAGGTGCCAAACCCGTTTGGTGACTACCAGCCGAATTATAACTTACAACAAGGCTCAGAGCTGCTGTTACGTAAGGCAACCAATCTTGATGAATCAGATGATGCTTCCTATCGAGTGACGTTTGTCGATATGAGTAGCGGCAAGTTTGGTTATCAGCTTGAACGCAATGGTAAAGTTGTGGATGCGGATGAATTTTCACCGGGTAAAGGCATTGAGTATCAAGGGCTCAAATTACACGTTAAAGGACAGATCACTGCGGGTGACAGTATTGAGATTGAAAAGCGTGATGCGTTTAGTATTTTTGATACGTTTAACCAAGCGATGTCATGGTCAGAAAAGCCTGTATCAGACGCCTCAGCAACGGCGGAGCTCCACCAGATGACAGAGGAGTTTCAAGCAGCGTTTGTGCATTTAAACAAAGCACGAACCGATGTAGGGGCAAGATTGAGCACGCTGGATATCCAAGAGCAAAATCATGAAGACTTTAACTTGTCACTCGCTAAGGCAAAAAGCAATTTTGAAGATCTGGATTACTCCAAAGCGGTGATTGAATTTAGTGAAAACTCAAGAGCTTTACAGGCGTCACAGCAAGCCTTCGGTAAAACGAAAGATCTGACATTATTTAATTACATTTGATGCGTCTGTCGTGAAAGGTTGAATGTTGTAAAAGCAGTAGACGATGAATTTTTAAGCCTTATGAGCCATGCCTTAAGTGCACAAAATTCCTTCGTACGATGTGTTTTTTTATATTCAACTTGGTGAGTTTTGCGGCAGGTTTTTACCGAATGCGGCAATGAATCTAGCGGCAAACTCAGTGGCAATCATCGGATGCCATGCTTGATAAACAGCAAATAGTGTTGAAACTACTAACTTAAGATTTATTTTAACTAATTGTTTTATATTGCTTTTGTTGTTTTATTTGAAGGGGTTGTTAAGTTGGCATACAAATTGAATTGTATTAAACAGCAAACAAATAAATCGAAACCTGTTTCTAGAATCTAAATCCTATGTCGTGATGGCAGCAGGTTTAGCAAGTGATTTTTACGGTCAGTGCTTATCCAAATGAGAGTAAAGCTGGCCGCTTCGCAGAAGCTTGCGAACTCAAAAGGAGAGCAAAATGGCTGTAACAGTAAGTACTAACGTTTCCGCGATGACCGCGCAGCGTTACCTGAACAAAGCGACCGATGAACTTAATACTTCGATGGAGCGTTTATCATCGGGTCATAAAATCAACAGTGCGAAAGATGACGCTGCAGGTTTGCAGATCTCGAACCGTTTGACGGCACAGTCTCGTGGCCTTGATGTTGCGATGCGCAACGCAAACGATGGTATTTCTATTGCGCAAACGGCCGAAGGTGCAATGAACGAAGCGACGTCTGTTATGCAGCGAATGCGTGATTTGGCTATCCAGTCATCTAACGGCACAAACTCTCCCGCTGAGCGTCAAGCGATCAATGAGGAGTCGTCAGCATTGATTGATGAACTGAACCGTATTGCTGAAACAACCTCGTTTGGTGGCCGTCGATTGCTCAATGGTTCGTTTGGTGAAGCCGCATTCCAGATAGGTGCAAGCTCGGGTGAAGCCATGATCATGGGGTTAACCAGCATTCGTGCTGATGACACCCGTATGGGTGGCGTGACCTTTTTATCCGAAAACGGCAAAGGGAAAGATTGGCAAGTGGATCCTGCGCAATCTGACCTGAGTATTACGCTACCAGGCATGGGGCAGGATGAAGATGGTAATGTTGATGACTTAGAAATCAATATAACGGCCAAAGCAGGGGATGATATTGAAGAACTGGCCACTTACATTAACGGTCAATCTGATATGATTAATGCGTCGGTGAGTGAAGATGGTAAACTTCAAGTGTTTGTTGCGCACCCAAATGTTCAAGGTGATATTTCAATTTCTGGCGGATTAGCATCGGAGCTTGGCTTGACTGATGAAGCGATTAGAACCTCGGTACAAGATATTGATATGACGACGGTTCAAGGCTCACAGAACGCTATATCTGTGTTGGATTCAGCACTCAAGTATGTGGACTCACAACGTGCTGATCTTGGTGCGAAGCAGAACCGATTGAGCCACAGTATTAACAACTTGGCCAATATCCAAGAAAACGTTGACGCTTCAAACAGCCGAATTAAAGACACCGATTTTGCGAAAGAAACCACGCAAATGACGAAAGCACAAATTTTGCAGCAAGCAGGGACCTCGATTCTTGCTCAAGCGAAACAGTTGCCAAACTCTGCAATGTCACTATTGCAGTAGTTTATCTGACCTGTATTCAATTCATCCAGACGTGGATGCGAATACAGGTTTTTGGCAAGCAACTTTATAACATTATGAGCGGCTCTCTCATCTCTCACCTGCCAATCATTTTCAATGTAAAGTTGCACTCGGTATGCCGGATGTGTGTTCATTTCTCTTGATCTCCACATGGCTCTGGCGACCAACCCAGCCCCAGTTCTCTCAAAGGAAAAGGGGCTTTTTCTTTTCTGCTAATCCTCGTCATCCCTCTTAATCTTTTTCTACCTAACGTCCACACGACGTCTGCCTACTACTTGAGCCACTCGGCTTGTTTTTTTGAAACTTGAGCGTTTTTTACTACTTTTTCCCAATTTTATTAACAAAGTCTCGCTAGGTTACTTTTTTCTAATTTTCTCTAAAGCTTCTGAGCTGA
>NZ_JXOK01000076.1 GCF_000830505.1 Vibrio mytili | reverse complement strand
ACCTAGGATCTAGGACCTTTTTTACCCTAGAACCTATGTTTTATCCTCCCCCATGCCGGACTGTCCGAATCTAAAAAGTATGTATGCCCTTTGGGTGGATCGAGTTTTTGATTAAAGCTGGAGCAGTCCATCAATTCGATTTGTGGTATTGGATGTTTTGGGCCGGTTTGTCCTAATCTGCGCGTATAACTTCGGTGGGGTAAGTTCATGACTTTACTCGCTGGCATAGCAAAATCGTCTTTGGCATAGAAACAGACCACGTGGTTGGCGACTTGCAGAATCCAGCGGCCTGGTTGGTCTTCTTCCAATGAATTATTGGGGATGTCTGCGGCCATTAAGTAAATCTCATCAAACATCAGTGGTACGCCTTGTTGCCCGAATTCTGCGGCGAACGTGCTTAGGCTTTGTAAAAGTACCCGGTTTCCCATTGAGTGTGCTAATACAGATATTTTTCTATAGCAGGGCGCATGCTTCTGCTGCCAAAGAATCAGTTTGCCGATTGCACGACTGAATATCGCGCCAGAAAGCTCTGCTGCCAGCTGGTCATCCCAATAATCTTTGATGATGCCAAAGTCATTGTCGCACGGCCAAATGATCGGCACGACAACGGTTTTGCTGTGATGCTGGTCTAGCATCTTCTGCATTTTTTCCGCGTTGGGAATCACATCAGCTTCGGGCTGATTATTAAACCCGTGGATATAAAGTAAGATTTTGTCTACTTCTGGACGTAAAAGCGCCTTCATCCAAGCCTCGCTGCCTAGCTCCTGTGTCTTGCCATTTCGGTACTCACAGTAAAGTAACGATTGGCTCAGTTCGTTGCTTGCGGCAAAGCATTGCTGATTTCGGTCGAGTAAGCGGTTGGTGAGCAGTAACATGGTGTCCTTTCCTATATGGTTTAGGTAAAGGATCTCACCGTGTTTATGTCGCCATCGAGAATGACATGGCGTCTTTTCGAAGCAGATAGCGTTAATTCATGCTTTTGTAGTTAAACAAGGTCCTAGGTATTTAGGGTCCTAGGTCCTAGATGGCAAGCGTTGGTTGTTTTGTTAATAACCCGGCATACGGTGCTTGCTTTTTTGGAATACGGAGCGCTTCGCTTACGGATTACGGAGGTGCTTGCTGTGATTTCCGTATTCCGTTTTCTGTAATCCCAGACCGCGAGCACCAGTCTCATGTTTGTTCACTGCAACTCCAGCGATCACGCCTAGGACCTAGGATCTAGGACCTGTGTTTCCATATTCCGTAATCCGTAATCCGTAATCCGTAATCCGTAATCCGTAATCCGTATTCCACAACCGCTCTCTCCAGACTCACATTTATTCACCGCAACTCCAGCGATCACACCTAGGACCTAGGATCTAGGACCTTACCCTCAATAAACCACCTTCATCCCCATACTCTCTAACGCTTCCCCTAGCTCTTTCTTCGCCTCCCGTTCCCCATGAATCAAATGTACCGCTTTAGGTGGGGTGGCAATGCCGGTGACAAACTTAAATAAATCACTTTGGTCTGCGTGAGCGGAATAGCCTGAAATGGTATGGATAAGGGCGTTCACCTTTACGGGATTCCCATCGATTTCAACCGATTCAGCCGCGCTTTGTATTGCGTGCCCAAGCGTGCCGTTGGTTGGTAACCAGCAAAGAGCACGTCATTCTTTTTGTCGGGCAGGAGCGCTTTTAGATAATTGACGATTCTTCCGCCTTCACACATCCCGGATGCCGCTACGACAATTGCAGGCTCATCGGTTGAGGTCAGTCGATTAACTAATGCTTGATGCTCTCGATGGCTTTCTACTGTAATGCACTGGTCAAAAGCGAGTGGGTGACGGTGCGCTTCCACTCTCTGTTTTGCCTCTTGCCCCCATAAGGTTTTAAAACGCCGATAGGTTTTGGTGACTTTTTGTGCCAGCGGTGAGTCGAGAATAATGGGTAACGATGAAGTGAGTTCTCGTTGGTGAATCAGTTGCTCAAGATCGAACAGTAACTCCTGGGTTCGGCCAACACTGAATGCCGGAATAAGAATGACGCCACCATCGTCAAGTGCGTGTTCGATGATATTGTTGAGTCGTTCCGTACGTGTCTCAATGCTTTCGTGTTGTTTGTTGCCATACGTTGACTCGATAAACAAGTAATCAGCCCGCTCAGGCGATTTTGGGTCGGGCAGTAGTGGGGTGTTGGATGGGCCTAAGTCGCCAGAGAAGACAACAATCTCCCCATTGGGCAGTTTAAATTCCACATATGCCGAACCAAGGATATGCCCGGCAGGCTGAACGCGAACATCGGCGAGGTTATCGAGGGATAGCCACTGTTGGTAGTCACACGGTTTGAGCTGCTTTTTGATTATGTTGAGCACTTGCTGACGCTGGTGGTAGTTCAAGCCCAGTTGAAGTTTTAAACCATCTTCCAACATGAGCGGAACCAGCTCTGCGGTGGCGTTGGTGCAATAAATCGGGCCCTTAAACCCTGCCGCCAGTAACCAAGGTAAGCGACCAATATGATCGATATGCGCATGAGTCAGCACCAGTGCTTTGATGTGTTCTATAGGGAATTCAATATCGAGAGAGGCTTCACGCACGCCAAAATGTAGGTCTTGGCCTTGAAAGAGCCCACAGTCAATCAAAATACTGTCATCCGCAAGTTGAAGCTCGTGGCAGGAGCCCGTCACCGTGTATTTGCCTCCATGATGGATAACACTGGCGATGTCAGAAATGAGTGTCGTCATGCGTTGAGTTCTCCTTGTTTATCCAGCATAGGCGAGTCTTTTAGATAAGGGTATGCGCAAGCGTGCAAGTCGTTGAATGGAATTGGTAGGGAAATAGGGAAAATGCGATGGGGGACAAACAGAGGTCCTAGGGAAGAAAACAAGGCCCTAGGGAAAAGACAGGTCCTAGGTCCTAGAGGGAGTGTGTGGATATCGCAGTGTTAAACGGTGAATTTTTCACTCGTTGTTTTTGGATTACAGAGCGCTTCGCTTACGGATTACGGAGGTGTTTGCTGTGATTTCAGTATTCAGTAATCCTAGTAGCTATCACCAATCTCACATTTGCTAACCGCAACTTCAGCGATCCCACCTAGGACCTAGGACCTAGGAGCCTAGGATCTGCTTTATCTAGTACCTACTTTATCTATGATCTGTGTTTTCATTTAGAATTACTTGTCGAATTTCTAAGATTTGACAAAGAAGTCATCCATTGCTTTTTATGTGATGATATAACTACTTACTTAGACGATTTCCTATTTTGGGGTAAATGTAGATGTTAACGAAAGAGTTATTGTTTTCTTTCCAAGGGCGTATTGGGCGTAAGACTTTCTGGATTTGGAATGTTGTTTATTACGTGTTAATCGTTAGTTTTAGCGTCGGTATTAGTCAACTCTTTCCTGCGTTTTCTTACTTACTGTTACCGATTTTTCTTCTGATATTACTGATTCCTGATCTCGCGATTACCACCAAACGTTGGCACGATCGCGATAAGTCGATTTATTGGTTAGCATTAAATATCCCATTGATTTTGGGCCGCATGGGAACGCCATTGGTTGGTCCGGTATCGGGTGATACGTCAACCCCACAAATGCTTATCGCGTCAGTTTCGTTGATTTGTGGTGTGTGGATTTTGGTCGAATGTGGTTTCTTGAAGGGCACGGCGGGACCGAATAAATATGGGGCTGAGCCGGTTTAGGATAAACATAGGTCCTAGGGAAGAAAACAAGGTCCTAGGTTTTTAGGGTCCTAGGTCCTAGGGCCTGTGTTTCCGTATTCTGTAATCTGTAATCCGAGGACACTTTCTCCAGTCTTACACTGATTCACCGCAACTCCAGCGATCACACCTAGGACCTAGGAGCCTAGGATCTAGAACCTTTATTTCCCCCTAGAACCTTCCTTTCCCCAATTCGTCACCGAAAAGTATTTTTCGAGCGTCTTGATGCAAACCAGATCTTCCATGTCTTTATTTTGAAATTGCGCAACATGTTCACGGGCATTGTTTAGAATATTTTCCGCTTTATCTGGATTCTGTAAGTAGTAGTTCACCTTTTCTTCAAAGTCTGACCAATCCTCTTTCACTTCGATATAGTGCACACCTGGCTTGAGAGAGCCCTCCATAAACCAAGTTTCGAATTTCATTTTTGGCGTGATCGCGATGGAGTTTGAAGACATGACCCATTTTAAGTTGGAGGCCACGTCATTACCTTCTAAGCAGATAATGAATTTATACTGCAGTTGGTCGTCAACCGACATAAAGGGTTGTTGCCACTCTGGATGGTCTTTGGAAGGGTTGGATTGGCCTGCATCCACCAACGGATGACCGAACATGGCTTGCATAAAGCGGATACGATGCTTTTGTTTTACCGCGCCACGAAAAACCGCCATGTCTTTTTTTTCTGCGTATTCTACGTTGTCTTCAATAAAGCGGAAGTGACGCATTTTATCTAACTTAAACAATACCGACGTTGAATTATCGCCTTGTGTTGGCCTCGCTTTGTAGAGCGTTGGCTGTGACTCGACTTTGACGTGGTCACCAAAGTAATAGGCAAACTTGAGGTGTTTAGGAAAATAGTGCAAATACTGTTTTAAGTCGTAGAAGTAGGCGCTTTTACCACGACGTCGGTATGAATACTGCGTCGTAGCATCACTGGGTAGTTCATGCAGCTCGTTTGGCTTACAGTAATAGTCCACACGTGCTTGAATGGCTTGTTTATCTTTTTCAAAAAGCCGCTCTAATTGATTTTTACGGCGCTGGAAAACAAACGACGGCACGATATTAAGGAGTAAGCTATTAAGATAGTAGAAAAATTTCATGGATTAGACCTGGAAGCCATTACTGAGCAATAGGTTAGCAGAATCGGTGTGGGCGGGAAAGGTTATAGGAAATAAGGTCCTAGGGGAAAAAACAAGGTCCTAGGTTTTTAGGGTCCTAGGTCCTAGGGGGAGTAAGCGGGGGCCGCAGTGTTAAACAGTGAGTTTTTCACTTGTTGTTTTGGAATACGGAGCGCTTCGCTTACGGAATACGGAATACGGATAAGATCCTAGAGGGAGTGTGTTGGAACGCTTGTGATAAACGTTGGTTTTGTGTTTGTTGTTTTTGGAATACTGAGCGCTTCGCTTACGGATTACGGAGGTGTTTGCTGTGGTTTCCGTATTCCGTATTCCGTAATCCGTATTCCAAGACCGCTCTCTCCAGACTCACATTTGTTCACCGCAACTCCAGCGATCACACCTAGGATCTAGGAGCCTAGGATCTAGGGCCTGTGTTTCTGTATTCTGTAATCCGTATTCCAAGACCGCTCTCTTCAGACTCACATTTGTTCACCGCAACTACAACGATCACACCTAGGACCTAGGAACCTAGGATCTAGGACCTTTTTATTTATCAATTCACCATCTTCTGGAAGCAATCCACATCCATATCTCGGACGTTGACCGTTAAGCTTCGTACATGGCTGGCTTGTTGTTGTAGAACGCTTATCAAAGAGCGGGATAACTCTCGTTTTTGTTCTGTGGTTCTGCCAGCTAACAAATCAAAATTAATATGAATGAAATCGACACTATCGCCTTCGTCACCGACCAACCAATGGTGGCATCTCAGCGCTCGTGATTTCACTGAAGATACTTCAAACAAGCCACTTTCTATTGCCGCTCTATGCAAATCTTCCAATAAACCTTGGACATTGACGCGCTCGTCCACTGAGTTTGAATATTCCAAAACGAGGTTTGGCATGGTTTTTCCTTCCTCTATAAATTGTCTCTGACAAAAAGTTTACTGTGTAGTAATACCAACCTAAGCGGAAATTTCCGAGGAATGCGCTATTATTCTGTCTACGCGATCACCAATCGATTGCTTTTGATAGAATTGACAGAAACAAGCGCTACGCAGACCAGATGGTCAAAGACGTATATACCCAAATGACTTCAAGATGCAGGATTCAGAGCGTTGTCACTGGTTCAAGTTCAAGGCCTTTCGTTGTAATAAATAACTACGCAGTGGAATAGTGTGCTCTTTCCAAGTTATTTGACGCAGAAATTGAGCCAGTGACACGCTCCCGAAGGTCGAGTTGCCTTGGCTCACAGACTTTGTTAACGATTTTTTGATTTAGAACCACTAGATCTTCAAATCGTTGCCGCGTCTGTGAACCAAGTCATTCTCGCTGAACCTAGCATCTTGAGGTTATTTGGGTATAGTCATGATACCAATCATGATCTGTTCATATTATTCTGTTATATTCCTACGTAGATTTTTTACATTAATCATTAATAGATAATACGGAGATATTCCTATGCGTCGTCCTGTAGTGATGGGTAACTGGAAACTAAACGGTAGCAAAGCAATGGTAACTGAGCTACTAACGGGTCTTAATGCTGAGCTAGAAGGCGTTGAAGGTGTGGACGTGGCTGTTGCGCCACCTGCTCTTTACATCGACCTAGCAGAGCGTGTTATTGCTGAAGGCGGTAACAAGATCATCCTAGGTGCGCAAAACACTGACCTAAACAACAGCGGTGCATTCACTGGCGATATGTCTCCAGAAATGCTGAAAGATTTTGGTGCTACTCACATCATCATTGGTCACTCTGAGCGTCGTGAATACCACAACGAATCTGATGAGTTCATCGCGAAGAAATTCAACTTCCTAAAAGAGAACGGTCTAACTCCTGTTTTCTGTATCGGTGAGTCTGAAGCGCAAAACGAAGCGGGCGAAACAGAAGCAGTATGTGCTCGTCAAATCAACGCAGTTATCGACGCGTACGGTGTAGAAGCGCTAAACGGCGCTATCATCGCTTACGAACCAATCTGGGCTATCGGTACTGGTAAAGCGGCAACAGCTGATGATGCACAACGCATCCACGCTTCTATCCGTGCACTTATCGCAGAGAAAGATGCAGCAGTTGCTGAGCAAGTCATCATTCAATACGGCGGTTCTGTTAAACCAGAAAACGCAGAAGCTTACTTCTCACAACCAGACATCGACGGTGCACTAGTTGGTGGCGCATCTCTAGATGCGAAGAGCTTTGCAGCAATCGCTAAAGCAGCGGCAGCCGCTAAAGCGTAATCTTGTTTTAAACAAGTAGAAATAATAAAGGGATGCATCACGCATCCCTTTTCTGTCTTTGGTATTGACCTTAGTCTTCGCCTGTCTAGACTTGAGCTTGTCTAAGTCGTAGTCCGTTTGACCAATCGCTACACGGTTAAAGGTACCGCGCTTCAAATTCGTCCGCTTTTTTGTTGTACGTTTCCAGCTCTTCAGGACCCTTAGTGGCCTGAATACATACAGGCAAGTTGTGTCTTAATAACTTCGTAAACTTGCGATTTATCTTTCTATGCATCAGATAAGGAACAAAACTCGATAAAGGAATAAACTCGGTATTACCAAACCCATCAATCAGATACAGCCTGATTTCACCTCCCGATTGCTGAACCAGTATATTCGTCAGCACTAGATCGCTCGGTATGATGCGATTCTCCATCAAGTAATCTTTTAGAGTACTAATGGCCCGAAGTATATTATCGAAATCAACCGATTCTTGCTGTTGAGATATGTACTGCGACAAGTTTAATGAGACCGACAAATCTTCATCTAAAACAACTTGTTGCTTAAATCCTACTTGGGTCTCTGTGGTAACTTTTCCTAAATAGTCAGGAATGTGGGTGAACTGAACCTTTTTATTTTTTAATCGTTCAAAAAACTGAATTTCACGATAAGTTTGTTTGGCTGTGTCTTTCCGGCTCAGCTTAACACATTGGGCTCTGTCTTCAGGGTTTTGGAGACAAACTCGCTCCGTGCCTTTACCGATGACTGTCCAATTTTGGAACTCATGATCTGATTGCATCTTTGACCTTTACATGTTTTCTCTCGTGATCATCAACAGAATGACACGTTCGTTTTATGAGAGAAACTTTTGAACTTGTTGCAATTGTATCATGAACTGGGGAAAAACTAGGTACTAGGGGATAAACCTAGGTCCTAGGTTAGAAAACAAGGTCCTAGGGAGATAAACATAGGTCCTAGATAAAAGAAAGGTCCTAGGTTCTAGGTGGCAAGCGCTGGTGGTCCCGTTAATAACCCGACGGAAGGTGCTTGCTTCTATGGAATACGGATTACAGAGTACTGAGGTTTTTGCTGGTACGGCGGTGTTAAATGGTTGGTTTTTCTATTGTGGTTTTGGAATATTGAAGCGTTTAACGTGGGTTCTGTAATCTGTAATCCCAGCAGCGATCACCAGCCTCACGTTGGTTCGCTGCAACTCCAACAATCACGTCTAGGACCTAGGAACCTAGGATCTAGGACCTTATTTTAATAAAACTGAACAACATTATTGTCGGGTTTGTTCGCTTGTGGCTTTCCTTGCAACGCTTGTTGAAACTTAACGAATTGCTTTCTCAGTTCGTTTCCCAGAACAACATTGGTGTGGTTGGGGTTTTTGCAGTGGTCTATCATTCTGTCGATATGGCTTTGCTGCGCTCGCAACCTTGGTTGCATTTTCGCAGACGCATTGTTAATCATCGCTTCTGCCATATCATGACGGAACTGCTCGAAAGCAACAGGATCACGCTCTGCCATTCTTACCATTTCATCAAATGAGGGTAGGGATTGTTGCAGGCTTTGTTGTGGGTTTGCCATTATGGTTCTCCAAATCCATATGGGATACCTAAAAGCCTATACCAATTGAGAGAGGGTAGATTGCAAATAGAATGTCCGTCTCGTTAGTGAGACAGGTCGGCGCTAAGATCTGAATGGCCTCACGCTTGAATACGATATACGCAGCGGCGTTGCCCTTGAATGATATGCTCAGTTCGAGTGATGGTTGTGTCTTCTCCGAGCAGAGACTGGAATACACTTAATTCAGATTGGCATAAGCTTGGGCAGCGTGTTGCGGCTTTACAGATAGGACAGTGGTTTTCGATCAAAATGAAGCCCTGTTCATCTTGTTCCAGCTCTGCCATGTAGCCTTCTTGTTCACGCAGAGTGACTAAGGTTTCTAGTTTGCTCTCAAGGGAGTCGCATTGCGCAAGGTGCTGACGATAGTTATGCAGGGTCAGCTTTTCACGCTCGGAGGTGACTTTTTCCAGCCCTTCTTTGCCGAAAATATGTTCGACTGCTTCGATGAATTGAATGGTGAGCTCACCATGACGATCGGTAAATTGCTCATGACCTTTTTGAGTCAGTTGCCAATGCCGTGTTGGACGACCGACTTTGACTTTTTTATCGTGAGTAGAAAGGATGCCATCGTCTTCCAATCCTTGCAGGTGCTGACGCGCCCCCATGGTCGTCATACTCAATTCAGAAGAAAGTTGTTTAGCAGTGACAGAGCCGTCACGCTTAACGATTTGCAATATCCTATCTACGGTTTTCATATACCCACCATTTATATGTCAGTACATATTATGCGCGATAGGGTTAGTAAAGGAAAGGCTTTATAATCGTGGACACAGGTCCTAGGGAAAAGAGAGGGCCTAGGTCCTAGGGGAGTTTGTTGGTACAGCAGTGTTAATTGGTGAGTTTTGTGCTTGTTGTTTTGGAATACGGAGCGCTTCGCTTCCAGATTACGGAGTTTTTTACCGTGGGTTCTGTAATCTGTATTCCAAGACTGCATTCACCAGTCTCACGTTTGGTCACTACAATTTCAGCGATTCCGTCTAGGACCTAGGACCTGTGTTTCTGTATTCTGTAATCCGTATTCCAAGACCGCTAGCACCTAAATGTCCGATTTTCACAGACCTTACCGCAAGCTCTCCTAGGACCCTAGAACCTAGGATTCTAGGACATATGTTTTATAACCCTAGGTCCTAAAAACTACACAATAATATCGCGCACTTCTGGGTCTTTACGTTCCAAGTAGTGGATGGACTTAATGCGACGAATCGTACGGCAGCGACCGCGGATTAACAGCGTCTCTGTGGTGGCGATGTTACCTTGACGCGTGATACCGTCTAACAAATCACCTTTGGTAATGCCAGTGGCGGAGAACACCACATTATCGCTGCGGGCCATGTCTTCCATTTTTAGAACTACATTGGCTTTAACGCCCATCTCTTCACAGCGTTTTAGTTCGGCAGCACCGTAGATACGGTTTTCTTCGTTGTCACCTTTGACTTCATGGCGAGGAAGAAGGCGACCGTGCATATCACCGTCCAACGCTCGAATAACGGCGGCAGAGACCACACCCTCTGGCGCGCCACCGATGCAGTACATAGCATCGACTTCACTGTCTGGCATACACGTTAGGATAGATGCTGCTACGTCACCGTCTGGCACGGCAAAGACGCGCACACCCATGGATTGCATCTCGGCGATAACGTCGTCATGGCGTGGTTTGGCTAGGGTGATGACGACAAGCGTGTCGAGTGTTTTGTTGAGCGCATTGGCGATGTTATCTAAGTTTTCTTTTAGTGGTTTGTTGAGGTCGATAACCCCTTTGGCACCTGGACCAACAACCAATTTTTCCATGTACATGTCAGGGGCTTTGAGAAAGCTGCCTTTTTCGCCAGCCGCAAGGACTGCAAGTGCATTGGACTGACCCATAGCCGTCATGCGAGTGCCTTCGATTGGATCAACCGCAATATCAACGGCATCACCACCGATACCCACTTGCTCACCGATATAGAGCATTGGTGCATCATCGATTTCGCCTTCGCCAATCACGATTTCACCACTGATTTCAGTTTTGTTCAGTAGCGTACGCATAACCTCTACGGCCGCGCCGTCTGCTGCGTTTTTGTCGCCACGGCCAAGCCATTTGTAACCAGCGAGTGCTGCACCTTCAGTCACACGGGAAAATGCCATTGCTAAATCGCGTTTCATGATGTCTCCAAGTAAGCAAGAGGGAAGAATAATTTGCGCGAGGATTTTAGCACAACGCTGGTTAAACGTTTGCCTTTTTGCGTGTCTTTAACCTTCACTAAGTTGAATTTGATCAAAGCTTGGCTGAGTTTTTATTGTGGCGATGGCAAAATAACGTGGTTAAAATTGCCTCACGAATAAGAAAAGTCAGCGTTTAGTGAAATAGCGCTGTTTTTTTAATCGAATGATGCAAAATATCGAATATAGGGCGTGTTTATCATCGCTACGCTGAGTAGAATGAACTTCATATAGGTTAGGTGCACGTCTGTCTCGTGCGTCACTCCAACGGAATAACATAGGTAGGCCAAGATGTCTTTTGAAGTACTAGAACAATTAGAATCGAAAATTCAAACCGCAGTTGACACAATCACTCTTCTTCAGATGGAAGTAGAAGAGCTGAAAGAAGACAAAGTGAAACTAGAAACAGAAGCGAATGAACTGCGCTCTCAACGTGAAGATCTTGAGCAGAAAGCTCAACAAGCACAACAAGAGCACGCTCAGTGGCAAGAACGCATTCGCGCACTACTTGGCAAAATGGACGACGTAGAGTAATTCTATCGGTTCATTCGAATCTAAAACACCCGCCTCGGCGGGTGTTTTTACATAAAGGTCCTAGGTCCTAGAGGGAGTGCGCGGAACTAGCTGGGATAAATGTTGGTTTCGTGTTTGGGTTTTGGATTACGGAGCGCTTCGCTTACAGATTACAGAGGCGTATGTTCTGTATTCCAAGGCCACATTCACCTAGTAGCCTAGGGCCTAATACCTGTGTTTCCGGGTTCCGTATTCTGTAATCAGTAATCCAAGCCGACATTCACTAAGGTCACGTTTATTCACCGTAACTTCAACGATCTCGCCTAGGACCTGTGTTTCCGTAATCTGTATTCCAAGACCACATTCGCCTAGGTTGCGTTTGAACTCTGCAACTCCAACGATCTCGCCTAGAACCTAGAACCTAGAACCTAGGACCTTTTTTTCCTAGGACCCTAGCACCTCTTCTTCTTCCTCATCCAACTCTAAATCAATATTGAGCGGCTCAGGCGAGAGGATAATGCCGGTGCTGTCGGCATAGAGGTAATCTTCAGGGAGAAAGCTGACGCCACCAAAGTTAACGGGGACATCTAGTTCACCGATACCTTGGCTGGTGGCGCCGACAGGGATAGAAGCGAGTGCCTGAATCCCGAGGTTCATGTCTTCGAGTTCGTCGACTTCACGAACGCACCCATAAACGACGATGCCTTCCCATTCGTTGTCTTCTGCGATGGTTGCTATTTCTGCATCGACAAGGGCTTTACGTAAGGAGCCGCCACCGTCAATTAGCAGAACACGACCGACGCCATCTTGCTCAAGCGTTTCACGGATCAGTGAGTTGTCTTCAAAACACTTGATAGTGGTGACCTGTCCGGCAAATGAAGCGCTGCCGCCAAAGTTACTGAACATTGGCTCAACCACATCGACTTGATCGAGATAGATGTCACAGAGTGCTGAGGTGTTGTATTCCATAGCGTACCTTTCTAAGCAGAAAAGAAAATTGGTTGTCCTTGAGTATATCTGGGCATTAAGTCAATGCAATGACATTCTTTTTTTAACTTACCAGAGTTTGAGCTACCACAATTGTTGCGAACAATATATTGGTCGTTAAGGAGCATTTGACGATGGCTGGCAACATCGGGGCAATTTGTGCTGGTTTTTCTGTATACCAAACCGCTTTTCCGTGATGGAGAACGAAATAGACGCTGAGCAAGAAGGGCAGACTAATCCAGATGGACTTATCTTGAATCAATAGGTAACTGGCAAACGCAACCACAGCCCCACCAAGCAAAAGAAAATGGTATTGCTTGGCTTTGCGCTGACCTAAGCGTACTGCCACGGTTCGTTTGCCACACTCACGGTCATTTTCAATGTCGCGCATGTTGTTAATATTGAGTACTGCGACCGCGAGCAACCCACAGCCAAGTGCAGGAAGAAATAAAGTGCTATCGATATGGCCGGTATGGAGGAAGTAAGTACCAGATACGCCCAGTAAACCAAAAAACAGAAAGACTGAAATATCACCAAGCCCGACGTAACCATAAGGTTTGCTGCCCATGGTGTAGGCAATCGCTGCCAATATCGCAAGCACTCCGAGCCCGATGAAGGTCACGATACTTTCTACCGAGTTCAGTGAATAGAGCACTAAAACAAGTCCGGAAATGACCGTGAGTCCAATATTAAAGATGATGGCTTGTTTCATTTGCTTAGGACTGACAGCACCAGATTGCATTGCACGTACTGGGCCAAGACGTTTTTCATTGTCGGTACCTTTAACCGCGTCACCATAATCATTGGCAAGGTTAGAAAGGATTTGCAGTAATGTCGCGGTGACAAACGCCAGAATGGATACCATCAAAGAGAAATCCCCCGCAGCGTATGCAAGCACACTACCGGTAAGAATGGAGACCAATGCGAGTGGTAATGTTTTAGGGCGAGCGGCCTCAAGCCAGATCTGCAGAGATTGTTTCATGAAATTTTCGTGCTAGTAATTCATTTGCCCAGTATAAGCTCAAACACTCGGTTACGCTATTGACCTGAAGCAAGTCAATAAAATATAAGAAAACAGAAGACAGAGGTCTTAGGGGAAAAGAGGTCCTAGGGGGAAAATAGGTCCTAGGGAAAACAAAGGTCCTAGGTCCTAGGGGAGTTTGTTGACACCGCAGTGTTAATTGGTGAGTTTTGTATTTGTTGTTTCGGGAATACGGATTACAGAATACAGTAAAGGTCCTAGGGGGAAACATAGGTCCTAGGTCCTAGAGGGAGTACGCGGGGGCTCCAGTGTTAAACGGCGAATTTTTCACTTGTTGTTTTTGGAATACAGAGCGCTGCGCTTACCGATTACAGAGGAGTATGTTCTGTATTCCGTAATCTGTATTCCAAGACCACACTCACCGAGGTTGCGTTTGATCTCTGCAACCTCAGCGATCACACCTAGGACCTAGGAGCCTAGAACCTAGGTCCTTCCTATATCCTAGAACCTAGGTCCTTTTTTAAAGAATAAAACGACTTAGATCTTCATCTTCGATAGTATCGCCTAGGCGAGCTTTCACATAGTCTGAGTTAATCACAAACTTGGCGCCAGATTGCTCCGCAGCATCGTAAGAGATCTCGTCCATCAAGCGCTCCATGACGGTATGCAGGCGGCGCGCACCGATGTTCTCGGTACTTTCGTTAACGGTCCAGGCGGCTTCCGCGATTTGCGTGATTCCGTCTTCGGTAAACTCTATATCGACATCTTCGGTCTTCATCAATGCAACGTACTGCTCCGTCAAAGACGCTTTTGGCTCCGTTAGGATGCGTTTGAAGTCATTGCTGCTTAATGCTTCCAGTTCAACACGAATTGGTAGACGGCCTTGCAACTCTGGGATTAAGTCTGACGGTTTTGCTACTTGGAAGGCACCAGAAGCCACAAATAGGATATGGTCAGTTTTTACCATGCCGTGTTTGGTTGATACGGTACTGCCTTCAATCAAAGGAAGTAGATCGCGCTGGACACCTTCACGAGATACATCTGGGCCTGAGCTTTCACCACGCTTACAGATTTTATCGATCTCATCAATAAAGACGATGCCGTTGTTTTCTACGTTGAAGATTGCGGCTTCTTTGAGCTCTTCTTGATTGACCAGCTTCGCGGCTTCTTCTTCAACTAGCGCTTTGAGTGCATCTTTGATTTTCAGCTTACGTTTCTTCTTCGTGTCGCCTGCAAGGTTTTGGAACATGCCTTGCAATTGGTTGGTCATTTCTTCCATGCCAGGAGGCGCCATGATCTCTACGCCCATTTGAGGTGCGGCAACGTCGATTTCAATTTCTTTATCATCGAGTTGCCCTTCACGTAATTTCTTACGGAAAACCTGACGTGTGTGCGACGACTCTTCGGTTTGTTCAGCTTGGCCCCAACTGTCTCGAGCGGGTGGTAGCAATGCATCCAAAATGCGCTCTTCGGCTTGCTCTTCAGCGCGGAACTTCACTTTTTCCATCGCTTGTTGGTGCGTCATTTTTACTGCGACATCTGTTAAGTCACGAATGATGGTTTCGACTTCTTTACCTACGTAACCCACTTCGGTGAATTTAGTGGCTTCGACTTTGATAAACGGCGCGTTTGCCAGTTTTGCAAGTCGACGAGCGATCTCAGTTTTACCCACACCAGTAGGACCGATCATCAAGATGTTTTTCGGCGTCACTTCTGCACGCAAGCTCTCTTCGAGCTGCATACGACGCCAGCGGTTACGAAGCGCAATCGCAACCGAACGTTTTGCTTTCTCTTGGCCAATAATGTGGCGGTTCAGTTCATGAACGATTTCGCGAGGTGTCATTTCAGACATATTCTTTCCTTACTTCGTTACGATTACTCGGTTGGTTTAGCGAGCTCTGTGGTTGAGTCTAGCTCTTCTACCGTGTGGTGATGGTTGGTGAATACACAGATGTCACCTGCGATGTTCAATGCTTTTTCTGCAATTTCACGTGCGTCCAAGTCGGTATTTTCGAGTAGCGCAGTGGCCGCTGCCTGTGCGTAAGCGCCACCAGAACCGATCGCGATCAGGTCATTTTCTGGCTGAACGACGTCACCATTACCAGTAATGATTAAAGAGGCGGTTTCATCTGCGACAGCAAGCAGTGCTTCGAGTTTGCGCAGTGCGCGATCACTTCTCCAGTCTTTCGCCAGTTCTACAGCGGCTTTGGTCAAATGGCCCTGGTGCATTTGCAGCTTACTTTCGAAGCGTTCAAATAGGGTGAAGGCATCCGCGGTACCGCCTGCAAAGCCTGCCAGTACTTGGTTGTTGTATAAGCGGCGTACTTTGCGTGCGTTCCCTTTCATGACGGTATTGCCCAGCGATACTTGGCCATCACCCGCGATGACGACTTTATTGCCTCGACGTACAGATACTATGGTAGTCACAGTCGACCTCTTGAATTATTTCTCTTTGGATTTAATTCTGTATATGGGGGAGGGTAGTTTGGGATTCAAGGGGGAAATAAACAGAGGTCCTAGATTTGTAGGATCCTAGGTAAGAGGTAGGTCCTAGGTTATAGGATCCTAGGTCCTAGGCGTGATCGCTGAAGGTGCGGTGAAAAAACGTGAGGCCGAAGAGAGTGGCCTTGGAATACAGGTTACGGACTACGGATTACAGTAAACACTTCTGTAATCGGGAAGCGAAGCGCTCTGTAATCCCAGTCCACAAGTTCAAATGGTGATGCTAAAACGCCCAAGTTTCAGATAGCTCCCTCTAGACTTAGGAGCCTAGAATCTAGGGCCTAATTTCCCTGTATTCCGTAAGCGAAGCGCTCTGTAATTCCAAGCCACAAGTTCAAATGGTGACGCTAAAACGCCGAAGTTTCAGCTAGATCCCTCTAGGACCTAGAACCTAGGCCCTATTTTTCCCTAGGCCCTTTTTTTATAAATTATCCTTCCAAATCGCACACGGCTCGATTTTCGCACGTTGCAACTTGTGACGGTCTTTTTCCGCATCGCGTTTGAATTTGTACGGACCTAGGACGACTCGATACCAAGAGCTGCCGGACTTTTTGATAATTCTGCTCGACATGCCTTGGAAGGCGACGGCAAGTTTACGCTCTTCTGCCTGGGCTTGGGTTTTGTACGCACCACACTGCATGATATAAGGGATTTTTGAGACTTTAATGTCTTTTGCCACGACCTCGACTTCTCGCTTCGGTAGTGTCTCTACATATTCCCACTTCTCTTCTGGTGGTGGTGGAAGATCTTTTTTAGGCTTTGGTTTGCTGACTGGTTTTGTCGGCTGTTGCACCACAGGTTGCTCTGGCTCAGGATCGCTGCTTAGCATATACAAGCCATAGCCAAAACCGCCCACGAGCAAAATAGCAAGCAGACCACTACGCCAAGGCTTTTTCTTAGGAGTTTGTTTTCTGGTTGGTTTTTTTGGGGCGCCTCGCCCCCGTCTTACATAATCTTTGTTTGCCACGGTTACTTCAGATCATCAAGGATTCTTGCAGGTATGTTAATCCAGAATGATACGAGAAAACACCCTGTTAATGCATTCTTGTTAGGTAAGGGGATATAAAATTAAAGATAGGTCCTAGGGGAGAAGAGATAGGTCCTAGGTAAAAGAAAGGTCCTAGGGGGAGGGCGTTGAGATTCAAGAGCTAGATAGTGGCCTTTGTATTTGTGGTTTGGGAATACAGAGCGCTGCGCTTCTAGATCACGGAGGTGCTTGCTGTGAGTCCTGTATTCCGTAACCCGTATTCCAAGGCGAGCCGCCTTTGAGCACTGTAACTTCAGCGAGTAGTACACCTAGGACATAGAGGGAGGGCGTTGGATTCACGATCTAGATAGTGGCCTTTGTATTTGTGGTTTGGGAATACAGAGCGCTGCGCTTCTAGATCACGGAGGTGTTGGCCGTGAGTCCTGTATTCCGTAACCCGTATTCCAAGGCCACATACACCAGAATCGCCTTTGTTTACTGTAACTTCAGCGAGTACGCCTAGGACCTAGAACCTAGGACCTAGTTTTTCTACCTCATCGCTGGTGGCGCGGCACTGCCTCGAACGACGAGGCGTGTATCAAGTAGACGCGAGCCCGAATTAACGTTGTGGCCTTTGAGCAGATCGAGCATCATCAACATGGCTTGGCGACCAATCTCGTAGCGGGGTTGCGAGATAGTCGTTAACGGTGGATCGCTGTATTGCGCGAAGTTAATGTCATCGAATCCCACTACTGACAGATCCTGTGGTACACGTAAACCCAAACGCTTTGCTTCTTGAATGGCACCGATAGCGATGGTGTCACAGTGACAGAAGATAGCCGTTGGCGGTTCAGGTAACTCAAGTAATTGACGCACTGCACGTGCACCGCCGTCAAAAGAAAATTCAGTCACGACGCTGTAGAGTTCTTCTTTAGCGATTCCAGAGCGACGAAGCGCTTGTTGATACCCTTGTTGGCGAAATTGGCACAATGCTGCGCTTTCTGGCCCTGAGATTTGGGCAATGCGTTTATGCCCTAATTGGGTCAGGTAGTTAACGGCTTCAAAGGCAGAGGTCAGGTTATCGATATGTACTGTTGGCAGTTCAAGCTCTGGGGCAAACTCACAAGCCATGACCATGGGAGGAAGATTTTTTTGTTCTGGCTTACTGACGTCAAAAGGTAAGTCAGTGCCGAGCAGTAGCATGCCATCCGCTTGCTTGGTAAACACTAAATTTACAAACGAGTTTTCACGTTTCTTTTGCTTGCCGCTATCGCCTAACAAGACCAAATAACCGTGTTCCATCGCCGCGTCTTCGATCCCACGGATGATTTCAGAAAAGTAAGGATCGCAGATGTCAGGAACGATAGTGACAATCGTTTTTGATTCATTTCGACGTAAGTTACGCGCCAATGAGTTTGGCGAGTAACCGGCCTCGAGAACGGCATCCTCGACTCTTTTCCTCGTCGAAGATGAAACCTTTTCTGGATTCATCAAGCTCGTGAGACTGTCGCTGTCGACACTCCCGCCAGCTGGGCAACATCCTTCATTGTCGCCATAATGTTCTAACCTCTCAAATGTTTTGGACGATATCCACTCGTCGTCGCTACACCGCATATTGCTGTGTTATCCATCTCTGAATGCGTTGCGACTGTTTGTACGCGATGAATGACTTGTTCGCGATGAAATGACGGCTGCCGATGCATCTTTATCACCGCATCGATGGGTATCGCTTTCTTAGTTATTGCAATCTAAGGATTTAAGCCTTAGATGATTGACCATTTGGGATAGTTTATTCGTTTCTGTAGCAAAAGTTACGGTCTATTTAACAAAAAATGCATTCCTAGTGTGATTTGACTCACATCAAAAGGTGATTAGTTACATAGTTAAACGTTTGCTAACTGAGATCCTGTGGTTCTATGTCTAAATTCCAACGGACTTTCTTAGCATTCGGTAATAGCTCAATCGCTGGCTTGGCACTGGTTAGTAACTTTTGCATGAGAGAGCGGTGCTGGGTTTGCAACAAAAGTTGCCACCGGTATTTTCCTGCACGTTTGGCTAACGGTGATGGAGTAGGGCCCAATACCAAACAGCTATCATCAAAGAGTGGGTGTGACTCTAAAGTGAAGCGAACTTGGCGCAAAAAGTCTTCAACGATCTCACTTTGATTCGCTTCCGCTTTAAACAAAGTCAAAAAACTGTATGGCGGCAGTTGGGCAAGCTTACGCTCTTCCAGTGCGGTCATTGCAAAGTGGCGATAGTCTTTTTGCAGCAGCGCCTGTAATAAGCTGTGCTCAGGGTGATGGGTTTGTAAAATGACTTCGCCTCGTTTGCTTGCACGGCCTGCGCGACCTGCAACTTGTATAAAGAGTTGGGCTAAACGCTCAGAGGCACGGAAGTCACTACTATATAAAGAACCATCGACATCCAATAAAGCGACCAAGGTAACATTGGGAAAGTGATGTCCTTTAGCAAGCATCTGGGTGCCAATTAAAATTTGATATTCGCCTTTACGAATCGATTCGAGTGCATCTTCTAGGCTACCTTTGCGGCGTGTGCTATCTCTATCAATCCGAATCGCTTTGTATTCTGGAAAAAGCTGAGCGAGTTGCTGTTCTAGCTGTTCTGTCCCAACCCCAACCGTCACCAACTGGGTAGAGCCACATCCCTGACACTGATGAATCACCGGCTGCTGTGAACCGCAGTGATGACAGCGTACCTCGTTGCTGTATTGATGAAAGGTGTAATAGGCATCGCAACGTTTACACTCCGCAATCCACCCACATTCGTGACACATCAGGGCGGGAGAAAAGCCTCGACGGTTAAGAAACAGCATCACCTGATTGCCAGCTTTCAAATGTTTGCGCATTTCGGCAATTAAGGGGGCAGACAGGCCACTTTCTAAGTAATGTCCTTTGACATCGAGCACTTTGTTGGTTGTTGGTACCGCAGAGCCTGCTCGTTGCGTTAACGTCAGGTGGTGGTACTTACCAGATAGCGCGTTGTGCAATGTTTCGAGTGCAGGCGTTGCTGAGCCCAGCACTATCGGCACTTGCTCTTTGTGAGCGCGCATCACGGCGACATCACGAGCGTGATACCGCAAACTGTCTTGCTGTTTGTACGACGAGTCGTGTTCCTCATCGACAATAATAATACCGAGGTCGGCAAACGGCGTCAGGAGCGCTGAGCGTGTACCAATGATAATGCCCGCCGCTTTATCTCGTGCCGATAACCAAGCATTTAAACGTTCCGTTTCATTTAAACCTGAGTGAATGACATCCACTGGGACATTAAAGCGACGCTTGAAACGGTTGATGGTTTGAGGGGTTAGGCCGATTTCTGGCACTAATACCAACGCTTGTTTACCTTGCTCTAAAACGGGTTTAATTAGGTTAAGATACACTTCGGTTTTGCCTGAGCCAGTGACCCCCTCTAATAAATAACAGGCGAACCCAGTTTGGCTATTCACACTGGCAATGGCGAGGGCTTGTTCGTGATTAAGCTTTGGTTTGTCGACGTCATTTTCTACCTGATGCTGCCATTTGGTGACCATAGGTTTTTTCTCGATGCGCTCAATCCATCCTTTATCTTCAAGCGTATTGAGCACTGTCGATGTGATTTCTTGCTCGGTCAGCTCTTGGTGAGGAATCGGCCCCTGGCTCATCATTTGTAGGGCACGTTGCTGTTTGACAGCTCGCCCCAAACCCTGCATTAGCTTATTTTTACCTTGCTCGGTGATTTGCCATTCCTGTAGCGTGGCAAAATCCGCTGGTTTCCCTTTGCGTAATGCACCTGGCATGGCGTTGTGTAATGTATCGCCGAGTGGATATTGATAAAACTGGCTGCACCAAGTCAGTAAGGAGTAGAGTTTCTCTGACCAGATTGGCTGCGAATCTAACACCGCTTTTATCGGTTTGAGTTGCTCTACAGGAAAGTCTGAATGATTCACCATCGCGGTTACGATACCAACTAAGGTTTGACGACCAAAAGGAACCGACACGCGCCCACCAATAATCGGAAACAAATGTCCCGGGATGGCATAATCAAACTGTTTGTCGAGTGGTACGGGTAGTGCCACTCTGGCGATGGATGGACGCATAGGTAGTTAGCTACATATAAAAAGAGGGAAGAGGTTAGAGTCTATTAAAATCGGCATGAAAATTCGAGTAAACCTGCATGCTAACGTCGTAAACTCGCCAGTGCGCGCTGCTTGACTAAAAAAGTGGCGAAAAAGTTATCAAATAAGTTGATCCCTGCTATGCGATTCATTAGTATATCGCGCCTTGAGATATGGCTTCGGCAATCAGCCAAAGCGGTATCGACTTTTGATGTTAATTGCGTGTGGTGTGCGGCATAGACTCGTATAGCGACACGGCCTACTTTGAGGTTATCCTATGAAACCTGGTATCCACCCAGAATACAAAGCAGTAAAAGCGACTTGTTCTTGCGGCAACTCTTTTGAGTTCAACTCTACTCTAGGTAAAGAGTCAATCCACCTAGACGTATGTGACAAGTGCCACCCATTCTACACTGGTAAGCAACGTATCGTTGATACAGGCGGCCGTGTTGATCGCTTCAACAAGCGTTTTGGTGCACTATCAAGTAAGAAATAATAGCCGTCGCTATTACGATTACAGTTTAAGAAAGGGACGCTTCGGCGTCCTTTTTGTTTTATAGGCAGCTTGCGTGCCGGATAAATTCGATTATTTTTCATTCGGTGCTTGCAACCTAAAGTGTGATCTGTATAATGCAGCGCACTGGTTAAGCCAGTTGTGAACCAATGAGCAGTGAGGAGCGAGTAAATCTAAGGATTTACGAGGTAATGTATACTCAGCTTATGTTCGCGGTTAATACAATTAGCTATCTTTTCTTCGGAAAAACTATCCCCAGAGGTGACTCTGGTATGTAGGGATAGTTAATCGAAAATTAACTGACAATGCGTCCTAATCTTGGATGCTACGGTTTCACATAAATCAATCGGCATTCTCTCGTCTTGACGAGTTTGAGTGGCGATATTGTTTGTGTAATTTATTAAATTTGGAGCTCTGTCTCATGCAGAACCAACGTATCCGTATCCGCCTAAAAGCTTTCGATTACAAACTAATCGATGCTTCTACAGCGGAAATCGTTGAAACAGCTAAGCGCACTGGCGCACAGGTTCGTGGTCCAATCCCACTGCCAACTCGTAAAGAGCGTTTCACAGTTCTTATCTCTCCACACGTTAACAAGAAAGCTCGTGACCAGTACGAAATCCGTACTCACAAGCGTCTAATCGACATCGTTGAGCCAACAGACAAAACTGTTGATGCTCTAATGCGTCTAGACCTTGCTGCGGGCGTTGACGTTCAAATTAGCCTAGGTTAAGGGAGATTAGAAGTATGATTGGTCTAATCGGTCGTAAAGTGGGCATGACCCGCGTATTTACTGAAGACGGCGTTTCTATCCCAGTAACTGTTGTTGAGGTTGAAGCAAACCGCGTTTCTCAAGTGAAAACTCTTGAAACTGACGGTTACACAGCAATCCAGGTTACTGCTGGTTCTAAGAAAGCTAGCCGCGTAAACAAAGCTGAAGCAGGTCACTTTGCTAAAGCTGGTGTTGAAGCTGGCCGCGGTCTTTGGGAATTCCGTTTAGAAAACGGCGAAGAGTTCGAAGTTGGTTCAGAACTAACTGTTGAACTATTCAACGAAACTAAGAAAGTAGACGTTACTGGTACATCTAAGGGTAAAGGTTTCCAAGGCGCTGTTAAGCGTTGGAATTTCAGCACTCAAGATATGACACACGGTAACTCATTGTCTCACCGTGCTCCTGGTTCTATCGGTCAATGTCAGACTCCAGGTCGCGTATTTAAAGGCAAGAAAATGGCAGGTCACATGGGTGCAGAGCGTGTAACGACTCAAAACCTAGAGATCGTACGTGTTGACGCTGAGCGCAACCTGCTTCTTATTAAAGGTGCAGTCCCAGGCGCAACTGGCGGCAACGTGATCGTTAAACCAGCTGTTAAAGCATAACGTCTCAGGAGTAAGTAATGGAACTAATGGTTAAAGGTGCCGATGCACTAACTGTTTCCGAAACTACTTTCGGACGTGAGTTTAACGAAGCTCTTGTACACCAAGTAGTTGTTGCATTTGCAGCAGGTGCTCGTCAAGGTACTCGTGCTCAAAAAACACGTTCAGAAGTTTCTGGCGGTGGCGCTAAGCCATGGCGCCAAAAAGGTACTGGCCGTGCGCGTGCTGGTACAATTCGTAGCCCAATCTGGCGTTCAGGTGGTGTTACTTTTGCTGCGAAACCACAAGATCACAGCCAAAAAGTAAACAAAAAAATGTACCGTGGTGCTATGAAGAGCATTCTTTCTGAGCTAGTTCGTCAAGAGCGTCTAATCGTTGTTGATAACTTCTCAGTTGAAGCACCAAAAACTAAAGAGCTTGTAGCTAAGCTTAAAGAGCTTGAGCTAACAGACGCGCTTATCGTGACTAGCGAAGTAGATGAGAATCTATTCCTAGCTGCTCGTAACCTATACAAAGTTGACGCACGTGACGTTGCTGGTATCGACCCAGTTTCACTAATCGCGTTCGACAAAGTTGTAATGACTGCAGAAGCAGTTAAGCAAGTTGAGGAGATGCTAGCATGATCACTGAAGAGCGTATCCTAAAAGTTCTACGTGCACCGCACATCTCTGAAAAAGCAACTATGGCAGCTGAGAAAGCGAACACTATCGTTTTCAAAGTAGCTAAAGATGCAACTAAGAAAGAGATCAAAGCAGCTGTAGAAAAGCTATTTGAAGTTGAAGTTAAGTCTGTAAATACTCTTATCACTAAGGGTAAGACCAAACGTCAAGGTCTACGCCAAGGTCGCCGCAGCGACGTTAAGAAAGCGTA
Organism: Vibrio mytili; assembly: GCF_000830505.1. Classification (GTDB taxonomy): domain Bacteria; phylum Pseudomonadota; class Gammaproteobacteria; order Enterobacterales; family Vibrionaceae; genus Vibrio; species Vibrio mytili. The sequence goes on along the minus strand of NZ_JXOK01000076.1, from coordinate 98,702 downwards.
CGTTACTTTGAAAGAAGGTCAAGATCTTGACTTCGTTGGCGGCGCGGAATAACAGGAGTAGTTAAGAATGGCTATTGTTAAATGTAAGCCGACTTCCCCTGGTCGTCGTCACGTTGTTAAAGTTGTTAACGCTGACCTACACAAGGGCAAGCCGTACGCTCCACTTCTAGAGAAAAACTCTAAGAACGGTGGTCGTAACAACAAAGGTCGTATCACAGTACGTCACATCGGCGGTGGTCACAAGCACCACTACCGTGTAGTTGACTTCAAACGTACAAAAGACGGTATCCCAGCGACAGTTGAGCGTCTTGAATACGATCCAAACCGTAGCGCAAACATTGCTCTAGTTCTTTACAAAGACGGTGAGCGTCGCTACATCCTAGCACCTAAAGGTGTTGTAGCTGGTGATGTTATTCAGTCTGGTGTTAACGCACCAATTAAAGCTGGTAACACTCTACCAATGCGTAATATCCCAGTAGGTTCAACAGTACATAACGTTGAACTTAAGCCTGGTAAAGGTGGTCAGCTAGCTCGTTCGGCTGGTGCTTACGCTCAAATCGTTGCTCGCGACGGTGCGTACGTAACTATCCGTCTACGTTCTGGCGAGATGCGCAAAGTTCTTTCTGAAGGCCGTGCAACAATCGGTGAAGTTGGTAACTCTGAGCACATGCTACGTGAACTAGGTAAAGCGGGTGCATCACGTCATCGCGGTATCCGTCCAACGGTTCGTGGTGTTGTAATGAACCCGATCGACCACCCACACGGTGGTGGTGAAGGCCGTACATCTGGTGGTCGTCACCCAGTATCTCCTTGGGGTATGCCAACTAAAGGCTTCAAGACCCGTAAGAACAAACGCACTGACAAGTACATCGTACGTCGTCGTAACAAGTAATCTATATAAGAGGATAAGCCATGCCACGTTCTCTCAAGAAAGGTCCATTTATTGACCTACACTTGCTGAAGAAGGTAGAGAAAGCGGTGGAAAGCGGAGACAAAAAGCCTATTAAGACTTGGTCCCGTCGCTCAATGATCATCCCTACGATGATCGGTTTGACCATCGCTGTCCATAATGGTCGTCAGCACGTACCAGTATTTGTAACTGATGAAATGATCGGTCACAAACTGGGTGAATTTGCACCTACACGCACTTACCGCGGCCATGTTGCGGATAAGAAAGCTAAGAAGCGCTAAGGAGTAGATAATGGAAGCAATTGCTAAACATAACTTTGCTCGCATTTCGCCTCAGAAAGCTCGCTTAGTTGCGGATCAAATCCGTGGTAAATCTGTTGACCAAGCTCTAGAAATCCTAACTTTCAGCAACAAAAAAGCTGCTGTATTAGTTAAGAAAGTTCTTGAGTCAGCTATCGCAAACGCGGAGCACAACGAAGGTGCAGATATCGACGATCTATCAGTCGCTAAAATCTTCGTAGATGAAGGCCCTACCATGAAGCGTATTATGCCTCGTGCTAAAGGTCGTGCGGATCGTATCTTGAAGCGTTCAAGCCACATCACTGTTGTTGTAGCAGACGCTTGAGACTAGGAGAGTAAGCAAATGGGTCAAAAAGTACATCCTAATGGTATTCGTCTAGGCATCGTTAAGCCTTGGAATGCTACATGGTTTGCTAACACCAAAGAGTTCGCTGACAACCTAGACGGCGACTTCAAGGTACGTCAGTTCTTAACTAAAGAACTGAAAAAAGCGTCTCTTTCACGCATCGTTATCGAGCGTCCTGCTAAGAGCATCCGTGTGACTATTCACACTGCTCGTCCAGGCGTAGTTATCGGTAAGAAAGGTGAAGACGTTGAAAAGCTACGCGCAGCTGTAGCGAAAATTGCAGGTGTACCAGCGCAAATTAACATCGCTGAAGTACGTAAGCCTGAGCTAGATGCGCAACTTGTTGGTGACAGCATCGCGTCTCAGCTAGAGCGTCGTGTTATGTTCCGTCGTGCTATGAAGCGCGCGGTACAAAACGCAATGCGTCTAGGTGCTAAAGGTATCAAAGTGGAAGTAAGCGGTCGTCTAGGCGGCGCTGAAATCGCACGTTCAGAGTGGTACCGTGAAGGTCGTGTGCCTCTACACACTCTACGTGCTGACATTGATTACGCAACTTCTTCGGCTCACACCCAATACGGTGTGATCGGCATTAAAACTTGGATCTTCAAAGGTGAGATCCTAGGTGGTATGCCGGCAGCTAACGCTGTTGAGCCAAAAGGCGATAAGCCTAAGAAGCAGCGCAAAGGCCGTAAGTAAGGAGTCGACAGATGCTACAACCTAAACGTACTAAGTTCCGTAAGGTTCAGACTGGTCGTAACCGTGGTCTAGCTAAAGGTACTGATGTAAGCTTCGGCGAATTCGGTCTTAAAGCTGTTGGCCGTGGTCGTCTAACTGCTCGTCAAATCGAAGCGGCACGTCGTGCAATGACACGTCACGTTAAGCGTCAAGGTAAAATCTGGATCCGTGTGTTCCCAGACAAACCAATCACAGAAAAACCACTTGAAGTTCGTCAAGGTAAGGGTAAAGGTAACGTTGAGTACTGGGTAGCCCAAATCCAACCTGGAAAGGTAATGTACGAAATGGGTGGTGTACCTGAAGAATTGGCACGTGAAGCGTTCCGTCTAGCGGCACGTAAACTGCCTTTCAAAACTACATTTGTAACTAAGCAGGTGATGTGATGAAAGCACAAGATCTACGCGAGAAAAGCGTTGAAGAGCTTAACGCTGAGCTAATGAATTTGCTACGTGAACAGTTCAACTTGCGCATGCAAGCTGCTACTGGTCAGCTACAGCAAACTCATACTCTGAAAGCTGTACGCCGTGATATCGCACGTGTGAAAACTGTTTTGACTGAGAAGGCAGGCGCATAATGAGCGAAGTAAAACGTACTCAACAAGGTCGTGTTGTTAGCGACAAGATGGACAAGTCTATCACTGTTGCAATCGAACGTTTCGTAAAACACCCAATTTACGGTAAGTTCGTGAAACGCACAACTAAAGTACACGCACATGACGAGAACAACGAGTGTGGCCTAGGCGACACAGTTGAAATCGCAGAGTGTCGTCCATTGTCTAAGACTAAGTCTTGGACTTTGGTAAAAGTTCTAGAAAAAGCGAAGATTTAATCTCGTTGGTTCTATGAAAAGCAAGCGGCTCCAAAAAATATTTTGGAGCCGTTTATTTTTTGACTACCCAATCACAAAAAAGGGTGGTACAATTCGCGTCCCTTTTAAAGAGGCAGCCCGACCCGTGATGGGTCTAGTTATTAATATTTAGCGGAGCACTAACATGATCCAAATGCAAAGTATGCTGGACGCAGCTGATAACTCAGGCGCACGCAGCGTAATGTGTATTAAGGTTCTGGGTGGCTCTCACCGCCGTTATGCACATATCGGTGACGTCATCAAAGTTACTGTCAAGGAAGCAATTCCTCGCGGTAAAGTTAAGAAAGGTGACGTTCTGAAGGCGGTGGTAGTGCGCACCCGTAAAGGCGTACGTCGTCCTGACGGTTCTGTCATTCGCTTCGACCGAAATGCTTGCGTATTGCTTAATGACAATACTGAGCAACCAATCGGTACACGTATCTTTGGTCCTGTGACACGCGAACTTCGTGGCGATAAGTTCATGAAGATCGTTTCACTGGCTCCAGAAGTTCTGTAAGGAGCACGTAGAAATGGCAGCTAAAATCCGTCGTAACGACGAAGTAATCGTTCTTGCTGGTAAAGATAAAGGCAAGAAAGGTAAAGTAACTAAGGTTCTAGCAACTGGTAAAGTTATCGTTGAAGGCATCAACCTTGTTAAAAAACACCAAAAGCCGGTTCCGGCTCTAGGTCAACAAGGTGGCATCGTTGAACAAGAAGCAGCTATTGATGTTTCTAACGTTGCAATCTTTAACGCAGCTACTGGTAAAGCTGACCGTATCGGTTTCCGTTTTGAAGACGGCAAGAAAGTTCGTTTCTTCAAGTCTAACGGCGAAACCGTTTCTAACTAATTCCTATTTCTTTCGAGAAATAGATAGAAGTAATTTGGAGTTCTACTATGGCGAAACTGCATGATTACTACAAGTCGTCTGTAGTCGCTGAACTGACCAAACAGTTCGGTTACACAAGCGTCATGCAAGTCCCTAGAATCGAGAAAATCACCCTTAACATGGGTGTTGGTGAAGCAATCAACGATAAGAAACTGCTAGAAAATGCAGCGTCTGATATGGCAACGATCTCTGGTCAAAAGCCACTTATCACAAAAGCGCGCAAATCTGTTGCAGGTTTCAAAATCCGTGAAGGCTACCCTATCGGTTGTAAAGTAACCTTGCGTGGCGAACGTATGTGGGATTTTCTTGAGCGTTTGATTAATATCGCTCTTCCACGTGTACGTGACTTCCGTGGCGTTAGCGCTAAGTCTTTTGACGGACGCGGTAACTACAGCATGGGCGTTCGCGAGCAAATCATCTTCCCGGAAGTCGACTTTGATAAAGTTGATCGAGTACGCGGTTTAGACATCACTGTAACGACGTCTGCTGGTACTGATGAGGAAGGCCGTGCTCTGCTGGCTGCCTTTAACTTCCCATTCCGTAAGTAAGGTGAAGGGTTACTGTTATGGCTAAAAATTCAATGAAAGCACGTGAAGCTAAACGTGCAAAGCTTGTAGCTAAGTTCGCTGAAAAGCGTGCGGCGCTAAAAGCTATCATCAGCGATGTAAACGCATCTGAAGAAGATCGTTGGAACGCAGTTCTAACACTGCAATCTCTTCCACGTGATTCAAGTGCATCTCGTCAGCGCAACCGTTGTAACCAAACTGGTCGTCCACACGGTTACCTACGTAAATTCGGTCTGAGCCGTATCAAAGTTCGTGAAGCTTGCATGAAAGGCGAGATTCCTGGACTTCGTAAGGCTAGCTGGTAATTGCCACTTAATCATTTGGAGTAAATCATATGAGCATGCAAGATCCGATTTCGGATATGCTGACCCGCGTTCGTAACGGTCAGGCAGCAAACAAAGTTGCTGTAAAAATGCCTTCTTCAAAGCTTAAAGTTGCAATTGCTGCACTACTAAAAGCTGAAGGTTACATCGTTGACTTCGCTGTTGAAGGCGAAGCAAAACCTGAGCTAGAAGTTACACTTAAGTACTTCCAAGCAAAACCAGTAATCGAGCAACTTAAACGTGTTTCTCGTCCAGGTCTACGTGTTTACAAGAAGAAAGATGACCTTCCTTCTGTAATGGGTGGTCTGGGTATTGCTATCGTTTCTACTTCCAAGGGTCTTATGTCAGACCGCGCTGCACGTAAAGCAGGTCTTGGTGGTGAAATCATCTGCTACGTAGCTTAATAAGGAGTAGACTATGTCTCGTGTTGCAAAAGCACCTGTCGCTATTCCAGCTGGCGTAGAGGTGAAACTAAACGGCCAAGAAATCACTGTAAAAGGTGCTAAGGGCGAACTAACTCGCGTTCTTAACAACGCTGTAGTTATCGCTCAGGAAGAAAACAACCTTACTTTCGGTCCTAAAGAAGGTGTTGATAACGCTTGGGCACAAGCAGGTACTGCTCGTGCACTAGTTAACAACATGGTTGTTGGTGTTACTGAAGGCTTTACTAAGAAGCTAACTCTTAAAGGTGTTGGTTACCGTGCTGCTATTAAAGGCAACGCTGTAGGTCTAACACTAGGCTTCTCTCACCCAGTTGAGCACGAGTTGCCAGCGGGTATTAAAGCCGAATGTCCAAGCCAAACTGAAATCGTGATCACTGGTGCTGACAAGCAACTAGTTGGTCAGGTTGCGGCTGACATTCGTTCTTACCGTCAGCCTGAGCCTTACAAAGGTAAAGGTGTTCGTTACGCAGATGAAAATGTGCGTACTAAAGAAGCTAAGAAGAAGTAAGGTAACACTATGGATAAGAAAGCATCTCGCATCCGTCGTGCTACACGCGCACGTCGTAAGATTGCAGAACTGGGTGCGACTCGCCTAGTTGTACACCGTACTCCTCGTCACGTGTACGCACAGGTTATCGCGGCTAACGGCTCTGAGGTTATCGCAGCAGCTTCTACTGTAGAAAAAGCGATCCGTGAGCAAGTGAAATACACTGGTAACGTTGATGCAGCAAAAGCAGTAGGTAAAGCTGTTGCTGAGCGCGCTCTTGAGAAGGGCGTAACTGCAGTTGCATTTGATCGTTCTGGTTTCCAATACCACGGTCGAGTAGCGGCGCTAGCAGAATCTGCTCGCGAAGCTGGTCTGAAATTCTAAGGTAGGGTTGGAAGATGGCTAAAGAACAACAAGTTCAAGCGAATGATTTGCAAGAAAAATTAATCGCAGTTAACCGTGTTTCTAAAACGGTTAAAGGTGGTCGAATCATGAGCTTCACTGCACTAACAGTTGTTGGTGACGGTAATGGTCGTGTAGGTTTCGGTTACGGCAAAGCTCGTGAAGTACCTGCAGCGATTCAAAAAGCAATGGAAAAAGCGCGTCGTAACATGACTACGATCGCTCTAAACGAAGGCACTCTTCACCACCCAGTGAAAGGTCGCCACTCGGGCTCTAAAGTTTACATGCAGCCTGCAGCAGAAGGTACTGGTGTTATCGCAGGTGGTGCGATGCGTGCGGTACTAGAAGTTGCTGGTGTACACAACGTACTATCTAAAGCATACGGTTCTACGAACCCTATCAACATCGTTCGTGCAACGATCGATGCACTAGGTAGCATGAAGTCACCAGAAATGGTTGCTGCTAAACGTGGTCTAACTGTTGAATCTATTTCGGAGTAAGAACACCATGGCAACTATTAAAGTAACTCAAACTAAAAGCTCAATTGGTCGTCTACCTAAGCACAAAGCTACTTTGCGTGGTCTAGGTCTTCGTAAAATCAACCACACAGTAGAACTTGAAGATACACCGTGTATTCGCGGTATGATCAACAAGGTTTACTACATGGTTAAAGTTGAGGAGTAATCAGAATGCGTTTGAATACTCTAGCACCGGCTGCTGGCGCGAAAACTTCTGCGAAGCGAGTAGGTCGTGGTATCGGTTCAGGCCTAGGTAAAACTGGTGGCCGTGGTCACAAAGGTCAAAAATCACGTTCTGGCGGCAGTGTTCGTCCAGGTTTCGAAGGCGGTCAGATGCCTCTGAAACAACGTCTACCAAAATTCGGTTTCACTTCTCGTAAGAGCCTAGTGTCTGCTGAAGTTCGTCTAGCTGAGCTAGCGAAAGTTTCTGGTGACGTAGTTGATCTAAACAGTCTTAAAGCTGCTAACGTTATCACTAAGAACATCGAATTTGTAAAAGTTGTTCTTTCTGGTGAAATTAACAAAGCTGTGACTGTTAAAGGTCTACGTGTGACTAAAGGCGCTAAAGCTGCAATCGAAGCTGCAGGCGGTAAAATCGAGGAATAATCTCGAGGAACGAGGTACAGATGGCTAAGAAACCAGGACAAGATTTTCGTAGTGCTCAGAGCGGCTTAAGTGAACTAAAGTCGCGCTTATTATTCGTAATTGGTGCACTTTTAGTATTCCGAGCAGGCTCTTTTGTGCCGATTCCTGGTATTGACGCTGCTGTACTTGCCGATTTGTTCGACCAGCAAAAAGGTACCATCGTTGAAATGTTTAACATGTTCTCCGGTGGTGCTCTTGAGCGTGCATCTATATTAGCATTGGGCATCATGCCGTATATTTCGGCATCTATTGTTGTCCAATTGCTGACTGTAGTTCATCCAGCGTTAGCTGAACTCAAAAAAGAGGGTGAAGCAGGCCGTCGTAAGATAAGCCAATATACACGCTACGGCACGCTTGTACTTGCAACATTCCAGGCTATAGGTATTGCAACAGGCTTACCAAACATGGTCGATAATCTGGTTGTTATCAACCAAACCATGTTTACGCTAATTGCTACCGTAAGTTTAGTAACCGGCACCATGTTCCTAATGTGGTTAGGTGAACAAATTACAGAGCGTGGAATTGGTAACGGTATTTCGTTGCTAATTTTTGCAGGTATTGTTGCTGGATTGCCTTCTGCAATCGGTCAAACAATCGAGCAAGCGCGTCAAGGTGAATTGCATGTACTTCTTCTGTTGTTGATTGCGGTACTATCTTTTGCAGTTATTTACTTCGTTGTTTTCATGGAGCGTGGTCAACGTCGAATCGTTGTAAACTACGCGAAGCGTCAACAAGGACGTAAAGTGTTTGCTGCACAAAGTTCTCACTTGCCACTTAAGATTAATATGGCAGGTGTAATACCAGCAATTTTTGCATCAAGCATTATCCTGTTCCCAGGAACACTGGCTCAGTGGTTTGGTCAGAACGGTGAGAGCAGCGCGTTCGGTTGGTTAACTGACGTGTCTTTGGCTCTTAGCCCAGGTCAACCGCTGTATGTAATGCTTTATGCAGCAGCAATTATCTTCTTCTGCTTTTTCTACACGGCGTTGGTTTTCAACCCGCGTGAAACAGCAGATAATTTGAAGAAGTCCGGTGCATTCGTACCCGGTATCCGCCCAGGTGAGCAGACAGCGAAATACATAGATAAAGTGATGACACGTCTTACCCTAGCAGGTGCACTGTACATTACCTTTATCTGTCTGATTCCCGAGTTCATGATGGTCGCGTGGAACGTACGTTTCTACTTCGGCGGTACATCACTACTTATCGTAGTGGTTGTAATTATGGACTTTATGGCACAGGTACAGACTCATCTGATGTCTCAACAGTATGATTCTGTGTTGAAGAAAGCGAATCTGAAAGGCTACGGCCGTTAATCCGGCGGTAGACTCAGTTTCATTTACGGAGTTTAGCAATGAAAGTTCGTGCTTCCGTTAAAAAAATCTGCCGTAACTGTAAAGTAATCAAGCGTAACGGTGTCGTTCGCGTGATTTGCAGTGAGCCAAAGCATAAACAACGCCAAGGCTAATTAGCAGAAATTTTTACTTGAAAATGAAGGATAGGTCGAGTATATTCCTCGGCCTACCTTTTGCGTGCAAAAGAAGTAGTATTCCGCAGCGTATCCATAACGGGCTTTGCTGCGGCTAATTCTTTTATAGAAACACTTAGGAGTGAATAATGGCCCGTATAGCAGGCATTAACATTCCTGATCAAAAACATGCTGTAATCGCACTAACTGCGATCTTCGGCATCGGTAAAACTCGCTCTCAAGCTATCCTAGCTGAAGTGGGCATTGCTGAAAATGTTAAGATCAGTGAACTAACTGAAGAGCAGATCGATCAACTGCGTGATGGTGTAGCTAAGTACACTGTAGAAGGTGATCTACGTCGTGAAGTTTCCATGAACATCAAGCGTCTTATGGACCTTGGCTGTTACCGTGGTCTTCGTCATCGTCGCAGTCTACCACTACGTGGACAGCGTACTAAAACCAACGCTCGCACCCGTAAGGTCCGCGTAAGCCGATCAAGAAATAATCGGGAAGGTAGAGTACAATGGCTAAACAACCAACTCGCGCTCGTAAGCGCGTACGCAAGCAAGTTGCAGATGGCGTTGCGCACATCCATGCTTCTTTCAATAACACAATCGTAACCATTACTGACCGTCAAGGTAACGCTCTTGCATGGGCTACTGCAGGTGGTTCTGGTTTCCGTGGTTCTCGTAAGTCTACTCCGTTCGCTGCACAGGTTGCTGCTGAACGTTGTGCAGAAATGGCTAAAGAATACGGCCTAAAGAACTTGGAAGTTATGGTTAAGGGTCCTGGTCCAGGTCGCGAATCTACTGTTCGTGCACTAAACGCCGCTGGTTTCCGTATCACAAACATTGTTGATGCTACACCAATCCCTCATAACGGTTGTCGTCCACCTAAGAAACGTCGCGTATAACGTTTCTAGGACAATTGGAGAAGAATCATGGCAAGATATTTGGGTCCTAAGCTGAAGCTTAGCCGTCGCGAAGGCACTGACTTGTTCCTTAAGTCTGGTGTTCGCGCGATCGATACCAAGTGTAAAATTGATAACGCACCAGGTGTACACGGCGCTCGTCGCGGTCGTCTATCTGAGTATGGCGTTCAGCTTCGTGAGAAGCAAAAAGTTCGTCGTATGTACGGCGTTCTAGAAAAACAATTCCGTAACTACTACAAAGAAGCTGCTCGCCTTAAAGGCAACACTGGTGAAAACCTGCTTCAGCTTCTTGAAGGTCGTCTTGATAACGTAGTTTACCGCATGGGCTTTGGCGCAACTCGCGCAGAAGCACGTCAGCTAGTTAGCCACAAAGCTATCCTAGTAAACGGTAAAGTTGTAAACGTTCCTTCTTTCAAAGTAGCGGCTAATGACGTTGTTTCTATCCGCGAGAAAGCTAAACAGCAATCTCGTATTAAAGCAGCTCTAGAAGTTGCAGAACAACGTGAAAAACCAACTTGGATTGAAGTCGATGGTGGCAAGATGGAAGGTACATTCAAGCGTATGCCTGAACGTTCAGATCTATCAGCTGACATCAACGAACAATTGATCGTCGAGCTTTACTCTAAGTAAGGTTTAAACTAAAGAGAGGACACAATGCAGGGTTCTGTAACAGAATTTCTTAAGCCACGTCTAGTTGACATCGAACAAATCAGCTCGACTCACGCAAAAGTAACTCTTGAGCCATTAGAGCGTGGCTTTGGTCATACTCTGGGTAATGCACTTCGCCGCATTCTTCTATCTTCTATGCCTGGTTGTGCAGTCACAGAAGTAGAGATTGAAGGTGTACTTCACGAGTACAGCACTAAAGAAGGTGTACAAGAAGATATTCTTGAAATCCTTCTAAACCTTAAAGGTTTGGCTGTGCGTGTCGCTGAAGGCAAAGATGAAGTGTTCATTACTTTGAACAAATCAGGCTCGGGCCCTGTGGTTGCAGGTGACATCACCCATGATGGTGATGTAGAGATCGCTAACCCTGAACACGTTATTTGTCACCTAACGGATGACAACGCTGAAATCGCAATGCGTATTAAAGTAGAACGTGGTCGTGGTTACATTCCAGCTTCTGCGCGTATCCATACTGAAGAAGATGAGCGTCCAATCGGTCGCCTACTAGTAGATGCTACTTACAGCCCAGTAGACAAAATTGCCTACGCTGTAGAAGCAGCTCGTGTAGAACAACGCACCGATCTAGACAAGCTTGTTATCGATATGGAAACAAACGGTACTCTAGAACCTGAGGAAGCTATCCGTCGTGCAGCTACTATTTTAGCTGAACAATTGGATGCGTTCGTAGATCTTCGTGATGTACGTGTTCCTGAGGAGAAGGAAGAGAAGCCAGAATTCGATCCGATCCTACTGCGTCCTGTAGACGATCTTGAACTAACAGTTCGCTCTGCTAACTGTCTGAAAGCAGAAGCGATTCACTACATCGGTGATCTAGTACAACGCACTGAGGTTGAGCTACTTAAAACGCCTAACCTTGGTAAAAAATCTCTTACTGAGATTAAAGACGTACTTGCGTCACGTGGTCTTTCTCTGGGCATGCGCTTAGAAAACTGGCCACCTGCATCAATCGCTGAAGATTAATCGATACTAGTTAGAAGGATTAGGTCATGCGCCATCGTAAGAGTGGTCGTCAACTCAACCGCAACAGCTCACATCGCAAAGCGATGTTCAGCAACATGGCTAGCTCTCTAGTACGTCATGAAGTTATCAAGACTACTTTGCCAAAAGCAAAAGAGCTACGTCGCGTAGTTGAGCCTTTGATTACACTAGCTAAGACTGACAGTGTTGCTAACCGTCGTCTAGCATTTGCACGTACTCGTGACAACGAAGTAGTTGCAAAACTATTTAACGAACTAGGTCCACGTTTTGCTGCTCGTCAGGGCGGTTACACTCGTATCCTAAAAGCTGGCTTCCGTGCTGGTGATAAAGCTCCAATGGCTTACATTGAGCTTGTTGATCGCCCAGCTGCTGAAGAAGCTGCTGAGTAATCAGTTCGTAAGAACGAAAAAGCCGAGCATTAGCTCGGCTTTTTTGTATCTGTAATATAGATGAAGAGCACTTCTTCAATATTTCTCAGTCATCAATCTGCAGTTGTCCACAAACCTCCGAGTGAGTTTAACAATCCATCACTTGCCCCTTGCTCTCCTAGATATTGAATAATCACTGGTGCGAACTGAGCTATCATGGCCGGTCTATCCCTAATTGGTCAAATGCACTTTGCACCCCACTTAGGCTATCGACACTGCCTAATAAGCCTTGTGCATCACCTAGACTCGATAGACCTGGGATGAGTGATTCTAACTCGTTGCTATTTTCTGCAGAGAGTTGGCTTTGCGCCATTGCCAATAATGCACTACTGCCACCGGCTGCTTGCTCTGTCGATACCGGAAGTTTGCTCGTTAGTACATTCGTCAACGGCGAAGATTCCATTGCCAAGCTTTCACCGACCATATCCATTAATCCGCTCTCATTTGCTTTATCGGTTACAGAGTCAAGAAAGGCGTGGGCGTTGCCGATATTCATCGATAGCAACGCGAGAGCTAGGAGTGTTTTACGCATAGTACCTCCAATGGTTGAGCGTATTTTATGTTATACCAAAGCCAGCGTTATTTTTGTGGTGAACGATCTGGAGCTGGTATTCGTTTTAATTCTATACCAATAGTAGTGGCTCGTCGGTGTTTGTTGCGAAGATACATCAATAAGTTTGTTAAGAAATTGACAACTAAAACAGAGAGCTACTGTTTATACCTACCTTATGAAGTAAGTGGTTAGAACCTACTTCAAAACGGAAGTCGCTTAGAGCAAGGTCTAGATTGCAGCAACGAGTTATTCGAATTACAAAATCTATAACGCCGCTATCAGTGATTTTAACTAATAGGAATGATTCAATACTTATGTAGATTGGGATTAGTTGTCTTGATATTACGGAGCCAGTCCAGCAAGCATAAAAAAAGCGTCGCAGGTGCGACGCTTTATCAATCGAAATGAACGGTCATTTCTTATAGGATATCAAGTAGTTCTACTTCGAATACCAATGCTGCGAATGGTGGGATAGCAGCGCCAGCGCCACGCTCACCGTAGGCAAGATCTTGTGGTACGTAAAGTTTCCACTTAGAACCAACAGGCATTAGTTGCAGTGCTTCAACCCAGCCTTTGATTACGCCAGTTACCGGGAACTCAGCAGGTTGACCACGAGATACTGAGCTATCAAATACCGTACCGTCTGTTAGCTGACCGTGGTAGTGAACACGTACAGAACTTTCTGAAGTTGGTACTTCACCTGTACCTTCAGAAACAACTTCGTATTGAAGGCCTGATTCAAGAACCGTTACTTCTGGACGTAGTGCGTTATCTTTTAGAAATGCGTCGCCTTCTGCTGCCGCTACTTTAGCCGCTTCTTGACGAGCCGCTTCCGCGCGAGTGTGAATCTCTTGCAGTGCTGCGTTGATCTCATCAATTTCGATAGCTGGCATATCACCAGTGAGTGCTGTAGCAATACCCGCCGCGATAGCATCGACGCTTAGGCCTTCTAGACCAGAACCAGCAAGTTGTTGACCCATTTGCAGGCCAATGCCGTAGCTTGCTTTTTGTTCTGCAGTTTCAAATTTAATTTCAGACATGAATGTCGCTCTTATTAGGAGTGTTTGAAGGCACAGGATATCAGTTTCGCGCTTAGGTTTAAATGATTGAGCGTAATTGTGTCCTGTGAGCATGGGTGTAACCATTGATGGTGTGACTTATCTCTTACTCCAAGTGAATTTTCTGCTAATTTCACTTAAATACCATTTTAGTTTGGTGAAAAACATATACTCTCCGCGCTGGTATTTTTATACTGGCAGTAGAAGTATTAAGGGGCTCATTACAATGAATCGTCGCAGAAAGAAAAAGCAGCAAGTTGATTATGTAGAATTGGCTAAGCAAAAGTTCGCTGCTATCAACTGGAAGCAGCCGTTCAGCAAAAGTCAGTGGTTGGCGCGTATCAAACCGGTCACACTGTTTTGGCAGCGCTTGCCTAAATTTCATCAGCGCGTGCTGATGGTGCTTGTTCCCTTGTTTCTATTGCTTTTTGTCATACCTATGCCGCAGACAACGGAAGGGAGTAGGACCGAAGAACTTGCTGAACAGAGTCCTCAGGCAGATCATCAAAGAGTCGCTATTGAGTTAAACACCCAAAGTTTAAGTCAGCAAAGGACATCGCAAAACTCAGGTCCGAAATCTGAAAGCTGGAAGGAATACCAAGTGAAAAATGGGGATACGCTTGCGCAAGTTTTCCGAAATAACCAGCTTTCCATGGCAGATCTGAGTGCGTTGGTCAAAATCGAAGGCAGCGATAAGCCATTAAGTCACATCAAGCAGGGACAGCTCATTCGTTTCAAGTTTTCTGAAGATGGGCAGCTAGATATGTTGCAGTTAGATAAAAGCGATCACTCGGTGATGTTTTTTCGTCTATCGGATGGTACGTTTGGTCGCAATAAATAGCGGCGCGCTAAGCCAGTTACTTAAGCTGTGACAGTGATTTAGAAGAAAGACGCGCATGTACCGCGTCTTTTTTATTTGTTTTGGTCAATTGTTTTATCAACAGGGACTAATTTGTATTTGTGGTGGGCTCTCTGCGCATGTCGATGTGGGGTATACCATCTTCAAGATAACTATCAGAAATAGCATCAAATCCGTGGCGAGCGTAATATTGAGCAAGGTGCTGCTGTGCTCCAATATCGATGGTTTGACCTGGCCATAACGTTTCACAGTGTAGCAGTGCTTGTTCGAGCAGTTGGTGACCTAGGCCGCCTCCACGTGCCGTTTTTTTCGTGATTACGCGACCGATACTGACATTTTCGTAGCTTATTCCCGCAGCGAGTAAACGTGCGCAGGCTACCAACTCTTCGTCGCGATAGCCTAGTAGATGATAAACACCTTCAAGTGTATCTTTGCCGTCAAGCTCTGGATAGGGACAGGTTTGCTCTACGACAAAAACATCAACCCGCAATCGCATTAGCTCGTACAATTGATGTGTTGTCAGTTGAGAAAAAGGTAAAGCGATCCAGGTGAGCATGAGTACAATTCCGTTATTTGAGTCGAGTGATTGATTTTACTTGGTTTTCGATTAATGCTCATTAGCAATGTTGAATTTTAACTGGCGTTTCTGGCAAATCAGTCGATAATGTCCGATCTCATTCATCCCTCCTGAGGATACATCTGTGACCAAACCAACCTTTGACCAAGTTGAGCTAAACCCTGCGCTATTAGCGACGCTTGAATCTCTCAATTACACCCATATGACGCCAATTCAAGCATTGAGTTTGCCTGCCATTCTTAAGCAGCGTGATGTGATTGGACAAGGGAAAACGGGGTCTGGTAAAACTGCCGCATTTGGCCTTGGGGTATTATCCAACCTAGATGTGAAGCGTTTTAGAGTCCAGTCATTGGTTTTGTGTCCTACTCGCGAGTTAGCCGATCAAGTTGCGAAAGAAATTCGTACCTTAGGGCGTGCTATTCACAATATTAAGGTGCTTACCCTGTGTGGTGGGATGCCGATGGGGCCTCAAATTGGCTCACTGGAGCATGGCGCACACATCTTAGTCGGAACACCTGGTCGTATTTTGGATCATCTTGAGAAAGGCAGAATCAATCTTAACGAACTGAACACCTTGGTGCTGGATGAAGCAGATAGGATGCTGGACATGGGCTTCCAAGATGCACTAGATGCAATTATCGATGCCGCGCCCAAGCAGCGACAAACGTTGCTATTCAGCGCGACTTTCCCTGAGAAAATCGAACACATTGCGCAGCGTATTATGCAGAAACCGGAAGTGATAAAGGTGGAGTCGACGCATGATACATCAAGCATTGCTCAGCACTTTTATAAAGTTGAAGGCTCTGAAGCACGCGATGAGGCTCTAGCTAACTTGTTACTTACTCATCAGCCAGAATCCGCGGTGGTTTTCTGTAATACCAAAAAAGAGGTTCAGAGCGTCGCTGATGAACTGCATCACAAAGGGTTTAGCGTGATTGATATTCACGGAGACCTTGAACAGCGTGAACGCGACCAAGCACTGGTTCAGTTTGCTAACAAGAGTGTTTCCATCCTGGTCGCAACAGACGTAGCGGCACGTGGTCTGGACGTAGACAACCTCGACGCGGTATTTAACTTTGAGCTGTCTCGTGATCCAGAAGTCCACGTACACCGTATCGGTCGTACTGGCCGTGCAGGCAGTAAAGGATTGGCATTCAGCTTCTTTGGTGAAAAAGACGGCCTGCGTGTTGCTCGCATTGAAGAATACTTAGAGATGGATATCGTGCCAGCCACGTTGCCAACGAAGTCAAATCAGCAGCCATACCAGGCAAAAATGGTGACGATCAATATTGATGGCGGCAAGAAACAAAAAGTTCGCCCAGGCGATATTTTAGGTTGTTTGACTGGAAAAAATGGTATTCCAGGCTCGCAAGTCGGCAAGATTCATTTGTTCCCAATGCGCGCTTATGTCGCGGTTGAGAAGTCTGCTGCCAAAAAAGCCCTACAAACCATCAGTAATGGTAAGATGAAAGGGCGTCAGTTCCGCGCGAGGATTTTGAAATAGGTGTACTGAAAGGTCCTAGGTTATAAACAGAGGTCCTAGGTTAAAGGTCCTAGGCCCTAGGGGATCGCGCTGTAACCACTGTGTGAAACGTATCATTTATATTTGTTGTTTTGGATTACGGAGCGCTTCGCTTACAGATTAAGGAAGGTCCGTATTCCGTATTCCCAATCTTTTCCTAGGACCCTAAAACCTAGGATCCTAGGACCTTTCTCTCTTATCTATTCAAATTAATCTGATAAACAGCAAAACCCACGTCATCCGTTGCGACATGTTTCATCGGGTATTGTGCTTTGTCTTTGATGAACTGCGCGGCTTTGTCACTTGGTGATGTTTCAAAGCGAATATCCAGCGGTTTGTCTGACTTTATCGGTGCAAACGACCAGTTATTGTCGGCGCTTGGCGTTACTTCCCCTTTTTCTTCACTCACGCGAGAAATATACGCCGCAAGTACAGAGCGGTTTTCATCTGGTGCGTCGAACGCAATGAAGTCGGGTCCTGTCCCCGGGAAGGTATTGCTGTAAGCGCGGTAGTTGTTAGTCGCAATGATGAAGTCCTGCTTTGGATCGACAGGCTTACCGTTAAACGTTAAGTTTACAATACGTTTGGAATCGGGATTAATCACCTTACAGCCAGCGTCGTATTTTGGCGGTTGAGTCACATCGATTTGGTAGTTGACCCCATCAATCACATCGAAGTTGTAGGTACGGAAGTTATCCCAGTCAATCAGGAATTGCGGCTCAGTGCTATTGACGTCAATTTGATTAAATTGACCAGCGCTGCATTCAAGCCATTCACGGACTTGTTTACCTTGTACTTTTAAAGCGACCAGCGTATTCGGATATAAGTACAGATCTGCCGCGTTACGGAAGGTTAATTGCCCGGATTCTACTTCAGTAAAGTTACTCGGATCGTTCTTACGTCCACCGGCTTTAAACGGTGCCGCAGCGCTGAGTACGGGGATGTCAGCTAAATCTGGGTCCCCTTGAATAAAACGTTCTACATAATCTTTTTGAGCTAGGTTGACGATCTGAATGGTTGGATCGTCTTGGACTAAGGCTAAAAAGCTGTACATCACATCGTTTGCTTTGCCTATCGGCTGGTTGACGAATTCTCGTGTTGCGTTATGGTCATGCTCTAGCGCCTTGACGATACCTTGGTCTGCTTTAGCCAATGGCTGACCATTGGTTTTATCAAAAATTGGTCTGGCTTCTGACTGGCCGTCAACCACCTGCCATTTCCCTTCGGTTTGCTCAAGTGTCAGATCCATCACGCCCACGTGGCTACCCCAACGCCCTGGCATCACTGCAGTGACGCCATTGATGGTGCCCTTATCGTTATCGATACCTTGAAGGGTAGCAAAGTCTTTGCCTGGGAAAACGGCGTGAGCATGGCCAAATGCAATAGCATCAATACCTTTCACATCGGTCAGGTAGTAAACCGAATTTTCCGCACCGAGTTTGTACGGAACGGTAGAAATACCCGAGTGAGGAATAGCAATGATCACGTCTGCTCCATCGCTTTTCATTTGCGGAACGAGTTTCTCAGCCATTTGCTTGATGTCTTTCGCGAACACATTACCTTCTAGATTTTTCTTATCCCAAACCATGATTTGTGGCGGGACAAAACCAATATAACCAACCTTGATCGGATGGCTCTGACCGTCGGTATCCTTAAAGGTATGGGTTTTGATCAGGTAGGGCTTGAAGTAGTGCTTACCGGTTTTTTGATCAAAAACATTGGCATTAATGTAAGGGAAGTTGGCACCGTTAATGGCTTTGTGCAAGAAGTCCAAGCCGTAGTTAAATTCGTGATTACCGATATTGCCGACGTCGTAATTGAGTTGATTCATTGCTTTATAAGCTGGATGTATCTCACCCGCTTTGAGGCCTTTTGCCGCCATGTAATCACCCATAGGGCTGCCCTGAATTAAATCTCCGTTATCCACCAACACACTGTTTTCTACTTCTGATTTTGCCTGTTTAACTAAGGTTGCGGCGCGGGTTAGGCCAATTTTCTGTGAAGGAAGATCTTTGTAGTAATCGTAATCCATCAAGTTGGTATGGATGTCGGTGGTTTCGATGATGCGAAGTTTGATGGTATCGGCCATCGCTGGACCAGCAAGGGTCAACATACCGCTTAAGACTGCGACGGAAATAGGATTCACGGCGGTTTTCATGTAGTGCTCCAATTGATTGGTATATCGAGAGATGTAACAAAGGGTAGTGCAAATCTATGATTAAGATGCAAAAAAATGTGACTTGACCTAATTCTACGCAATGCTTTTGTTATGAAACATCGACGTATTCACGCTTTTGAATGAGACCAAACAAAAACTTCTTAGCAGATTTTTGAATAAAAAATGAAATTTTAGAATTTCAGGTAATATGAGCACCCCGCCATAATGCCATCTTAACGATATCTATGGATGATGAGTAAACACATGGCAGCGAAAGATTCAGTGACTTCTTTTCCCCCGCAAAAGCCTCGTTTGGTTGCCGATAATACGGCGATTGAAACGACGAGGTTTGCAAAGCGATCGCTTCAACCTGGCGAAGTGGCGTTAATTGGTGCGGGTCCCGGTGATCCTGAACTTTTGACCGTCAAAGCGCTTAACTGTCTGCAGCAAGCGGATGTGGTGTTATACGACTACTTGGTTTCAGAAGAAATCATGGCGTTGATCCCAAGCGATACAATTTTGGTGTGTGTCGGTAAACGGGCTGGTCACCATAGCGTGCCGCAAGAAAAAACCAATCAGTTGTTGATTGATTTCGCTAAGCAGGGCCACCGAGTTGTTCGAGTCAAAGGCGGCGATCCTTTTGTGTTTGGTCGTGGTGGCGAAGAATTAGAAGTACTGGCGGATGGCGGGGTACGTTTTCAGGTCGTCCCAGGAATTACTGCCGCTGCGGGCGCGACCGCTTATGCTGGAATCCCATTGACTCATCGTGATTATGCACAATCCGCCATCTTTGTTACTGGTCACTTGAAAGAAGAAAGTGATGAGATGGATTGGTCAACCCTTGCCCGTGGAAATCAAACTTTAGTGATCTACATGGGCTTGATGAAATCACACTATATTCAGAATCAACTCATTAAACACGGTAGATCAGCTGCAACTCCAATTGCGATTATTGAACGTGGCACCCAAATTCAGCAAAAAGTATTTAAGGGAAATTTATCCCAACTATCTGATTTATCTAAAGATGCTCAATCACCTTCTTTGATCGTGGTAGGGGAAGTTGTACAGTTGTCTCAAAAGTTGGACTGGTTTTTGTCTAGTACTGAATTCAACAAAAGTGCTATTGCTCACTCCATATAATATCAGTCCAAAGATTAGAGACGTAAAGCAGCCTTAAGCTTAAAAGGAAATACAAAACATGGACCAACAACGTTTAACTCATCTTAAACAACTCGAAGCGGAGAGTATTCATATTATCCGTGAAGTTGCAGCTGAGTTTGATAACCCAGTCATGATGTATTCGATTGGTAAAGATTCATCAGTGATGCTGCATCTTGCGCGTAAAGCGTTTTATCCAGGAAAAATCCCATTCCCTCTTTTACACGTCGACACAGACTGGAAATTCCGCGAGATGATTGAATTTCGTGACCGCACAGCAGAAAAGTACGGTTTTGAGCTGTTAGTGCATAAGAACCCTGAAGGGATTGCCATGGGATGTAGCCCATTTGTTCACGGCTCATCGAAGCACACCGACATCATGAAGACTCAAGGCTTGAAGCAAGCTCTGAATAAGTATGGTTTCGATGCTGCGTTCGGTGGTGCTCGTCGCGACGAAGAAAAATCACGTGCGAAAGAGCGTGTCTATTCCTTCCGTGACAAAAACCACACTTGGGATCCGAAAAACCAACGTCCGGAGCTCTGGAAAACCTATAACGGCCAGGTGAACAAAGGTGAAAGTATTCGTGTTTTCCCTCTATCAAACTGGACTGAGTTAGATATCTGGCAATACATCTACCTAGAAAACATCGAGATCGTACCTCTATACCTGTCAGAAGTGCGTCCGGTAGTCGATCGTGACGGCATGTTGATCATGGTAGATGACGATCGTATGGAGCTTCAACCTGGTGAAGTGATTGAAGAGAAAAGTGTTCGCTTCCGTACCCTTGGTTGTTATCCACTAACAGGTGCGATTGAGTCAGAAGCCAATACTTTGCCGGGCATTATTGAAGAGATGCTAGTGGCAACCTCAAGTGAGCGTCAAGGCCGTGCGATCGACCACGATCAGTCAGGATCGATGGAGCTCAAGAAACGTCAAGGTTACTTCTAAGGATCTAAGGAAAGATAATGAACAGTGCAGTTGAAGCTCAATTAGCCGAGCTTGGTATCGAAGGCTATTTAACACAACACCAGTACAAGTCGTTACTTAGATTTCTGACTTGTGGTTCCGTTGATGATGGTAAGAGTACCCTGATCGGGCGCTTACTCCATGACTCAAAACAAATTTATGAAGATCAGTTAGCGGCCGTTCACTCAGACAGCCAGCGCTCAGGTACCACTGGTGAAAGACCAGACTTGGCGTTGTTGGTTGATGGCTTGCAAGCGGAACGTGAACAGGGCATCACCATTGATGTGGCTTACCGTTACTTCTCGACACAGAAACGTAAGTTCATCATTGCGGATACTCCTGGACATGAGCAGTACACACGTAATATGGCAACGGGTGCCTCTACGTGTGATCTTGCGGTTATTCTTGTGGATGCACGTAAAGGTATTCTCGATCAGACTCGACGTCACTCTTTCATTTCAAACCTATTAGGTTTGAAGCACTTTGTCGTGGCGATCAACAAGATGGACTTGGTGGATTACTCGCAAGAGCGTTTCGAAGAAATTCGTCAAGCGTACCTAGATTTTGCAGAGAACTTGACGGGCGATATTGATATTCAAATCATCCCAATTTCTGCTCTGGAAGGTGATAATGTCGTCGATAAAGGCACAAACCTCGATTGGTTTGAAGGCCCGTCATTGCTTGAGTTGTTAGAAACCGTCGATGTCGATCAAGACAAAGGCACGGGTGAGTTCCGCTTCCCTGTGCAGTACGTCAACCGTCCTAACCTCGATTTTCGTGGCTTCGCTGGCACGATTTCATCGGGTACGGTGAAAGTAGGCGATACGGTTAAAGCGCTACCTTCTGGTAAAACGTCGACAGTGGCTCGCATTGTCACTTTTGATGGAGACTTAGAAGAAGCGAGTACTGGTTTAGCCGTGACGCTGACGCTCAATGATGAAATTGACATCAGCCGCGGTGATTTGATTGTCGTTGAGAGCGATCAAGTCGAAAGCACTAACCACTTATTGGCTGATGTTGTTTGGATGACAGAGCAGCCATTGCAGCCAGGACGTGATTACGATATTAAAATCGCGGGTAAGAAAACGGTTGGTCATGTCGAATCGATTCGTCACCAGTACGATATCAACAACCTATCAACCCACAGCGCCGCTGAATTACCACTTAATGGTATTGGTTTGTGTGAGTGGTCTCTGAATGAGTCTGTCGCTATTGATAACTACCAAGACTGCGCAGATACCGGTGGCTTCATCATTATCGACCGCCTGACGAATGTGACCGTGGGTGCGGGGATGGTGAAAGAAAGTCTAGCAGAAGTCGAACGTGATTTAACGGGCATTTCTGCATTTGAACTGGAGCTAAACGCACTGGTTCGCAAACACTTCCCACACTGGGAAGCGAAAGATCTAAACCAATTACTGAAAAAGTAAATGGTTTGCCTGACTGAGCTGCGAAATACAGTCAGGCACTTTCCCCTGGAACCAGAGTGTCTCAATGTTCATTGAGCATTCTGGTCTTCATTTTTCGCTTGCTCTGGTTTTGTTGTCCTACACAGTCTGAATGTGTAGCAACTAGTTTTGCCCGAATTGGGCTCTTTGGTAAGGAAAGGTTATGTGGGAACAAGGATTGGTATTAGCGATTCTGCTTGGCATTATTACTTGTTTGCTTGTGACTAAAATTAAACCTAGCTACGTGTTTGCTGGGGCAGCTTTTACTGCGTTTGTCGCAGGAATGTTAGATACCACAACCATTACTGCTAACTTTACCAACGGTTCATTATTAACTTTAGTGTTGTTGATCCTTGCTTCGTGCGCGTTAGAAAAAACCTTACTGATCAGTTGGGTAAGCCGCAGTATTTCAGAAGGGAATCTCGGTAGCGTGATTGCGAAACTAGGGCTATCGACGGCATTGTTGTCCTCGTTTACCAATAACACCGCGGTTGTGGTCTCCTTAATTGGCGCGATAAAACGGAATCAACAACATGCGCCTTCTAAGTTATTAATTCCGCTCTCTTATGCTGCCATTTTTGGTGGTACTCTGACTTTGATTGGCACGTCGACGAACTTAATTATTAATAGCTTTGTTGAAGATGCGGGTCTGCCAAGTCTTAACTTTTTTACACCTACTGCGATTGGATTAGCGGTCTTGGTGGGTGGGTTGTTGATTCTTATTCCTTTGAGTTATTTTCTGCCGAGTTACGATGACCACAACCAAGAGGATTTACCGTACTTCTTAGAATCACGAGTTGAGCCTGGTTCTCCGTTGGTTGGTCGCACCGTGAGTGAAAATAACCTTCGTGCACTAAGAAAACTGTTTTTAGCGGAAGTCGTGCGAGATGGCGTGACCGTATCATCCGTTGGGCCAGATTTTGTACTGAATGCGAAAGATCGCCTCTTGTTCTGTGGCGATGTGGAAAGTGTGGCCACCTTGCAAGAGATCCCTGGTCTCAAATTATTTGGTCAACAACACCTTAATGGGCAAAGTTTCGTTGAAGTGGTGGTTAGCTCTTCGGCTACTTTCTGTCATAAAACTCTGAAAGAAAGTCGTTTTCGTGATCGTTTTGATGCCGTTGTGGTTGCGATTCGGCGTGGACATGAGCGCCTTGAGGGCGGATTGGGCAATATCAAACTGGCACCGGGCGATACCTTGATTCTGGTACCGGGTAAACGCTTTGAGGCAGAGCGTCGTGCGCATAGCAAAGAGTTTGTCCTAATGCACGATTTGGATTCTAGCGCTAAGTTAGATGCCAACAAATCTTCCATTGTGTTGCTTGGATTTGCTGCGGTTATTGGTTGTGCTCTTCTGGATCTCGTCCCTATTATTAAGGGGCTCTCGGTGTATATTATAGCGCTCATCGCGCTTGGCATTATTCAGCTTTCTGAACTGCGTCGTCGTTTCCCTATTGATATTGTCGTGATTGTTGGCTCGGCGTTGTCCATCGCTCAATTGATGATATCGTCAGGCTTGTCGGTACGCATGGGCAATATGTTTATTGAGGCATTCAATGGCTGGGGGGTGTTTGGCGCGCTGGTGGCCACTTACATTATGACGCTGGTTTTGACCGAGCTTGTGACTAACAATGCTGCAGCAGCGCTCTCATTTCCCATTGGCTATAGTATGGCGGTTGGTTATGGGGTCGATCCGATGCCGTTTATTATGGCGGTATTGTTTGGCGCAAGCGCGAGCTTTATTTCTCCCTACGGGTACCAAACGAATTTATTGGTTTACAGTGTAGGTAATTACAAAATGACCGACTATGTACGAATTGGTGTACCAATCTCGATTGTGTATTCCGTATTAGTACTGACTCTGATTCCGGTCTTTTTCCCGTTTTAATTGCGATATTTACAAGGATACGTTATGACTGCCGAATCGACGGTAAAAGATGAAAACATTGTCTGGCATCAGCACTCGGTTGATAAACAGTTTCGTGCTGAGCTCAAGAAACAAAAACCAGCCGTACTATGGTTTACGGGGCTATCTGGTGCGGGTAAGTCTACCGTCGCTGGTGCGCTTGAAAACCGCTTAGCCTCATTGGGGTATCACACATATTTGCTGGACGGGGATAATGTTCGTCATGGTTTATGCAGTGATTTAGGCTTTTCGGAACAGGACCGTCGAGAAAATATTCGCCGTATCGGTGAACTGACTAAGTTGATGGCTGACGCTGGCCTGATTGTCCTGTCTGCATTTATTTCGCCGCACCGTGCTGAGCGTCAACTCGTGCGGGATTTATTGCCTGAAGGTGAATTTATTGAAGTGTTCGTCAATGCTTCGCTTGAGGTATGTGAAGGACGTGATCCGAAAGGTTTGTATCAAAAAGCCCGTGCAGGTGAGATCCCCAACTTCACAGGGATTGATTCTGAGTACCAAGCTCCAGAGCACCCAGAGATTGACTTGCCAGCAGGTGAAAAGAGTGTTGAAGAGCTGGTTGAGTTATGTATCGACGATCTTAAGCAGCGCGGTGTCATCCGTTAGTGATGTCACCTTTTGGATCATTGATGGTCAATAGGTCGAAATATTAGACAAGAGCTTTGCGGTGAGAAGTCGCCCAAAGCTCTTTTAGTTTCATAGTTACCCTTGTCTCTCATTGTTATCTTTTGATGTCATCGCTAAACGCTAAGATCGACACTGCCGCTGGTATCCGTATGCACACTAAATTTATGGTTCAATAGGGTCACCATGTGATCGTAATACTCTGCATTGTGTTTGTTTCCGAGTAGTGTACACAGCTCGTTGCCGGTGGGAGTAAAGCGGTAATAACGTAATCGAACGCCTTTGCTATTGACCTGAAGTGACAGGTTTTTTCCTTGGTAAGCCAGTATGAGTGGCGTGTCGATACTGATTTCTCCAGACTCTAGTTCGGTATTATGCAGCAGTCCTAATTCGATCAACACGAGCATGCTTGAGTAGGGAAGCTGAAAGTTCCCCATGTTTAAGTTGCTGGTGGTATCCCGTTTGCCAAAACTAAAAATCCCGCCATGGGCCTTGTAGCCAATCAGTAACTTTTTACTGTTATCACCACCAAAACTGCACGCCAGAGACGCGGCTTTCTGTAACGTTTGCGCCTCTTTAGGCGACATATCTTTGAGGATTTTCAAAGCCTTCATTGATGTTGAGCCTGGGTTAGTGACCTCGCGCTTCATCACTTGCGCCCATAGTTTCTGCATCGAGCTATTGTGGATGTCCTGCGCCATATCGAAAAAACGGTACAGCCAGTCTTGATCGGGTTCGCCCGCGGTTTCATCCCGGCATGAGCTGTGCGCTAACTTCAAAATCTTCTCGAGGTTTTTTTGCCGCTGTTCTTGGCGTCGTTGCTCACGAATCTGAGCGCGTTCAAGTGCGGATTTGGCAGGAGGTGCGTCTTGCAATCGTGCATCTAGGCCATAAATTTGGGCGATGCTTTTTATTCGGCTTGCGCTGTCTTTGATATAGCTTTGTTTTTTATCTTTGCTGTTATTTGTTTGTGAGTTGGTCTGATGTTCGATGACAACAGGTTGTTTTGTTGGTTCTGCCATTAATGTTCCTACCAAGAGCTGCAGCTAATGCTTGCTCCAATTTACACCTTATTGTGTGAAGCGACTAGAGAAGGGTCTCAGATTTTGAACGAATAAAGCTATTCAAAATGATAATGACTTGTTAAAATTGTTATGATTATTTTGGAGGGGTGATGAGGCTATCGAATGTGAGCAAACTGAAAAAGCACCTGTCGATTGCGTTTCTTTTGGTGCTTTATGTCAGTGTGTTGGCGTATTTATCGCGCTATATTATGTAGACCGTGACCGCGGTGGGTAAGGCATACTCTGTTGAGCTGGGCAGGTGTGCTATTAGTTAAAGGCGCCAAACGACGCCTCAACGTGTTTTCGTTCTGCTTAAAGATGACAGCTTCCACTTTGTAAGCTTCACATTACTGTACTCTACATGTCATCGTATGCTTCAATGCTTTCGCCTTCTATCATGTAGCCTGTTTCTGCAAGTTCAAGACTGGTCATTTCTGTTTTAAGTTTCCCCACCACGTAGACGATATCCCATAATTCCTGAACGGGCGCTCCTTTCGGGAATTTTACGTAAACGATTTGGTTTGGTGGCGGTGGCGGCACGTGGATACAGGCCCCAAAATAAGGCACCAATAAAAATTCAGTCACGGTATTCGCATCCCCTTCGAGCGGGATAACAAACCCAGGAATCTTCACCTCACTGCCATTCAGCTCTGTTCTGACTCCACCGATCTTCGATTGTTTTGCTGCGCCACCAGTGTGGTCGGTGGCGGGCATACCGATGCTATCGAACATATCTCGTTCCGATTCGGGAATAAGATCAATCCAATCGAGTTTTAGTGGCTTGTCATTCGCCACGGCAGGAGCTGCGAATGACATCAGTAGTAGGGCACCTGCGAGTATTTTTTTCCACATCGTATTAGATCCTTATGGTCATTCCGTCACTGAGTGATTGCCGATACGCGCGGAATGCAGGAATGAATCCAATCATGATACCAGCACATTGAACAAATCCAAGCAGCATCCATTCGTATGAAGAAAGAACATTAAGGGACAAGTGGATCCCGTATTGCTGTTGCACGAAAGGTTGCAGCAACAAGAGCACTGAATAGAGTCCGACCACGCCGCTAATGATGCCTGCGGCTGTGAGCAAACTTGCCTCACTGATCAGCAATGAAAACACATGCATCGGTCTTGCCCCCATTGCTCTAAGTATTGCCATTTCACGGCGCCGCTCTTGCAGGCTAGTAAGTAAGCTGCTCAACATGCCGAGCAATCCAGCTACCACGACAAAGCCAGATACTGCCATCAAGCTTGTTCGGCCACGGACATCATTCCCCATAGTTCATGCAGTGCGACACCAGGCATAATTGCGCTGAGAGGTTCTTTCGGGTACGTGTTGATTTGTCGCTGCAGGGCAAAGGCTTGGATACGCGATTTCAATCCGACCAACATTGCGGTGATCTGTTTGGGTTGAAAATCTCGCTGTTTGAGTTGCTCTGCGGTTGGGGTGGGTCCCAAACGGGCTCCGCTTTCCCAGCCAACATGAATGGCTTCGATAGCTTCTAGAGAAACATGCACCGTTTTATCGACAGGGGTGCCCGTTGGAGCTAAAACGCCGACGACTTTAAACGGAAGATGATCGTGACGGCTGAACGCGACATCACTGATTCCGTGAGCAATAATAATCTCACTGCCAATGTGATAACCCAGTTTTTTCGCCACATCGGAGCCAATGACGGTTTCAAACAAGCCATGAAACTCAGTACCGTGAGAAAAAGTAAGTGGTTGCTTACTTCCGTAGCGATAATGCTCAAAATAACTGTGATTGGTTCCCATGACACGAAAGCCTTTATGGGAGTCTCCTAGTGAAATTGGGATCGCCCAGTCGACCGCTTTGTGGTGACTGAATTCTTGGTAGCTCTTCCAGTCGATGTTATTGGTGGCGTTGCCAATTCGAAATACGGAATAAAGCAGTAAATTCACTTGCCCAGAGCGACCACCAATGATGAGATCAGTGCCTGAGATGGTATTCGCGAAGCTGTCTTTTGCCTCAGTACGGATGCGCTCAACACCCAGTAGAAGCACCACGGAAATAGCGACGGTCATGATCGTCAACAATGCCGTGGTTTTTCGGTTCATCAAGCTTTTCCATGCCAATTTGACCACGGCGCTCATGATAAGCTCCTGGAGTACTACTTTGGTTGATGTCAGGAAGGTGAATCGTGCGATCAAACAAGGTTTCTAACGTAGGGTCGTGGCTAACAAATACTAGCGTTGCGCTGGCGTGATGCGCTTGTTCCATTAACAGTTCAATGAAGGCCATACGATTATCGTGGTCCAGTGCAGATGTCGGTTCGTCAGCAATTACTAACGCCGGGTGTCCTATCAATGCTCGTGCTGCCGCAACACGCTGTTGTTGACCAATACTCAGCTCCGACACTGAACGCTGATGCAAGGTTTTGGGTAAGTGCAGTCGCTCCAATAATTCTGAGGCTTGTTTCGTGAGCATTTGATGGTTGGCATTGGGGGCGACTCTATCACGCCTTATGTTACTGAATTGACAAGGCAGCAATACATTATCTAGGACATTGAGATACGGTAATAAATTGAATTGCTGGAAGATATAACCGATATGGTCGGCACGAAACTTGTCTCTTTGACTTGCGCTTAAGTCAGACAGTTCTGTACCTAAAACCGAGAGTGAACCGCTACTAAGGGTATTAATACCAGTAAGCAGGGCTAACAGAGTTGACTTGCCGCAGCCGCTCGGACCTTTGATAAAGATATGTTCACCTGAGTTAATGTGGAGGTGAGGAATATTGATGGTCGCGCTGTCTGAACCGGGCCAATAAAATTGGGCATTGTCGAGTTGAACAACGCTGGATGAGACGGAATCAATCATAGTGGTTACCAAAAAAGGCGTGTAAGTAGGTACTTACACGCCTTTAATATTATTTGATTTCAATGTTGGTATTGTCTTTGCTCAGGCTAAGCGCTGACTGTGTGGTGTCTGTGAACAGGTTAACACCGATAGACTCAGTTGATGGGAATTGATTGAACCAGTCAGTTTCGATATTGCTGAGCTTGGTAACTTGTTCACAGCTGTAGCGATATTGGACGTTAAACTCACCGTGTTCATGTCCTTCATGATGGTGATGCTCATGACCTTCGTGCTCGTCAGCATCGTGATGATGCTCATGGCCTTCGTGTTCATCGGCATCGTGGTGATGCTCATGGCCTTCGTGTTCATCGGCATCGTGGTGATGTTCGTGGCCTTCGTGCTCATCGGCATCATGATGATGTTCATGTTCACTATGCGCGGCACCCAACGTGTTGGTCACGTCGACTTCTTCTATCTCACATTGAGCTTGTGAGTTGATAGTCAGTACTGCATTGGCATCTTCCAGCGTGCTTAATGCATGCTTGAGTGTATGTTCTTGGGATTCATTTTCAGGAGCATGCTCAAAGCCAACCACATCGGCGCCTGGTGCTGTTATTTCAACTAACAGATCTTTGCCATCTTGAGCGATGTTAAATTCTACGTGCCCATGAACATGAGCTTCGTGCTGACGAAATTCTTCTGCGTTTGCTGCCGTGGATAAAGCGAGGCCAATAACAAGAGCTAAAGCGTGTTTTGGTGACATTTTCTTTCCCTAATTCTAGTTATATACCCTATCAATCGCGAGTATTGTGGTATAAAGACGAAAGTAAGTCGCATCATCATGATGGTGCGTATTAAAACTACTAATTGTTATAATATAACACTTGTTTTTGACAAAAGTTCACTCTTTTCTCAAGAAAATTCAACAGAGATTGGTGTCTTGGCAGGCCTAGCGGAAAGGAAAATTGACTCCCAGCAGGTGAAAGCCAGGAGTCAGGGAAAAATTAAATATTTTGTTTAATCAGCTTGATGACTTGTTCGATTTCAGATTGAGTTAAAGCCCCTTCTTTCACAAACAACACTTTCCCTTGTTTATCCTGAACGATAATAGCAGAGCTCTCAGGCTGTAAATCCCACGCTTGAGCGACGTTTCCGTTTTCATCCAGCACCATTGACGACCAAGGATATGTCTTTTTACTGTCTTGCGCGGATGACTTCACAAATGAGCCAGTTCCCCAAATTGCATCATCTTGATTAATGATCGTTGTCGTTTGGTAATTTTCTTCAGCAAATTTTGCTTGGGTAATCGCTGACATCAACGGCGCGTTCATTTCTTTCGCGCTGCTGCGTCCTGCGATAGCTTGAATGACACGAACTTTGCCAAGCATTTGTTGTGTTGTCCATGGCTGGTAGGCCACCCCTTCACCTTGCATGACAATTTCACCATAAGCGTTGACACTTACTGGCTGAACCGTATCACCAATCGATAGGTTATGCGCAAAGGCAAGCGGTGACGAGAGAGATAAAAGTAGTGGTAGGAGAGTCTTCGTTTTCATATTTTTATGTTCCATAAGTGTCAATAATATCAATCTAAATAACTAGTTAAACACTCTAGCGAGGTAAAGTCGCGACAAGTTGTTTAGTTACTTACCCAGATAGCGATAAGAGTAGCAGTATTACATTGTGTAACATTTTTTTAACGTATGCGGTAGTGTAATGTTGCGTTGTAATCAAAATTTGCTAAAATGAAGCCCGTCGCATATTGCGACTGTAGAGTGCTAAGGAGTATCACTCTATATGTTCTCAAAGGAGTTGAGGTGAATTATGGTTATGTTACGCGAGTTCGCAGTATATCGACCACTACAAGTGGCTCGTTTCGTTAAGACATTATTTAAGGGACAGTTCTTCATTGCTGGCGTTGGCAGTTTTGATTTTGACAACGGCAAAGTGTTACTCCCTGATGTGAATGACCATAAAAGACTGAGCGTTTTTAAAGAAGTGAATCAGGCCATATCCACGTTGTCTGGCTGATCAGTGGACAGCGACGCGATAAAGAGCGACCTAGGTCGCTCTTGTTGTATTTACACAATTTACACGCTTTATTTTTGCAGGCTTGGCGGGAAACAAACTCCTGTTCCTCCGATGCCACAGTATCCGTCAGGGTTCTTAGCGAGATATTGCTGGTGGTAGGTTTCTGCAAAATAGTACGCACCCGCTGATTGTATTTCCGTTGTGATAGCCGATCTCTGCTCTTCTTGCAGGGCTTGTTGATACTGATGTTTTGATTGCTCAGCGATGGCCTGTTGCTCTTGCGAGTAAGTGTAGATAGCCGAGCGATACTGTGTACCAAGATCGTTGCCTTGACGCATTCCTTGGGTTGGGTCGTGTTTTTCCCAGAACACAGCCAGCAGCTGTTGCAACGAAATAACACGCTCATCGAAGACGACTCTGACGACTTCCGCATGGCCGGTTTTTCCCGTGCAGACTTCGTCATAAGTTGGGTTTTTGGTGTATCCGCCAGAGTAGCCTACTGAGGTTGATACGACACCTTCGAGTTGCCAAAACAGGCGTTCCGCCCCCCAGAAGCAGCCCATACCTAGCAAGACTTGTTGTTGGTGAGGTTGTAATGGCTCGGTGAGACTAGCGTGATTTACAAAATGCTTATCTTCAATTTGCATGGCTTGCTCTCGTCCCGGAAGCGCATCGTCTATACTGATTAATGTCTGTTTGCTGAGCATAGTATGTATCCTTTTATGTCTACCCAAATAGCTTCAAGATGCTGGTCTTTTCGTCTTGAACGTTTATAGGGTGTGTGTCTTATATTTGCGAAATGTTTAATTTCTTCTGTCTTTGATGTTGTGATGACATAGATTCTAGTAACGCTATTATTATTACAGACTTAGGCCTTAATTGGCGTTATCATTATTTACGTTTTTTCACTCTCATTCAGCCCAAAAAGCATGATAAAAAAAGCTCTCTCTACCATTATTGGCCTGCTTGCGTTTTCTCATAGCGTCTATGCCAACGTATCCATAAGCGTTGAAGGCATTGATGGTGCTTTGAAAGACAACGTGGATGCTTATCTTTCCTCCATTCCTGAAAAAGAGTATTCAACGTCTTTACGTTTTCAGGCACGCCTAGACCACAGCATCAACGAAGCCTTAAACGCGCTGGGCTATTATCATGCCACCATCGACTATACCGTTAACGAGGAAGATGAAGAGTTACTCGTTAATATCAAGAAAGGCTTACCAGTTAAAGTCCAAGTCATGGATATCGTGATTGAAGGGGAAGCGAAAGACGATTCCGCGTTCTCAGATCTGCTCGCCCAGTCTCCGATGAAAGTCGGTGGGGTGCTTAATCAAGGAGATTACGACAGTCTAAAATCAGGGATTCGTAATTTAGGCTTACAGCGCGGTTACTTTAATGGTGACTTTACTCTCAATCAGCTAGAAATCATACCGGATTACAACCAAGCGAATGTTCGTTTGCATTACGACAGTGGTATTCGTTATCACTTCGGTGCTGTCAGTATCACTGGTAGCCAAATTTGGGAAGACCGTGTTGAATCGCTGCGTCCGTTTGATGTTGGCGAACCTTATTTAGTTGCCAGTGTTGGTGAGTACAACCAAAACCTCTCTAATACCGATTGGTTCTCTTCCGTTTTTGTTGAGCCCGATTTGAGTATGATCGATGAAGGGCGAGACTTGCCGATCAAAGTGACGGTGGCGCCTGCTGCAAAAAATCAGCTTGAAACGGGTATCGGTTATTCTACGGATACGGGTGTGCGCGGTACATTGAAATGGAAAAAGCCGTGGGTGAGCGGCCGTGGTCACAGCTTCAATACGGCTCTGTCATTGTCTATGCCAGAACAAACTATTACGGCAGGGTACAAAATACCACTGGATGATGTCTTACACGAATATTACCAAGTGCAATTTGGCTTAAAGCATTTGGATAATCGAGATACTGAGAGTTTAGAATCCAACTTAGCGTTGGAGCGTCATTGGCTGGTGGATAAAGGCTGGAATAAAACACTGTATGTTCGTCACCTATATGAAAACTACTCTCAAGGCCTACAAGAAGATGGCGTGCACTTCTTACTTCCAGGTGCAACTTTTACTCGCACTCGAGTGCGTGGCGGCAGTATGCCAATGTGGGGGGATAAGCAGACGGTCACTGTTGAATATGGTGATCCAGCGGTGTTGTCTGCCACTCGGGTGTTACGTTTGTTGGGTCGAACATCTTGGATTCGCGGCATTGGCGAGAACCACCGAGGCCTATTCCGCCTTGAAGGTGGTGCAAATATCTCGGAAGAATTTGAAAAACTCTCTCCATCGTTACGTTTCTTTGCCGGTGGTGACAACAACATTCGTGGTTATGGATACGAGTCCATCTCTCCCGTTGATGCCAGTGGCGCCTTAACGGGTGCTAAGTACATCGTGTCGAGCTCGCTAGAGTATCAATATCGCATGTATGGTAACTGGTGGGCCGCCACGTTTTACGATATCGGTGATGCATTTAACCAAACCCCTGAATGGAAATCAGGTGCCGGGGTGGGGATTCGCTGGGCATCGCCCGTTGGTCCGGTCAGTTTTGATTTCGCTTGGGGATTGGATGAACCAGAGAAGAACGAATTCCGTATCCACTTCTCTTTGGGGCCTGAACTATGATCAAAGTGATGTTTAAGTGGACCAAATGGTTATCGCTCAGTTTGGTCAGTTTATTGTTAACGCTTATCCTTTTGATTGCGGTGGTACTGTTTACGCATCCCGGTTTAAAGCTCGCATTGTGGGGCGCGCAGCAGGCGTTGCCGCAACTCAATATTGAAAGTGTTCAAGGTACGCTTTTCCCTCGCTTTAAGCTTCAAAACGTTAGTTTTGTTGATGAAACATTGAATGTTGACGCTAAAGTTGAGCAGCTCACATTGGCGATTAACTTTCGTTGTTTGTTAGACCCGCGCGTGTGTGTTGATGAACTCGCGCTTCAGGGCGTTAATTTTCAAATGCCGGAATTGCCGCCTGCGAGTGAGCCGGAAGAAGAGACGCCACCATTACGCTCTATCAGTACTCCCGTCCCGATCTTTGTCAATAACGTACGTTTGAATGATATTAAACTCAATGTGTTAGGCAATCGCGTGGATTGGCAAACCTTCTCTACCGCTATGTCGATGCAGGGGGATCGTTTGGTGATTGCCCCGACGGCGTTGAAAGCAATTAATGTTGCGCTGGCACCAGGTGAAACGAACGCTGACAACCAAAGCGTAGAGCAGAAAAGCGCTGAAGAGAAAACGACTGAAACACAAGAGAACGATGCTGTACCGCCTCAAGAGGAGGTGACACAGCACGCGAACGTGTCATCGGAGAACGTGCCATCAGAAGCTAAAGTGGCATCTGAAACTAGTGCGTCACCTGAAGAGGCGGCAGCCTTAAAAGAGGATGGAGAATCAGAACAAAACGCATCCTCTGAAAACGATCCTGTATCGAAAGACATCGAGTTACCAGAAGTGTGGATTCCACTAACTGTGGAGGTAAGACGTCTTGATATTGATGATTTTGAGTTAGCTGGTGAAACGCCGATTATTGTTCATCATCTTGGTTTGGTAGCCAACGCAGGGGGACATCAAGTCGATGTTAAAACGCTGGAGCTTGATATGCCAGAGGTCGAGGCAACGTTAAGTTCGCGAGTTACGTTGACGGCAGAGTATCCGCTTCGTGCTCAGCTAGATGCCTTGGTGAAACACGCCGAAGCGAAAGGACAAAAGCTTTCTCTTTCAGCCTCAGGCTCGGCGGGAGGGTTAGCATTTGACGTTTCGCTCTCTGAGTTGGTCAAAGCAGAAATTAAAGGTCAAGTTCAGCCGCTTAAGGCGCAATTACCTTTCGATGTTGAGGTCAAGAATGTCGAAGCGCAGTGGCCATTATCGGGAGAGAGTGATTACCAAGTCTCTGTGCCCACCCTTAGCGCAAAAGGTTCGTTGGATGGCTATGCCGTGGCCTTGGAAACTCAAGCCTCGGGTAAAGACATCCCTGATGTGGACCTAGCATTAAACGGTAAGGGCACTTTAGAGCAGATTGATCTGGAAAGCTTGGTAGTGAAAACCTTAGGTGGCGAGTTGAGCGGTAAAATTATGGCCAACTGGGCCACGCCGATTAACTGGCAAGCCGATCTCAACTTGCAGCACATTCAGCCGGGCTTGCAATGGCAGGAGGCGGAAGGTGATATCAGTGGTCAATTATCAACCTCGGGATCGTTAACCGAACAAGGCGGCTGGCAGGTCAGTCTGCCTAAGCTCGATATTGACGGCATACTGCGTGGATATCCGCTGAATATTGAAGGTCAATTGGAAGCGGCTGACCGAACTGGTAAAGGGGACGACCTTCAAGTTAATACCCAAGGTTTAGTGCTATCCCATGGTCCGAACCAGCTACGGGCAAAAGGTAAAATTGATCAACAAATCTTGATGGATGTTGATGTTAATTTCCCTGATTTTTCTAAAAGCCTTGCCGATCTTGGCGGTAACATGAAAGGTAAAGTGTTGCTGCGTGGGAGCCTTAAACAGCCTGACATTAATCTTGACTTGGCCCTAAACCAAGTGAAGTGGCAACAGCTTGCGAGTGTCGACTCAGTGACGTTAAAAGGCGATGTTTCTCCGCTACCAACGGCAAATGCACAATTGAGTTTGCTGGCGAATAACATCACCTATGACAACATGGTGTTTGATAGCGCAGATCTTGAAGTGTCTGGTGGCGAAGCGCAACACAACGTTACGTTAGATGTTGAGTCTGAGGTGGTGTCAACCAGCTTAGAAGTTCAAGGTTCGCTGAAAAAACAGCCGCAAATGATCTGGGATGGCGTGTTAAGTCGTGTCACCTTTAGTACACCTCAAGGACCTTGGACACTGCAAAAATCGACGCCTGTCAGTGTTAACGTTGACAAACAGGTTGCGAATGTTGCGGCACACTGTTGGCTGCAAGACCAATCCAAAGTGTGTTTAACCGAAGACGTTACTGCGGGTGAGCGCGGTGAGGTGAAGTTGGCCGTGAACAATTTTGGTTTTTACCAAATCAAACAGTTCTTACCGGAAAACACCCAACTGCAAGGCTCTGTGAATGCCCAAGCGGAGGCGAAATGGGCGCCGGGCATGAAACCACAAGCAACCGTGAATGTTCAGATGCCATCAGGGCATGTGGAGCAAACTTTAGAAGAGCCTGTTCGCCTGGAGTGGGAGAGCTTTGATTTTAAAGCGGCTCTTGCCAAAGATCAGTTGGATATGGAATGGTTGCTTGATGTCACACGTAATGGTGATCTTTCCGGTGACGTATCGCTGATGAACGTGTCAGCAGAAACGCCAACAATGAAAGGCAACGTCTCCTTATCTACCTTCCATTTGGACTTCTTAGCGCCATTGATTGGTGACTACAGTGTATTCAAAGCGAACATGAATACGGATCTGGCGCTGTCGGGAGATGTATTACACCCACAGGTCAATGGTCAATTCTTAATAGATAAAATCGCCTTGCAAGGGGAAGTCACCCCAATTGATGTCGATTCCGGGCAGGTTGCGATCAATTTTACCGGACATCAAGCCGATTTGAATGCTGGGATCATGACGCCTGACGGTAAGTTAGAAATCACGGGGGATGCGGATTGGCGTGATTTACAAGATTGGCATACCAAAGTGCGCGTATTTGCTGACGAACTGCGTGTTGATATGCCACCGATGGTGAAAATCAAAGTCGAGCCAGATATGACGATTGATGTAACTCCGACCTTGGCAAAAGTGGAAGGCAACATCAATTTACCTTGGGGACGCATTGTGGTTGAAGAGTTACCACCAAGTGCTGTAGGGGTCTCTAGTGACGTGGTGGTGTTAGACAAAAACTTACAACCTGTAGATGACTTGACCCCAATGCCGTTTGATATCGAGACCGATATCCGCATTAACATTGGTGATGACTTCCACCTGTCTGCATTTGGTTTGGAAGGCGGCCTAAAAGGCAGTCTCAATGTTTCGCAAAAAGATAAAGGGCCGTTTATCGTTGGTGAAGTGAACATCGTCGATGGTTCATACCGCTCGTTTGGTCAAGACTTGGTGATTCAGGAAGGGAAAATCTTGATGAACGGTCCAGCGGATCAGCCATATGTGTCTATTGCCGCGATTCGTAATCCAGATAACACCCAAGACGATGTGATCGCGGGGGTTCGAGTGACAGGACCTGCGTCGAATCCAAGCATGGAAATCTTCTCTGAGCCTTCTATGGCACAAGCGAATGCGCTGTCTTATCTTCTACGTGGACAAGATATTGATGCAGAAGGTGGAAACTCCATGACGACCACGCTGATTGGTTTAAGTTTGGCGAAAAGTGGTCGCGTAGTGGGGCAAATAGGTGAAGCATTCGGAGTGCAAGACTTGCAGTTGGATACGGCCGGTTCTGGGGATGACTCTCAAGTTACGGTCAGTGGTTACATTATGCCGGGTCTACAAGTGAAATACGGGGTAGGTATTTTTAACTCCTTAGGTGAGTTCACCATTCGCTATCGACTGATGACAGACCTATACTTAGAAGCTGTTTCTGGTGTTGATAGTGCCGTTGACCTGCTCTATCAATTTGAGTTTAACTAATATCTTGAGCAAAATTTAATCCGAAAGATCATTCGGCCCTAGGCCAGCTAACTAAGGAGTGGTTATGCAGCATTTGGTTTTTGTGTATGGGACGTTACGCCAAGGAGAGTATAACCATCACTATTTGAGTTCGGCTGAGTTCCTTGGTCTTCATGAGAGTGATGCGGCATATGCGTTGTATGATTTAGGTCCTTATCCCGGCGTATCTGCGGGGCAGCGTGCTATTCAAGGTGAAGTGTATCTCATTGATGATGATACGCTCGCTGCCTTAGATAAGCTTGAAGACGTGCCCGTTGAATATCGCAGAGAAACGATCACAACACCGTTTGGGCAAGCGTGGATTTATTTGTATCAAGACACGGAACACTTGACGGAAGAGATTGCCTCAGGAGATTGGTGTCAAAGAGTGTAATATCATCCCCCACGCTCGGTTACACACAACAACGGCAAATACACATGTTGGATAAAAACAAAAAGAGCTGCATTTCGCAGCTCTTTGATTAAGCGTGGCATCGATTACTTTTGCGCACGCTCGTAAGATTCTAAGATTTCTGCCTTCGCGGCTTCTACATCAGCCCAGCCATCCACTTTGACCCACTTACCCGATTCCAGTTCTTTATAACGCTCGAAGAAGTGCGTAATTTGCGCTTTCAATAGTTCAGGGATATCACCCACGTCTTGAATGTGCTCGTACTCTTTGGATATTTTTGAATGAGGAACAGCAAGGACTTTTGCATCTTCACCGGATTCGTCAGTCATTTTCAACACACCAACCGGACGGCAACGAATGACCGAACCTGGCATCAACGGGTATGGCGTTGGGACAAGTACGTCAACCGGGTCACCGTCTAAAGAC
Source organism: Vibrio mytili (assembly GCF_000830505.1). Taxonomy (GTDB): domain Bacteria; phylum Pseudomonadota; class Gammaproteobacteria; order Enterobacterales; family Vibrionaceae; genus Vibrio; species Vibrio mytili. The sequence goes on along the minus strand of NZ_JXOK01000076.1, from coordinate 60,591 downwards.
AGCGTATGATTGACGTAGCCATAGTTACATGGGTAAAACATTGGCGCAGACATAAAGCGATCCACGAAAACAGCACCAGAGTCTTTGTCGACTTCGTATTTGATTGGATCAGCATTGGCAGGGATTTCGATAACGACATAGATGTCTTCAGGTAAGGATTTACCTGCTGGTACATGGTTTAAACTCATGTGAATATTCCTTTTCATTACGATTGATTCGCAATTCACTTTAGCGATAAAAATGCGGCAGGTAAACACCTGCCGCATTGGACTAAAGTCTGAAGTTCTCGTCTAGAGTTGAGTGATAACGATAACGCTATTCTTCATCACGATATTTTTCAAGGAACGACTCGACCTTGGTCACCATATTTTTCGAGCCAACAAAGAAAGGCACACGCTGATGCAATTCAGTTGGTTTAATTTCCATAATGCGTTGCTGGCCGTCAGACGCAAGACCACCCGCTTGTTCAATGAGGAATGCCATCGGATTGCACTCGTAAAGTAGGCGCAGTTTGCCCTGTGGATGGCTTTGAGTGCTTGGATAAAGGTAGATGCCACCTTTTAATAAATTACGGTGGAAATCCGCGACTAATGAGCCGATGTAGCGAGAGGTATATGGACGACCATCTTCAGGCTCGTTTTCTTGGCAGTATTTGATGTACTTTTTCACACCGAGAGGGAAACGAATGTAGTTGCCTTCGTTGATTGAGTAAATCTTACCATCTTCTGGAATCATCATGTTTTCATGTGATAAGCAGAAGCTGCCAATCGATGGGTCGTAAGTAAAGCCGTTGACACCGTTACCTGTGGTGTAAACCAGCATGGTGGATGAGCCATAAATTACGTAACCGGCTGCGACTTGTTTATGGCCTGGTTGGAGGAAATCTTCTTCAGTTGCTGGAGTGCCAATAGGGGATACGCGGCGATAAATCGAAAAAATAGTGCCAACCGAGACGTTAACGTCGATATTTGAAGAACCATCCAGTGGATCCATCAATACCACGTATTTGGCGTTTTGATTGAGCTCTTTATTAAACGCGACAGCCTCGTCTTCCTCTTCACTGGCAACGCCACAAACTTGATCACGTGCTTCCAGTGCCGCTTTGAATTTATCATTCGCATACACGTCGAGCTTTTGTTGATCTTCACCTTGAATATTTTCAGTACCAACGGCACCAGTAATATCACCAAGACCTGCTGCATTGATTTCGCGGTTAACGATTTTTGCAGCTAAACGAATGGAGGCTAAAAGAGATGATAGGTCACCGCTAGCGTGGGGGAAATCCGCTTGTTTTTCAACAATGAACTCGCCTAAAGTGCGCAGTCCTGACATGGTAAATCCTTACATTAATATATTGTTGGGGGTATGGCGCAATAGGGCATCTCTTTATGGATGTTAAACGATTGCGTTAAACGTAATTTTATGTCGCAGATCTTTTTAATGGTATTGAAGTAACCGACTGAGATCTCAATTTGTTTGTATACTGGGCGATGTTGTTATCATTAAGTCATGACGTTTGTTTAGATCTTGTTCACCCTTGTCAACTTTGTGAAAGGCAGTGTCACAACCAAGCCAAAGACACTCGCTTTTCTTGTGGTTATCGCGATAATGAACAGTTCAAACAACGCATTACAAGGTTAAGTTTATGCACATTCATATCTTGGGTATCTGTGGCACGTTTATGGGCGGTGCGGCAGTTTTAGCCCGTCAGCTCGGACACAAAGTAACTGGCTCCGATGCCAATGTTTACCCGCCGATGAGCACATTGTTGGAATCTCAAGGTATTGAAATTATTGAAGGATTTGACCCTTCTCAACTTGACCCTCAACCGGACCTTGTTGTGATTGGGAATGCCATGAGCCGTGGAAATCCATGTGTTGAGCACGTGCTTAATAGCAATATGCGTTATACCTCCGGACCACAATGGCTTAACGAGTTCTTACTGCACGATCGTTGGGTGCTTGCTGTGTCTGGTACACATGGAAAAACCACCACCGCCAGCATGCTGGCGTGGATCTTAGAAGACTGTGGTTATCAGCCGGGCTTTTTAGTTGGGGGCGTGCTGGGCAACTTTGGTATCTCTGCTCGTTTGGGTGAAAGCATGTTTTTTGTCGTCGAAGCAGACGAATATGACAGTGCTTTTTTTGATAAGCGTTCTAAGTTTGTTCATTATCACCCTCGCACACTTATCATGAATAATCTTGAGTTCGATCATGCTGACATCTTTGACGATCTTGAAGCGATAAAGCGTCAATTCCACCACTTGGTGCGTACCGTTCCGGGCAATGGATTGATCTTGGCGCCGAAAAAAGATCCAGCGATTGCGGATGTATTGGAACGCGGCTGTTGGACCGAGAGACAGTTCTCAGGAGACGACGGGGACTGGCAAGCACATAAACTCGTTATTGACGGTTCAAAATTTGAAGTGTCTCTACAAGGTAATGTCGTCGGTACGGTTGAGTGGGACTTAGTGGGCGATCATAACGTGGATAACGCGTTAATGGCGATTGCTGCGGCTAGGCACGTTGGCGTGACTCCAGACTTAGCGTGTCAGGCGTTGGGGCGTTTCATCAATACCAAGCGTCGTTTGGAGCTAAAAGGGGAAGCGTGTGGTGTGACGGTCTATGACGATTTTGCTCATCATCCCACCGCGATTGAACTCACGGTAGGTGGATTGCGTAATAAAGTGGGTGAACAACGTATTCTTGCGGTATTAGAGCCTCGTTCAGCCACGATGAAACGCGGAGTACATAAGCAGACATTGGCGGCGTCGCTGCACAATGCTGATGAAGTGTTCTTGTTTCAGCCTGACAATATTGAATGGTCGGTGCAAGAGATCGCCGATCAATGCCAACAACCTGCGTTTGTTGACGCTGACATTGACGGCTTTGTCGCGCAAATCGTGGCACAGGCCAAACCAGGTGACCACATTTTGGTCATGAGTAATGGTGGCTTTGGTGGTATTCACGCCAAGCTTCTCGAACAACTAAAACAAAAAGTTTGATTCCGCTATGCCTTACAATAAACCGCAGCCGCAAAAAGCCATAACCTTAGCTCTCACTGGCGCTTCTGGTGCGCCTTATGGGCTGAGACTTTTGCAATGTTTGGTCGCAGCCGATTACCACGTGTATGTATTGATTTCCTCTGCCGCGCGAGTGGTGATGGCGACAGAGCATGGTTTGAAGTTACCAAGCGGCCCAGAGGCAGCGCAAAAAGCGCTGGTCGCCCATCTGAATTGCGACCCCAATAATATTACTGTATGCGGGAAAGACGACTGGTTTTCTCCCGTCGCGTCTGGTTCTGCTGCGCCAAAACAAATGGTGGTCTGTCCGTGTTCCGCTGGTAGTGTCGCCGCGATTGCACATGGCATGTCCGATAACTTGATTGAGCGTGCGGCAGATGTAGTGATGAAAGAGCGCGGTCAGTTGTTGCTTGTGGTACGGGAAACGCCATTTTCCACTCTGCACCTAGAGAACATGCACAAGTTGTCGCAAATGGGGGTGACCATCATGCCTGCGGCACCGGGTTTCTATCATCAGCCCAAGAGCATCGAAGATTTGGTCGACTTTATGGTAGCGCGGATTTTGGACCATCTCGGTATTGAACAAGGTTTAGTTCCTCGCTGGGGTTACGACCAACGTACCTAAGTGATGCTTAATTTCCCTGCTTATCCTAGCAATGCTAGGGGCTTTGGGTATACAATTCGTCCAACTCATCGGGGAGCCATCCCAGTTCATTGCTATGAAATTGGGCGCTGAGACCTAATGCTTAACACGCTTAAGCGGACAGGGACCCGTATTACCTGAACCAGATAATGCTGGCGTAGGAATTGAGTCGGAGATTGGCAACTCGAAATCCCACCTCAACCCTGTGCCGCTCAACGACATCTCATTGGAGAGCGAGCCGTGAAAACATCTTTAAGCTTAGTCACCCTAGCCGTTATTGCATCAACTTCAGCGACATCAACTTCAGCGTTCGCTGCAGAAAATACGTTAACCATTTATACCTACGATTCATTTGCTGCTGATTGGGGGCCGGGACCTAAAATCGAACAAGCATTTGAAGCGAAGTGCGGTTGCGATATCCGTTTTGTGGCTTTAGATGACGGCGTATCGATCTTAAACCGCCTGCGTTTAGAAGGCAGTAATGGAAAAGCCGATATAGTCTTGGGGCTCGATAATAACCTTATGGTTGAGGCGAAAAAGACCGGTTTATTGGCTGAGCATGGTGTGGATACGTCAAACACCATTTTACCTAACGGTTGGGATGATAAGACGTTCGTACCTTACGATTACGGTTACTTCGCGTTTATTTACAACAAAGACAAACTGGCTCAGCCACCAAAAAGCATGAAAGAGCTGGTGGAAGAGCGTGATGACTTGAAAGTGATTTATCAAGACCCTCGTACGTCAACCCCTGGTCAAGGCTTATTGTTATGGATGAAGTCCATCTATGGCGATAAAGCAACACAGGCGTGGCAACAGTTAGCGAATAAGACGGTTACCGTGACCAAGGGCTGGTCAGAGGCGTATTCGATGTTCTTAAACGGGGAGTCTGATCTGGTACTCTCTTACACCACGTCACCGGCTTACCATTTAATTGCTGAAAATGATGGCAAGTATGCCAGTGCCAATTTTGCCGAAGGTCATTATATGCAAGTCGAAGTCGCGGCAAAGGTGAAAGGGTCTAAAAACGCCAAATTGGCGGATGAATTCATGCATTTCATTTTGAGTGATGAGTTTCAATCAGCGATGCCAACAGGAAACTGGATGTATCCCGTTACCGATGTTGCGTTACCAAAAGGGTTTGAAAGCTTAAATATCCCAAGCCAGCCACTGAGTTTCTCAGCAGAAGAAGTGGCCAAAATGCGCAGGACTTGGGTGCGTGAATGGCAAAATGCGCTCACTATGTAAGGTAAGGTTTTCGAGTGAACTCCGTACCTAAAGTCGGTTTAGGGGTCGCGGTGCTTATCGCGGCCTTTGTTATTTCAGCGCTGGGCGCATTACTTGTCCAAGCTCCCTCCCTCGATATGTCGATCATTTGGTCGGATCCGTATTATCGTCATGTGACGAAATTCAGCTTTTATCAAGCGGCTTTGTCTACGTTGCTCAGTGTTGTGTTGGCAATTCCGGTCGCGCATGCGCTCTCGAGACGACAATTCTTCGGCAAAGCGTTGTTACTGAAATTGTTTGCTTCCACGCTGGTACTGCCCGTTTTAGTTGGCGTATTTGGCTTGCTGGCGATATATGGCAATCGTGGCTTGCTCGCAGAGTGGTTGCAGCATTTCGATGTTCAGATGCCATTTTCTATTTATGGTCTGAATGGCATTTTACTCGCTCATGTGTTCTTTAATTTACCCTATGCGGCGCGATTGTTGTTGCAGCCTTTGGAGTCCATTGCTGCAGAACAACATAAGCTGTGCGCGCATTTAGGTATGAGCCACTGGGATAAGTTTCGTTGGGTTGAATGGCCACGTTTAAGGCAGCAATTGCCCCACGTTTGTGGGCTGGTGTTCATGCTCTGTTTTACCAGTTTCGCTACGGTCATGGCGCTCGGTGGCGGGCCTAAATCGACCACCATTGAGCTTGCTATCTATCAGGCGATTAAGTTTGATTTTGACTTACAGGCAGGGGCGTTACTTGCGCTATGGCAAATGCTGTTGTGTGGTGCCTTGGCCATCGGTGTGCAGAAAATGACGAAGCCTGTTTCCATCAGTGCTGGTAGTACATCGGTACAGCAATACCTAACGAAGGATCATGGGTGGTCAAAAGCTTGGGATAGCATTTGGATCATGGGTGCCTTTTTACTGGTTGTGCCGCCTCTTGCGATGGTGGTACTCAGTGGAATAAATCCGCAAATAGGTGAGGTATTCACCGACGAACGCTTTTGGCTGGCGTTATTCAACTCGCTCAAGGTTGCGACAATTGCCAGCGCGTTAGCGGTAGCGGCAGGCGTGTCTATTTTACTGACCAGTCGGCGCTGGCGTTTGCAAAACAGAAATGCTCGAGCGGATCATATTGAATTGGTCGGAACCATAATTTTGGTGACTCCGGGTTTGGTCATCAGTACAGGGCTGTTTTTGTTATTGCGTTCCTTTACCGATGTATTCAGTCTGGCATTTTTCGTGGTCATATTGGTGAATGGGTTGATGGCTTTACCCTATGTGATCAAAACTTTGGCGCAACCGATATTGCATATCGAACAACAATATCAGTATGTCTGTGCCAGTTTAGGCATGAGAGGGTGGCAAAGGTTTAAAGTGGTGGAATGGCAAGCGTTACGTAAGCCATTTGCGCATGCTTTTGCGATCAGTTTTATGTTTTCGATCGGTGACTTAAGCGCGATTGCGTTGTTTGGCGGACAAGAATTTCGCACTTTGCCTCTGTATTTATTCCAGTTACTCGGTAGTTATCAAATGGAAGCAGCAGCGGTCGTCTCCGTTACTTTACTCTTGCTCAGCGTAGGGTGTTTTACAGTGATTGAAAAAGGTCTCAAAACCAAGGAGAAAGCGGAATGTTAGTGTTGGATGACGTGCAGTACACTTATCAACATGAACTGTTTCGTTTTGATTTAACCATAGAGCGTGGTCAGATTGTGTCGCTGATGGGCCCGAGTGGCGCAGGAAAATCGACTTTATTAGCTCTGGTCGCTGGGTTCATTAGTCCCGATGACGGGGATATTCGAATCAATGGTGAATCTATCGTGGATAAGGCACCGTATCTGCGTCCTTTTTCTATGTTATTTCAAGAGCATAATTTGTTTGCTCACCTAACTGTACGTGACAACATTGGTTTAGGTTTACACCCAGGGTTAAAACTCACCCCCGCGCAGAAACATCAGGTCGAACACGCTGCGCAGCAAGTTGGGGTTGCGGAATTTCTCGATCGTTTGCCGGAACATTTATCGGGGGGGCAACGTCAACGAGTGGCGTTAGCTCGTTGCTTTGTTCAGCCTCATGCGATGTGGTTACTGGATGAACCTTTCTCTGCGCTCGACCCTGTGCTTAGGGAAGAAATGCTTACGTTAGTCAAAAGCCTTGCAGAGGAGCGGGGGATTACGGTGATTATGGTGACGCATCATTTGAGTGATGCCAATGCCATCGCCAGTCACTTTGCCTTTGTTGCTGCTGGACAAATAGAAGCAGCAGGAAAGATGGATGAACTCACGGCGGTGCATCCGAGTGAAGCTTTACAAGCGTTTGTCCGAGCCGCAAGCTAATACCAAATAACGAGCGAATACCAAACAAAAAGGTTGATGTGAACATCAACCTTTCTTCGCATAAACTCTGTGTCGCTCAACGCTTTTGAATAGGCGTCCTCGCCAAACAACACTTAACCATAAAAACAGTTAACGGCCGTTTAACTTTGTGGTTTCACCACCATCACGTTAATTGGTGAGTATTCCACCACTTTACTCGCGACAGAGCCTAGCATCACTTTATTGAGCTTGGAGCGCTTATGACTTGGCATGATGATCAGATCTGCATGCAAGCGCTTAGCGTGATCAAGAATGGTCGAGTAGGCTTTTCCTTCAGCGACGTGCACGTGATAAGTCACATCGTCCGTGATGTTCGCCTTGGCAAACGCGGTTAGTTGCTTTTCCACGTCTTGTTTCATTTTCTTGGCCGCATCTTTGGGAAAATACGTCGCGACCATCGACATATGGATTCCCGGCAATACCGTCAACAAATGAATCTCGGCATTGGCGTGTTGAGCTTGCCACACCGCTAATTCGACAGCACGATCAGAGAAACCCTGTTCATTCAGATCGACCGGAACAAGTATTTGTTTGTACATTCAATGTCTCTCATTAAAGCCCCGTGTCCTCGGGGCTAATTCGGTTATGCGCTCAATTGTTCCTTGCGAGCACGACGTTTTTGGTTCATGGCCATTAGTAATAAAATCATTAGGCAGGGCACAAATACCCACTCTTTCATCGGACGTGCGGCATCTTGAATGACCGATTTGATCTCCCAGTCGAAATCGACGCCTGCGGATTCTGCCGGACTGCCAAACTCGACCATATCGACAATCATTTTATTGTCGCTTTGAGTGAGCATCAGCCCCATAGATGACAGTCGTTCTTCCGCAGTTTTCGCTTCATCGTCAAATGGGAGTAAAACGGTTTTTTCGATGTACTCACCTTCTAAGTTCTCTCCAGCAACACGAAGCTCAAGTGATTGCCCTACATCGAGTGTTTCAACGATCTGAGCCACTTCCACGCCCGGTGTATTGACTTTCGCCGGGTAGAGCATGTCCCACCAAAACCCGGGACGGAAGAAAGAGAACGTTAGCACTAATAGTAGAACGGTTTCCCACCATTTATTGCGAGTAAACCACCATCCTTGAGTTGCTGCGGAGAAAATCAACATGGCAATAATCGAAGAGATTATCGTCAGTGCCAGATGCCACCATGTATCAATGCCCATTAATAGCAGTTGGGTATTGAACACGAACATAAATGGCAAGATCGCCGTGCGTATATCGTAGGTAAAGCCTTGGATACCAGTACGAATTGGGTCCGATTTGGCAATCGCTGCAGCGGCAAATGCTGCCAGACCAACGGGTGGGGTATCATCCGCCAAGATGCCAAAGTAGAACACGAACAAATGCACCGCAATCAGTGGAATGATCAAACCATGCGCAGCACCTAACGTGACGATCACCGGAGCCATCAAGGTTGAAACTACAATGTAGTTTGCTGTCGTTGGTAGACCCATGCCTAATATCAGACTGATCACTGCAGTAAACAGTAACATGAGTATCACGCTACCACCGGAGATGAACTCAACGAAGTCGGTCATGACCAAGCCAATACCTGTTAAGGTCACCACGCCGACGACCGTACCTGCCGCTGCGGTGGCAACGCCGATACCGATCATATTGCGCGCGCCAGATACCAAGCTTTCTGCAAGGTCGATAAAGCCTTCTTTGGTCTGCTCCTTCAAGCTGCCTTCTTTAGACAAGAATGCAATCAAAGGACGTTGAGTCAACAAGATGAAAATCATGAAAACGGTGGCCCAGAATGCAGATAGTCCAGGTGAGAAGCGTTCAACAGTTAAACACCAAACTAATACCACGATAGGCAGTAGGAAATGCAGACCAGATTTTACGGTTGGTCCTGGTTCCGGGACTTCCGTGAGTTCTTCATCAATGCTGATATCACCATCTTTAAGGTGGTTAGAGGAGATTTTGGCTAAGCAAACATACGCAATGAGCAATGCAACCGTGACAATTGGCGTTGCCGCTGCACCGAAAACATCTTTAGTCCAGCCAACACCATAGTAGACCAGGGCGCTGACTACACACAGACCCAAAATGGTTCCTATAAACGACAACATACTTTGCAGCATGGTTGGGTTATGACGGCGTGGCAAACCTGTCATGCCTGCTTTACAAGCTTCAAGGTGAACGATGTAGATCAAAGCAATATAAGAAATCAGAGCCGGGAGTAGAGCAGCTTTGATCACCTCCACATAAGATATTCCGACGTATTCGACCATCAAGAATGCCGCCGCACCCATAATTGGTGGGGTTAACTGGCCATTGGTCGAGGCAGCGACTTCGACCGCTCCTGCTTTGGTGCCCGGAAAGCCTACTCGTTTCATGAGTGGGATAGTAAAGGTACCCGTCGTCACAACGTTGGCAATTGAAGAGCCTGACACTAAGCCTGACAAGCCAGATGCGACAACGGCGGCTTTCGCAGGTCCACCTTTCATGTGACCCAATAGAGAGAAGGCAACTTTAATGAAATAAGCCCCAGCGCCCGCACGTTCTAACATTGCTCCAAACAGAACAAACAAGAAAACAAACGAGGTTGAAACACCGAGTGCCACACCAAATACCCCTTCGGTGGTTAGCCATAAGTGCGACATCGCTTTGTTTAAACTCGCACCTTTATGGGCGATCACATCCGGCATGTAAGGTCCGGCAAAGGTATAAGTGAGGAACACGGCTGCCACGATCATCAATGGTGGCCCTAACGCTCGGCGTGTCGCTTCCAACAACAGTACCATTCCGATGACCGCAACCACGATATCCATGGTGATTGGAGCCCCGGAGCGGCCTGCTAATTCTGTATAAAATATATAAATATAAGCAGCAGAAAAACTACCAGCCAGAGCAAGAATCCAATCCACGAGCGGGATACGATCGCGTGGCGAGTTTTTCATTGCGGGATAAGCAGTGAAAGACAAAAAAATCGCAAAGGTCAAGTGAATCGCTCGAGCCTCTGTGTCATTGAGTACGCCAAAATTAAAAATAAACGGTAGCGGCGATGCGTACCAGAGCTGAAATAGTGACCAACACAGAGGAACGAACCAAAGAATTCGCCCTTGCATGCCCAATGGACTGCGTGCACCTGTGTCTGCCTGAGCCACCATCTCTTGCACATCTTGTGACGGAGTATTATTCGTCGCCATGTACTTAATCCTTATTATTCATGATTCTTTCTATTGAGAACCACAGTTCGACTCTATCAGTGTAGTGAATAGAGTGAGGTTTGCTTTTTTGAGTTTGCGCTGAATGAGACCAAAGTCGTGACTGTGAATAGATACTTTGACTGTCAGCGTTAAAATTTCGTGAGCATTACATGCCAAAAAGAGATAGGCATACAAACCCATTATAAGAGGGGGTAACGGAATATAGAGCAAAGCATACCGGCTCAATTGACTTAAGCCAGTATGCTTAAGTGGACTACATGTGTCGCCAGTGGCATAAAACATCCAGTGACATAAAACATACAATCCACTTCAATCAGTGGTTACTTAAGTAGACCCACTTCTTTGTAGTACTTCACTGCACCAGGGTGAAGCGGGATAGAAAGACCAGCTTTTACCATGTCTTCTTTTTTCAGGTTAGCAAACGCAGGGTGAAGACGCTTAAAGGTATCGAAATTCTCGAATACGGCTTTTGCTACCGTGTATGCCACTTCATCTGAAACATCAGACGTTGTCACCATGGTTGCAGCTACACCAAAGCTGTTTACATCTTCATCAGTGCCACGGTACATGCCAGCAGGGACCGTGCTGTATGCGTAGTAAGGATTGTCGGCCACAATCTTATCGATTTCCGGACCTGTAGCGGAAACCAGTTTTGCATCACACGATGTTGTTGCTTCCTTGATAGAACCGTTCGGGTGACCAACCATATAGATGAAGGCATCGATTTTGTTATCACAAAGTGCTTGAGAACGCTCTGAGCCTTTGAGCTCCGACGCTAACTTAAAGCTGTCATTTGTCCAGCCCATCGCATTCATGACCACGCCCATCGTTGCGCGGTCACCAGACCCAGGGTTACCGATATTGACGCGTTTACCAGCAAGATCTTTTACGCCATTAATACCAGAATCAGCACGTGCGATAATGTTGAAAGGTTCGGTATGAAGAGAGAACATTGCGCGTAGCTTTTTGTATGGGCCTTGATCGGCAAACTTACTCGTACCGTTGTAACCATGGTACTGCCAATCCGATTGCACGATACCAAAGTCCAATTCGCCAGCGCGGATAGTATTTACGTTGTAGATCGAACCACCCGTTGATTCTACCGAGCAGCGTACGTCGTGATCTTTACGGCCTTTGTTGACCAATTTACAGATCGCACCACCTGTTGGATAGTAAACACCTGTCACTGAACCGGTACCGATGGTGATAAACTCTTGAGCGTTGACTGCACCTGCACCCATCACTGCTGCAGCGATTGCACCTACTTTGAGAAGTTTGTTAAATGCCATGAATTTCCCTTCCTTATATTCATTCTCTACCCGGAAATAATTGTAAATTACCTCTGGAGTTTCCTGTTTTGGAAACGGCAACTTTTTCATCTAATTGCTTGAAAAAGTAAGCGAATTATAACAACAAATTGGTAGAAAATTATTCGAATGTTAAAAGTTATAGCGAATAAATCTAAAACTTTCGATTTAGTACAGTGAATAATCAATAGATTTATTCTTTTTATAACAATTACTTATGTTCAACTAAGTAAAGACGATGAAAATGATTCAATGCGTGATCGCCATCACAAATATAGTGATGGGAAAGAGATTAATTTTAGGCAGGATGAGCGGGTTTTGTGAGCTATGAAATACAATTTATTTCATAGCTCACAAATAGTTACGGACAAATTATCGCAACGATTTGTTGATTAACCTGTGTATTCGAACAGGGCGCACACGGATTTAAACAGCTGTTTCGTTGATACAGGTAAGGTTGGTGTTATGAAGATGGTGTCGTCACCGGCAACGACGCCAAGAATACCTTCAGATTTACCTAAAGAGTCAAGTAAGCGCGCAATCAATTGTGCCGCTCCTGGACCAGTGTGAATCACCACGACGGCATCGTTATGATCAATGTCGAGCACGAGTTCACGCAGTGAGCTGCCTACCGTTGGGACGCCTAACTCGGCTGGCAAGCAGTAGACCATGTCCATTTTTGCGTTTCTTGTACGTACAGCGCCGAATTTTGTCAGCATGCGAGAAACTTTCGACTGGTTAATGCTATCGAAGCCTTGTTGCTTTAGGGCATCAACGATTTCACCTTGGGAACCAAAGCTTTCTTCTTTGAGTAGGGCTTTAAATGCACGGACTAAATTATCTTGTTTTTCAGAATTGCGTATAGTCATTCGATTCTCTTTATTACGGATATGCAATTTTGCATATTCTCGCATAGATATTCAGAGAGTACCAAAAAGAGCGGGCAATATGTTAGTTGCATCACTGTAAACAATAAACCGAACGGAGTTTTGTATCATTTATTACACCTGTGAGACAAATGGCAGGGGATTTGTTGTCTTTTCAGCAGAATAAAACAATAATCTGGCCTTTGCTTGTAGCACGTCTGAAGCGAGTTGCGCGAGGTCGCAAAGCTAGCGTTAATTGATTGTAATCAAGTTGTGATTCCGATAGCTTAACTCCAGTTGGTTACAAACTACCCTATGAATACGTATATAAGAGAAATACTCTCAAGGAGAACTACATGAAAGTAGCCGTTATTGGTGCCGCTGGCGGTATCGGTCAAGCCCTTGCCCTTTTACTTAAGAACCGCCTACCTGCAGGTTCTGATTTAGCCCTATATGACATTGCGCCTGTGACTCCTGGTGTTGCAGCAGATCTTAGCCACATTCCAACACCGGTATCGATCAAAGGATATTCAGGTGAAGATCCAACGCCAGCTCTAGAAGGGGCGGATGTTGTGCTCATCTCTGCGGGCGTTGCCCGTAAACCTGGTATGGATCGTGCCGATCTATTTAATGTAAATGCTGGGATTGTGAAGTCGTTAGCGGAAAAAATTGCTGTTGTTTGTCCAAAGGCCTGCGTAGGTATTATCACTAACCCGGTTAATACTACCGTGCCAATTGCTGCTGAAGTTCTTAAGAAAGCGGGCGTTTACGACAAGCGTCGATTGTTTGGTGTAACCACACTAGATGTGATTCGTTCAGAGACATTTGTTGCTGAGCTTAAAGATAAAGATCCAGGCGATGTTCGTGTCCCTGTTATTGGTGGCCACTCTGGCGTAACGATTCTTCCTTTGCTTTCTCAAGTTGAAGGTGTGGAATTTACAGCGGAAGAAGTTGAAGCGCTGACCAAACGCATTCAAAACGCAGGTACAGAAGTTGTTGAAGCGAAAGCGGGTGGCGGCAGTGCGACGCTATCAATGGGTCAGGCGGCATGTCGTTTTGGTTTATCTCTCGTCCGTGCGCTGCAAGGTGAAGAAGGTGTTGTCGAGTGTGCATACGTTGAAGGGGATGGCGAACATGCCCCATACTTTGCTCAGCCAGTGAAACTAGGCAAAGAAGGCGTGGAAGAAATCCTAAGCTACGGTGCGCTAAGCGATTATGAGAAGTCCGCACTAGATAACATGCTAGAAACGCTGAATGGCGATATCAATATTGGTGTTGAATTCGCTAAATAATGTAAAAAGTTATTTGAATATAAAGCCGATCTTGGGATCGGCTTTTTTGATCCCTCTACCTTTCTTTACGTACAAATTTATGAATGCGTTAGCGTCAAGAGGAGCAGAGGATGGAAGCGAGTCGAATTAGAAAAGGTATGATTGTCGAATGCCAGCAAGGTGTGGGTAAAATCCTTGTGGTTGATCATGAAGCTCAAACGGTGCTGTTGTCAAAGCAAGGTACAGATCAGCAAATTGCCGTCACTTTTGATGAAATTGAGGACGATCCTCAATTACACGGCAGTAGCGATAGATACTATTAATCAGGTACTCTGATAAATGTAAGCAGGCAACCTGATGAACCGACGACAATCACGGGAAAAGCCAGTTAAAGAAAAAGCAATAATTAAAAAAGAAGGAAGAGTTTAACTCTGCCTTCTTTTTTAACTGACAACGGTACTGATCGTGAGTAGAAGGGATAACCTACTTAGTTCGTTTTACCGCCACGTGCGCTAAGGTGACCAGTGCCTGTTTGTACTCCGACTCTGGTAACACTTTGAGTTCTGCGATTGCTTTGTCTGCTTCGTCCAGCGCTTTTTGCGTTGTATATTCCAAAGAACCTGCTTGTTTCATGACGGCTAAGATGGCATCGATACGTTCCATGCCATTCGCTTTCTCAATCGCATCACGAATCATTTGCTCGTTCTCTGGCGTTGTATTGCGCATCGCATGAAGCAGCGGAAGGGTCGGTTTGCCTTCTGCTAAGTCATCACCCACGTTTTTACCCATGTCTTCGCCATCAGAGGTGTAGTCCATGACATCATCAATAAGCTGGAAAGCGGTACCAAGATACTTACCATAGTTCTGTAGAGCGAGCTCAACGTGTTCTGGAGCATCCGTCAAAATAGCGCCAATCTGTGTGGCTGATTCGAACAAACGCGCTGTTTTAGAGTAGATAACCTGCATATAGTTATCTTCCGTGGTGTCTGGATCATTACAGTTCATTAACTGCTGAACCTCACCTTCGGCGATCACGTTAACCGCATCACTCATTAGTTTAAGGATCTTCATCGATCCTAGCTCAGTCATCATTTGAAATGAGCGGGTATAGATAAAGTCTCCCACCAGTACGCTCGCAGCATTACCAAAAGCAGCATTGGCTGTCGCTTTACCACGACGCATATCCGATTCATCTACTACATCATCATGCAGCAAGGTAGCGGTATGGATGAACTCAATAAACGCAGCCGCCATGGTATGACCGCTGCCTTGATAACCAAGAGCACGTGCTGACAGGATTGCCAACAGAGGCCTTAGGCGTTTCCCTCCACCACCAACAATATAAAAACCAAGTTGGTTGATTAAAGAGACATCAGAATTGAGTTGGGCTTGAATTGTTTCGTTCACTTTTGCCATGTCATCGGCAGTAAGCGCTTGGATAGTTTTAAAATCCATTGTACATCCGGCTGAAGTTAGACCCTGCAAGGCTTATTCGATTTATATAATTGTCGAATAATACACTAAAAAACGTTGATTAATACATGACTAAAGGGCATGATTGCCGCACTTTTCATTGGCGATTAGCTTTTCGCCAATTTTTTCAAAATATGGCTTGTCATGGGGACGTCTATTCTGTAGAATCTGCGCCCTATTGATGATTAGTTTAGCGCACACCCTCAAGAAAGGCTGTGCGGAAAAAGCGGAGTAAAATATGTACGCTGTTTTCCAATCTGGTGGTAAACAACACCGTGTAAGCGAAGGTCAAACTCTTCGTTTAGAGAAATTAGACGTTGAAACTGGTGCAACTGTAGAATTTGATAAAGTTCTTCTTGTTGCTAACGGCGAAGACATTAAAGTTGGTGCTCCTCTAGTAGAGGGCGGCAAAGTTGTTGCTGAAGTTGTACAACACGGTCGTGGCGATAAAGTTAAAATCGTTAAGTTCCGTCGTCGTAAGCACTCTCGTAAGCAACAAGGTCACCGTCAGTGGTTCACTGAAGTGAAGATCACTGGTATCAACGCTTAATCTATTAGGAGAGTTTAACAATGGCACACAAAAAAGCTGGTGGTTCTACTCGTAACGGCCGCGATTCAGAAAGCAAACGCCTAGGTGTTAAGCGCTTCGGTGGTGAATCTGTACTAGCAGGTAACATCATCGTGCGTCAACGTGGTACTAAATTCCACGCTGGTAACAACGTAGGTATCGGTAAAGACCACACTCTATTCGCTCTTACTGAAGGTAAAGTGAAGTTTGAAGTGAAAGGTCCTAAAAACCGTAAGTTTGTTAGCATCGAAGCTGAGTAATTAGGTTTTTAACCGTATTACTTAATAGCTTAAAGCTGAATTCAAAAGCCTGCCGAATCGGCGGGGTTTTTTATTTATGGGTAGTCAGTCGGCATATCGAAGCTTCTCGTTTGAATCCGTAAGGGTTTTAATCTGGGAGCTTAGATCTGTCATCTGCTAAAATTGTCTGATGACAAAGTAGATTTAAACCACGCACGAAGTAGTCGGAGTAAAAGATGAAGTTCGTAGATGAAGCGGTTGTAAAAGTTCAGGCTGGCGACGGCGGTAGCGGCGTTGTGAGTTTCTGGCGTGAAAAATTCATCACAAAAGGTGGTCCTGATGGTGGCGATGGTGGCGATGGTGGCGATGTATACATCCAAGCCGACGAAAACCTCAATACTTTGATTGATTACCGTTTCCAACGCTTTTACGAAGCAGAGCGTGGAGAGAATGGTCGTGGTGGTAACTGTACTGGTAAGCGCGGTAAAGATATTGTGCTGCGTGTGCCTGTGGGTACTCGTGCGGTTGATATCCACACCAATGAAATTGTTGCCGAAGTTGCAGAACACGGCAAAAAAGTGATGGTTGCCAAAGGTGGCTGGCACGGATTAGGGAATACGCGTTTTAAATCGTCTGTAAACCGAGCGCCTCGTCAAAGAACGCTGGGTACCAAAGGTGAAGTCCGTGAGATTCGTTTAGAACTGCTGTTATTGGCAGACGTTGGTATGCTTGGCTTGCCGAATGCTGGTAAATCTACCTTCATTCGTGCGGTGTCAGCAGCAAAACCAAAAGTGGCGGATTACCCGTTTACAACCTTGATTCCAAGCTTGGGCGTCGTCAGTGTCGTGCCAGAAAAAAGTTTTGTCGTTGCAGATATTCCTGGCTTGATTGAAGGTGCTGCTGATGGGGCTGGCCTGGGTATTCGATTCTTGAAACACCTAGAACGCTGCCGTGTCTTGCTACACATGATCGATATAATGCCGATTGATCAATCTGATCCGGTGCAAAATGCACTGACGATCATTGATGAATTGGAGCAATACAGTGAGAAGCTTGCTGAGAAACCTCGTTGGTTGGTCTTCAACAAAGTAGACTTAATGCCAGAAGAAGAAGCGAATGAAAAGATCCAAGAGATCTTAGATGCGCTAGGTTGGGAAGACGAATACTTTAAGATTTCGGCGATCAACCGTTCGGGCACGAAAGAGCTTTGTTATAAATTGGCCGACTTTATGGACAATCTACCTCGAGAAGAGGAAGAAGTGGCTGAAGAAGATAAAGTCAACTTCATGTGGGATGACTACCATAAAGATGCCATGTCAGGTAAAGACGTTATCACTGAAGATGACGACGATGACTGGGATGATTGGGACGACGAAGATGATGACGGACACGTTGTTTATGTTCGTGACTGATCAGGCGAACTGATAATCAGTCTGAATTACTGTCAAAAGTGATACTGAATCGAAAATATTTTATTGAGCCGCAATGTCTATTGCGGCTTTTTTTTTTATCTATGTCATATTTAGACGATGAAATTTACGGCACAATCATACATCTCAAGATGCTTGAGTAGAGAGTGACTTCTTTGAATACTTGGCTTAACGATTGAGTTGACGATCTGGTTTTGGAGATTTAGCCATTCTCACCTCATGCCTCTATCAATTAATCGGGTATCACATCAATATAGACCCTAAAAGGAATTAGACGTATCTATGGCTCTGGAAACGATATCGCCTGTCGATAGTAACGTATTGGATCAAAGGGCGATTTCTCGCCTTGTTGCTCATGCTGGACAAATGTTATTGGCTCATGGCGCAGAAAGCACGCTTGTGAGCGACATTATGCGCCGTATTGGTCATGCATGTGGCATGAGTGAAGTGGCAGTCGCCTTATCTGCTAATGCACTGGTTGTCACAACCGTGATGGACGGACACTGTATTACCACTACTCGTAGCTGCGCTGATCGCGGCATTAACATGCGTGCGGTGACCCAAATCCAACGTATTTGCATTATGATGGAACGCGGATTATTAGATGCGAACATGGCGCAGAAAAAGCTCAACTCGATCAGTCCAGAACGCTACAACCGCTGGCTTGTAGTGGTTATGATTGGTTTGTCGTGTGCCTCATTCAGTCACTTAGCTGGCGGAGACTGGAGTGTTTTTATGATGACATTTCTGGCATCGGCTTGTGGCATGATAGTGCGTCAGGAAATAGGGCACCGACATTTTAATCCGCTTCTCAACTTTGCTTCGACTGCCTTTGTGACCACATTGATCTCCGCACAAGCAGTCATCTTTGACATTGGCAATCTTCCAACCGTTGCGATGGCATCCTCTGTGTTGATGCTTGTACCCGGCTTCCCCTTGATCAACTCTGTCGCTGATATGTTAAAAGGCCATATTAATATGGGCATTGCTCGTTTTGTTATGGCAAGTTTACTGACTCTGGCGACGTGCCTAGGCATCGTCGCTGCAATGAGTGTCACTGGGATTTGGGGATGGGCAGTGCAATGAGTATTTTTGATTTAGCTGTGGGGCTACTGAATGACATGTTTTTTGCCTCCATTCCTGCTGTTGGCTTTGCGTTGGTGTTTAACGTACCGCAGAGAGCGTTAGTTTATTGCGCGGTTGGCGGGGCAATAGGTCATGGTAGTCGCTACTTGATGATGCAGTTTGGTGTGCCGATAGAGTGGGCGACGTTCTTTGCCGCGACCTTGGTTGGATGATTGGCGTGCATTGGTCGCATCGCTTCTTAGCTCATCCCAAGGTGTTTACCGTTGCTGCCTTAATTCCAATGGTGCCTGGCGTCTTTGCTTATAAAGCATGATCGCGATGGTAGAAATTAATCACCTGGGCTATTCGCCAGAGTTGATAGCCACCTGTATGGAAAATTTCCTTAAAGCCATGTTCATTATTGCAGGATTAGCCGTTGGTCTTGCTGTCCCGGGGCTGTTATTCTATCGCCGGAAACCGATAGTATAGGGAAAGAATATGATCATTAGTATGATTGCCGCAATGGCGGATAACCGTGTCATTGGTAAAGACAATCAAATGCCTTGGCATCTTCCTGCAGATTTTGCTTGGTTTAAGCGATGCACCATGGGCAAGCCCGTTGTCATGGGACGCAAAACTTATGAGTCGATTGGGCGCCCATTGCCTGGTCGTTTAAATATCGTGATCAGTCGAGATGAATCACTGACCATTGAAGGCGTGACAACCGTGACGTCTATTGACCAAGCATTCAAAGCCGCAGGGGATGTGGAAGAAGTAATGATCATTGGCGGTGGCGCGATTTACGCGGCGTGCTTACCAATGGCGAAAAAATTGTATGTGACGCATATCGAGGCGCATATAGACGGCGATACTCAGTTCCCTGATTGGGGAGACGAGTTTAAAGAGACGTATTCGGAAGCATATAAAGCAGACGAAAAGAACGCTTACAACATGCTTTTTACGGTATTGGAAAAGCAATAGTTAACAGTCGGAAGCGATAGAACAGAAAAGCACCGCGACATGCGGTGCTTTTTGTTTATCAGGTATTTGGAATCTGAGGGCTTAATTTAACGCCTCTTGACTGAACACTTGCTTATCTTCCCAGCGAATCATCGTCAGGCTTCCTCCCCAGACACAGCCAGTATCCAACCCAATTACTTGTTCGCCGGAGTAACCTTGCAGAGCTGCCCAGTGCCCAAATAATACGGTTTTACCCAGAGCGACTCTCTGCGGTAAATCGAACCAAGGCAGTAATTCATTACCAGACAGTTGGCTAGGAGGCAGTTTGCAATCCATGTCTAAGCGGCCATCGCTAAAGCAAAAACGCATGCGTGTAAACGCATTAATGATGTAGCGGTAGCGATCTAACCCTTGCAATGAGTCATCCCAGTAATCCGGAGTATTGCTGTACATATTGTGCAGTAGCCAAGGCAAATCATCGCTTTCTAACAGGCTCTCAACTTCACGGGCACATTGGCGTGCTGTGGCTAAGTCCCATTGTGGCGATACGCCTGCATGACACATAACAAACTCGTCATGTTCTGCAAGGAGTGGTTGTTGACTTAGCCAATTTAACAACTCATCTCGATCGGGCGCAGAGAAAATCGCGGCAGTTTTGTCCTTATCTTTAAGCTTTTTAATGCCGTGCGCCACCGCAAGTAAGTGCAGGTCATGGTTACCCAGCACGACTTTGGCGCTGTTGCCTAACGATTTGACAAAACGTAACGTTTCTAATGATTTTGGTCCTCTGGCAACGAGATCACCAGCCAACCAAAGTTGATCATGTTCAGGAGAGAAAGATACTTGTTCTAAGAGTCGCTGCAATTCATCGAAACAGCCTTGAATGTCACCAACGATATAGGTTGCCACTTGATCTCCAGTTAATTTAATACATTTGGAACCGCAAGACGGAAAGGTTCAATCTCTGTCGTGAACTCTTGCCCGTTTTCATCGAGTAATTTGTAGTGGCCTTGCATGACGCCAACGGGTGTCTCTAACGCCGTTCCACTGCTGTAAGTGTATTCGTCATTACTTGGGATAAAGGGCTGTTGACCAACGACACCATCACCTTCAACCGTCATTTGCTTACCGTTAGAGTCAGTAATCAACCAGCGGCGACTGATCAGTTGTACGGTTTGCTGACTGAGATTTTTGATTGTAATGATGTAGGCAAAAACGTAGCGATGCAGTTCTGGGTTCGATTGTTCTGCGATGTATTTGGTGTGAACTTGAATTTTGATACAAGGTTGAATGACGTCCATGTGCACTCCCTGAATTACTGAGTAATGCAATATGCCAAGCCCACTGGATTTGGCATATTGTTGTTCGAGTTTAACGCTGTGGGTTATCGGCTAACCAGTTAGCCATTGCAACAAATTGTTCTAGCGTCAGGTTTTCTGGACGCATGCCCGGGTTTACGCCTAGCTCTTCTAGCACTTCAGTACTTAACAGCGATTTGTAACAGTTACGAACAGTCTTACGACGCTGATTAAAGCCTTCGCGAACGACACGATCTAACAAACGTAGATCTTTGGCTGGACATGGTAGCTCTTCGTAAGGGATTAGACGTACAACGGCTGAATCCACTTTTGGTGGCGGTACAAATGCTGTTGGTGGCACTTCCAGTACTGGTACCACTTTACAATAGTACTGAGCCATCACTGTCAGGCGGCCATATGCTTTACTGCCTGGGCCTGCTGCAAGACGGTTTACCACTTCTTTTTGCAGCATAAAGTGCATGTCTTGTATGTCTTTATGAAACTCAAAAAGGTGGAACATCAATGGTGTTGAGATGTTGTACGGTAAGTTACCAAAAATACGTAACTTATTGTTTGGCTTCACAAGTTGTGTGAAGTCAAAGCGCATCGCGTCACCTTCATGAATGGTCAGCTTATCTGCCAGTTCAGGATGGTTACGTAAACGTTCTGCCAAGTCTCGGTCTAGCTCAATAACAGTGAACTTGTCTACTTCGCGACCAACAGGCTCTGTAATGGCACCAAGACCAGGACCGATTTCAACCAGGTTTTGGCCCGATTTTGGGTTAATTGCTGATACGATACCATCAATAATATATGGATCGTTCAGGAAGTTTTGACCAAAACGTTTACGCGCTTTGTGTCCTAAATGGACATCATTTCTCATTGTTTTTTCTCTACTAAATCTATCGCATGCTTGAGCGCTGTTCGGAAACTCCCTGTATCCGCTTGACCTGTCCCTGCCAGATCGAGTGCCGTACCATGATCAACCGATGTTCTAATAAAAGGTAGACCAAGCGTAATGTTTACCGAACGGCCAAAGCCTTTGTATTTTAATACTGGCAACACTTGATCGTGGTACATGCCTAAAACAGCATCAGCATCGTTTAAATATTTTTCGTTGAAAATGGTATCTGCCGGCAATGGGCCGATCAGGTTGATACCTTTTTCGCGTCGAATCTTTTCTAGAGTCGGAGTGATGGTCTCGATTTCTTCATGCCCTAAGCAGCCATCTTCACCAGCGTGCGGATTTAATCCGCATACGTAGATATTTGGTTGTTTGATAGCAAATTTTTCTACTAAGTCATGATGAAGAATATCGATGATTTTTTCCAATCGTTCTTCTGTGATCGCTTTTGACACATAAGCCAATGGAATGTGCGTCGTCACCAGAGCGACTCGCAGCCCTTCAGTCGCGAGCATCATTACTACGAGCGGCGTGTTAGATTTTTCAGCAAAGAATTCTGTATGCCCACTGAAAGCAACGCCTGCTCTATTGATCACCCCCTTATGTACAGGGCCGGTGACAATAGCATCAAATTCATCATTCATACAGCCCAAAGCGGCTCTTTCTAACGTTTTTAGCACGTAGTGCCCGTTGGCTTCATTGAGTTGTCCAGCGACAACTTTTTCCGCGATATCGACGTGGTCAACGATAAGGGTGCCGGCTTTTTGAGCGGTCGGCGCTTCTTCTGCATTGTAATCAGCGAGTTGAACGTCGATGCCAAGTGATTCAGCCCGTTCCATCAACATATTTTTGTCTGCACAGACCACGATTTGGTGCGCCCAGTCTTCCTTAGAAAGAGCCAGCACTAAATCAGGGCCGATGCCCGCAGGTTCTCCTGAGGTAACGACAATTCTACGAATCGAATTAGTTGCCATTGTTATCACCCACAATTTCAACAAACGCGCTGGCACGTAGCTCTTGCATCCATGCACCTGCTTCTTCATTAAACTTACGGCTAAACAGCATTTGGTAAGCTTTATTTTTCATTGCTGAGTCAGTACGGTCGACTTTACGGCGGTCTAGTACTTCAACAATATGCCAACCGTGAACGGTTTTAAATGGTTCACTGATTGAGCCGACTGGCAATGTCTCTACTTGGTGTTTGAACTCTGGCACGTAAAGATCTGGAGTTTGGTAACCTAACTCACCATTTTGCGCCGCAGAGCCAGGATCTTGGCTGTATTGAGAGGCGAGTTGAGCAAACGTAGCTTCGCCTGACTTGATGCGACGAACGAACTCATTTAACTGCTTTTTAGCCCCTTCATCGCTCAAGATGACGGTCGGTTTGATCAGAATGTGACGGGCATTCACTTCGGTCACAGCAACGGTTTCTAGACCTTTCACATCATCAATTTTTAAGATGTGGAAGCCCACACCGCTGCGAAATGGGCCAATGATTGTTCCTTTGTTTTGCATTTTGATTTGGTCAGCAAAAATGGTTGGCATTTCTTCTTTGCGCATCCAGCCCCAATCACCACCTTGTAACGCTTTTGGACCTTTTGAATAGGTGTAAGCCATTTCGGTAAAGTCTGCACCCTGAGCCAGTTTTTGAGCTAGCTCGTTTGCTTCTGCTTCGACCGCAGACTTATCTTTATCATCAGAGAAACGTAATTGAATGTGACTGATTTTGTACTGTACTGAGGCGTTGGTTTGCTTCGAGAGTTGCTCAGCTAGGTTATCCACTTCTGCTGGTAAAATGTTAATGCGTCGACGCACTAACGCATTGCGTGCTTCTGAAGCGGCGATTTCTTTACGAATTTGCTCTCGAAATTCTGAGTAGCTGATCCCTTCGCTTTGTACAGATGCGGTAAGTTGCTCCACGCTCTGGTTGTTGTTGCGTGCAATTTCTGCGATCGCTTGATTTAAGCGACTGTCATCAACACGCACACCAATGCGATCGGCTTCTTGGCCTTGCAGGGTATCAATGATCAGCTTTTCTACCACTTGGTCTTTCAAAACACTCGTCGGGGGTAAGCTCTTACCATTTTGACGAGCGTTGGCCTGAAGTGTTTTCATCGCAGTATCGATATCGCTTTGTAGAATGACACCGTCATTAACGATGACTGCAACCTTATCAAGCTCTACTGGTGCTGCTACTGCTCCGCAAGCGTAAGAGAGTAGGGTCGTGAATAAGATTGATTTCCAAATTTTCATTTAAAATTCCGTCAGTATTTTTTAAGAAGCGTCTTACTATACTCAGACGCTTAATTCGATTAATTGTTCAGATAGAATGGACGACCATACTTGATCGCGTTATCAGACCCGCCGAGTTCTTGTTCTGCCGTCTCAGAGCGTTTATTGGTCGCAAAGCCTTGAATGCCGAAGTTGACGCCGAAGTTATTCTCGTATTCCGCTGAAGAACCATCACTACCAATGGCTTGATTTTCCCAGCCTACCAATTGGTTTGCATACGTAAATCCAATATACCAACAATCAGATTGGTAGCGCAGGCTGGCGAGCCATTCCAAATCCATATTTTCATTAAGGTCGTAGTAATATTGACCACTTGCCGACCAGTTAGGATTGAACTCATACGCGCCCACAATACCAGCTTGAGAAATACCTTTGCGTGTAATCGTGTCGAGATTCTCAAGAATGATGGTATCTTCAATGTATTCGCGGGTGACATAACGATAGTTACCCTGAATGAAGCCTCGATTGAATCGATACTCCATGGTGCTGTTGGCCAGTTGCATCTCACTCAAGTCGATATCGTACTGAACACCACCATGATAGAACAGGTAATCGTTATAGTTGAACTCTGCTTCTACCGCCCACGATGAGTAGTTAGAGGTTTCATCTGGCAGGTTGGTACTGTTGCTCAGTTTGGTCTTTTTATCAAAATAGTAAATTTGACCAAATGAGACATTTAGGCGCTCTTTGTAGTCGTCATCAAAAAAGCGCGTGCTGGCACCATAGCTCAATTGATTCGCTGAGGCGACCTTATCGATACTACTGTATTTTCGGCTGCGGAATAGACCGTAATAGTCGGTTTGCAGCAACGTAGTGTCATAGTTATAGATATTGGATTGATCTTCTTTGGGTACATACAAGTACTGGATTTGCGGTTCCAGTGTTTGTGTATAACCATCAACCAAACTGGTGTCTCGCTCTAAGTAAAGTTGAGCATGAGAGCGAAACTCAGGAATAACACGCGAGACTTGCTCGTCAAGTTGGTTCTTTAATGCGACGTCGGTTAACCCGCTTAAATCTTGCGAATAATAGGTGGAAAGGGCGCGTGCTTCGGTTGTCCATGAGGCCCAAGAGGTCGTTAATGGTACAGTGAAACCAGGTTCGATGTGAACACGAGTGGCATTTGGTCGCGCGGTATCATCGGTTTCAAAGCGGCTGACCTGGCTTTTTACATCAAATTGGAACACATTGCCCCAAAGCGGCCCGTAGTAGTTCAGATCCAACTGAGGCATGACGCGATAAGGTTGGTTCTCCCTTTGGAGTAATACCTGAAAGTCGCGTGCACTTAATGCCGCATCCCAGAAATCAGAACGGTACTGAACCTTACCACTTTGCATTAATTGGCCGTCTTCTCGGTTACCAATATCAGAGTCTAAGTCAATAAAGTAGTTAATATCACTGACTTTTGAGTAGTCGATATCGACAACCCAATGCTTGTCGATAATGCCCTCATGCGTATATTGATAGCCCCAACGAGCCTCATCTTCATACTTTCTATCCTGGTTGAGATATTCACCTTTGAGCCCGCCTTTTCCCCAGCCATCGGTAAGGTAGCGAAAATCTGCATCGAGTTTTGTACCACGCTGTTGCATGTACAGAGACGTCAGGGTTAGATCGTACTGAGGCGCAATGTTCCAGTAGTATGGGATTTCAACTTCCATGCCGTCACTTGAACCGTATGACACCGAAGGAAACAAGAAACCCGATTTACGAGTGTCACCAATCGGCATGGTTAAATAGGGCACGTAAATAACGGGAACATCAAGAATTTCAAATCGAGGATGATGTAACGTCGCGGTCTCTTCATTTTGATCCACATCGATGCCCGATGCGACGAGGCGCCAAGAGTTATCGCCTTCTGGACAAGATGTGATAGAGCCGTCTTCTAATTCATAAACTGATTGGCCGGTTCGTGCGATATAAGCTGCGGTCCCGCGACCTTGTTGACAAGTAAACTGGTATTCAGTGTTCTCAAGTGAAAACGTATCTTTATTGATATCATTCGTCGCGCGGTCAGAACGCGCTTTAACTTGTCCATCGTCGAAAGTCACGTTACCTTCTGCAACCACAACATTATCTTGTTGGTGCAGAGTGACATTATCAGCGGTGATTTTTTTAGCCCCTTGGGTGATTTTTACATTACCTGAGTATTGTGCTTTGTCACCATTGATCGCTTGTAGTTGGTCAGCTTCGACCACGACAGGGGTGTTGAGCGTGTCCTCTTCGCCACTTGTTTCGACCAAACATTGATCTGTGGTGGGCATTTCCTGCACACTATCACCAGTATTTGCGTCGGCTTGAGTCGTGGGTACAAACAGGGCGGTGCTAATAGAGGCCGCTAAAAATGTGCGGGAGAGACGTTGCATTGAATTGAACTTTCCTTTGTCACTGCTACTCGATGGCTATAGGGCTTGGTGTACCTTAATGGAATAGCCTAGCCGAAATAAAACTAATTCCATTATCATAAAGGAAATCGTTGCATCCAGCACTATAAGACCGCGGTCGTTGATAAAAATTCATTGATAGAGAACACATAATGCATATTTTTGGCAAAATTCTTGGGGCATTCTTTGGTTTGTTATTTGGTGGGCCGCTTGGTTTGCTGTTTGGCTTGTTTATCGGGCATCAGTTTGATAAAGCCCGTCGCTTAAGACAGGCCGGATTCTCTGCCGGTGGTTTTGGTTCTGGCCCAAGTCAGGCGCAGCGTCAGGAAGAGTTTTTTAAAGCCGCATTCTCAGTCATGGGACATGTGGCAAAATCGAAAGGGCAAGTAACCAAAGAAGAAATTCAGTTAGCGTCCGCGATGATGGATCGCATGAACCTTCACGGTGAACACCGTCGAGCGGCACAAGATGCGTTTCGTGATGGTAAAGAAAGCCATTTTCCATTAGAGGATGTGCTCGAGCGTGTCAAAATTTCTACCGCAGGACGTTATGATTTACTGCAATTTTTCCTCGAACTGCAAATCTCTGCGGCGTTTGCTGACGGTGAAATTCATCCTAGCGAACGCAATGTGTTACACAAGATTGCGCGTGGTTTAGGTTTTTCCTCTGAGCAGCTCGAACGCCGTTTGCATATGCAAGAAGCGGCATTTCGTTTTCAAAGCCAAGGTGGCTTTCATGGTCACCAAGGCCAACATCACTCTTCTGGTGGCGGTTGGCAGCAAGCGTCTCAGGCAGATCAATTGGCGGATGCATACAAAATCTTGGGTGTCGCTGCCGATGCAGACAGTAAAACCGTGAAACGCGCTCATCGCAAATTGATGAATGAACACCATCCAGATAAGTTGATGGCGAAAGGTTTGCCGCCGGAGATGATGAATATGGCTAAAGAAAAATCGCAAGAAATTCAAAATGCGTATGATTTGATTAAAAAGGTCAAAGGCTTTAAGTAATCTCGAATTTTCTATCAAAGATGAACAGCAAAAGGGCACATTGTGCCCTTTTTCGTGCCCGCTTTGGTTTTGGGGTTACTGGTGACCTAAAGCGATTCAAGTGGACTAAAACTATTCAAGCGGACAAATCTTGTTAAAAATCAGTTGGCTTGATTCAAGCTCCAATCGTAGTCGTAGGTCACTCGACCAGAAAAACTGTTGTACTGCGGGGCGTATTTTCTAATGTGGTCAAACACTTGCGCTTCACCCCCAAAGTCTGCTGCAAACCAATCATAAATTGAGGAGAGTTGTGCGTTGTTCCCCTGAATTGATACGCCTTTATCACTGTTTATAAAAGCTTTTGCCGCGTTGTCTAACAGAACTTGAGTGTTGTTGGCGGTAAACGCTTGTTGTTGTAAATTCGGGCAGCCCAAGCTAGCACAATTGACGGCATAGTGGGTTCTAGGGTCTTGCCAGATGGGACGAAGGATTCGGTGTTCAATGTCATTTAATGTCAGTGACTTACCATTAATACTCACCACCTCATCATCCCAGGGACCAAAACTAAACAGTCCGCCTAATTTTGTGATCGACTGGATAGGGTAATGGTCCAAAATAAGATCGATGGTGAGCGCGTTATACAGGTTTACCCAGTAAGCGTATTGCTCAGCTTTTCGGTATTGTCTAGGATCGAGATTAGAAAGGCGTTGAATATATCGCTTAAGTTTTGTTTGATCTGCGGTCGACACCGAGCGGTAGCGAAATAGGGTGTTTTCCCCTTGAGTTACAAGATAATTATCGAGTATCTGCTGCCATTCCTGATGAGAAACGTGCGTTGGATTGGCTTCATCGGATTGCTTCCAATACGGCCATAACTCTGCCTTGGGGGCGGCAAAAACAGCACAAGAAAATAGGGTACATAACAACAATAAAAGGCGTTTCATAGAGATATCTACTGTGGAATTTGTTGTTAGTGTAGACCTGTTTCGTCCTTGTTTTCTTTCATCTACACATAAAAACGAAAAAGGCTGACAATCGTCAGCCTTGTGCTTATATCATTGCTAGAGAATCAACAGCGCTTAGCGTAGAAAACTAGGAATGTTCGCTTCGTATTCCGAAATTTTATCTTCATGTTGAAGCGTCAGCCCAATGTTGTCTAAACCATTCAACAAACAGTGACGACGGAACTCATCAATTTCAAAGCTGTACTCTTTGCCGTTGGCACGAACCACATTGGCTTCTAAATCGACTTCGACTTCTGCCCCTTCGTTGGCTTCAACGAACTGGAATATTTCATCCACTTCTTGCTCAGTCAAACGTACCGGCACCATTTGGTTGTTGATTGAGTTGCCGTAAAAAATATCGGCAAAGCTCGGTGCGATGATGGCTTTGATGCCGTAATCCGCTAGTGCCCAAGGTGCGTGTTCACGAGAAGAGCCACAACCGAAGTTCTCACGTGCGAGTAGGATAGAAGCGCCTTGGTAACGCGGTGCGTTCATCACAAACTCAGGGTTTGGCTGTTCGCCAGCATCATCAAGGAAGCGCCAGTCATGGAACAGGTGTTTACCAAAACCTAAGCGAGATACTTTTTGTAGGAACTGCTTTGGAATGATGGCATCGGTATCGACGTTGGCGGCATCCAGAGGCACAACCAAACCAGTGTGTTGTTTAAAACCTGACATGATTGTTCTCCCTAGTCCTGTTTATCAAAAATGGTGAATTCGCGAATATCAACAAAGTGACCAGCAATCGCAGCGGCTGCGGCCATTGCAGGGCTAACCAAGTGTGTGCGTCCGTCACGGCCTTGACGACCTTCAAAGTTACGGTTTGAGGTTGATGCGCAGCGCTCTTGTGGACCTAAACGGTCATTGTTCATTGCTAGACACATTGAACAGCCTGGAAGACGCCATTCAAACCCTGCTTCTTTGAAGATGACATCCAAGCCTTCCGCTTCTGCCTGAGCTTTTACTTGCTCAGAACCAGGAACAATAAGTGCTTGAACGTGTGAGGCGACTTTACGACCTTTTGCTACTGCTGCAGCGGCGCGCATGTCTTCAATGCGTGAGTTGGTGCAAGAGCCAACAAACACTTTATCAACCGGATAGTCAGAGAGTGACTTACCAGCTTCTAAGCCCATGTATGCCAGTGCTTTTTCCGCGGAGGATTTCTCTACGGGATCGGCAAAGCTTTGTGGAGATGGGATCGGTTGATCCACCGCGATTACCTGACCTGGATTTGTTCCCCACGTGACTTGTGGTTTGATGTCTGCTGCGTTCAAAGTGACCACTGCATCAAATTCAGCGTCGTCGTCTGTTTTTAGGGTTTTCCAATACTCTACAGCAGCGTCAAAGTCAGCGCCTTGCGGCGAGAATTTACGGCCTTTAATGTATTCGAAGGTGGTCTCATCTGGCGCAATAAGGCCCGCTTTTGCACCTAGCTCGATGGCCATGTTACACACGGTCATACGGCCTTCCATAGAAAGGTCGGTAATGGCTTCACCACAGAACTCTACTACATAACCTGTGCCGCCAGCGGCCGTCGTTTCACCAATGATGGCAAGCACGATGTCTTTTGCGGTAATACCCGGAGCCACTTTGCCTTTGACTTCGATCTTCATTGTTTTCGCACGCGCTTGTTTTAGCGTTTGAGTGGCTAACACGTGTTCAACTTCAGAGGTGCCGATACCAAACGCCAACGAGCCAAATGCACCATGGGTTGCGGTATGAGAATCACCACACACGATAGTCATGCCAGGTAGGGTAATGCCTAACTCTGGGCCCATAACGTGAACGATGCCTTGGTATTTATGATTCAGGTCGTAAAGCGTCACACCAAACTCTTCACAGTTTTTCGATAGCGTTTCCATCTGGATTCGCGCCATCTCACCTGAGGCGTTAATGTCTTTGGTCGTGGTTGAAACGTTATGATCCATCGTTGCGAACGTTTTGCTGACCTGTCGCACTGGGCGGCCTTTCTCTCGCAAGCCGTCAAAAGCCTGTGGAGAGGTAACCTCGTGTACCAAGTGACGATCGATGTAAAGAATCGGGGTTTCCCCTTCTGCTGCGACGGCAACGTGCGCGTCGTAGACTTTTTCGTATAGTGTTTTGCCCATTATCACTAATCCTGTGTGTAGCACCTGAGAACGGCTCATCAGGTGCGAATAATTATTATCAATCTAGTTCTGGTTTATGAGTTCAAGATGTACTCTGCAATTTTGTCGCCCATTTCTGAAGTGCTTAGCGCAGGATTGTCTCCGGCCAGATCGCCCGTCAGTTCGCCAGCAGAAAGCGCTTTAGATACCGCAGCTTCGATATCTTGCGCTGCCGCTTCTTCACCCAAGCTGTAACGGAGCATCAGAGCTGCTGAAAGAATCTGTGCCACTGGGTTGGCGATGTTTTTACCTGCGATGTCAGGCGCACTGCCACCGGCTGGTTCGTAAAGGCCAAATTTGCTTTCGTTTAAGCTTGCTGAAGGCAGCATACCCATAGAGCCTGTGATCATCGCACACTCATCAGAAATGATGTCACCAAAAATATTTGAACAGAGCATCACGTCAAACTGCGCTGGGTCTTTAATTAGCTGCATGGTAGCGTTGTCGATGTACATGTGTGACAGCTCAACGTCTGGGTAGTCTTTGGCAATTTCTTCCACTACTTCACGCCATAGGATCGAGCTTTGAAGTACGTTCGCCTTGTCGATCGAGCAAACTTTCTTACGACGTAGGCGAGCAGATTCAAAGGCGATTTTAGCGATACGCTCAATTTCAAAACGGTGGTAGACCTCGGTATCGAACGCTTTTTCAGTTGCGCCTTCACCTTCACGACCTTTTGGTTGGCCGAAGTAGATACCGCCAGTAAGCTCGCGCACTACTACAATATCGAAACCACGCTCGGATATGTCGGCACGTAATGGAGAGAACGCTTCTAGGCCACTATGAATTTGAGCTGGACGTAGGTTACAGAACAGTTGGAAGTGCTTACGAAGTGGCAGCAACGCGCCACGCTCTGGCTGATCGTTTGGTGGTAAGTGTTCCCATTTTGGACCACCAACAGAACCAAACAGAACTGCATCAGACTCTTCACACGCTTTTACTGTGCTCTCTGGCAGTGGCGTGCCGTGATTATCGATAGCAATGCCGCCGACATCGTGCTCATCGCGCTCAAATGACAAGCTGTGCTTTTTCTCGATTGCATCGAGCACTTTGTGCGCTTGTGCCATCACCTCAGGGCCAATACCGTCACCAGGTAGAACGGCAATTTTGTATGATTTGTCTGTCATGTTAATCCTTTAATACTCTAATATTTAAGCTTAATTTTTATCAAATTAGTTCAGTCCTGAGCGGTGCCGCTCCGGAAAATTATACCGCCGCGATTTTCTTTCTCTTCATCTCTTCAATTTCATCTGCGCGATGAATGCTGTTGATTACATGAAGTAGCGCCTGGCCAGAAGCTTCAACGATATCGGTGGATACACCGGTACCATGGTATTTGCGTCCTTTGTAATTGGCGATGATGTCTGCTTGGCCTAAGCCGTCTTCGCCTTCGCCTTTCGCGGTTAAGTCGAACTTATCTAGCACAATGTCGTAACCTGTGACGCGGTAGATGCATTGGTATAGCGCATCTACTGGGCCATTACCCACCGCTGCTTCAGACATTTCCTCATCACCACATTGTATTTTAATGCTGGTGGTTGCCATCACACTACCAGATTGTACGCTCAAGTAGTTTAATTTATAGAAGTCATCTTCTTCACGTAGATTCGAGAAGTGCATTAAGGCTTCGAGATCGTAGTCGAATACTTGTCCTTTACGGTCAGCCAGTTTCAAGAAATCGGTATAAAGTGCATCTAGGTTATACTCATCTTCTTTATAACCCATGCTGTCCATGTGGCTCTTCACCGCTGCTCGACCACTACGACTTGTCAAGTTTAGTGCTTGATTTTTAAGACCAATTGACTCAGGCGTCATGATTTCGTAGGTGTTTTTATTTTTAAGCATACCATCTTGGTGAATACCTGAAGAGTGGCTGAATGCATTGGCCCCGACAATGGCCTTATTACTTTGAATTGGCATGTTACATAGTTGGCTAACCAACTTACTCGTGCGGTGAATTTCGTCATGTTTGATGCCCGTGTGGACACCCAATAGCTCTTGTCGGGTTTTAATGATCATCGCAATTTCTTCAAGCGAACAGTTGCCTGCACGCTCACCGATGCCGTTGATGGTTCCTTCAATTTGGCGAGCACCTGCTTGTACTGCAGCGATGGAGTTGGCAACCGACATGCCTAAATCATCATGGCAGTGGACTGATATGACCGCTTTATCGATATTGGGTACACGGTTAAATAGGTTTTGAATGATACCGCCGAACTCGCTTGGAACGGTGTAACCTACGGTGTCTGGAATGTTGACTGTCGTGGCACCTGCATTGATTGCGGCTTCCACCATACGGCATAGGTTATCGATTGGAGTACGGCCTGCATCTTCACACGAAAACTCAACATCATCTGTGTAGTTACGCGCATGTTTGACGGCGTTCACAGCCATTTCTAGCACGTCGTCATAGCTACGGCGTAGCTTATCTTCTACGTGGATAGTGGAAGTGGCCAAAAACGTGTGGATTCGAAATTGATCCGCGACTTTCAATGCTTCAGCTGCTGCATCGATGTCTTTGGCAACGGCACGTGAAAGCGCACAAATACGGCTATTTTTGATATTTTTAGCAATGGTTTGTACTGACTGGAAATCACCAGGAGAAGAGATTGGGAAGCCTGCTTCGATGACATCAACGCCTAGCCTTTCCAGCGCATAGGCAATTTGCAGTTTTTCCTTAACCGTCAAGCTTGCTGACAACGCTTGCTCGCCATCACGCAAGGTGGTGTCGAATATAATGACTTGATCATTCATGTTTGCTTCCTTAGTGATTTCTACACTTTTTGTGTGAGTTAATCGTTTACTTCCAGTATTTAGATATAAAAAAACCCGCATTGACATGCGGGTTTTTTGAAGACGTTGTGGTTATTTTTTCTTCCACAGCCTACCCGCGCGAACTGGTCACGATCAGGAGGAGGCTAAGCAGGATAGAAAAATGAGCTGACATAGTTGTTAAGCTTTCCACGAAATTAAGTTAACAGAATTAGTACCGCACTCAGTGGAGTACGTCAACCCTAAAGTGAATTTTTTACTCTTATCGGATGAGTCAGTCAAAGATGCTACGTGTTTTGATACTGGATCTTGCTGTCATCAATTCTCCAACATCCCGTCATTTACCTGTCACCTAAATCGCCTAATTTTTCTACAAGGGCATTGCCTGCGTAAGTAAGGATAAATCAGATGAGAACCATTGAGTCAATTGCACATCCATTCACTAAGATAGCGAAGCTGGATCTCGCGGTATCAAGTGTTTGTCTTCAGCATCGCTTTAATCAACCCGTTGCCAATGTTAGCAAAGCAATTTCTCACAGCGGTGATGGACACCTCTACCTCGCCCTTGGGTTGGTTGCTTGGCTCGTGGATAAACAATATGGAGCGATCTTTTTACTCTCTGGCTTATTGGCTTTTGTCATTGAGTTACCGATTTATTGGACGTTGAAAAACAGTTTTAAACGTCGCCGTCCAGAAGAGTTGAACGCGTTACTGCCTGCTTTCATTACCCCTTCTGATCGCTACAGCTTACCTTCAGGACACACTGCTGCAGGTTTTGTGATGGCAACTCTGATTGATCACTACTATCCAGGTATGGGTTCTGCCGCGTTCATTTGGGCCAGCCTGATTGGTATGTCACGTATTCTTCTGGGGGTACATTTTGTGACCGACGTGATGATTGGTGCTCTGTTAGGAAGCGTCTGTGGTGGCTTAGCGATAATGATAGTAGGAGCGTAATTTATGAAGATACTTTACGGTGTTCAGGGGACGGGAAACGGTCATATAGCTCGCGCCAGAGCCATGAGCCACGCGTTTAAATCTCATGATGTTCAAGTGGATTTTTTATTTTCAGGTCGAGCACCAGAAAAGTATTTTTCGATGGAAGACTTTGGAGACTATCAAACACGTCGAGGCTTTACTTTTATTACCCACAAGGGAGCTGTTAACTACACAAAAACGGCGCTGCAGAATAACCTCATACAGTTTTGTAAAGAGGTCAATCAATTGGATTTATCCTCCTACGATTTGGTTCTTAATGATTTTGAACCAGTGACGGCATGGGCAGCTCGCAAGCAGAAAAAACCATGCATTGGTATCAGCCATCAAAATGCCTTCCGTTACCCAGTTCCGTTAAAAGGGGCGAGTTGGTTAGATAAATCAGTCATCCAGCACTTTGCTCCGTCGCAACATTACTTAGGTCTTCATTGGTATCACTTTGATCAACCATTATTGCCTCCTATCGTGCATACGAACAACAACCAAACGAACAACGATAACTTTGTACTGGTTTATTTGCCTTTTGAATCGATAGAAGACATCGGTGATCTGCTGTTTCATTTCAATCAACAATCGTTTATTTGTTATCACCCGGATGTGATTGAGCCTGAATACATTGAAAATATTGAGTTGAGACCGCTTAGCCACACAGATTTTCAGCATCACTTACATCAATGCAGTGGTGTGATTGCCAATGGTGGGTTTGAGTTACCTTCGGAAGCACTTTCGTTGGGTAAAAAGCTATTATTAAAACCCTTATCTGGGCAGTTTGAGCAACAAAGTAATGTGGCGACGCTTGAAGAATTGGGGCTTGCGATGTCGATGGGCAGCTTAGACATTTCAACTGTGCGTTTATGGCTTAAAGAGCAACAGGCGGAAAGTGTCCATTACCCCGATGTTGCCCAGGCGATCGCGCAGTGGGTCTTGCAGGGGGAGTGGGATTCGCAAGAAATGCTTTCCAAGCAACTTTGGGAGCAAGTTGACTTTCCGAGTTACGTTTCTCCAAACCTTTAGCTCCCTTAACCTCTCTAATTCTCCTAAACGATAAGGTACCAATCCTCCCTATCTTGTCATGGAAATAAGTAGCAACTTAACCTGCTTAAGTTGCTGCAGTCTTATGCTCACCACATTATTTCTATGCATTGTCTTTGTGCGGTTTCCCTGATGTCTCTAAAACAATTGATTGATGCGACTTTAGGGTACGGTGGGTAAGAATAATCGTCATTAATAATTTTAACTAAATTTTTAATTTGCCATCAATAGACTCGATGGCGGTAGGGATGCTCTGAGAAAGGCGTTTTAGAGTTTTTTATATTTTAGTTAACTTATTGATTATTTTTGTTTATTGGTCGTGTTGGCTAAAATTTAGTGATTAAATATCAAACGAGTTGCGAATTACTGACCAATTAGTTGATAGTACATTTCAAGCCGGAATCATCTGGTCAACAAATATAATAAATGATTCATTTTTGGTTATGAACAAGCGCAGAACTCGTGAGATCCGGTTGCGAAAAAATGTGGCTCTAAGCGCTGAGTATTCATTGTGCCAAATTGACGATTACTAAAAGAGACGCACTCCATGTCAGATAAAAAAGATGCGATGAGCGCAATTGCTAGCTACCGTATGGAAAGCACATTGCGCGGTGTCGATTTGAACCTTTTGACCGTATTTGATGCGGTAATGCAAGAGCAAAATATTACCCGTGCAGCACACAATTTGGGTATGTCGCAACCCGCTGTAAGTAATGCGGTTGCGCGATTAAAAGTGATGTTTAATGACGAGTTGTTTATGCGCCAAGGGCGAGGCATTCAACCTACGCAACGTGCTCGTCAGTTATTTGGCCCTATTCGCCAAGCATTGCAGTTAATCCGTAATGAACTCCCAAGCTCAGTTTTTCAGCCTGAGTCGTCAAATCGGTTGTTTAAGCTCGCGATTTGCAGCCCATGTGATATGCGCTTTGCACCGAAAATCATGTCGAAAGTGCACCAGCAAGCGCCAAATGTTCAATTGCATTTAGATGCCGAGTTTGACCGTCTTTTGTCTGAGCGTATGCGCTATCAAGAAATCGACTTTGTGATTGATTATGCTCGATTTGATGAACAAGGCTTCTCAAGTACAGAAATTTTTAAAGATGAGTTGGTCGTGATCGCCTCTAAATCGCATCCGCGTATTCAAGGTGGTGTGAGTGCAGAACAGCTCATTAATGAAAAGCATGCAAAACTATCAAAAGTGCATGGTCAACGCAGCTTTTCTGAACAAGCTTACCGTGAACTTGATTGCTTAGCTTCATACCAAGGTTCAAGTTTAAGTAATCTACTGTATGTCGTTGGACAGTCTGAGTTGGTGACCATTGCACCGCGTTGGATGGCCGAAAACGCAGTGAACAGCGATCAGTTACAGATCCTTGATTTGCCATTTGCGAACAAAGAGATCGGTGGTTACTTAAGTTGGCACGAGTCGAGTGAAAAAGACAAAGGTCACATCTGGCTACGCGATCAACTGATGATCATTTGTGGCGAAGTCATCGCGACTAAGTAGTTCACCTGATTGAAAATTGAGCTTTTACACTAAACTTGTCAATTATTCACAATAAAGTCATCAATTTTTACAATAAAATGCCCCTAAAAGGTGTGAGCTTTTTAGGGGCATTTTAGTGTCTTTATTGTAAGTGAAAACAATTAATTAAGGGCAGTTTACCGTTGCATTTTACTTAGAAATAGACGATGTTGGTGATGTTCGTCGCTAATTAGGTGGAAGTTTGATATCGGTCAGTTGTGTTTCGAAAGGTTGTGAGTACACTTGTTCGCTCAATTAGCTTACGCCTGTAAGCCAAAAGGTAAGTGAAGAAATGGCCAAATTAGATTTTCATATTGTTAAATGTATTCGTGAACAAATTGCAAACGGCGGCTCTCGCGTTGCGCTCAAACACAAAGTGGGCGATGAATGGCAAGGGATGACTTGGACGCAATTTGGTCAGCAAGTTGATGGGTTATCGCTTGCACTTTTGGCTCAAGGATTGAGAGTTCAGGATAAAGTGGGCATTTTCTCTAACAATATGCCGCAGTGGACCATTGCTGATTTTGCCGCATTGCAATTACGTGGTGTCACGGTTCCTATTTATCCGACGAATACCGCCGCTCAGTCTGCGTATATTCTCGATAATGCCGACGTCAAAGTACTATTCGTCGGTGAGCAAGCACAGTTCGATGCCGCGGTGAGTATCTTCGAACAGTGTCCTCAACTCGAGTTGGTGGTTGCCATGTCAGACAGCATCGAGCTGGGTGAGCATGAATTTGCGATCAGTTGGCAAGCCTTTATTGCCAGTGGCGAGCATCAGTATCAAGTCGAGCTAGATGAGCGCTTATTGCAGGCACGATCAGACGATTTACTTACCCTGATTTATACCTCTGGCACAACTGGCCAGCCTAAAGGTGTGATGTTGGATTATGCCAATATCGCGGCACAACTTGATGGTCATGACCAGCGCTTAAGCTTATCTCAAGATGATGTTTCACTGTGTTTTTTGCCACTTTCACATGTATTTGAACGCGCATGGACATTTTATGTTTTGTATAAAGGAGCAACCAACTGTTACCTGCAAGACACCATGCAAGTGCGAGATGCGCTGAGCGAAGTACGTCCAACCGTAATGTGTGCGGTTCCGCGTTTCTATGAAAAAATCTTCTCCGCGATTCACGAGAAAGTGTCTCGTGCGCCAATTCACCGTAAAATTATGTTTACCTGGGCAGTCAATATGGGCGCAAAAATGGCGTTGTGCCATCAGGAAAAACGTAAGCCATCTTTGTTACTGCGTAAATCTCACGCTCTGGCCGATAAGTTAGTAATGAGTAAGCTACGAGCTTTACTTGGCGGCCGCATTAACTTCATGCCGTGTGGTGGCGCTAAGTTGGATGAGACAATCGGTCGATTCTTTCATGCCATTGGTATTAACGTGAAGTTGGGCTACGGTATGACAGAAACCACAGCAACGGTGTCATGCTGGGATGACCAAGCCTTTGACCCTGATTCTATTGGCATGTCGATGCCCGGTGCGCAAGTTAAAATAGGCGAAAACAACGAAATCTTGGTGCGCGGTCCGATGGTGATGCGTGGTTACTATAAAATGCCACAAGAGACCGAGAAAACATTCGACGAACACGGTTTCTTAAAAACCGGTGACGCGGGTCATATTGATGAAAATGGTAATCTATTTATTACTGATCGAATCAAAGAACTGATGAAAACGTCGGGTGGTAAGTACATTGCACCACAAATGATTGAAGGCGCGATTGGTAAAGACCATTTTATCGAACAGATTGCAGTGATCGCTGATACACGTAAATTTGTTTCGGCGCTTATCGTGCCATGTTTTGATTCGCTGGAAGAGTACGCGAAAGAGTTAAACATTGCCTATCACGATCGAGTTGAACTGATTAAGCATCACCAAGTGGTGGAAATGCTGGAAAAACGTGTGAATGAATTGCAGAAAGAGCTGGCTAAATTTGAACAGGTGAAAAAGTTCAAATTACTACCCAGATCCTTTTCCATGGACGATGGTGAATTAACGCCAACTCAAAAACTTCGTCGTAAAGTGATCAATGATAAATACCAGGTTGAAATCGAAGAAATGTACAAAGAAAAGTGATAATAATCGCAGTTAAACTCAGTTAGATTTCAGATTGATGAAAAATTCCCCACAGTGATTGCTTATCGCTATGGGGATTTTTTTATGTCAGTGTTCCGTCTATGTTGTACTGTCAGGAGCGATTGTTTTGTCATCACTATCGCACTAGTCTTGAAATAATATGCTCTTTTGAAGTCGCACCATCTTTTATCGTGCTGTCTATGCTTCATTCTTTGGCGGCTATCCCTTCAAACTCTCTCATCTTCGGTATGTTGTTGAAAAACGTGATTTGAATCACATTAGACCCGTTGATAATAAAACGTTACATTTGTTGGGTAACCTTGCGGTATGTTATGACAATCGCAAGACATAGCCGAAAACGTTGAAGTATTTCGATTAGGCTACGAATAAGCCCTAAACTATGTGAAACCAGACCAATCCGTTGACCTTACGGACAGGGTACTGGGTAAGGAGAGCAAGTATGACAGCAATGTTGTCAGGTGCAGAGATGGTTGTGCAATCTCTGATCGAAGAGAATGTACCTCAGATCTTTGGTTACCCTGGTGGTTCCGTTCTAGATATCTATGACGCACTGCACGCCAAAACCGACCAAATTAAACACGTACTAGTCAGACACGAACAAGCCGCGACGCATATGGCGGATGGCTATGCTCGCGCAACCGGACAACCGGGTGTGGTACTGGTATGTTCAGGTCCAGGCGCGACCAATACTATTACTGGTATTGCAACCGCGTATATGGACTCAATCCCAATGATCGTGATTTCAGGTAACGTACCCAATAACCTGATTGGTAACGATGCATTCCAAGAGTGTGACATTGTTGGTGTATCGCGCCCCGTGGTGAAGCATAGTTTCTTAGTTAAGAAAGCGGAAGACATTCCTGAAACGATCAAAAAAGCGTTTTACATTGCGACAACGGGTCGTCCTGGACCGGTAGTGATTGACTTGCCAAAGGACGTGCTTAACCCGCAAATCAAATTGCCTTACCAGTATCCTGAAAGTCTTTCGATGCGTTCTTATAAGCCAACCACTTCTGGCCATAAAGGTCAGATCAAGAAAGCGTTGAAGTCGTTACTGGAAGCGAAAAAACCAGTGCTTTATGTCGGTGGTGGCGCGGTGATATCTGGAGCACATGAGCACATTCTTGAATTGTCAGACAAGCTTAACTTACCCGTGGTCAGTACCTTGATGGGGTTAGGTGCTTTCCCTGGAACGCACAAAAACTCACTTGGCATGTTGGGGATGCACGGTACTTATGAAGCCAACATGGCGATGCATGATGCTGATCTGATCTTTGGTATCGGTGTCCGTTTCGATGACCGTACCACCAACAACCTAGAGAAATACTGTCCGAACGCTAAGGTCATGCATATCGATATTGATCCGTCGTCGATCTCTAAAAACGTCAAAGTGGATCTGCCGATTGTCGGTTCAGCGGAAAAAGTGTTGATCACCATGCTTGGTCTTTTGGCTGAGCAATCTTGTGGTAATGATGAAGAAGCCATTCACGCTTGGTGGGAAGAAATAAAAGTATGGCGTGATCGTCAATGCTTGGCTTACGAAACCTCACCTGAACGTATCAAGCCACAGCAAGTTATTGAAACTCTGCATAAATTGACCAATGGTGATGCTTATGTGGCCTCTGATGTAGGTCAGCATCAAATGTTCGCAGCGCTTTACTATCCATTTAATAAGCCACGTCGTTGGGTCAACTCCGGTGGTCTAGGCACAATGGGCTTTGGCTTACCTGCGGGCATGGGCGTTAAATTTGCAATGCCGGAAGAAGAAGTCGTTGTCGTGACGGGGGATGGCAGTATCCAGATGAATATTCAGGAGTTGTCGACCGCAATGCAATACGACATCCCGGTTAAGATAATTAACTTGAACAACCGTTTCTTAGGCATGGTAAAGCAGTGGCAAGACATTATTTATCAAGGCCGCCATTCAAATTCATACATGAGTTCTGTTCCTGATTTTGCAGCGATTGCAGAAGCTTATGGTCACGTTGGTATTCGTATCGAAACGCCAGATCAGCTCGAAGAAGGGCTACAAAAAGCGTTAGATATGAAAGACCGCCTCGTGTTCGTTGACATTAATGTCGATGAAACTGAACACGTCTACCCAATGCAAATTAAAGGCGAGGGTATGGATAAAATGTGGCTAAGCAAAACGGAGAGAACTTAATATGAGACACATCATTTCATTACTATTGGAAAACCAACCGGGTGCATTGTCTCGCGTTGTCGGGTTGTTCTCTCAACGTGGTTACAACATTGAATCTTTGACGGTTTCGCCAACGGATGACGAAACCCTTTCACGATTGAACATCACTACCACATCCAACGAGATGCAATTGGAACAGATCCAGAAACAGTTGCACAAACTGATTGATGTATTAAAAGTTCAGGAAGTGACTGAGTTTGAACATCTGGAACGCGAACTGATGATGGTAAAAGTCAAAGCCAGTGGCTTTGCTCGTGCCGAGGTGAAACGCACCGCGGATATCTTCCGTGGCCAAATTGTTGATGTCACTGCTTCACAATATACCGTGCAGTTAGCGGGTACCAGCGAAAAACTGGATGCATTTATTCAAGCGATATCGGAAGTCACCGACGTGGTTGAAGTCGCGCGAAGTGGTGTGGTTGGTATTGCGCGTGGAGAGCGTGCGTTAAAACCTTAACCCTAAGCGAGCCCAAGCTTTCATCATTTAAATCATAACCATCGTCATTGACGATGGTTTTTTCTGCTGCTTTGGTATTTCCAATTCACTCATACAAAAATAAAAATAAAAAAAAGAGGGCTTAAAGCCCTCTTCGATCAGTTAACTGAAAATCCAGTCTTATAGTACGTGTACAGACGCTGTGTTTGTTGTGCCAGAAGCAACAAGTGCACCTGAAACCATCACAACGATATCGCCTTTGTTACCAAGACCTGATTCTAGAGCAAGTTCTTTACCTGCGATGTAGAAAGCATCAGTGCTTGCAATAGAGTCAACAACAACTGGTGTAACACCTTTAGTCAGAACTAGCTGAGCTGCTGTCTTCTTATTTGTTGTTAGTGCTAGGATGTTTGCTGTTGGGAAGTATTTACGTACTGAACGAGCAGACTTACCACCTTCCGTAGCGACAACGATTAGAGGGGCCGCTAGTTTCTCAGCGGTATCCACTGCACCTTTACATACTGCTTCAGTGATGCGTAGACGTGGGCTATCTAGACGAGAACCTAGCTCAGCCTTAAGTGCAGCATCTGTGCGGTTTGCGATCTGAGCCATGATAGTTACCGCTTCAACAGGGTATTTACCTTTAGCCGTTTCACCAGAAAGCATTACAGCATCAGTACCGTCCATTACAGCGTTTGCAACGTCGCCCGCTTCCGCACGAGTTGGACGTGGGTTGTTGATCATTGAATCAAGCATTTGAGTTGCAGTGATAACCATCTTACGTGCACGGTTACACTTCTCGATCATCATTTTCTGAGCAAAGATAACTTCTTCAGCAGGGATTTCAACACCTAGGTCACCACGAGCAACCATGATGCCGTCAGAAAGCTCAAGAATTTCGTCGAAGTTATCAACACCTTCTTGGTTTTCGATTTTAGAGATGATGTGGATGTTCTCGCCGCCGTTTGCAGCAAGTACTTCACGGATTTCTTTAACGTCAGAAGCTTTACGGATGAAAGAAGCCGCTACGAAATCAACACCTTGCTCACAACCAAACTTAAGGTCGTTCTTGTCTTTTTCAGATAGAGCAGGAAGGTTTACAGAAACACCAGGAAGGTTAACACCTTTGTTTTCACCTAGAGCACCATTGTTCAGTACTTTACATTTTACTTCAGTATCAGTCGTTGAGATAACTTCCATCTCGATCAGACCATCGTCGACAAGAATAGTGTTACCAGCGCTTAGGTCTGCTGCGAAACCAGCGTAAGTGACGGCTACTTTTTCTTTGTTACCAACAACTGATGTATCCGTTGTGAAAGTGAATTCTTGACCAGCAACAAGGTCCACATCGTTACCACCTTCTAGTTTGATGGTACGGATTTCAGGGCCTTTAGTATCCAGAAGAATAGCTAGTGGTTTGCCAGTTGCTTCCATTACTTGGCGGAAGTTCGCAATACGAGTGCCGTGCTCTTCGAAGTCACCGTGAGAGAAGTTTAGACGCATTACGTTCATGCCTGCGTTTACTAGTTCAGTTAACTTCTCTACAGATTCAGTTTTAGGGCCAATCGTACAAACGATTTTGGTCTTTTTCATGGAAGATACTCTCCGGTAAGTATAGTTACAATTTGAAAGTTGTTTTTTTCCTGAAGCTTGAGGTGATTCTTGTGACATTTAGTGCCTGCCACCAACCAAATTGTCACCACAATATTTAACTTCAGATTCTGAAAGTCTTTCACCAAGTTTAGTCATTTTATGACTAAAGGTTCGGCGATTTTGATTACCTTTTTGTGACTGATCCCACTTTATATGCAAAAAGTTGCAAAAAAATAACCGTCATTTATGTAATTTTTTTTCTTTTCGGTGGCGAATTCTACCACCGAATCACCGCAATATCACGGCTTAAGATTTGTCTTAGGACAAGGTTTTAACGAGAAATATTAATTTTTTGGTTCGAAATAAATGGACTTGTAAGTTTCGTTTTGACTATAATAACTTTCACATCGAAACTTTAAAAATAAATATAAATGTCGAAACGAAACACTCAACTCAGAAGACATGCGATTTCAAACTTGGTTTCCGAGCGGGGAGAAGTCAGTGTTGATGAGTTAGCACAAAAATTTGAGACCTCAGAAGTTACCATTAGAAAGGATTTGGCTTCTCTAGAAAAAAATGGACAACTTTTACGCCGCTATGGTGGCGCCATCGCCATTCCAACAGAAGTCATTCATGAAGAATTGAGCTCAAATGTTTCGACTCGAAAGTTAAGCTTAGCAAAAGCGGCGGCTTCGCTGATACGCGACCATAATCGCATTGTGATCGACAGTGGCAGTACAACCGCGGCTCTCATTCAACAGTTAAACGATAAGCGTGGCTTAGTTGTGATGACCAATTCACTCCACGTTGCGAATGCTCTTAACGAATTGGAGAGTGAGCCGACGTTGTTAATGACCGGAGGGACGTGGGACACGCACTCGGAGTCCTTTCAAGGCAAAGTCGCCGAATCGGTATTACGCGCTTACGACTTTGATCAACTGTTTATTGGTGCTGATGGGATCGATCTCGATCGCGGAACGACGACATTCAATGAATTGGTTGGTTTGAGCAAAGTGATGGCCGAAGTGTCTCGAGAAGTGATCGTGATGATCGAATCAGAAAAAATAGGGCGTCGAATCCCAAATCTTGAGCTTGATTGGCATCAAATTGATGTGCTTGTCACTGATGCTGAG
The DNA here is from genome assembly GCF_000830505.1 of Vibrio mytili. Taxonomy (GTDB): domain Bacteria; phylum Pseudomonadota; class Gammaproteobacteria; order Enterobacterales; family Vibrionaceae; genus Vibrio; species Vibrio mytili. Next base: position 16,153 of record NZ_JXOK01000076.1, on the reverse strand, counting down.
CTTAAAGCTGAGCACAAATTGCAGATTGAACAACATGGTGTGAAGGTGATTTGCGCCTAGTCAGCCGTGTGTAGGTCATAGGTGCATCTTACGCTATTGATGCGCCATTACCGAACATATTCAGTTTCAAAAGTTTCAAATTTACTTCCCCATAGAAAGGCCTTTGCTTGCTGCCTCATTACGAAACTATGGCTAAGGGAAGTACAAAACTACTAACGGAGAAAAATACATGTGTGGAATCGTCGGTGCAGTGGCACAACGAGATGTTGCAGAAATTTTGGTTGAAGGTTTACGCCGATTGGAATACCGCGGCTATGACTCTGCTGGCGTTGCGGTTGTCGATGGTGAGTCCAACCTCACCCGTGTTCGTCGTTTAGGCAAAGTTCAAGAGCTTGCTGATGCGGTTGACAAAGCAAAAGTCATCGGCGGAACTGGGATTGCTCACACTCGCTGGGCAACGCACGGTGAGCCGTCAGAAGTTAACGCACACCCACACATGTCAGGCGACATTGCTGTTGTCCATAACGGCATTATTGAAAACTACGAAGAGCTGCGTGAAACATTACGTTCACGTGGTTATGTATTTGAGTCGCAAACCGATACAGAAGTGATCGCTCATTTGGTTGAGTGGGAACTACGCACCTCAGAAACATTGCTTGAAGCGGTACAAAAAACCGCGCAGCAACTGGAAGGTGCCTACGGCACGGTAGCTGTGGATCGTAAAGATCCTTCTCGTATTGTCGTTGCGCGCTCAGGCAGCCCGATCGTGATCGGTTTTGGTGTCGGTGAAAACTTCCTTGCTTCGGATCAACTTGCGCTACTAAACGTGACACGTCGCTTTATGTACTTAGAAGAAGGTGATGTCGCGGAGATCACACGTCGTGAAGTCACTGTTTACGATGAGAAAGGCGAGCGTGTGGAACGTGAAATTACAGAATCCAACGCCGAGCATGATGCGGGTGATAAAGGTCAGTATCGCCACTTTATGCAGAAAGAAATCTACGAGCAGCCAAAAGCGTTAATCAACACCATGGAAGGACGCATCACCGCTGATTCTGTTGTAACGGATGCGATTGGTGTGCATGCTGCGGACATCTTGAACAAAGTTGAGCACGTGCAAATCGTTGCGTGTGGTACGTCTTACAATGCAGGCATGACAGCACGTTACTGGTTTGAAGATATTGCCGGCGTGAGCTGTGACGTAGAAATTGCTTCTGAGTTCCGTTACCGCAAGTTTGTTACGCGTCCAAACAGCCTTCTGATCACGTTATCTCAGTCAGGTGAGACCGCGGATACATTAGCCGCACTTCGTTTAGCGAAAGAGAAAGGTTACATGGCGGCAATGACGATTTGTAACGTAGCGGGTTCTTCTTTGGTTCGTGAGTCAGACTTTGCCTTTATGACTCGCGCTGGCGTAGAAATCGGTGTGGCTTCAACCAAAGCCTTCACCACGCAGCTTTCTGCACTTCTGATGTTAGTTACCGCTCTGGGTAAACAACAAAACCGCATCAGCAAAGAAAAAGAGAAAGAGATTGTGGAAGCGCTACACGCGTTACCAAAACAGATCGAAGCCGCGCTTTCTTTCGAAAAAGACATTGAAGCTCTGGCAACCGATTTTGCAGACAAGCACCACACACTATTTTTAGGTCGTGGCGAGTTTTACCCAATCGCGATGGAAGCGTCGCTGAAGCTAAAAGAGATCTCTTACATCCACGCTGAAGCGTATGCAGCGGGTGAGCTAAAGCACGGTCCACTTGCCTTGATCGATGCAGACATGCCAGTGGTTGTGGTAGCGCCAAGTAATGATCTACTTGAAAAGCTCAAATCCAACGTTGAAGAAGTCCGCGCACGTGGTGGCTTGTTGTATGTATTTGCCGATGCTGACGCAGGATTTGAAGGCGATGATACGATGAAGATCATCACGCTGCCACACGTTAGCGAAATTACTGCGGCGATTTACTACACCATCCCAATGCAGTTACTGTCGTACTACATCGCACTGATCAAAGGCACTGACGTCGACCAACCTCGTAACTTAGCCAAAGCAGTAACCGTAGAGTAATGACGACACTTACATTTTGATTTATAAAAGCGGCACATGCGAGCGTATGTGCCGCTTTTTTATCAGCCACTTAGGATCCGAAATCAGTTTGCTTTACATCCACATCAGACTTATACCAATCGCAGTCAATAACTGGTCATTCTAGCTTGTTAAAATACTCGATAACTTCGTTGCCTTTTTCGTTTATAAAGTAGGTTGATTGTAGAATAACTGCTTATCGAAAAATTTCGCCTCGTTCTCAAGCATTTTTCCTGCGCTATTTCTGCTCACTTATTTACTGTGATATTTACTGTAATTGGTATTAAAACCGACTTTGGCATCAGAGTCATATTTTCTCGCTAATCGATTGTGTTACTTTTTAATTCATTGTCATAACATTCTGTATCACAATCGTTTAATCTTGCTTGGATGCTTTCGCTGTAAGGTCTCTTTCAACTTCTTGGATAAATACCACCATGTTTAAAATGCTTTTGATGGCTTTACTGCCTTTTTTACTGCTCGGTTGTAACGGTAGCAGTGACGACAATAAAAATGACTCTACGTCTGATGTGATTGAGCAAATCCCTGAGGAAGATGCCGATAACGGCGGTTCGAGTACGCCTGAGCCAGCGGTCGCTTTACAAGCTGCGTTAAGCGACGGGGATATTTCTGGCCTCACTGTTGAAGATGCGCCTATGGTGTTGGAGCTATGCTCGCTTCCGCCAACCGAACGATTGAGTCCAATACCTCATTGTTAAGCGACGTGCTCGGAAGTGCCGCACCGTCACCATACCTTATTGGGCGACGTTCCGTGTTAATAGAACCAATGGGGGCACAAGGAGCAACGCCACTTATTATGGGTGACGATGGCAATACGTTAGCGACGATACAGGGCCATGATGGTGTACGAGCGGCGGCTTTTGGTGGCAACTTTTTAATCCAGGATAACGACAGTAATTATTCTTATCTCGATGCATACCAAAAGGACTTTAAACGAGTTTTATCTTGGTTAGTGAGTGGCGATGCGAATGCACCCATTCCTAGTACGTTGAACATCGCTTACGATTTGTCTTCTGGTTGGGTATGTCAGCCAGCGTTTAAAGACTGTGTTGAAGCGCCGTTTGAGCATATTGGCATTGATGTGACTCAGTCTCAGTGTTCAGTGCTTGGCGGGACCGATGAAGAAAATCTCGCGTGTGCTCAGCAATCCGATCTGGTTTTGATCAGTGCGGTCGAGAAAGAGGTTGGTGATCTGCAAAGTCAGGTTTCGGCATTGCTGCAATCTGGGGTGCCAATATTGTACCTCCACAATCATGGTGAGTTCTTGCCAGAGGAAGGTGCGCAGATTCTAGCCGCGATGGGAATGGAGTATGCAGTTGCGGGCGCCAGCAACTACTTTAAACAAGATCAATATACTGGGGGACGTAGTGCGACAGAAAATATTGAGCGACTTTCTAATCCGTTCCACGAATACTTGCCTTTCTTTACCGCATTAAACGATGGTTCGTTGAACACCAACTACGACTGGAGTTCTTGTGTCAATTCTGCGGGAACATTTAAGTGCCCGGATGTGCCGAATTTAAATGCGTCATTGGTTGAGCCTGTTGAGGCGCTGCGTGACGTGTTTGATAGCTACACCAAGTCGGGGACACCACTATTTTCTGCACCGGGGAATGAATTTTATCGCTTAGCCAATATTTGGGCAGATCTTAATCGTCGCAGCATGTCTTATCCTATGTTCAAAGAAGAGGATATGGCAGATTACCGTTTTCAGAAAGCGTATGTATCAGATGCGATGGTGACGTACTTGCGTACCGCAGGGGAAGCGCAGCCTAATATGGGGACTTTTGCGTTAACGGATCAGGGCCAACTCCCTGTGTCACCTCAACAAGAAACCGTGACTGTCACACTTCCGGCAGAAAGTGGTTTTACCGCATTGGGCCGCTATATAAAGCCGGGTAGGACCGCAACCATTGAACTTGTCGATGCGGGTAACGCAAGCGTCAGTTTCTATATCAACACAACACCAAATGGCGGCACCCGAGTTTGGAACCCTGAAAAAGGTTCTGGTATTGTCGGCTATGCGCGTCCACGTTTTTTGAAAAGTCCGAATATGCCATTGAATCCATCTGAGCCAGTAGAGGTGAATTCTCCCTACGGAGGCACATTAGAAGTTCGCTTTAATGGTGCCGTAGCAGGGCAAACGCTGACGTTCAACGTGACCAATGTTGGCACGCAACCTGTGTTGAATTTGCGTGAAAATGGCAACGTCAGCTCGTTTGTCGATGAGTTGATGCAAACCCCGTTTGAGTGGGCTGAAATTAAACTTGATGGCGTCGAGATTCATACCCGAGTCGATAAGATGCTAAGTGTGGTCAACAATGATATTTACGCTGGTGATTTAACCCGATACCTTAATGAGTTGGATTATTACTTTATTGGCGGCGCTTACCATATGGCCGGTTTCGCGGGCACGAAACCATTGTCGGCGGCAGTGTTAGCACAGTGCAATCAATTCGGATGGGATTGTGAGAATGCCGAGCTGCATCAACTTCCAAATGTTCAGCACATTACTGCGGGAAATACCGCTGCGTGTGGCGCGGGTTGTAGTGGCAATCCTTATACACAAATGCAAGGCGTAAACCCAAGAGGCTTTTTGGAGAGTCATGAGCTTGGGCATAACTTGCAGTATCAAGAGTTTAGAGTGGATGGTGGCATCAGTGGTGAAGTGTCTAATAACATTTTCCCACTGCAAAAGAACGGTCGTTTATACCAAGATTTTGGCGTCGATTTAGGTTCCAACAAAGTCGACTATGAAGCGACCTTTGACATGTTAGTCGCAGGCCTAAAAAGTGGAAACTCATCAGATAAGCTGAATCAGGATCTCTGGACTGACGCAAGTTACTCGGCTCAAGGCAATAAGCGCTTAGCATTTTACACCCAATGGGCTCTGTATTGGGCCGATAAGCAAAATAGCAGTGATGCTAAAACCGCTTGGGAAATTTATACCTTACTGTATCTTCATGCGCGCGAGTTCTTAGCGGCGGATGTCGACAACAGCACTCAAGAGACAGAAGACGATTGGGATAATGTGAAGGGTAAGCTTGGCTTTAGTACGTACGCGACTCGACCAGATCAAGATGGCTCAAGAAACAGCCAGTATGGGAATGACTACTTGCTGATCACATTATCTAAACTGACCGGTCATGATCAGCGAAATGTGTTTGATATGTGGGGAATTAAATATTCTTCAGCAGCGACACAGCAACTTGATACATTTGGTTTACCCGTAGAGCCGCTGTTCTTCTATACCACAACGCCGATGAATGATTACGCTGCAGGGCATCGAATTGATATGTCGTCAGACCCATCAACGCTGGAGTACGCCACCGAATAATCTTGCCTTACTGTTTGAATAGATAGATGTTGTTTGAATAGACAATTGTTTTGGGTAAATCTATTGTTGCGATAAGCCTATGTTTTGGTAAGCCCACTCTTGGGTAATCTTAGGTGACTGGCTCAGAAGTTATCGTTTAAAATGGGCTTTCCTTGCCGAGTTCATTGCAGATCTCGACAATCGCAAGTGAAAGCCTGATTTGATGATTTGTTGCTGGCGCTGCAATTGCAGCTGATAGAACTCAAGATCGATATCGTCATCGGGTTGGTTGACTTCAAATTGAACCATGCCCATTTTCTTTACCAAGTGTAGCTTTTTGATCGGGCTCAATATGCTTGGGTCAGTGAATTCGTAGTCTGAAGCGTCACTATTAAGGTGATGCTTTAACTTAATGATGTCTTCGATGTCATGATATACATCGTCAGGTAACACACCTAAACCATACAATAGTTTCAAACGAACGGAGAGATCGCCTAGGGGGCCTGAGTCTTGCAATAACGGGCCGACAACGGACTGAACTGCGAAGTTATCTTTACGAAAGATTCTCTGTATCAAGCCGTCAATCGCGTCGTTAAACACGTCAACAGCCGCGATAAAGAAGCCTCGTACCGATGGTGCGCTATTTAGCCGTTCAATGATCTCGGTTTCGTTGATGTTTTCTGCCATATACTGAGTTACTGTGTTGTTATTATATTGAGGGGAGCGTGGAGCGCTCCCCTTGAGCCCATCATAGCTGATTGTAGAGAGCCTCAATTTGAGCTACTTCAATGCTATCTTCTGCTAGACCGGTGTACTTCGTCAGTGTTTTTTTCACACCGACTTCTTGTAAAGCACGTTGTAGTTCAACCGCTTGGGGGTCAGTGTCGTTAGTGTACTTTAATGCGGCTGCTATGCCTTTTAAAAGCGTCTTATTTTCAGTGCCATATTCCATTGTGCCAAGTAGTGGCTTGACTAATCTATCGTTCGCCCCCAATTTTCGGATAGGTTGACGACCAACACGGTCCACTTCATCAACCAGGTACGGATTAGCAAAGCGACCTAGGATCTTCTCGATATAAGCATTATGCATGTCACGGTCAAAACCGTACCGACGTATTAGCACTTCGCCACTTTCTTGCATCGCTTTTTTGACTTGAGCGTGGATACTCGGATCTTCAATCGCTTCGCGAATCGTACGATGGCCTTTCAAACAGCCTAAATAAGCGGTGATGCAGTGACCTGTATTGAGCGTAAACAACTTGCGTTCGACAAAGGCCATTAGATTATTGGTTCTTTCCATGCCCGTGATATCGGGAATGTCACCTTTGAACTGTTGTTCATCGACGATCCATTCACTAAAACTTTCTACGGTGACTTCGAGTGGATCATCGTTGGCTGCTTCTGCTGGTGGTACGATGCGATCGACCGCGGAATCAACAAAGCCAACCAACTCATCCGCTTTGGCGTGCAGTGATTTATCCAGATGTTTGTACACTTCGCCTTTCAGGTGTGTTGTACCTCGCACCATGTTTTCACAGGCGATAATGTTTAACGGCTCGTCATTACCCACTTCAAAGCGTTTTGCAATCCCTGCCGCGATGGTTTTTGCGATAATATCCAATACGTTTGGACCGACCGCTGTAGTGACTAAATCGGTTTTTACGATGCGGTCAATCACGTCTTCACTAGCTGAGTTTACCGCGGTTACGTGTGTCACAGTGTCGATTTGACACTCTGTGCCGACGACTTTGACTTTGTATTCTTGTTTGTGGCTCAGCTGGTCGACCAATGGTGCGTCTACGTCCGCAAACGTGACCTCAACGTCTGCGTCTGCTAAGAGTTTACCGATGAAGCCGCGACCAATGTTACCTGCACCAAAATGAACTGCATTTTTCATAATCTTTACCTACCAATGTCTTCAATATTGACGAATGAATCTAAAGTGAGGCCAACCACATAGGGGGTGACGGTTGACCTCAGCTTGCTCAGGAGCAAATGGAAAGCATCATTAAGCGGCTTGTTGACCACCAAGGATGTTGAGAATTTCTTCTACGTCGGTGGTGCTTGTCAGCTTCTCAATGGCTTCCGGCTCATCAAGCGCGTTGGTAATGGTGGTGATCACTTGGATGTGCTCATCATTCTTGGCAGCAATGCCAATAACCAGTTTTGCTACATCGTCTTCGTCTTCAGTAAATTGGATACCAGATGGGTATTGGCAGATAACAATGCCAGTTTTCTTCACGCGATCTTTCGCTTCTACGGTACCGTGAGGTACTGCGATAGATTCGCCAAGATAGGTGGAAACCAGTTGCTCACGTTCAAACATTGCGTCAACGTATTCAGGCTCTGCATAGCCAAGTTCGACTAGTTTATTGCCTGCAAAGCGAATTGCTTCTTCTTTATTGGCGGCTTGCAACCCTAGATGGATGTTTTCACGTTGGATACGGAATACAGACGGTTGTTGCTCTTCAAAGCTGTCGTCATTTGCTGCAAGAATCGAAACTTTGACCATTTGATCGTCATTTGCCGCTGTCTGTTTCTGTGCAGCCAGCAGTTTGGTGACAAGCTGGTTGTACATTTCGCTGTCTAGGAAGTTTGTCAATGAAATATGGTGTGCGTTTGGAGCATGCTTACGAGCACGATCCGTTAAATCTTTATGAGTAATCACGATATCTACACTCTCTGGTAAGCTGTTAATGGCAAGGTTGGTTACGCTGATATTTAAACCCGCTTCTTGGACCTTTTTACGTAGCATGCTTGCGCCCATTGCGCTTGAGCCCATACCCGCATCACAAGCAACAATGATGCTTTGTACTGTTGCTAGGTCGATGTCGCCTTTGCTTTCACTGTTTACCGCAGCGCTGTTTTTTGCGGCAGATTTCATGTCTTTCATTTGTGATGTGGCTTTTTCTAACGATGCGCCATCACCGTCTTCTTCTGTAGAACGTTGGGTTTTCATTAGCAGAGCGGCTACAGAGAATGATACCCCTGCGGCTGCAATGATAGAGGCCAACACACCAACGATCGCGCCTTTTTGTGTCATCAATAACACCGCGAAGATGGAACCTGGTGATGCTGGAGAAACGATACCTGCATTGAACATGGTCAGAACAAATACGCCTGTCATACCGCCTGCGATTGCAGCAAGGATAAGACGGGGATTCATTAGGATGTATGGGAAGTATATCTCGTGAATACCGCCGAAGAAGTGGATGATGGATGCACCACCTGCTGTTTGACGAGCGGTACCTTTACCAAACACCATGTAAGCCAATAGGATACCAAGACCAGGACCTGGGTTTGCTTCAATCAGGAAGAAGATAGATTGACCTGTTTCTGAGGCTTGTTGGATGCCCAATGGAGAGAAGATGCCGTGGTTGATGGCATTGTTCAAGAATAGGATCTTCGCTGGCTCAACAAAAATAGAAGTCAGTGGCAAAAGGTGCGCTGATACAAGGAAGTTAACACCCGCAGCTAAGCCACCTGAAAGCACTTTGACAAATGGGCCAATTAGGAAGAAAGCAAGGATGGCACACAGCATACCGATAATGCCTGCTGAGAAGTTGTTCACCAACATCTCAAAGCCGCTTTTTACTTTACCATCAATGTAGTTATCGAATTTTTTGATGGCCCAACCACCCATAGGGCCGACCATCATGGCACCCATAAACATGGGGATGTCGGTACCGACGATAACACCCATTGTGGTGATGGCACCAACGACCGCCCCGCGATCGCCGCCGACTAATTTACCACCGGTATAACCGATAAGCAGTGGCAGTAAGTAAGTGATCATCGGGCCAACCATAGAGGCTAGTGTTTCATTTGGTAGCCACCCAGTTGGAATAAATAGAGCAGTGATAAAGCCCCACGCGATGAACGCGCCGATGTTAGGCATTACCATGTTTGATAGAAAACGACCAAAATTTTGTATCTTGATCTTTGCATCTGGTGATATCATAACAGTTCCCCGTTCGATGTTCTGATGAATATTGTTGTCGTAAACGGTTCGCCAAAACCGCTTGTTTGATTGTTTAGTACCCAATCAATTTACCACACAATTTCCAATTGGAACTGACAACGGGTTTTTCGTGATCTGCCCCCGCATTTCTTTAGCAGAAAAGCATTTTTTACGTGATAGTGATCAATTAACTGACACGTAACTTTATAACAAAACCTCACTTTCATTTTTGTCAATAAAAATATTAGTGATCATTTCGATGTTTTTTGAAATTAATATAAAAAATAAATTGTGATCATAATCACTTTTGATTTTTTTTTAACATCAAATTAAATGATCGAGCCGATCAATATCACGCTTTTATCCTTGGTTGCTTTTGTGGTAAGTGCGATCTAAATCACATTTGTTGTTTTGTGAAATTTTGTAACGAAATTGGTCGTATGGCTTATGAAGCACTACTTATGCATCATTTTTTCTGATGGGTTCTTGTACACCGATTGATGTCTTGTAGATAGCGCATTGCTTACCTGTTTAGACAAGTCCTGCTTGTAACCAGTCTAAGCAGGACTTCTATGAATAAAGGAAGTGAGCTCCTGATGAATTCAGTTGCTATTTTAACTATTTAGCTTTGCTTAGCATGATGAACAAAATATTCACGTGCGTGCTCATTGCCCATATAGCGAGACAACGTTTTTTCTTGCACATTACGTAAGTCGACCATAATTAAGCCGTCCAGTGCATTGTTAAAGGCAGGATCGACATTAAAACAGACTAGCTTTCCGTTGAGGCTTAAATACTGACGCAGCAGTACGGGGACTCCTTTACCTTCATCGATGCGTGCGATAACGCGCGATAATAACTGTAAATCTCCTAGCGCCGTCAACATGCTGGTATTCCAAGAAATATGGTTTTCTGGTAACGGGTTTGATGGTGTCACGTGCTCTGCACAAGTGGTGTCGTAATGATGAAGTGTCATGGATTGCGCGAGTAGCTGACGGGCGGTATCACTGTAGTCGTTGCTGATACTCACAGGACCAAACAGGTGAGTGTAGTCTGGATTTTGATGTACAAATGTCGCAATTCCTTTCCATAGCAGAAGTAGGGCACTCATGCTCTTTTGGTATTGCTCGGCAATCACCGAACGTCCCATTTCGATCGATTTGCCCATTTTGTTAAGAAAACTTTCATCGTAGTTAAACAGAGTACGAGAGTACAAACCTTCCACACCATGTTTCGCCAGCAACTGGTCCACTAGACCAAGACGGTAAGCCCCGACTAAACATTGATTTTCTCTATCCCAGACGAACAGGTGTAAGTAATCGTGATCGAAATGATCAATGTCGATGGCTTGGCCGGTGCCTTCGCCAACCAGACGAAAGTTGTGTTCACGCAGACGCCCAATTTCATGCAGTAGTGAGGGGATCTGATGCGCAGCAGTGCAGTAAACGTCAAACTCGCCACTTTGTAAAAGCTTGGTTTCTTTTGGTAGGTTGTTCAGCTCTTCAAGCAATTGGTCTATAGGTAACCCTGCGGCTATCGGAAGTAAAGCATTGGCTGCGATATTTTGTTGCGTTGTGTTGGTTTGACGATTGAGGAGGTAAGTATTGAGCCGCAAATAATTCACCACTTGATCATCGTTTAAATTCATCAGCTCTTTAAATTTAATCGCTTGACCGAACGAGAGCTCAATGGATTGCGCTTTTTTGTTTAATAACTCACGCCCTAACATCAATGTGCGCAGTAAAGGGTGAATTTTCCCCGCCATGTAAAAGCGTTTGGAGTTTTGTCCGTTAATAAAAACAGGCACTGTTGTGGCTTTGTTTTTGCGGATCAGGGTGCTGACACTGCGGCTCCATTCTTTGTCTTCGAGCCGCTGTTGCTTCGAATCCACCAAATGCGATACTTCGCCAGCCGGAAAAACTAACAATAATCCACCGTTGGCTAAGTGTTTGTTTGCGCTACGTAGCGCTTTCATGTTCGATTTGGTCGCTTGTTTGCCTTCGAAAACATTGACACCAATAAATAGCTGATCCAGTTCTGGTACTGTTTTAAGGTATTGATTAGCTAGGATTTGAATATCGTCACGCACCATTAACAATAGCTCTGCCAGAATCACGCCCTCTACGCACCCGAGTGGATGGTTTGCCACCACGACCGTTGCTCCATGCTTGGGTATCGTGTTCAGTGAACCATGCACAACGCGATAATCGATGCCTAAGATATCGAGCGTAAAGCGTAAGAAGGTCGGAATGTCCGCATTAACTGGTCGTTGAGCGTAAAACTTATCGAGTTGAGATAACCCGGTTGCCCATTCTGCGACATTTTCACCAATACCAAATGGTGTTTTACGGGGGAGACGAAAAGGAGTCGAACGGTCCATATATACCTCAGAGTACGAGTGACTGATCGGATAGTAGAAATTACGCATGACAATTCAGAGGCAAAGTCGTGAGACTTTGGTGACAAAAGGGTGACGTTTTGTTGACCAGTTTGAGCAAGTAGAGCTACTGATGTTTGATTCGTGACCATCTTCAATGGCTTATGTTATGGTAACGATACCCGAACGACTTCAAGACGATTGGGTATGACGCTGACTTACATGTCGGTATGATTTATTTACAACATGACCCAGGCCACTTTGTGTGCATCATTGGGTACAAGTCCGCTTCCCCTGAAATGGTTGAAACGGCTAAGGATATTTATGAATGGAAACAATATGGATTAAGAATCCACTCGCGATTTACACTGGCAATGAGCAGGATGCTCGTGGCGGGCTGGTGATTCGCGGTAATACCATTGTTGAGCTGGTGGCCCTTAATGCCACACCTGACACCAAAATCGACTCGGTCGTCAACGCCAGCCAGCACGTTATCACTCCAGGGTTGATCAACGCCCATCACCACTTTTACCAAACACTGACCCGTGCATACCCCGATGCGCTTAACAAAGAACTATTTCATTGGCTAAAGAGCCTCTATCCAGTTTGGGCCAACCTCGATCAAGAGATGATGAGTGTTGCCACAGAATTAGCGTTAGTGGAACTGATGCGATCAGGTTGTACCACGGCTTCTGATCATCACTACTTATTGCCTAATGGCTTAGAACACGCGATTGATTTACAAGTTGAAGCGGCTAAAAAGCTAGGTGTACGCGCCATTTTTACCCGTGGCTCCATGAGTTTGGGTGAAGATCAGGGCGGTTTGCCGCCTCGGCACACCATCCAAACCGAGCAAGCCATCATTGATGACAGTCAGCGACTGATCCAGACATACCACCAAGGACACGATGGCGCGATGACACAAATTGCTCTTGCGCCATGCTCCCCGTTCTCCGTGACTACAGACTTAATGCAAGAGACCGCACGAATCGCGCACGATGAGAATGTGATGGTTCATACCCACTTATGTGAAACCATTGATGAAGAGAACTTCTGTCTGAAGCAGTTCGGCTTACGGCCTGTTGATTATCTCGAAAGCGTTGGCTGGTTGAACGAGCGCACTTGGTTGGCTCACGGTATTCATTTTAACGCTGAGGAGATCGGCCGCTTAGGCAAGGCGGGAGTAGGAGTGAGTCACTGTCCAACCTCGAATATGATGCTGGCTTCGGGCATGTGTAAAAACCTAGAGCTAGAGCAGGCCGGAGTCAAAGTAGGGCTTGGTGTCGATGGTTCCGCCTCAAACGATGGCTCTAATATGATTGCCGAAGTTAGAATGGCGATGTATTTACAGCGTTTGCAATATGGCTCTGCAAGGTGAGTCATTTCGATGCGTTACGCTGGGCAACCAAAGGATCAGCGCTTGCGATGGGGCGGCACGATATTGGTGAACTAGCCACTGGGTTCCAAGCCGATATCGCGATGTTTAAGCTGGATGATATTCGCTTTTCTGGCAGTCATGATCCGCTTGCTGCCTTGTTATTATGTGGCGCACAACAGGCGGACCGAGTCATGGTTGCCGGACAGTGGCGAGTGCATGATGGTGAAGTGATCGGCGTCGATTTACAGGACTTGATGACCCGTCATAGCCGAGCTGCTAAGCGACTGGCAGAGCTGTCTGCGGGTAGCAGTCATTAAACCCAAATATACTGAGCTGCTCCGATGAATGAGCGGATTTTGTTGGCGATATTTTGTAAAACTAAGATCTTAATTGTAGTCATGCGAAATTGATAAGTATCAAATCAAAGCATGTAGTATGAGCGTAAGTTTATATGACCGACTGCTAGAAGGAATTAGTACCATGTTATATAAATATCTCTTAAGAGAGCTATTGGGGTTGGCGATTGTCATTTCAGTGGTATTCGGTGTGTTGGGGATCTTGCTGGACTTGTTTGGCTTAACGGCACTTTTCGAACATCAAGCATCGATTGCGCACATATTTTTCAGTGAATCCATGTACTTCATTGTATTTTTAGTGCCGCCATATTTTCTTTGGAAGTGGCTCAGCAACCCAGAACTTACCTCAGCGCGCCAACGTTATTTAGAATTAAAGCTCGATGCTGAGCGCAATTAATACGAAATCATAGTGATGTGAGATGAGAGCCTGATATACAAAAGGCGCATGGTGAACCCATGCGCCTTTTGCTTTTCGTTAGAATAGGCTTGTCGTTAGAATGCGGGTTCTATCGTGCCTTTGAATGTATCGTTTAAGAAATCACGAATCGCTTGTGATTGATATATAGAAACGAACTTTTGGTACGCTTCATTATCTTTAGCGTCTTCTCGCGTCGCGATGACCATAACAGCCAATGGGGCATCTTTTGATTCAAGATAGATACTTTGCTTTTTCGGATCCAATCCAGACGACATCACGTAATTCATGGTAATCGCGGCTGCATCGACATCATCGAGTGTTCGCGGCAGTTGGGCCGCATCAACTTCGATGAACTCAAACTCTTTTGGATTGGAAGTGACATCGGTCAGTGCCGCTTTGTAGCCAACGCCAGGCTTTAACTCGATTAACCCCGCATCAGCCAGTAAAAGAAGACCGCGCCCCCCATTGGTGGGATCGTTCGGAATTGCAATTCGAGCATTGGCTGGCAACTCTTCTAATGAACGGTATTTGTTTGAGTACAAGCCCATACGCATCAGAATAGATTGACCAATAGAGACAAGGTGTCCGTCGCGGCTGTTGTTGAAGTTGTCTAAAAATGGTTGATGCTGGTAGCTGTTGATATCGATACTGCCATCACTTAATGCTGCATTAGGGGTAATGTAGTCTGAGAATTCGACGACTTCGACGTTTAAACCTTGTTTAGCGGCTTCTTTCGCGACGGCTTCAACGACTTGTGCGTGAGGCCCCACTGTTGCTCCAACTTTGATGACAGACTCTTCCTTTTGATCACAGGCGGTTAGACTAAGCGCTGCCGCGAGTACAAGGGACAACTGCTTAAGATGACGAAAACGCTTCATGATAACTCCATTTATATCGATTTTTAGACGTCTATATGGCCATCCTATCAGGCTTATAAGTAAGGTCAATCTTTGATTGCAAGGTAATAGAAATATCCTAGTTATCGAGGTTTTTCATATCATCCGTTTTCACGAGAAAAGTATTCGCCTCAGTTAAATTATATGTTTACTTAGATTAGTATGATTGCATCGAAAATCCTGCACCTTTAATGATTACGGATATACTAGCCACCGCTTGTACTCAGATACCAGGCCATTATCAATCCCAGCGTTATTAGACCTACTGTTGCAAGTTTATATTTTTTTATTAATTCTTCTGCTTTGTCACCAGCAACATACACTACCAACGCAATACCAAAGTACCTCACGGCACGAGATAGTCCCGTCGCGAGTAGAAACAAAGGGAGCGAAAAGTGAGTTGCTCCTGCCGCCAACATAGCAATTTGGAATGGGATGGGTGCTATGCCTAAAGTCATGATAAACCAGAAGCCCTCGGTATTCATTTTCAGTATGACCGTATCAAGGCGGTGCTCCGTTATCCAGTTTGCCACTATATAATCTCTTAATAGTTCGAAAGTGTAGTATCCAAGCGCATATCCGAATAGCGCGCCCACGATACAACCTAAAGTGGCCATTAACGCAATCAGCCAGAGCTTATCGCGCCGTTTCTGCAACAATGGAATAAGCAATGCTTCCAAAGGGATGGGGACAATGGTGGACTCAAGAAAAGAGGCTGTGAAAACTCCCCCCATAATATACTCAGACTCAATCAGATCTTTGGTTTTTCTTTTCAATGTTTTAACCATGAAAACTTTATCCTTGAGAATATTTGATGAAGCTTATTCAGACCCTAGTGACATTATTATGATAGACCGTGCCAGTAAGTGCTGTTTGCTTTGAAGGTACCGAAGTTCTTTATTGATTTTATGCTCTTAAACATCAAGGTATGCCATTTTGTTGAATATCTGGCGACCATTAAAACGTTTATGTTCAAAAATAATTTATAAACTGTTTACTATAGCCCCTGCGTTTGCCATTAAAGAAGCTCACTCATTTCTGGCACAATGTCGGCTTGCGTTAGCAAGTATTCACATTCTGCTTGTATGAGTAACATACATAGTTCTATGTGTTCACGCTCCCCTTCATCGACTACTTGAGTTTCCGTAAGTTCAATCGCTTCCTTCAGGAAGGAGATTTCTGAGATAGTTCTCGATACTACGTGGCGAAGCGTTATCATAGAAAGGGATGTGTGGCGAAATCGGGAAACCAGAGTGTTCCGATAGGAAGAATAAAACGACCAATTTTGGTATTCGTACTGATAAATACGTCTAACTGTTGCCACTTACTCATACCAGCCTTCCTCATTGC
>NZ_JXOK01000075.1 GCF_000830505.1 Vibrio mytili | reverse complement strand
AATTCGCTATGAATTAGTCGAAGATCTTAGCAACAACACCAGCACCTACTGTACGGCCACCTTCACGGATCGCGAAACGTAGACCTTCGTCCATTGCGATTGGTGCGATTAGCTCAACAGTCATCTGTACGTTGTCACCAGGCATTACCATTTCTACACCGTCTGGTAGCTGGATGTCACCAGTTACGTCAGTTGTACGGAAGTAGAATTGTGGACGGTAACCTTTGAAGAATGGAGTGTGACGACCACCTTCATCTTTAGACAGTACGTATACTTCTGATTCGAACTTAGTGTGTGGAGTGATTGAACCAGGCTTCGCTAGTACTTGACCACGTTCAACTTCATCACGCTTAGTACCACGTAGAAGTGCACCAACGTTCTCACCCGCACGACCTTCGTCTAGAAGCTTACGGAACATCTCAACACCAGTACATGTAGTCGTTGTAGTATCTTTGATACCTACGATTGCTACTTCATCACCTACTGATAGGATACCACGCTCGATACGGCCAGTTACTACTGTACCACGACCTTGGATTGAGAATACGTCTTCGATTGGCATCAGGAATGGTTGATCAACTGCACGCTCTGGCTCTGGGATGTAAGTATCTAGAGCTTCAGCTAGTTCAACAATTTTCGCTTCCCACTGCTCTTCGCCGTTTAGTGCGCCTAGTGCAGAACCTTGGATAACTGGTAGGTCATCACCTGGGAAGTCGTATTCAGAAAGAAGTTCACGAACTTCCATTTCTACTAGTTCTAGTAGTTCTTCATCATCAACCATGTCACATTTGTTCATGAATACGATGATGTATGGGATACCAACCTGACGGCCTAGTAGGATGTGCTCACGAGTTTGTGGCATTGGGCCATCTGTCGCAGCAACAACTAGGATACCACCGTCCATCTGTGCAGCACCAGTGATCATGTTCTTAACGTAGTCCGCGTGTCCTGGACAGTCAACGTGTGCGTAGTGACGAGATGGAGTATCGTACTCAACGTGAGAAGTTGCGATTGTGATACCGCGCTCACGCTCTTCTGGAGCGTTATCGATAGAAGCAAAGTCTTTTGCAACACCGCCGTATACTTTAGCAAGAGTAGTACAGATTGCAGCAGTTAGAGTTGTTTTACCGTGGTCAACGTGGCCGATAGTACCAACGTTAACGTGCGGTTTCGTACGTTCAAATTTTTCTTTAGACA
>NZ_JXOK01000074.1 GCF_000830505.1 Vibrio mytili | reverse complement strand
TGTAGTGGCATAGTGAATTTGGCCACCTGATTAGAGGTGCTAAGATGCACCTCATAACATGACAGGTGAAACTATGACTAAGCGAATCAGACGTACTTTCAGTGCGGAATTTAGACTCGAAGCAGCGCAACTTGTTCTCGACCAAAACTACACCGTTGTCGAAGCAGCAAAGGCCATGGGTGTTGGTAAATCGACAATGGACAAGTGGGTAAGGCAACTTAAGCAAGAAAGAAACGGAGTGACTCCCCAAGCCTCACCGATGACACCAGAGCAAATTGAGATACGTGAGCTGAAGAAGAAACTCGTCCGTCTTGAAGAACATAATGAAATATTAAAAAAGGCTACAGCTCTCTTGATGTCGGACTCACTGAACAACTCGCGATAATCGAGAAACTCAGGCAGAGCTTTAGTGTAAAAACCTTGTGTCATGTGTTCAGTGTCCACCGCAGCAGTTACAAATACTGGCGTTGTCGCTCTAAACGTGTATCCCCTGAGTTGGTGAAACTAAAAAGTCTCATTAAAGAAGTTCATATGGCAAGCAATGGCTCTGCTGGTGCGAGAAGTATTGCCGATATGGTGACAGCCCAAGGTGTAAAACTGACGCGTTATCGAGCTTCTAAGATAATGAAATTATTAGGGTTGGTAAGCTGCCAAACACCGAAGCACCGTTATAGAAAGGCATCACAAGAACACGTAGAGATCCCCAACCATCTATCTCGACAATTTGCCGTTACCTCTCCCAACCAAGTCTGGGTAGGTGATGTGACGTATGTTTGGACGGGGCAGCGCTGGATGTATCTCGCTGTTGTCATCGATCTGTTCGCGAGAAAGCCTATTGGTTGGGCGATGTCAGTCTCGCCCGATAGCAAGTTGACAGGAAAGGCTCTCTCTATGGCGTTTGAATCACGAGGTAAGCCCAAAGCCGTGATGTTCCACAGCGACCAAGGAAGTCATTACACAAGTCGTTCTTATCGGCAACTGCTGTGGCGTTATCAAATCAAGCAAAGCTTATCGAGGCGAGGTAATTGCTGGGACAATAGTCCGATGGAGCGGTTCTTCAGAAGTCTAAAGACAGAATGGATACCAGTGTCGGGTTATCGCAGTTTTAGCGAAGCAAGAGAGCACATAACACGATATATCACAGGCTATTACAGCCAACTCAGGCCACATCAATATAATGGTGGTCTGACACCCAATGAGTCTGAACGACTGTATTGGAAAAACTCTAAAACCGTGGCCAATTTTAGTTGACCACTAC
>NZ_JXOK01000073.1 GCF_000830505.1 Vibrio mytili | reverse complement strand
GCTTGCTTTTCGAGAATCTTTTCTTTCAAAGCGGAGGTGCATTCTAGCGATTTCATTGAGAGTGTCAAACACTTTTTTTTCAACTTATTTTCGTAGAAGCTTTTTCCTCTTCCAACCTTGCAAAGCCTTATAGCGTCTGCCGTGTCGGTGGATGCGCATTATAGGGAGTTACGATTGCAGCGCAAGCCCTTTTTAGAAAAAAAACAGAAAAATTGATCGTTCGGTGCTTTTTCCATCAAAAGCAAAAAAAAGAGGGTAAAAAACCCTCTTTTTTGACTTTAAAAACTGTACTTAAATGAAAGCATACGCATCCGCGAACATACGTTCCCTTTTCGCCCGCTTATTCTGAGTAAACTGTTCTCTCGCTGCGCCAGCCATTTCAAATCGACCTGCGATGTAAATATCGTAACTATCGAGGCTTACAAAATCGTCACTGACCGCTTCAAGTACATTACCCACCTTCCCCTGCCAATCAACTGGGGCTTCTTCCACTACTGGAATGAAGTGAACATTAGAGTATTTCTCTGAGATCGCGACAAGCTCGTTTTTTGCATATAACTGGCTTTCATCACGAGCTCCCCAATACAAGTAGATAGGATTGGTTTTGTTTTGCGCAACACAGTGGTCTAAGATTGATCGAACATAACTGAACCCTGTGCCACCAGCGATAAGCAATAAAGGACGCTCACTATCTTCTTGAACCCAAGCGTCACCGTGTGGTGCATCTATCTCAATATCACCATTGGTTGCTAGTGCAGATTTCATTGCTTCGACAACTTCTATCGCGTAAGCGTTGTGTTCAGCAGCGCCAATGTGCAGCTCCAGTTCACCTTCATGTCGGCAAGGGCTACTGGCAATAGAAAATGGGCGCTTATCTTTTTCTCCCATTACTACCATCAGGTATTGGCCAGCTTTAAACGCTACGAGTGATTCCGGGTGAAGTAGAATTCGGTAAGTATTACAAGCTAACGGCTGAATAGACTTTACTTTACATTGGATGGTCATGGTGTTCCTCTCACTTACTCTTCAAAAGTAAGCACTAAATTACTTTCTGTATAGGCTTGGCAAGGAAATATCCACCCTTGCTGTTGCTCTTTATCGGTTAGCATAGGGTCAAGGTGGTAACTCACCTTGCCTGATAACTTTTTACACATACACATAGCACAAGCGCCTACGCGACAACGGTGCGGGAAGCGAATATTATTGTTGAGCGCAGCTTCCAACACTGTCTCTCCCTCTTCGACCTGGAATGTAATTTTCATAGGAAGAAGCTGGACTTGATGGCTCATAGCATACCTAACTGATCCCAAATCTCATCGACTTTCGCCACAAGTTTAGGATCTTTTTTAATTGGCGTGCCCCACTCACGGGTCACTTCAGTTTCAAATTTATTGGTGGCATCGAGTTCTAGTCTCGTTGCAGTTCCACGCACTTGAATCGTGTCTCTATCGGGATCCATACGCGTTGTCACTGCCCAAATAATATCGTGCCAATCTTGAGCATTGACGTCGTCATCACACAGGATGATGAATTTGACATGCGTACGGAGCTCGAAAAACTCCCCAAGGTGTTTTAGCAAAGCTTGCGATTGTCCCGCCCACTCTTTCTTCATAGTGGCCACAACAAACTGCTGCTTGGCAGTAGGCGGTAAGTAAATATCAACAATATCCGGACATTGGGCTTTAAGCTCTTCCAACTCAACTTGCGTAAGCTCTTGCTTTCTCGCTCACGCGCTTGTGGTCGAGTTGCCAGTTCCGCTTCCCACTTTATCGTTGCATCCAATCCCATTTTGGAACCTAGTCCCGCCACCGGAGAAGCAAAATCCAATGAGTCAATCGGCGTATTATCTATCATTAACGTATCACGCACTGGATCCATATGCTCAGTCATGGCTTTAACCACATCATTCCAATCACGTGCATTAACAGACTCATCACAAACAATGACATATTTGGTGTACATGAACTGACGTAAGAAAGACCACACTCCCATCATGACACGCTTGGCATGTCCCGGGTATTGCTTCTTCATTGTCACCACAGCCATTCGATAAGAACAGCCTTCAGGAGGCAGATAGAAGTCTTCAATTTCAGGGAACTGTTTTTGTAAAATAGGAACGAAGACTTCATTCAGGGCAACGCCTAATACCGCAGGCTCATCCGGCGGTCGTCCGGTATAGGTGCTGTGGTAAATAGGGTCTTTGCGCATGGTAATATGTGTAATAGTGAAGACGCGGTGCAGTTCTTTCTCATTGTAGTAACCAGTATGGTCACCGTATGGTCCTTCTTCCGCAAATTCATTTGGGTCAATGTAGCCTTCTAGGACAATCTCGGCACTCGCGGGAACCTCTAGGTCATTGCTGATGGATTTGACGACTTCGGTTTTGCTGCCGCGGAGTAAACCCGCAAACGCATATTCGGACAATGTATCAGGCACGGGCGTAACCGCACCAAGAATGGTAGCGGGGTCTGCGCCAAAAGCGACTGATATGGGGAATGGTTGACCAGGGTTTGCTTCCATCCAATCGCGTAAATCAAGCGCTCCACCTCGATGAGCAAGCCAACGCATGATGATTTTATTCTTCGCAATTTTTTGCTGACGATAAATACCAAGGTTTTGGCGCTTTTTATTTGGCCCCTTGGTGACTGTTAAGCCCCAAGTTAAAAGCGGTGCAACATCTTCCGGCCAGCAACTCATTACGGGAATCTTATCCAAATCGACATCATCGCCCTGCCAAACGGTATCCTGACACGGGGCTTTACGCAGACGTTTAGCTGGCATGTTCAACACCTGTTTGAATACTGGTAACTTTTCAATCGCATCTTTAAAGCCTTTAGGTGGCTCTGGCTCTTTTAGGTACGCCAGTAGTTTCCCTACTTCTCGTAGCTCTTTTACATCTTGTCTCCCCATACCAATCGCGACTCGCTCCGCCGTACCAAAGAGATTGGTGAGTACCGGAACATCATATCCAATGGGGTTTTCAAACAACAATGCAGGACCGCCTGCGCGCAGTACGCGGTCGCTAATTTCTGTCATCTCATAGGCGGGATCGACAGGGTGAGTAATGCGTTTGAGTTTACCGTTCTGCTCTAGATAGTTGATAAACTCACGTAAATCCTTAAAACTCATAGGCCTTCATGACTGGCTGATTAAACTCTCCGCAGTATAACAAATAGAAGGACTGTAAGATCCTCCTATTTATTGTGGATTTATGGGTGATATTACTTCAATACTTGCTCAATCTGACTGGCTTTGACTTGATGATTGTTCGAAATAAGATCTTCGAGCCAGTTTTGGTGACCTTGCAGAGCCAGTTCTCTTGCAACTAGAGTCGCTTCTTCTGACAGGGCCATCTTGTCAATTAAGAACTGCTTCACTTCAGGAGTGAGCGGGTTGGATTTAGTCAGAAGACTAATAGCTGATGGCTTGAGAGTCGGATTGACCGTTGAGTTCATCAATTGCTGCAAGGAAAACGCATCACCGACCGCGGCCAAGCGCTCTATTTCTATCAGGCTGTTGTAATCGGCTTTCATCCGCCACAGCAAATCATAGACTTCTTTATCTCGACTGACTTCGGCCAAACGCGCTATCACAGCGGTTGATGGCAGCCAGCTTGTGATATCAGCTTGAGTTAACTGCACCGTCAATGCTTGTAGTGCACTAGGAGACAAATTATCTAATTCCTGAAGAAGCAGTGCCTCTTGGGACTTACTGTGTTGTGTCGTACCGGATAACCATTGTTGAAGATCGAGTTCCTGACGCTCCGCTTGCAGCACGAAGTCTAAGGTACTTTGGCCTTGTTTCCAGCGCTTGAGTAAACGACTTGCAACGGCAGGATAATTAAACGCAGGAACACTGAACTCGTACCCATCGCCTCGCTCTAAGACTTGATAGGTCGGGATCATACGAATCTGTGACTCTATAAAAAGCGCCATTCGTGGTGTAAGAACCACGTCCTGCTTTTCAATTTTTTCGAGCAAGCGAAAGCGCACAACCTCTTGCTGAGGCAGTGCGAGGCGGTCGAGGGCAAATTCCAGTGAATCGACTTTGTCTCTAATAGCATAGTCGAACAGTTCAGACGTTTTGGCCTGAATTGGGGCATCCTGAAGCCACTGCTCTACCACCGACTCCTGCATTTCCTTAGCAGATAGTGTCATTGGTATCGCCATAAGTGACACACTCAGGAGTAAAGACGACAACATTCCTTGTTGCATGTTAACCTCCCGATAACAATTACTTACATTCTGATGCTTCTATTTGCAGAAAGCAATAAAAAAGCCACCGTTTTGCGGTGGCTGTTTTATAAATAAGATGTTCGTAATTACTGACGACGCATCGCGTCAAAGAATTCGTCGTTGGTCTTGGTCATTGCCAGTTTATCAATGAGGAACTCCATTGCGTCGGTCTCACCCATTGGGTGGACAATCTTACGTAGAATCCACATTTTTTGTAGCTCGTCCGTTTTAGTCAACAACTCTTCACGACGAGTACCGCTGCGATTGAAGTCAATGGCAGGGAAAACACGTTTCTCTGCAATCTTACGGTTCAAGTGAAGTTCCATGTTACCGGTACCCTTGAACTCTTCGTAAATAACCTCATCCATCTTAGAACCAGTATCAACCAAAGCGGTTGCAATGATAGTCAAGCTACCACCTTCTTCGACGTTACGAGCAGCACCAAAGAAACGCTTAGGACGATGCAGTGCGTTTGCGTCCACACCACCAGTCAACACTTTACCTGATGAAGGAACAACGGTGTTGTAAGCACGCGCCAAACGAGTGATAGAATCTAGAAGGATAACGACGTCTTTCTTATGCTCAACCAAGCGTTTTGCTTTCTCAATGACCATTTCAGCGACTTGAACGTGACGTGATGCTGGCTCATCAAAGGTAGAAGCAATGACTTCACCTTTCACTAGACGCTGCATCTCGGTCACTTCTTCCGGACGTTCGTCAATCAGAAGTACCATCAGTTCACACTCAGGATGGTTGTAAGCGATACTTTGCGCGATGTTTTGCAAAAGCATGGTTTTACCTGCTTTTGGCGGAGCAACAATCAAACCACGCTGGCCTTTACCAATTGGCGATGCTAAGTCTAATACACGCGCTGTGATGTCTTCTGTTGAACCGTTGCCACGCTCCATCACCATACGCTCGTTAGCATGTAATGGTGTTAAGTTCTCAAAAAGAATCTTGTTACGAGCGTTGTCAGGCTTATCAGCATTGACTGTGTTGACTTTTAAAAGGGCAAAGTAGCGTTCACCATCTTTTGGTGGACGAATTTTACCCGCAATTGAGTCACCTGTGCGCAAGTTAAAACGACGAATCTGACTTGGTGATACGTAGATGTCGTCCGGACCAGCGAGGTATGAACTATCTGCACTGCGTAGGAAACCAAAACCGTCTTGCAGAATTTCCAGAACCCCATCGCCAAAGATGTCTTCGCCGCCTTTGGCGTGCGCTTTCAAAATCGCGAAGATAATGTCTTGTTTTCTTAAGCGAGCTAGGTTCTCTAATCCTAAGCTCTCGCCCAGTTTTACAAGGTCAGACACAGGTCTGTTCTTCAGTTCGGTAAGGTTCATGGTAGTGGATTCTTGTTTAGTCAAAATAAGATCTGTTTTCTAGTTAAGATGGATTTGGTCTCAGGATCGACCAAGAAGAGAAATTTGTTCAATTAACGCGCGATAACTTAGCACTAATTAATATTCTAGTCCAGAGTTAGAAAAACAAAACCGTGCATTGTTAATCTGCACGGTTTTGTTTTTAATCACATGGTGATTATAAATTTGCGTCCAAAAACTCTTTCAGCTGAGTTTTAGACAGAGCACCAACTTTCGTTGCCGCTACACCGCCGTCTTTAAACAACAGTAACGTTGGAATACCGCGAATACCAAACTTAGGCGGAGTGCCTGCGTTATGATCGATGTTTAGTTTACCGATAGTGAGCTTGCCTTCGTACTCTTCAGCGATTTCATCAAGAATAGGCGCAATCATCTTACAAGGACCACACCACTCTGCCCAAAAATCAACTAAAACAGGGCCTGCAGCATTGATCACATCGTTTTCAAAACCGTCATCAGTTAGCTGCAAAATCTTATCACTCATCTTCCACTCCAATGTGTTTTTCGAAACTGGTTGGATGATAACCAGTAATTAGATGCCCTATTGGAATGTATTTACTTTCGTATTGCAAGCTTTAGCTGATATTCTATAGCGATGAAAAAGACGCATATCACAGAGCAAAAGTTCGCCGATTTGGGATTAAAGCCCCAAGTTATTGATGGATTGGACAAAAAAGGGTTCGAATTTTGTACCCCTATCCAAGCCTTGGCGCTGCCGGTACTGCTCACCGGCCAAGACATTGCAGGCCAGGCCCAAACGGGCACTGGTAAAACCCTCGCGTTTCTTACTGCTACATTCAATCACTTGTTAACGACACCAGAACACGAAGGGCGCCAACCCACGCAACCGCGAGCCATCATCATGGCGCCAACGCGTGAGCTAGCCATACAAATCTTTAATGATGCAGAGTCGCTTATTGCCAGTACTGGCCTAAAAGCCGCATTGGCATACGGTGGCGAGAGCTACGATAAGCAACTCAATAAACTACAAAGCGGCGTCGATATCTTAATCGGGACCACCGGGCGTATTATTGATTTCTATAAACAGCGCGTATTCAACCTAAACAACATTCAAGTGGTTGTATTGGACGAAGCAGACCGCATGTTTGATTTAGGCTTTATTAAAGACATTCGCTTCTTGTTCCGCCGCATGCCTGCGCCACAAGAGCGTCTCAATATGCTATTTTCAGCCACGCTATCATATCGCGTTCAAGAACTGGCCTTTGAACATATGCACAACCCAGAGCATGTTGTGGTAGAACCAGCGCAAAAAACTGGTCACCGCATTCAGGAAGAACTGTTCTACCCATCAAACGAAGATAAAATGGCCTTACTTCAGACCCTCATTGAGGAAGATTGGCCAGATCGCGCAATTATTTTTGCTAATACCAAGCACAAATGTGAATCAGTTTGGGGGCATCTCGCTGCAGATGGTCACCGTGTTGGCCTACTTACTGGTGATGTACCGCAGAAAAAGCGTGAAAAAATTCTCGAGCAGTTCACTAAAGGTGATGTGGACATCCTAGTCGCGACCGATGTAGCCGCGCGTGGTTTACACATTCCTCAAGTAACACACGTGTTCAACTATGATTTACCTGACGATTGCGAAGATTATGTTCACCGCATTGGTCGTACAGGCCGTGCAGGTGCGAGCGGTCACTCAATCAGTTTTGCGTGCGAAGAATACGCGATTAACCTACCTGCAATTGAAGAATACATCGAACATACCATTCCGATGTCTGAATACGATGCTTCTGCGTTGATACGAGATCTGCCAGCACCAGTCCGCATGCGCGCGCCACGCAATCAACAGCGCCGGACGAATACGGGTGGTACACGTTCCGGTAATCGTAAGCCGCAAGGACGTCGCCCTCGTCAGCCACGCCAATCGGCACCTAAGCAATCTTAAAGGGAAACTGAAGTCGTTTATGAGTCAAGCAGGATCATCACCGCTATACGCTGCCATCGACCTCGGGTCGAACAGTTTTCATATGCTCGTTGTGCGTCATATCGATGGCAGCGTTCAAACTATGGCTAAAATTAAGCGCAAAGTTCGTTTAGCCGCGGGCTTAGATGAACATAACTCTCTTAGTATGGAAGCGATGCAGCGAGGATGGGACTGCTTAAGTCTATTTGCGGAACGCTTGCAAGATATTCCGAAACAGAACATTCGTATCGTCGGTACCGCAACATTGCGCACGGCAACGAATGTGGAAGTTTTTTTAGACAAAGCGCGTGAAATTCTCAGTCAGCCGATTGACGTCATTTCGGGTGAAGAAGAAGCCGCCACGATTTACAAGGGTGTAGCGCATACATCTGGCGGTAGCGGTCGTCGCTTAGTCGTCGATATTGGTGGCGCAAGTACTGAACTGATCATCGGTGAAGGGTTTGAGGCCAAAGCATTGACCAGCTTAAAGATGGGCTGTGTCACTTGGCTGGAAAATTTCTTTAAAGATAGACAACTGAATGCCCGCAATTTCGACGCTGCGATTGAAGGCGCAAAGCAGACCATCAAGCCGATATTAGAGCAGTATACCGACTTGGGTTGGGATGTTTGCGTTGGTGCGTCTGGTACCGTTCAAGCATTACAAGAGATCATGCTGGCGCAAGGTATGGACGAAGTAATTACTCACTCCAAGCTTAAACGCTTACAAAAGCAAGCGATGCTCGCTGATCATTTAGAAGAGCTAGACATAGAAGGTTTAACACTCGAACGTGCGCTTGTTTTCCCAAGCGGCTTATCTATTCTGATTGCGGTATTTGAATTACTCGAAATTGAGGCAATGACCTTGGCAGGAGGAGCGCTACGTGAAGGTCTGGTTTACGAGATGGTCGATGAACTGCGTCAAAGTGATATCCGCTCACGCACCATTAGCAGTATTCAGAGTCGTTATCAACTGGATTGCCAATATGGGGATCAGGTGAGTCAACTTGCTAGCCAGCTTCTTAAACAAGCTGGCGGTGAAACATGGATTTCTGAGCCTCAAGGTAAAATCTTACTTACCACAGCCGCCAAATTGCATGAAATAGGCTTAACCATTGACTTCAAAAAAGGTGGTGAACACAGTGCTTATCTGCTGCAAAACCTAGACTTGCCCGGTTATACGCGAGCACAGAAGTTCTTTATCGGCGAAGTGGCACGTCGTTACCGTGAACAACTGACGTCTCTTCCTGAGCAACATGCTCTATCGGGCAGCAGTGCAAAACGTGTCCTGCGTTTATTACGCCTTGCGGTCTTACTAACCCACCGCCGCAATCCAAGCTTAGAACCGCAGATCGAGCTTTCCGCAGAGGGTGACAACCTGACATTAAGTATCGATGCCAAATGGTTAGAGGCGAATCCGCTGACAGCAGCAGAGCTGGAAATTGAATCGAATCGCCAAACTGATATTGGCTGGCCGTTAACGATTTCAGCGCGCTAACCGTTTACGGTTTCTTTACCACTTAAACATTACATATCGATAGATAAAGGCTCCTTTGGAGCCTTTTTTATTGCCTGTTATTTTTTGAAGTGCAGATCTAAGCCCTTTGGGATACCCATGATCCAAATGCTCTACGAGCTGAACGCCTCATTCACATGTAACAAAAAGCCGCTTGTCAAAAACAAGCGGCTTTCCAACATCGAAACAAACTGAGAGCACTACACTGTGGTCGTGACTTTAAAGTCAGGATTCACTGCAGTGAGTTTCTTGATCAGATAGTTCAGCAGTACACCGTACATCGGAACAAACAGGCCAAGGCTAATAACAAGCTTGAAGCCATAGTCCACCAGCGCGATTTCAGTCCAGTGCTCAGCCATAAATGGATCCGGACTCTGGTAAAACGCAATACCAAAGAAGGCAATCGTATCTAATGCATTACCGAATAGTGTCGAACAAGTCGGAGCTACCCACCACTGCTTCATTTGGCGTAGGCGGTTAAAGACATGCACATCCAAAATTTGGCCGAGCAGATAAGCCATAAAGCTTGCTATCGCGATGCGGGCAACAAACAGATTAAATTCACTCAAATGGCTAAGGCCTTGGAACTGACCTTCAAAAAAGACCACTGAAAGAAAATACGAGACGATCAACGCAGGTAACATCACCAAAAAAATGATTTTACGCGCGAGCGGTGCACCAAAAATACGTACCGTCAGATCGGTTGCCAAGAAAATAAATGGAAACGTAAATGCGCCCCAAGTGGTATGGAAGCCAAAAACAGTAAACGGCAGCTGAACCAGATAATTGCTGGATGCAATAATGACAAGATGAAATAAAACCAGATAGATAAGGGCGTTGCGCTGCTGCGCAGGGGTAAAGTTACTCATGCGATACCTTTTTAGTTTGGTTTGGGGGCGAGGGAACCCAAATCGAGTGCGCTATTTAAAAGCCACTCTTACCAACAATGTTAAATGAAAAAATGTCTTCACTCTGTATTGAGCAAAGCGGTGGGCGATTATACATTAACCACTTTGACTAGCAAGTAGAGGTTTTTACGCAAACGTTTATTCTTATACTTCACTTAAAAACAGCGGCTTTTAAGACACAAACAAAAAAGGTGTTTCATGTGAAACACCTTCCTACTACGCTCTTTTCAGATCAGAAACCACGTTGAAACAACCCGGCTAGATAATCAAGCTCTTCCCTGCTCTCTTCTATCGTTAGCGCTTCAAACCAAATCGCTTCACTATAATGTTCAGCCTTCATAAACAAACGACAGCCTTCAAAATCGATGAGCCAAGAATGGATATCCGCATCCCATTGCTTGTCAATAACAACAGCAGATAACAATCCAACCAAGCGCTCTCCCAGCGCAGGAAATGTATCTAAATCAAAGCTTGGGGCAGTAATAACTAAACGCCCTTCGTCAGCGAAATATTCCGCTAAGCCAAATTCCTTTTGCATAGTCAGTCTCTTAACCGTGGTGAGTAATATGTTCTTGAATCAAATCAAGAAACGGATCGGCATACTTTTCTAGCTTTCGCTGCCCCACGCCACTAACGGCTAACATCTCACCGTATGACGTTGGCAATATATCTGCCATATCAATAAGCGTCGCGTCACTGAAAACCACGTACGGTGGTAACCCATCTTCATCGGCAATCGACTTACGCAATTTACGTAACTTAGCAAACAACTTTTTATCATAGTTTTTGCTAGTGAGTTTATCTGTTTTCGCCGCGCGAGCAGTGGTATCGAGCCGGGGTACCGCCAGTTCGAGTGACACGTCTCCGCGCAGCAACGGGCGCGCTTCTTCAGTCAACTGCAACGTTGAATTACGGGTGATATTTTGAAACAACAGACCTTTGTGAATCAGCTGACGGAAAATGCTCACCCAATAGTCATGACTATTCTCACGCCCGATTCCATAGGTAGAAAGTTTATCGTGCCCATGTTCACGGACGCGAATATTTTGCATTCCCCGCAACACTTCAACAACGTAATTCATACCAAAGCTCTGATTAACACGGTAAACACAGGATAAGGCTTTGCGAGCTTGTTGCGTCGCATCAAACAGTTTAGGTGGGTCAAGACAAACATCGCAGTTCCCACAAGGTTTTTCACGATATTCACCAAAATAGTTTAACAATACTTGGCGACGGCAGGTCTGCGCTTCGGCAAACGCACTCATCGCATTGAGTTTATGGCTTTCGACTTGTTTTTGCGGGCCATCGTCTTTCTCGTCCAACATACGACGTAACCAACTAATATCAGCCGGATCGTAAAGCATCATCGCTTCTGCTGGTAAACCATCTCGCCCGGCACGCCCCGTTTCCTGATAGTAGGACTCGATGTTACGGGGAATATCAAAATGCACGACAAAACGCACGTTTGGTTTGTTAATCCCCATACCAAAGGCTACCGTAGCAACAACGATTTGAATATCATCACGTTGAAATGCTTCTTGAACATACGCTCGCTCATCAGTCTCCATTCCAGCATGGTAACCCGCGGCACGAATACCATTGTTACACAGCTTCTCTGTCACCATTTCTACTTTCTTACGACTACCACAATAGATAATCCCGCAGTTCCCTCTCTGGGTTTCTAAATAGCGGATGATTTGCGAAACGGGCTTATGCTTTTCAACTAAGTTGTAACGAATATTAGGGCGATCAAAGCTCCCCAGATAAACCTGCGGTTCCGTTAAATTCAATCGCTGTAAGATATCTCGACGAGTCGCATCGTCCGCGGTCGCGGTTAGCGCCATAAATGGAACGTGTGAAAAGTGCTGCTTTAGTTGACCTAACGCGGCGTATTCGGGACGGAAATCGTGGCCCCATTGCGAAATACAATGCGCTTCATCTACGGCAATCATCGATAAAGAAAGATGTTCTAAGCGCTCGATAAAATCGCGCATTAATACTCGTTCAGGCGAGACATAAATCAGCTTCAACTGACCATTATGCATCCGGTTATACACGCTGAGCAGCGCTTCTCGCTCATGGTCGAGTTGACACATTCCGCCGCTACACCATTGGCTTTGAGCTGATCAACTTGGTCTTTCATCAGTGAAATCAGTGGCGAAATTACTAAGGTAATACCAGGCTTTACTAAAGCAGGAATCTGATAACAAAGTGATTTACCGCCACCAGTCGGCATAATAACTAAACTATCCTGCCCCTCTACCGCAGCATCAATGACTTGTTGCTGGCCATCACGAAAAGACTGATACCCAAACACGTCCTGTAATACTTTTTGAGGTGTTGCAGGTAAGTCTGATGGTTCAGCTAACAGAGTCGAGGTCATGAATAATCTCAGGTTGGATGGTCAAGAAATGCTTTTCCGTGCCGCGAAGTCAACGCCTCTTGGCACACAAAACGAGGGCACATTGTAATGGGGTTTGATGGTGAATAAAACCGCAAATTGTTAGGCGTTTCTCGGGACGACTCGTATACTCAGTTTCTCGTCTATAAATACACAAATAATTGGCACTTCATGACATCAGAAGAACAACTGCGCGCACGACAAGGCGTTCTGCTTGCGATTGCGGCCTACACTATGTGGGGTATTGCCCCTATGTACTTTAAATCGATTGCCCAGGTCTCTGCGTTTGAAATTCTCAGCCACCGAGTGATTTGGTCTTTCTTTTTGCTTGCTGCTCTACTTCATTTTGGCCGAAGGTGGCGTGCCGTCTATGACATTGCAAGCAGCAAAAGTAAAATGGCATATCTGCTATCAAGCTCTGTCCTCATTGGTGCTAACTGGCTGATTTTTATTTGGGCAGTCAACACCAACCATATGCTTGATGCGAGTCTTGGCTATTTCATCAACCCACTGATTAATATTTTGCTTGGGATGGTATTTCTCGGAGAGAGACTACGCAAACTCCAGTGGTTCGCTGTGGTGCTGGCGGGTTGCGGGGTATTAGTGCAATTAATCGTCTTTGGTTCGGTACCGATTGTTGCGATGGCACTTGCGATGAGCTTTGGATTTTACGGGCTGCTACGCAAAAAAGTGGCCGTGGATGCACAAACCGGGCTCTTTGTCGAAACGCTCCTTCTTTTGCCGGCAGCGTTGGTTTACTTGTTGTTTTTCGCTGATACCGCCACATCAAACATGATGAATAATGCCGCTTCTCTCAATACACTTCTTATTGCTGCTGGTGTGATTACAACGTTACCTCTACTCTGCTTTACTGGTGCGGCAACAAGGCTCAAATTATCTACTTTAGGTTTTTTCCAATACATCGGTCCAAGTTTAATGTTTTTGCTTGCCGTACTGATGTACGGAGAAGCGTTCACTATGGATAAAGCCATCACCTTCGCTTTTATTTGGGGTGCGTTAGTCGTATTCAGTATCGATGGACTGCGCAGCAATCGTCGTTCTCGTCGGGCAATTCAGCCACAGTGATCGTTTTTTACAAGACAGCAACGATATTGATAGATAAGCTTGGTTATATTATGACCAAGCTTTTTTGTATGTAATGGAACAGATTCAATACTATTCTACAGCCCATGACCAGTTGAGCCTGATCGAGGCGAAATATCAGAGTTTTGCTTTTCAAAAGCACTATCATCTTGATTTTCACCTTGGCTTAATCACCCATGGTGAACAGAAATTCCATCACCAAGGCAGCCATCATCAAGTCGGACACGGACAGATTGTCATTATGCCGCCTGATGAACTGCATGACGGTCAATCACGGCGTGCTGATGGGTATGAAGTGAATGTATTTTCGATCGAACCAAGCATGCTCAGTGATCTGGCAGATCTTAAACAAAACGGTCAAATAATCAGCTTTAATGCACTGATCATCTCGGATCCGCAGATATTTTTACAACTTAGCAACTTGCACCTCTACCTGCGCAGCAAAAACCTCAGTCAGTTGACCAAAGATTGCCTGCCATTTGAGGGATTTAACTCACTAATTGATCGCTATGGATCCCTAGACAGACAGAAAGTCCTACCGCTTGGCAACCAATCACTTAACACCTTAAAAGAGTACTTGATGGCTAACCTTGATAAGTCGGTTCGCTTGAATGCACTCTCTGAACTCTGCCAACTGAGCCCAACTCAGTTTCAGCGACATTTTAAAGCCCAAACTGGCATGACGCCGTACGCTTGGTTTGCTCGTTTGCGGTTAGAAAAAGGAATGAAGCTACTTCAAGCAGGTCAGTGTGGAACTCAAGTCGCACATCAAGTCGGCTTTTACGATCAAGCGCATTTCAGTAAAGCATTTAAGCAAACTTATGGTATATCACCATCGCAAGTGGCCCGATAAAACCATTTGATACAATGCTGCCAATATTTTACAAGCATTCTCCGCGATATAGCGTGACAATGTTGCTCTTCGCTTTGTTTTGAGATGTGTTATGAATGAATCTACCATCCTATTAACGCTTGCCAGTATCCACTTTATTGCGTTGATGAGTCCAGGTCCTGATTTTGCTCTGGTCGTGCAGAATGCGACACGCCATGGCCGCCAAACCGGATTGTATATCGCACTAGGGTTGTCGGTTGGTATCTTACTGCACTCCCTATTCAGTCTAACGGGTGTCAGCTTTTTAGTTCACCAACATCCGGTGCTCTATTCCGTCTTGCAATTACTTGGCGGTAGCTATCTGCTCTATTTAGGTATCGGCGCCCTACGAAGTGTGATCTCCATGATCAAAAACCCTCTTTCTGATCAACCGAGCAAAGCAAACCATCTCGTGATCAGCAATAAACGCCAAGCTTTTACCAAAGGTTTCGCAACTAATATTCTCAACCCAAAAGCCTTGGTGTTTTTCGTTAGCTTAATGTCGAGCCTTGTGCCTGCAGACATGTCGGTGACAGGCAAAAGCATTGCCCTCGTGATTCTATTTGGTCTGTCGCTGTTCTGGTTCTCCAGCCTCGCGTGGATGTTATCAACGCAGCGCTTACAAACACGGTTGCAGCAAGCCGGTATCTATATAGACGGTTTATGTGGCGTAGTCTTTACGCTGGTCGGTGGCAGTATTTTAGTGCAAACCATCCGTACATTTATCGGATAACTCTCTGATTTAAAAGCGTCGCACACTCGACATTTCTAAAATAGGAAACTCGACGACCAGTTCCATGGCTGCCAAGCTGAATAAATCAGATTGGCAACATGGAGAGCCATCATGCGATGGACGTTCAACCGACTAGTACTCTCGGGTCTTTTTCTTACTTCCCCTTTCATTTTAACCGGGCAAGTCCGCGCGAACCAAGCTGCGGACTCTGTCGCACCAGAGCACAGTACCGGCATTGAACAGAAGCAGATAGTCAAAGCAAAAGATTACATGGTGACTGCCGCGAACCCACTTGCCACTCAAGCGGGTGCAAACGTGCTTGCTCAAGGCGGTAATGCCATAGATGCCATGGTCACGGTACAACTGATGCTTGGCTTAGTTGAACCCCAATCATCTGGTATTGGTGGCGGTGCGTTTTTAGTGTATTGGAACGATGAAACGCAAAAGCTGACGACTTATGACGGACGTGAAACCGCGCCCCTCGCCGCGACGCCAACACTGTTTCTAGACGAAAATAGTCAGCCACTGCAGTTCTACGACGCCGTGGTGGGTGGACGCTCTGTTGCAACGCCCGGCACCGTCAAGCTGCTGTGGGACACTCACCAAAAATACGGCAAACTGGATTGGAAAAAAATCATCCAACCTATTATCACGCAGGCGGAGCAAGGTTTCAAAGTCAGCCCTCGCCTAGCAAGTTTGATAGAAACAGACGCCGAGCGTTTATCGCGCTTTCCAGCCACCAAAGCCTACTTCTTTAACTCAGATGGTTCGCCAAAAAGCGAAGGTACGTTATTAAAAAACCCTGAGTACGCACAAACACTGAGTGCCATTGCCAAGCAAGGCGCCCAAGCCTTCTACCATGGGGATATCGCCAAGGACATTATCGAGACGGTACAAACCGCGCCGGGAAACCCGGGCGTATTAGCCCAACCCGATTTTGACACCTACCAAATCAAACAACGTGATCCGGTTTGCGCGGCATACCAAAGCTATGATATTTGCGGTATGGGGCCGCCGAGTTCCGGCGCGCTCACTATTGGCCAAATTTTGGCGCTCACTGAACAGTACGATCTTAAAGGCTGGGGCGCTAACAGCATTAAGTCTTGGCAAGTACTCGCCGATGCATCTCTTCTAGCGTTTGCTGACCGTGGTAAATACATGGCAGACCAGGATTACGTACCAATGCCAACAGAAGGCTTGCTCGATAAGGACTATCTCAAACAGCGAGCTAAGCTCATCCAAGTCGGCAAAGCACTAAACAAAGTTGAAGCAGGTAACCCTCCGTGGTCACACGCAATGAATTTAAGTATGGACGAGTCCATTGAGCTTCCTTCCACCAGCCATTTCAATATCGTCGATAAACAGGGTAATGTGGTCTCCATGACGACCACCATAGAGAATGCGTTTGGCTCGCGTTTAATGGTACGTGGTTTCTTGCTTAATAACGAACTGACCGATTTTTCTTTTCGCACTCATATTAACGGTACTCCAATCGCAAACCGTTTAGAGCCAGGTAAGCGGCCACGATCTTCGATGGCACCGACGATTATGATGAAAG
This sequence comes from Vibrio mytili, assembly GCF_000830505.1. Taxonomy (GTDB): domain Bacteria; phylum Pseudomonadota; class Gammaproteobacteria; order Enterobacterales; family Vibrionaceae; genus Vibrio; species Vibrio mytili. The sequence continues at coordinate 18,120 of NZ_JXOK01000073.1, read as the reverse complement.
ACAAAAAGCCATACATGGCGATAGGTTCTCCGGGTGGCAGTCGAATTATCGGGTACGTTGCTCAAACTATCATTGCTCACACTCAGTGGGATATGAACATTCAACAAGCGATCAATCAACCAAGACTGTTAAACCGATTTGGCACCTTGGACATTGAAAAAGGAACCTCCGCAATCAACTTACAACCGGAGATGGAAAAGATGGGCTTTACCACCGAAATACGCGACTTGAACTCCGGCTTGCATGCTATCCGAATCACTCCTGATGGCTTAGAAGGTGCGGCAGATCCACGTCGAGAAGGTATCGCTATCGGAAAATAATAGCCTTTAGCCCGCTTCTTTGTGCGAGATCTCGCACAAAGGGTTGGGTAAAACACGCTTTTCGACGAGTAAAATAGCCATGAAACCCATTTAACCTATTGAATAATAAGAACATGAGGCTTTATTGAACATATCACAATAAGAAAAATGTGCGCTTTCTCCGTTGTCCAGGTGCGCGAAATACGTAATATTAAACCTGTCGGAAGGATGCTGACACGGAACAGGAATTACCAAGGATTTGGTAGACTTCAGGAAGAAGAAACGGTTATTCAGGATGAATAGTCGGGCATGGAATGCAAAACTGGACATTGAACGGAATCAATAGTGACTAGGATGGTTGCTACTAAGGACGGGAAATGGACACCTCTGGACGAGGCAAGGACTGAACATCAGGATGATGTAATGGACACCGCTCAGGGAACAAGTGATGAGAGCTAACGAGGATTGTTAGCAGACCAGGATAAGGTCAAGGACACCGCTAGGAAGGCGACGGAAGGAATACGCTGAAGGAATCAGCACACTATCATGGATTCGATGCATGGAGCACTTTTAGTAGCTGGATTGCTGCGAGTAAGACTATAACCCCGATGGGCGCAAGCCTCGGGGTTTTTCTTTGCCTGAATGTTCTGAATGTTCTGAATGTTCTGAATGTTCTAATAGCTGACATAAAAAAGAGCCACCTAGGTAGCTCTTTTGAGATTTTATGTGAATAGCTTAAAGCTTCTCAAGTTTTGCGTAAGCGGTCACTAACCATTTGATGCCTTCACCGTTAAAAGCAATCTGTACCCGGCTTTGTGGGCCACTGCCTTCAAAGTTGATGATCGTCCCTTCACCAAATTTCGGGTGCATCACGCGCGAGCCTAGCGAAAACCCTGTCTCATTGAAGTTTTCTTTCACCGCAGTCTGGCTAAAACGGCCACTGCTTGAAGGACGGCTGACTTGTGCTTCATGCGCACTTCATCTAAGCAAGTTTCTGGTAACTCGCGAATAAAGCGTGACGGCTTGTGGTATTTATCTTGACCGTATAAACGACGCATTTCAGCATACGTGATGTAGAGTTTCTGCATCGCTCGGGTCATACCGACATAACATAAGCGTCGCTCTTCTTCTAAACGCCCCGCTTCTTCGGCAGACATCTGACTTGGGAACATGCCCTCTTCCACACCGACCATAAACACTAATGGGAATTCCAACCCTTTCGCACTGTGTAGCGTCATTAGTTGAACAGCGTCTTCAAACTCATCGGCCTGCCCTTCACCAGCCTCTAGAGCTGCATGGGTTAAAAATGCCGTCAGCAGAGACATTTCTTCCGCTTCTTCTGGTTTCTCAAACTGGCGAGTGGCGGTGACCAATTCCTCTAAGTTTTCTATACGAGCCTTAGACTTTTCACCCTTCTCTTGTTCGTACATGGCAAACAAGCCAGAGTATTTTATTACGTGGTCGGTCTGCTCATGCAATGGTTTATCTAGTGTGTCGTCTTCCAAAGCCGTGATGAGTTCAATAAAACGACTCAGCGCACCTGCAGCGCGACCAGCAAGCACCTGCTCTTCTAGCATGGCTACGCTAGCTTCCCACATGGTGCAACCACGATCACGAGCTGCACGACGAATGGTCTCTAAAGTCTTATCACCCATACCGCGAGTTGGCGTATTTACCACACGTTCAAATGCTGCATCGTCATTGCGATTGGCAATCAAACGCATGTAGCTCAGTGCATCTCGAATTTCCTGACGTTCGAAGAATCGCATCCCACCATAAATACGGTATGGAAGACCGGCCTGAATCAGCGCTTCTTCTAGAACACGAGATTGGGCGTTATTACGGTAAAGCATCGCACTATCATTCAATGCTCCACCGTTATCTTGCCACTCTTTGATTTTATTCACAGCAAAGCGGGCTTCGTCTAATTCGTTGTACGCACTGTAAACCGAAATCGGCTCACCTTCTGCACCATCGGTCCAAAGCTCTTTCCCCATGCGCTCCGTGTTGTTGGATATCAGGGTGTTCGACGCTTCCAAAATCGTTTTAGTTGAACGATAGTTTTGCTCAAGACGGATGGTATTAACACTAGGAAACTCGAGTGTAAATTTCTCGATGTTTTCTACTTTTGCACCGCGCCAGCCATAAATGGATTGGTCATCATCACCAACAATCATTACATGACACTCAGGACCTGCCATCATCCGTAGCCAAGCATATTGAATGTTGTTGGTATCTTGAAATTCGTCGACCAAAATATGCTTAAAACGCGCTTGGTAATGTTCACGAACAAACTTATTGTCACGCAGTAGCTCATGCGCGCGCAGCAAAATTTCCGCGAAATCCACCAAACCAGCGCGATCACACGCTTCTTGGTAAGCGGTGTATAGCTGAAGGTAAGTTTTAGTCACTGGGTCGTGATAAGCGTCGATGTGCGATGGGCGCAAACCTTCGTCCTTCTTACCATTAATCCACCACGAAACTTGACGTGCAGGCCACTGCTTTTCATCTAAGTTTTGTGCTTTGATTAAACGCTTTAACAAACGCTGTTGATCATCGCTGTCTATAATTTGGAAGTCTTCCGGTAGCTTGGCATCAAGATAGTGCGCGCGCAAAATACGATGGCAAATTCCGTGGAAAGTACCATTCCACATGCCAGACGCACTGCCCATCATCAACTCTTCAATACGACCGCGCATTTCTGCTGCCGCTTTATTGGTGAAAGTGACCGACATGATCGAGAAAGGAGAAGCTTGTTCAACTGACATGAGCCAAGCGATACGGTGAACAAGAACGCGAGTCTTACCACTCCCTGCACCAGCAAGGACGAGCAAGTTTTCTAGAGGTGCTGCGACGGCTTCACGCTGTTTATCGTTCAAGCCGTCGAGTAATAGAGATGGATCCATCATGATGAGCTACTGGTTATTTATACATAAAAACCGATTATAACCTAAACAACCGGGTGCTGTTTAGACAAAACTTGATAAAAAAATTCGCTGTTTTTTAATCTTTTATTCAAATAGTTGGCAAGGTTAACCAATAAAATTTCATTTGCTACGACTATTTTCATGAAAGTTTTTCTGCCTCATCTCTATCTTTTAGTTTAAGCAAGTGGATAAAGGTTGTACGCCAAACGGCAAATCGACTTGCCTGACGAAAGTAAAAGGAAATCACTCAGAGGAAATTATTATGAAAAAGTCGAACCTTGCAGTTACTGCCGCTGTTACTGGTCTTATCGCTCTTGGTGGCACCATGCTGACTGCAGCACCTGCTGTCGCCTCAGAGAAAGAAAAGTGTTATGGCGTGGCAAAAGCCGGTAAGAATGACTGTGCAACTAAAAACAGCTCTTGCGCGGGCACCTCTAAAGAAGACAACCAAAAAGATGCCTTTGTTGTCGTTCCTAAAGGATTGTGTGACAAATTGGTGGGTGGCAATACCATGGGGTCGTAACTTCATTGCTTTGCTTGCAAGGGGGTACGCTGTACCACCCCCCTGCTCGTTTCGCCACTCGAGTAAGGAGTTTCACGTGAAACATCAGACTTATCACTCTCTTTCAGGCGTAGGATTACGATCCCCTCACCTAAACTACTTCAGCCAACACAAACCTGATCTGTCTTGGTTAGAAATTCACAGCGAGAACTATTTTCAACCCAATACAGCCGAGCGCCGACACCTGCACATCTTGCGAGAGCAATACCAAATCAGCTGTCACGGGATTGGTTTATCGTTGGGTTCGATAGCTCGTGTGAACACCAAACACTTAACTCAACTGAACGCGCTCATCAATGCGATTGATCCCATCTTCGTCTCTGATCATTTAAGCTGGAGTGAAAATGGTGGCCATTACTTCAATGACCTGCTTCCATTACCCTACACGGAAGAGGCATTGCAAGTCTTCACTCGTAATGTGCTCGAAGTCCAAGAACATCTACAACGTGAAATCTTAATTGAGAACCCTTCTAGCTATGTGAAATTTCACCATTCAACCATCAGCGAATGGGAGTTTCTTACCGAGGTACAAAAGCGCACTGACTGCCGTTTATTGCTCGACTTAAATAACGTGTATGTCTCCGCCTTTAATCACGGTTTTGATTGCGGTACATACTTAGATGCGATTCCGGCCGATAAAGTCGACGAAATTCATTTGGCAGGTTTTACCATCAAACAGTTAGATCAAGGCGAAATTTGGATTGATACTCACAGTCGTCCAGTCAGTGATGAGGTATGGCAACTGTTCGCCAATTGGATACGAAAACATGGACCTCGACATACATTAATTGAATGGGATTTAGATATTCCAGCGCCAGAAATATTACTTGGCGAAGCAGAAAAAGCGTCCTCGTTATTGCTTAGAAATGACAATTCGCTCGGGCAAAAAAACAAAAGGAAAGCGTCATGAATCTCGCGACCTTACAGAATCAATTTGCTAAAGCCCTTCACTATCAGGCACTCGGTGAAGAATGCGATATCATGAGCGACAAGTTTACTGCTGACAAACGGATGCAGATTTACCGCAACAACTTTGTCATCAGCTTAAGTGAAATATTAGCCGCAACCTATCCGATGATTAACGCGCTAGTTGGAGAAGAGTGCTTCTCGCAAATCGCTCGTCAACACGTTCTTTCTCATCCGCTAGAAGAAGGCAATGTCGTGCATTATGGTGCGGGCTTTCAAGATACTATTATGCAGTTCAGCCAAGTAATGACTCATGCGCCCTATATACCTGAAGTCGCTCGGTTTGAATGGAGTATGGACTTAGCTCGACAAGTATATGGTGAGCAAATCGCCCCCCTAAATCTTATGCCTCTGTCTGCACTGACTAATGTGACTGAAGAACAGCAACCTCACCTTGTATTTCACTTACGCACCGGAAGCCGCCACTTTGACTCTAACTACGCGGTGATTGATCTCTTTCATGCAATTCAGCGACAAGATTTTGAACAGCTCAATATCAATCAATTGCAACAAGGCGTGATTGCGACTCAAAGTAATGGTGACGTGACATGCCATGCCCTGAATCCTGACGCATTCCAGTTACTGCGTGCGTTAGAAAAAGAACTCAGTTTGAGTGAAATCCCACAAGCTTTATTCGCTCAACTCAATCATATTTTCACTCTCGACTTAATAAGCGGATATACGCTAAAAGGACAGTAAGGAGTGCGTATGACAGATGCGCTAAAGAACTTGGTTTATAAATATGAGCAGTGGAACCATATTCTACAAAATGGCGTTGCCACTTTGTTGCTGCTATTTTGCCGCTTATGGGTTGCGTGGGTATTCTTCCATTCAGGGCTGCTCATCAGGGCTGCTCAAAATTTCATCCTGGGATAGCACGCTTTATTTATTTGAGTTGGAGTACCAAGTGCCATTCTTGCCATGGTATCTCGCTGCTTATCTAGGTACGATAGCCGAATTGGTTCTGCCCGTATTCTTAGTCCTTGGTTTGATGACACGCCCAATGGCTGCGGTTCTCTTTATGTTTAACATTGTCGCGGTCCTTTCTTACCCTTTATTATGGGAAAAAGGTTTCTATGATCACCAGTTTTGGGGGTTAATGATGTTAATCGTCATTGTATGGGGACCAGGGCGAGTCTCTGTCGACCAATTTATTAACCGTAAATTGACTGGATAAAAAAATCCCCGCAGTTGCGGGAATTGTTTACTGTTTATTCAGGTAAGCTAATAAGTCGTCTGCTGAAATGCCTTTTTGGGCAATGTCTTTCGCCAGCAATTCAACTTGTTCGCCTTTACGCGATTCAATCACTTGCTGAAATTGATACACGATATCACGTAGAATAGGCAAAGGAACTTGCTTTGCCGCGCTGCGAATACGCTCGGAGCTTTGATTACCCAACTCATTAAGCAACTTACCAAACATCACTTTTTCAGGTGATTCTTCCATCTGCTCTAAGATACGAGCCATTTCATACGTGGTTAAAGACATTACTTTTTGAATTCCATTATGGTGTCAGAGAAAGTCTGAGCGACAAATATACACGCCTTACTGACATTGGAAAATACCAAATTACGCTGATTTACGCTTTAGCAAAGCGTGCATGCCAATTTTTACCCGTTTTGGTAAATAGAATGACAAGAGCAGGTAATAATACCCACATATGAAGTGCGATCAACGTTTGCGGGTCAAGAGATAAGCGCTGCAACGTTCCAACCAGCAATCCTGAACCACTCATTTGGAACAAGCCAAGTAATGCTGCGGCTGTACCTGCCCTATCACCAAACGGCTCCAATGCTTTCCCTGCTGCCGCACCCAGAATGAATGCAAAACCCACTGAAGACATAAAGATAGGCAGCATAAAAGACAATGCCGTATTCTGACCATTCATCATTAGCATGATCACACCAGCTAGACCCAATGTCGAGATCCCGGTAACCAAAGTGTTGTGCGTGCCAACACGCTCCATAAACTTAGGTGCCAGCATACAAGCCGCAATGTTGATCACTGCATTCATACCAAACCAAAAAGTAAACTCGTTCATCGACAATCCCATCCCAGTCATCAAGACAGCAGGTGCGGAGGTCACGTACGCGATGATCACCGCCATCGCCATCAAACATAATGATGCATGGAAAATAAACGAAGGCGTACTCAGCACAGACCAGTAACGGCTAAGTTTAAATACCGCTTGTTTTTCTGTCGTCGGATTGGTTTCCTTCATCATAAAAAACATTAAAGTGCCAGAAAGCACTGCGAAGCCAGCCATAAAACTGAAGTTAGCCCGCCAATCAAACTGCTGAGTTAACCAGCTACCAAGAATTGGCGCTAAAGCCGGAATAAAACAAATCGCACCGTTAAGATAGCTGATCATTTTACCGCTTTTTTCCGGGCCAAAGAGATCGCGAACTGTTGCAAAGGCTGCTACCGATGTTGCACACGCACCTAAGCCTTGTAGCAGTCGGGAAACCAACATCCACTCAATATTTTGAGCACTCCACGCCAATAAAGCGCTCATCGCATAGATGGTGATACCACCCAATGCAACAGTTCGACGTCCAAGTTTATCTGCCAAAGGGCCAGCAAACAGCTGCCCGACACCCATCGCAAATAAGAACCAAGTGATCGTGTCTTGCGCCAACGCATCGTCTACTTGAAATGTAGAAGCAATAAGAGGTAACGCAGGTAGGTAAATGTCTATCGCTAGAGGACTAAACAGAACCAAAAGGGTCAGCAAAACCATTTGCTTTTTGCTGTTAGAAATATGGCCAGACACGCAACTCTCCAAATAACAAAAGAACTTTTGCCTGTAGCTTAATCATCTCATGATATGAATGGAAATGATGTATAATCATGACCATTATTCCTTAATGGAAAATCATAATGAATGTAGAAAAACTCGCACGTATTGACCTGAATCTATTGGTTTGTTTTAAAATCCTGATGGAAGAGTTAAATGTTACACGCGCCGCCCACCGGCTCTGTCTTAGCCAATCGGCAGTCAGTAAATCATTAGCTAAGTTGCGCACCCAATTCGACGACCCTTTGTTCACACGAAACTCGCACGGTTTGACGCCCACACCCCGCTCTTTATTCCTCAAACCAAAACTGGATCTGTTGATCAATCAACTCGAAGTACTCACACAACCGGAAGAGTTTTCTCCACAAAGCAGTGAGTATCGATTTCAAATTGCTGCAGTAGAAAGTGTTTATCCTCTCATCTTGCCACACTTTTTACCGGCTATCTTTCAACAGGCGCCAGCCGTCACGATCAGTACCCATCCTTGGTCAGACAACACGTTTAAAATGCTGCAACGTGGCGAACTAGATTTAGGTTTAACGGGTAAAGACATCGACATTAATGACGCAAAACTGACCTTGTTACCTCCGGATGATATATGCGAACAAGAAATCTATCGTGACCATCAGATGTGCGTTGTCCGCAAGAACCACCCGGCACTAAACCAAAAGTGGAACCTTGAGGCCTACTTAGCCCTACGGCATGTACAAGTTCGCTGTGATGGCAACGATCGCTGGCTACTTGATTATCGTCTGGCTGACCTTGGTGTAGAGAGAGACATTGCAGTAACGGTGCCAGACTTCAACAGCGCAGCCAGTTTATGTTCCTATACCGATTTTATTTTCACCGCACCGAGCCATTTCGTTCAACTCGCAGCAAAGCAACTGGACTTAGCAGTTGTGCCGCTGCCACTCGAATTTCCACCTATGGCATACACTTTATTTTGGCACAGAGATAGAGAAAACGACCCGGCGTTAAGCTGGCTACGCACGATGATCACGCAAAAAACCGATCATCTTAGATAAAAGCTCGGACTCTGTTTGCGATCAGCAAATAAAATGAGTAGCTTAATCAGTGAAAGTCCTTTTTGGCTCATCTTTGGTCTGTTGCAACCTTGTTTGCACTTTCGATTTAAATCAGTCGCACGAGTAAAGGGAAACAGCGCCACACCTGAGCATAAAGGAGCGCTAATTGAAGGAATAACACAGATGCATAATGATACCCAAAGTCGCGTGAATGCAATTCGCGAATGGCTTATCCAACATAATATTGATGCCCTACTCATTCCACACGAAGATGAGTATTTAGGTGAGTACGTTCCAGCTCATAACGAGCGTTTACATTGGCTCACTGGCTTTACTGGTTCGGCTGGTGCAGCAGTCGTCACCAAAGACAAAGCCGCCATTTTTGTTGATGGCCGCTACACCGTTCAGGTCACCAAACAAGTCCCGGCGGATCTGTTTGAATATCGCCACCTCATTGAAGAACCAGCCCTAGATTGGATTCTAAACAATCTTGTCACCAATGCATCCATCGCCATTGACCCTCGTATGCACAGTTCCGCTTGGCTTGATATGGCACAAAGTAAACTAGCAGGAAAACTCGATCTCAAAACACTAGTAAGCAACCCAATTGATGAGCTATGGCATGACCGTCCTGCTCCTGTTGTTTCTGACGTTCGTTTAATGCCTACCGAGACAGTTGGACAATCAAGTGAAAGTAAGCGCGCAGAGGTGGCAAAGTTAGTAACGCAAGCTGGTGCAGATAGCGCGGTAATCACAGCGCTTGATTCAATTTGTTGGCTACTGAACGTTCGCGGCCTAGATGTATCTCGTTTACCAGTATTACTATCACATGCGATTCTTCATTCAGATGCCTCTGTCGAATACTTCCTCGACCCTGCTCGACTACCTGCTGACTTTGATGCCCACGTAGGATCAGGCGTTACGGTATATCATCCAGAGGCGCTTCAATCTCGTCTTGAGGCGATGAATGGTAAACAGGTGCTCGTCGACCCTGCCATCAGCAATGCCTGGTTTAAATTAGTATTACAAAATGCAGGTGCCTCAATCGTTGCTGCGGCCGATCCATGCTTGCTACCAAAAGCAGCGAAAAACCCAGTGGAAATTGCGGGCATGAAAGCATGTCATATTCGCGATGGCGTAGCGATGAGCAAATTCTTATGTTGGTTAGACGCTGAAGTCGCGGCAGGTCACCTTCATGATGAAGCAACCCTCTCTGATAGGCTTGAAGCCTTCCGCAAAGAAGACCCAACCTTAAAAGACTTGAGCTTCGATACGATTTCTGCCGCTGGCAGTAATGCGGCAATGTGTCACTACAATCACGAAAACCAAGCTGTACCCGGTAAGCTAGAAATGAATACGCTTTACCTGGTCGACTCAGGCGGTCAATACCTGGACGGCACCACTGACATTACACGTACCATTGCGATTGGTCAGCCTTCAGCAGAAATGATCAAACAGTTCACACTAGCGCTCAAAGGGCACATAGGCGTTGCACGTGCTCGCTTCCCAAAAGGCACGCGAGGATATCAAATTGATACGCTAGCACGTCAGCATCTTTGGGCTGAAGGATATGATTATGACCATGGTACAGGTCATGGTGTCGGTCACTTCTTGAGTGTGCACGAGGGACCTGCAAGCATCTCTAAGAGACAAATCGACGTTCCACTGCTCGAAGGTATGGTGCTATCCAATGAACCTGGTTACTACCGTGCCGACGCATTTGGTATCCGCATTGAAAACCTTGAACTGGTCGTAGAAACGCCGACGCAAGGTGACTTCTCTGTTTTATCTTTTGAGTCATTGACGCGTTGCCCAATCGATAAACGCAACATCAACGTTGATATGCTAACTCGTCCAGAGCTTGCTTGGCTAAATGATTACCATCAGAAAGTATGGGATGAGATCAGCCCACTTGTTGAAGGTGATGTGAAAGAGTGGCTTCGTCAGGCAACGCTACCTGTAGCACACAGCTAGAAGATAGAAGATAGAAGATAGAAGATAGAAAAAATAGAGAGTTGATGTTTTGCATCAACCCTCTTTTTTTTCCTATGTTTCACGTGAAACATAACGATGACCAGTGGCTTTATTTGTTGCTTAACCAGAATACGCCGAGTGCCAGTCTCGCCATACTGGGTCAAAGCCTTTGGCTCTAATCATATCTTCCACGGAACCAGCACTTCGCTCATCACTGATCTCAAACTGCTCGAGTTCAACATCATCCATCGCATAACCACCCGGCTGAGTTTTCGATGCTGCAGATATACTGGTAATGCCTAAAGGCAATGCGTTGTCTCTAAACTTCGGTGACTCACGAGTCGATAACGACAACTCCACTTCTGGATTCAACAATCGATAAGCGCAAATCAACTGAACAAGCTGCTTATCCGTCATGACTGATTTTGGTTGGAGCGCGCCCTCACAAGGACGTAAACGTGGGAAAGAAATCGAGTAACGAGTCTGCCAATATGTGCGCTCAAGATAGTCCAAGTGCGCTGCCACATAAAAACAATCTGTTCGCCACTCTTCCAATCCTATTAAAGCACCAATACCGATCTTATCGATGCCCGCTTTTGCGAGGCGGTCGGGTGTATCCAATCGGTATTCGAAATCCATCTTATTGCCACGCAAATGGTGCTCAGCATAAGTCGATGGATGATACGTTTCTTGATAGACCATCACCGCATCTAAACCCAATGTCTTGAGCTCAGCGTATTCGTCTTGATCAAGTGGCTGTACTTCCATCGCCAAATAGTTGAAACGTTGCTTAATCATCGGCACCATTTCGCGGAAGTATTTCATGCCCACTTTGGTTTCGTGTTCGCCAGTCACCAGCAATACGCTATCAAACTTCATGCGTTTAATGGCTTCTACTTCTGCAGCCACTTCGTCCCCATTCAAAGTACGACGCTTAATTCTATTCTCCATTGAGAAGCCACAATAAGTACAAGCATTGGCGCACAAGTTAGAAAGGTACAATGGAATATAAAGCGACATGGTATTACCAAAACGCTTACGAGTTGCCGAGTATGACAACTGCGCCATTTGCTCTAAGTACGCCTCAGCCGCTGGTGAAATTAGTGCTTTAAAGTCTTCCAAATCACGCTTGGGTTTATTCAATGCCCGCTCGACATCTTGTGCCGTTTTCGCGTAGATCGACATTGAAATGTCATCCCAATTAAGCTGCTTAAATTGTTCAACGAAGCTCATGTTTTCCTCGCTTATTAGCTAAACCAATCTAGGGTTAAAGCTCATCTAGGAATGACGTCAGTGGACTCGACGCAACCGCATGAGAAACCTTACCAGCAAGTCCGGCTTCATAAGCCATACGCCCCGACTCTACCGCCAACTTAAATGCCTTCGCCATCGCAACGGGATCGCTCGAAGCTGCAATCGCAGTATTGACGAGCACGGCATCCGCGCCCATTTCCATCGCACGCGCGGCATGTGAAGGGGCACCAATACCCGCATCAACAACGACAGGAACATTAGCTTGGTCGATAATGATCTCTAGGAAGTCGTGAGAAACTATCCCTTTGTTGGAACCGATCGGCGCACCTAATGGCATGACTGCAGCACAGCCTACTTCTTCCAATCTTTTACACAGAACCGGGTCAGCATGACAATAAGGAAGGACAATGAAGCCTTCACGAACCAGTTGCTCAGCGGCTGCAAGTGTCTCAATTGGATCGGGCATCAAGTACTTGGGGTCTGGATGAACTTCCAGTTTTAACCAGTTAGTACCTAATGCTTCTCGCGCCAGTTGTGCAGCAAACACAGCATCTTTAGCATTCTTTGCACCTGAGGTGTTCGGCAACAAGTTCACCCCCGCTTGTACTAACGGCAGCAAAATATCGTCTTGTTGGTCGTTCACATCCACACGCTTCAACGCCATAGTCGCAAGTTGAGAACCCGACACTTGAATCGCTTCTGCCATTAGTCGGCTGTTGGCAAACTTCCCTGTTCCTGTGAACAGTCTTGATTCGAATTGTTTATCACCAATTTTGAGCATCGACTTTAACCCCCTGCGATCGCTTGAAACAAAGAGATGCTATCTCCCTGTGAAAGAACTGTGCTAGCCCACTCACTGCGCGGCACAACATTGTTATTAATTGCAAAAACACAGCCTATTTCAGGCAGCGCAAATTGGCTAATGATTTGCTGTAGATTCGACTCACTGGCAACTTGATGTGACTGGTCATTGATGACAATAGTGATCACATCTAAGTCAGCAGCGGTCACTGGTGTTGTTTGTTGTTCTGATAACGTCATTGCTTCCAACTCTCTTAATTCTGCCCATTACTCTTAAGCTAAATCTGAGCACACACTTGGCACTGTTTGTCTTTGCTTATCGCCATGGTTTGCCATTGCAGTTTCAATCCATCAAACAGGTGTAGCTTGGCAGTCTCGACATGAAACTTTCCCGTCGCCAGTTTTTGAATTGCTGCTATCGCTTGGTAGTTGCCAAGTGTGCCCACCACCGGACCAACGACACCGCTCTCACTGCACTTTTGAGTTTGTGGTAATTCATCAAACGGATACAAACAGCGGTAACAGGCTTTACTCTGCGCCTCTTGTTCACTCGGCGTTTGGTAATCAAAGACAGCGAATTGCCCTTGCCAACCAATTGCCGCCGCTGAGATTAGCGGCGTATTTTGATCGAAACAAACTTGGTTAATTAGCTGGCGCGTTGGCATGTTATCGGTGCAGTCCAACACCACATCCGCTAGCATCACCTCAAGCTGTAGCTGTGCTTTGTCTAATCGTTTATTGAGAGCACGAACTTGAACCATAGAATTAAGTTCATTGAGTTGCTTTACAGTCGCTTTTGTTTTCGCAACTTGGAGGTCTTGCTCACGATAAATGATCTGACGTTGTAGGTTACTGCTATCAACTTCATCATCATCAACCACAACCAATTTACCAACACCCGCTGATGCCAAGTACAAACTCGCTGCGCTTCCTAACCCACCACAACCGATGATCAGCACATGCGATTTACTCAAACGCTCTTGCCCACCTTCAGCAATTTCAGGCAGAGCGACTTGGCGTTGATAGCGAAGGAACTGCTTATCCGTGAGCATGCTCGCCTCTCTTGGTATGCGCCAATTCACTATTCTGATCAGTAAACGTTAGCTGTCTTTCCTTCATCAGTTGTGCAAAAAACTCGATAACGGACTGAGGTGATTCTGCCAAGGTAATAGCACGCACGACTGCCAAGCTAGAAACGCCCGTTTGCCAAACTTGGTCAGCATTAGATTGGTCAATACCACCGATCGCGACCGTCGGAAAGCCAAGCACGTCGCCACTAACGGCTTTGTCTTTTGAAGGACGGCAAGCCGACTCTTTGTTTCCGTAAGGAATGCTATCAATCAGCTTTTGATACAGAGCCAAGCGCATCAAACCTTGTGGTTTCGATGGCATCTGTTTTGTGGTGGTTGGGAAGATATGCCCTAGCGCGATGTAACTAGGATGAATCTGTACGATGCGCAGTAGCTCATAATAACCATGAGTAGAAAGACCAAGACGAATGCCCGCTTTAGTTAGCTGAGCCAAATTCGATTCTTCTATGTCTTCCTGCCCTAGGTGAACGCCATAAGCGCCATGTTTGATTGCCAACTGCCAATAGTCATTGATGAACACTTGCGCTTGGTACTGACGACCTAGCTCAATCGCTCGAATGATCTGTTGTTCTAAATCGACTTGTTGTGGGTTCTTGATTCGTAGCTGAATAGTGTTGATGCCTAAAGGCAGTAAACGCTCAATCCACGCAACATCATCAACTACCGGGTAAAGCCCTAAACTTTGCTTAGTTAGAGTTGGAAAGCTAACGCTCTCTCCTTGCGCTGACCAACCAACTTGAATACCTAGTCGTTTATCTTCCAGTACTGGTGTGGGGAAATCATCAAATTGGTCAGCCCACGGAGTAGTTTGCCCTCCGTCGAAGTTGTCATTCAACTGTGTTTCACGTGAAACATTCGCTTGTTGAGTTAGCATTCCTCGAGCAAGTGTTAACGCATCTTCGATAGGAAAATCGAGTACTGTCAGCGTTACTATCCAAGCAAGGTGATGTTCGGGGTCGAAGATTACGTTGAGTTTGGACTTAACGGAAAGCGCTCTCACTTCGACGTTAATTGGGTGACGCCAGATATCAAGCTGAAGCACTTTCTCCTTTTCATCGAAAACTTGAGTATCAGCAATACCAATGTAAATCGCTTTCAACGGTTGCTTTGCGCACGCTTCTACCGATAAAGAAGAACGGTAATAAAGCACAAATGAACTCTCATGCTCAGAATTATGTCCATCAATAAGATCAGTCGTTATATGTGTGGTCTGTTGGTCGCGAACAAGCTGAATAGATTGAGTTGGGCTCACACCCAACTCAATGTCTTCGATGATAAAACCCTGTTCTTTCGCCAACAACAAACATTGCTTAACTAAACCTGTCAGTTCAATCAATGATGACGGAATAAGGATTTTGCTCATTAGTCACTTACCTCGGCATGTGCTGCTGGGTGGTATAACTCAGAACCTGACTCTCTAAATTCTTGCGATTTCTGACGCATCCCTTCGAGAGGATCATCCAACATTTTGATCGAGATAGCTTGGTCCGCAGCAACTTGCTCAGTGTCTTTCGCGTACTCTCGAACCTCTTGCGAAATCTTCATCGAGCAGAACTTTGGTCCACACATCGAACAGAAGTGAGCAACTTTTCCCGACTCTTGAGGTAAGGTTTCGTCATGGAACGAGCGCGCGGTATCTGGGTCTAATGATAAGTTAAATTGGTCTTCCCAGCGGAATTCAAATCGAGCTTTAGATAGTGCATTATCACGAACCTGTGCACCTGGGTGCCCTTTTGCCAAATCAGCGGCATGCGCAGCCAACTTGTAAGTAATCATGCCGGTTTTTACGTCTTCTTTGTTTGGTAAGCCAAGGTGTTCTTTAGGCGTCACGTAACAAAGCATCGCACAGCCATACCAACCAATCATGGCAGCTCCGATACCTGAAGTAATGTGGTCGTATCCAGGAGCGATGTCCGTAGTCAGTGGGCCTAGTGTGTAGAACGGAGCTTCATGGCAGTGCTCTAGTTGCTCTTCCATGTTCTCTTTGATCATGTGCATTGGAACATGACCGGGACCTTCGATAATGACCTGAACGTCGTATTCCCAAGCAACCTTGGTTAATTCTCCGAGAGTACGCAACTCAGCGAATTGAGCTTCATCGTTAGCATCAGCAACCGAACCAGGACGCAGACCATCGCCAAGAGAAAGTGCCACATCATACTTAGCGCAGATTTCACAGATCTCTCGGAAATGGGTGTATAGGAAGCTTTCTTGGTGATGCGCTAGACACCATTTCGCGATGATCGAACCGCCGCGAGAAACAATGCCAGTAACGCGTTTTGCTGTCATTGGTACATAGCGCAGTAATAAGCCGGCATGGATAGTGAAATAATCAACACCCTGCTCTGCTTGCTCAATCAGAGTATCGCGCATCACTTCCCAGTTAAGATTTTCCGCCACACCATTCACTTTCTCAAGCGCTTGGTACATTGGTACGTACCGATCGGAACCGGGCTGTTACGCAGAATCCACTCGCGAGTTTCGTGAATGTTACGTCCGGTAGAGAGATCCATAACAGTATCGCCACCCCAGCGTGTCGCCCACACTAGCTTCTCAACTTCTTCCTCAATCGACGATGAAACTGATGAATTACCAATATTAGCGTTCACTTTGACAAGGAAATTACGACCAATGATCATTGGTTCAGATTCTGGGTGATTAATATTAGATGGGATAATGGCGCGGCCTTCTGCCACTTCATTACGGACAAACTCGGCAGTAATGTCTTTTGGTAAGTTAGCACCAAAGCTTTGACCAGGATGTTGCAAGTTCAGCACGTCATCACGGTATTTGGCACGACCCATATTCTCACGCAGAGCGATGTATTCCATTTCAGGGGTGATAATCCCTTTACG
Organism: Vibrio mytili; assembly: GCF_000830505.1. Taxonomy (GTDB): domain Bacteria; phylum Pseudomonadota; class Gammaproteobacteria; order Enterobacterales; family Vibrionaceae; genus Vibrio; species Vibrio mytili. The sequence continues at coordinate 1,568 of NZ_JXOK01000073.1, read as the reverse complement.
AGCATAGTGTAGCTGAGTGACACATTGACCCGCCTTCGCACGTCGAATGCGAGGCAGATTGCCGTAGCGCAGTTCGTCCAACGTATCATCTTCTAGTCTCTGCTTGGTATAAATAGAGCTAACGTCATCAAGAACTTCTGTATCGTTACGCTCCTCAATCCAACCATCTCTGAGCTTAGGTAGGCCGTTATAAAGGTCAATTACGTAATCTGGGTCAGTATATAGTCCCGAGGTATCATAAACGCGTACAGGCTCATTGGGTTCGAAAATAGGTGATTCTTTGGTACCACCAATAAGGCTATCAGTTAAAGAAATTTCACGCATAGGAACGCGAATATCAGGACGTGAACCTTCGACATACACTTTGGTGGAATTTGGGTACGGTTGTACCGAGAGAGTATCAATAAACTGTTTTGCTTCCAGTCTCGCTTGCTTGCGACTCGACATAGCATTTTTCCTTGCTTGTTATTCTAGATAAAAAGTATTGGGATAAAAATGCTTGGCGGATAGATGCGACAAGAGGGGCCGAATTATGGACTGATAGAGAGACTATTCATCTGTAACAACATTCGACGGTTTGATAGGTTAACCAGAGTTACTCTGGTGTAAGTATCTTCTCCTGTTCCCTTCGCTGGTACTAACCAGATCAGGTTCAACGGATCCCGAATAAACGGTCTCAGCCTTATGGCACTCCGACAAGTGAATCTAGTATATAAAAACGGTCCGGCTAAACCAAGTAGACCTGATTAAATTTTGACAAATTTACTAACTGCGCATTAATAGTTGGAAGCCGATCCAAGCTGCAGAAATACTTAATGTAACGTTCAACAGAACGTTTAAGCCCATTTTAAAAAATGCGCCTTGCTGCATGAGTAAAACATTATCCATAGAAAACGTTGAAAAGGTTGTTAATGCACCAAGAAAACCTAGTCCAATAATTTGTCGCCATGGATCAGTTGCTAATGCTTCATTTTCGAAAGCCGCGATCAATAACCCCATAATAAAAGAGCCAATGACATTGACCATTAACGTCCCGTAAGGAAAACCACGCCCTAGAAGAAACACACACAGTTCAGAAATAAGATAACGTGAGCACGCACCAAACGCGCCCCCTACCGCGATAAAGCCTAAAATATAAAGTTGCCCCATAATCCCCCCAAATATTTATGACGATATTGTAATCAAATTCTGAACAAGATCGATAATACAATCTTAGAATTCAACCTATAACCGTTCCTATAAGGCAAAACATTTAAAAAGTTACAGGAGTCACTTTAAGGAGAGATAGATACAAAAAGTCCCATTATTCCGATCAGAGTTGCTGCGTGATAGCAAGAGTGGATAGATTCAACGGGCAGCCCATTCAGTTCCCAACATTACTTTGATTAAGCAAGAAACGCAAAAAAGCCCCAGTCTTTCGACTGAGGCTTTGATGTAATGGCAGGGGTGGAGAGATTCGAACTCCCAACACGCGGATTTGGAATCCGCTGCTCTGCCAATTGGAGCTACACCCCTAAAACTATCATATTTTAGATTTGACAAAACCTCGCATAAGCGAGGTTTTTCAA
>NZ_JXOK01000072.1 GCF_000830505.1 Vibrio mytili | reverse complement strand
TCAGTATTCATTGAGCCGAAAAAACTTTAAATTGAAGAGTTTGATCATGGCTCAGATTGAACGCTGGCGGCAGGCCTAACACATGCAAGTCGAGCGGAAACGAGTTAACTGAACCTTCGGGGGACGTTAACGGCGTCGAGCGGCGGACGGGTGAGTAATGCCTAGGAAATTGCCCTGATGTGGGGGATAACCATTGGAAACGATGGCTAATACCGCATGATGCCTTCGGGCCAAAGAGGGGGACCTTCGGGCCTCTCGCGTCAGGATATGCCTAGGTGGGATTAGCTAGTTGGTGAGGTAAGGGCTCACCAAGGCGACGATCCCTAGCTGGTCTGAGAGGATGATCAGCACACTGGAACTGAGACACGGTCCAGACTCCTACGGGAGGCAGCAGTGGGGAATATTGCACAATGGGCGCAAGCCTGATGCAGCCATGCCGCGTGTATGAAGAAGGCCTCGGGTTGTAAAGTACTTTCAGCAGTGAGGAAGGGGTGTGTGTTAATAGCGCACATCTTTGACGTTAGCTGCAGAAGAAGCACCGGCTAACTCCGTGCCAGCAGCCGCGGTAATACGGAGGGTGCGAGCGTTAATCGGAATTACTGGGCGTAAAGCGCATGCAGGTGGTTTGTTAAGTCAGATGTGAAAGCCCGGGGCTCAACCTCGGAATAGCATTTGAAACTGGCAGACTAGAGTACTGTAGAGGGGGGTAGAATTTCAGGTGTAGCGGTGAAATGCGTAGAGATCTGAAGGAATACCGGTGGCGAAGGCGGCCCCCTGGACAGATACTGACACTCAGATGCGAAAGCGTGGGGAGCAAACAGGATTAGATACCCTGGTAGTCCACGCCGTAAACGATGTCTACTTGGAGGTTGTGGCCTTGAGCCGTGGCTTTCGGAGCTAACGCGTTAAGTAGACCGCCTGGGGAGTACGGTCGCAAGATTAAAACTCAAATGAATTGACGGGGGCCCGCACAAGCGGTGGAGCATGTGGTTTAATTCGATGCAACGCGAAGAACCTTACCTACTCTTGACATCCAGAGAACTTTCCAGAGATGGATTGGTGCCTTCGGGAACTCTGAGACAGGTGCTGCATGGCTGTCGTCAGCTCGTGTTGTGAAATGTTGGGTTAAGTCCCGCAACGAGCGCAACCCTTATCCTTGTTTGCCAGCGAGTAATGTCGGGAACTCCAGGGAGACTGCCGGTGATAAACCGGAGGAAGGTGGGGACGACGTCAAGTCATCATGGCCCTTACGAGTAGGGCTACACACGTGCTACAATGGCGCATACAGAGGGCAGCCAACTTGCGAGAGTGAGCGAATCCCAAAAAGTGCGTCGTAGTCCGGATTGGAGTCTGCAACTCGACTCCATGAAGTCGGAATCGCTAGTAATCGTGGATCAGAATGCCACGGTGAATACGTTCCCGGGCCTTGTACACACCGCCCGTCACACCATGGGAGTGGGCTGCAAAAGAAGTAGGTAGTTTAACCTTCGGGGGGACGCTTACCACTTTGTGGTTCATGACTGGGGTGAAGTCGTAACAAGGTAGCGCTAGGGGAACCTGGCGCTGGATCACCTCCTTATACG
>NZ_JXOK01000071.1 GCF_000830505.1 Vibrio mytili | reverse complement strand
CGGTCACTGACATTCAATGTCAAACTCTTCCGTAATCAGGAAGCGAAGCGCTCGGTAATCCAAAACAACAAGCATCAAACTCATCATTAAACACAATAAATTCAACAACCTCACCTAGAATCTAGGACCTTTCTTTTCCCTAGGACCTTCCCTGTATTCCGTAAGCGCAGCGCTCGGTAATCTAAAACCAAAAGTGCCAAACATCTCCGTTTGGCACAATAGTTTCAACAACCTCACCTAGAACCTAGGACCTTTGTTTATCCCTAGGACCTAATCACCTACTCTCCTGCAACCTTCATCTTATCAAGCAAGATAGAACCGGTTTGGATTTGAGAACGTGTTTCTACATCGCTGCCGACTGCAACGATCTTATTGAACATATCCTTCAGATTTCCAGCAATGGTGATCTCAGACACTGGGTATTGAATTTCACCATTTTCAACCCAGAAACCAGCGGCGCCGCGTGAGTAATCACCAGTCACAACGTTCACGCCTTGTCCCATCACCTCAGTCACTAATAGACCAGTACCCAGCTCTTTCAGCATTTGCTCAAAATTCTGACCTGTCGTTTTGACGTACCAGTTATGAATACCGCCAGCATGACCCGTTGGTTGCATATTCATTTTACGTGCTGCGTAGCTGGTCAGCAGGTAAGTCGCAAGCACGCCGTCGGTGATAATCTCACGATCTTGAGTGTAGACACCTTCACTGTCGAACGGGCTAGATGCTAAACCACGCAAGACATGTGGACGCTCAGAAATGTTGAACCACTCGGGTAAAATTTGTTTGTTCAGATGATCGAGAAGGAAGGAAGATTGACGGTATAAATTTCCCCCACTGATCGCCATGACTAAGTGACCAATTAACCCGGTTGCGACATCCGCAGCAAACATAATTGGATAATGACCTGTTTTTAGACGCTGCGCATCCAAGCGGTTAATTGTGTTTTCCGCGGCTTTACGTCCGACCATCTCTGGTGTCCATAAATCATCACGATGGCGCGCCACTGTGTAGCTGTAATCACGCTCCATCTCACCATTTTGTCCAACGCCAATCACACAACAACTCGTACTGTGGCGGCTAGAAGCATAACTGGCGAGTAAACCATGGCTATTACCGTAGACTTTCACGCCGTAATGACTATCGTAACTGGCGCCATCACTTTGCTTGATCGCACTGTTATAGCTCAATGCTTCTTTTTCAGCCGCAATCGCGACTTCAGCGGCGTAGTCAGGATCTGGAGAGTCAGGGTGAAATAAATCCAAATCAGGAATATTATCAACCATGAACTCTTTTGCAGCAGGGCCAGCGAAAGGATCTTCAGATGTGTAATGTGCGATATCCAGCGCGGCTTTTACGGTTTGCTCAATCGCTTGTTCACTCAAGTCTGACGTGGAAGCACTGCCCTTACATTGACCTCGGTAAACGGTGATGCCAAGCGCGCCATCACTGTTGAATTCGACATTTTCGACATCCCCCATTCGGGTAGAAACACTAAGCCCAGTACTCTTAGTAATTGCGACTTCTGCGGCATCCGACTTTGCTGAAGCCAGCTTTAAGGCTTGTGCGACGGCGTGTTCTAGCTCGGTACGTTGCTCAGCAACCTGCTGTTTAATATCCATTGTCTTTCACATCTTGTCTTCAATGCACAATAGGATAACAAGAATTTCGCTTTCTCCCCACGATTCTTGTTAAAATAGTCATAATATTAATCAAAACACAGGCAACTGAAATGGCACGTAAGAATCAAAAAGCGCCATGGGAACCAGAAGAAGAAATCATCTGGGTAAGTAAATCCGAGATGAAGCGCGACATGGAAGAGCTGCAAAAGCTGGGCGAAGAGCTTGTTGGCCTAAAACCATCCGTTCTAGAAAAGTTTCCATTGAGTGAAGACCTGCGAGAAGCAATTGCCGATGCGCAACGCTTTAAAAATGAAGCGCGTCGTCGCCAACTGCAACGTATCGGTAAACTGATGCGTTATGAAGACCCAGAACCTATCCAAGCCGCATTGGATAAGATTCGTAACAAACACTCTCAGTTGACTGCGGTATTCCACAAGCTGGAAGCGCTGCGTGACCGCGTGGTTGAGGAAGGGGATAAAGCGATTGATGACGTTATGGAAATGTACCCAGAAGCAGACCGTCAACGCCTACGTCAACTCGCTCGCCAAGCGGCAAAAGAGAAACAAGCTGGTAAGCCTGCAAAAGCATACCGTGAAATCTTCCAGATCCTTAAAGGGCTCAACGAAGAAGAGTTTTAATTCGACGCTTCGATTTTAATAAAAACTCGCTCTTAACAAAAAAGCAGACATCAATGTCTGCTTTTTTATCTGACCTGTCTTAACGCTTTACACTAGCCGATTAAGCGCTTCTCCACGTTCAAACGCGTTAATATTTTCAATCAAGATGTTCGCTAAGTTCTGAATCGACGAATCACTGCCCCACGCCACATGCGGTGTGAGCAGTAAGTTAGGCAAATTCATATTGGCAATCAACGGATTACTTTCATCCGCAGGCTCTTGAGTAAAGACATCAAACCCAGCCCCCGCAATAGTGCCAGATTTTAGCGCATCAATCGTTGCCTGCTCATTAACCAAACCACCACGCCCTGTATTAATCAGAATCGCTGTCGCTTTCATCATCTGGAACTCAGTTTCTCCAATCGCATTGCGCGTATGTTCGTTCAAAGGACAATGTAACGTAATCGCATCAGAACGTTTGAGTACCTCGTAAAACGGCACATAGTTTTCCCGACACTCAGACGCGCCTTTTCGCTCAGCAAATAATACCTGCATACCCAATGCCTTCGCTAGCTGCGCGGTTGCTTGGCCCAAAGCGCCACTGCCAATGATACCTAAAGTGCTACCACCAATGTCGCCAATAGGGTGCGTAAAAAAACAAAATTGCTTGTTGCGTTGCCACTCACCTGCAGCGATATCTTGATGATAACCAAACAGGTTTCGACGTAAAGCGAATAACATAGCAATCACATGTTCAGGAACCGAACGAGTGGCATACCCTTGTACATTTGCCACCGCAATATTGTGATTTGCGCAATAATCCACATCCACGTTATTAAACCCTGTAGCCGCGACAGCAATCATACGCAACTTAGGAAGCTGTTCCAGCACATGTTGGTCAATTACAGCTTTATTCGTGATGACAATATCCGCTTCGAGAAGCCGTTCAACGACTTGCTCTGGCGATGTGAGATCGTATTCGATCCAATGATGCTCAAAGCTAGGGCGTGGCACCTGAATGTGTTCAGGGATAGTAGCGCGGTCGAGAAAAACAACATTCGGCAATGACATAACAACTCCTTGTTCACTGCCCAGGAAAAACGAAGATAACTATGGATGAGGCAGTGTTTTGTAATCTGGTAATGTACGCTCTGGTTTGAAATAGTCAAAGATCATCGTTTCGGCTTGAGGATAAAAGTCACACGGCACAAATACTTGGCTTAAGTCGTGTGATTCAGGGTGATAGAAACTCAGTTCCGCAGCATGCAGTTCCAAACGGCTTGAGAACGCGAGGGCCTCTGCACTTGCATAAAACTCATCGCCAACAATCGGATAGCCTAGCGCTTGCATGTGCACTCTCAGTTGATGAGAGCGCCCGGTGATGGGTAACAAACGGACAATCGTTGTTTCTTCTCCCGTCGTGTGCACCTCTCGTTTTACTGTCTGAAATACGGTTTGAGAAGGTTTACCATCTTGAAAACACACCTTCTGCCTCGGTCGATTAGGCCAGTCACAAATTAATGGAAGATCGATTTCACCTTGTTGTTGTTCAATATGCCCCCACACTCGTGCGTAATAAACTTTATGGGTCAAACGGTACTGGAACTGCTTTTTGAGTGCCCGCTCAGCCGTTTTATTTTTGGCGAGTAACATCAATCCAGAAGTCGACATATCCAAACGATGTACTACTTGAATATCTGGGTATGACGCTTTTAAACGGCTCCACATGCTATCGTAATGCTCCGCTAATCGTCCCGGTACGGATAGCAAGCCCGAAGGTTTATTCACGGCAAGGATATCTTCATCTTCAAAAACGATATCAATCCAAGGGTCTGTAGGAGGCGTATATTCAAGCATTGCCATCGGTGAAGTCTCATCAAAATAAAATCGACGCGATTATAACGACCTCGGTTCCAGAACGCATTGCATTTGAACGCAACACTACAAAAGTCTGGCAGAAATTAAAAAGTCAACAAGCAAAAAGAAAATAAAATAGTTTGCTATGTAAAATTAGTTTGACAATGTAAGCGATAAATTTATAGAGTGCAGAAGTAAGCCTGCAACACCAGCAGTACCACACTCTGGATGTGCCAAAATAAAGTCTAACCAGGTTCAAACACATCATTTAAAACATTACCGTCGCGCTCGCACCATGACTTCCGCCGTTCATTTGAAATCATCCGGTGCAGTGCCTACCAAGACCTCTTGGATACAATTAAAATAACAAGGAAATGAAGCATGGATTCCGCAATACCAACACAAAAGCCACCCCAGTCTAAACTCTCCTTATTTTTTCGCTCGCTAGGTCCTGGCATTCTTATGGCCTCAGCAGCCGTCGGTGGCTCTCACCTCGTGGCGTCTACAAAAGCCGGCGCTATCTATGGCTGGCAACTTGCTGGACTGATTCTGCTGGTCAACTTTTTTAAATACCCTTTTTTCCGAGCAGGCGTGCAGTACACCATGGGCACAGGCAATACACTCGTAGAAGGCTATGCCAAAATGGGGCGGTCTTACTTGTGGGTATTTCTCTTTTTAAGCGCGGTATCCGGCGTCATTAATACCGCTGCGTTATTAATGTTCAGTGCCAGCTTACTTGGTTATTTCGTTCCTTTTTCTTTATCCATGGCCTCGTTGAGTTGCATCGTGATTGTGACTTGCTTGTTGATCCTGTTAGCAGGTCACTACAAAGCATTAGATACTCTATCTAAAGTGATCATGTCGGTACTCACAATCTCGACGTTACTTGCCGTCGCTATAGCATTCGGAAGCCCGGTTGAGCAAGTTGCAAACTTCGAGCCACCTTCACCTTGGTCGATTGCAGCCATTGGCTTTATTGTCGTCACCATGGGCTGGATGCCTGCACCTATCGAAATTTCATGCCTAACTTCAGCTTGGTTAAAGCGTCAAGCCAGTGAGCAAGAAGTGACGCCCCGTTATGCGTTGTTTGATTTTAACGTTGGTTACATTGGTACAGCATTGCTTGCCATTGTGTTTGTATCGCTCGGTTCATTAATGTTGTATGGCTCAGGTGTTGAACTGCAAAGTTCTGGTGTCGGCTTCTCCCACCAGCTTGTAGGTTTATACGCCTCAACCATTGGTGAGTGGTCTCGATACCTGATTGCAGTGATTGCGTTCTTCTGCATTTTCGGCAGTACCATTACCGTGATTGATGGCTACTCGCGCGTTGTTTCAGACGCTCAACGTTTGCTGCGTTCACAGCCAGACACCAATCCTAAAACAACGTCAACGATCATGATCGTTATCTCGGCACTGGCATTAGGCATTGTCATTTTTTGGGCATCAGCATTGTTGCCAATGCTGAACTTCGCCATGATCCTAGCCTTTATGACCACGCCATTCTTTGCGCTGTTGAACTACATACTGGTGAGTAAAACCGATTTGCCGAAAACGTTAGCCGTAGGACGCAAACTGAAGTGGCTATCAATGGCGGGGCTAGTTTACCTTTTCGGCTTCTTAGCGGTATTTATTTGGTGGAAATGGTTGATGTAATTACACCACATCAACCAATAAAAAAGCGTAGAAAAAAGGCCTTCAAAATGAAGGCCTTTTGCTTGGTTTGTGCCAATGAATTCAAGTTTAGTTATGGCTGACCACAATCAAACGCAGAGAATCCAGTTGAACCTGAGCTTGGTTGATGTAACCCGTCAGTGCTTTTATTTGCTCTTCTATCGCTTCAAGCTCTTCATCTCGTATGTTCGGGTTGACCGCTTTCAGAGCTTGTAAACGCTCCAACTCCGCATTCAGACTTTGCTGCATATCGTGATGTGCTTGTTTACGCGCCTCTTCGACTTTTTGCTCAATCAGTTCATCCCCCGCTTCAATCAAGCGATGCACATCTTTTTGCACGGAGGTGACTAACTTACTACCAAGATGACGATTCACTGGGCTGAGCTGACGGTTGAAGCTTTCAAATTCAACTTGCGCAGACAAATCATTGCCACGCGCATCCATCATCAGGCGGATAGGTGTCTTCGGCAAGAAGCGAGCAATACCGCTGCGTTTTGGTGCTTGTGCATCAACCGCATAAATAAGTTCAACTAGAATCGTCCCCACTGGCAACGCTTTATTTTTTAATAAAGAAACGGCAGATGCCCCAACACCTTCACTCATCAGGAGATCAATCCCTCCTTGAATCATCGGGTGCTCCCAACTAATAAAGTGCATATCTTCACGCGATAACGCAGTTTCACGATCAAAAGTGATCGTCGCCCCTTCATATGGCAGACCTGGATAGCTTGGTACCATCATGTGCTCTGACGGAGTTACAACAAGCGCATTTTCACCTTTGTCGTCTTGGTTCAAACCGATGGTATCAAACAGGGACAACGCGAATGTCACCAAGTTGGTATCACCATCGGTAGACTCAATTTTCTCAACGATTTTCTGCGCTTTTTCTCCACCATTGGAGTGCATTTCGAGCAGACGATCACGGCCGTGCTCCAATTGCGATTTAAGCTCTTTATTCATTTTGGCGGACGCTTCAATAATGTCCTCAAGCGGAGTCGCATCCCCCGAGGCCAGCATTTCAATCAGAGCTTCCGAATACTCATCGTAAACGGCTCGGCCTGTTGGACAGGTTTCCGCAAAAGCATTCAAACCTTCATCAAACCAACGCGCGAGAATCGCTTGTGATGTTCCTTTTAGGTAAGGAACATGGATGTCGATGTCGCGGTTTTGACCAATACGATCCAAGCGACCAATACGTTGCTCAAGCAAGTCTGGATTAAAAGGCAAATCGAACATGACAAGCTGGTTCGCAAACTGGAAGTTACGACCTTCTGAGCCTATTTCACTACAGATAAGCACCTGTGCTCCGCCTTCTTCCTGAGCAAAATACGCCGCTGCTTTGTCACGCTCAAGAATAGACATGCCTTCATGAAAAACCGTAGCGCGGATGCCTTCACGCTCACGTAACGCTTGCTCTAGCTGTAAAGCGGTACTCGCACGTGATGCGATCACCAGAATCTTTTCGCTGCGTTTTTCTTTTACTTTGTCTAACAACCAGTTCACTCGAGAGTCGAACTGCCACCAGCTTGACTCATCCCCTTCGAACTCTTGGAAGACTTCTTCTGGGTAAAGGTTCTTCATTGCACGAGCTTCAGGCTAATCTTGCCACCGATCATCCGGCAACACGCATAGAGGTCGTGTATTGTGGTGGAATGTCCATTGGCATCAAATGCACGTTTCGCTTCGGAAAGCCTTTGACAGCTGCGCGCGTGTTACGGAAAAGAACGCGTCCCGTACCGTGACGGTCCATCAGGTTGTCGATCAGTTCCTGACGTGCAGCCGCTTTGGACTCTTCATCTGTGTTGCTTTCAATGATCCGGAAAAGCGGTTCCACATCTTGTTCAGACAACAACTCAGTGATCTGATTTTTTGCCTCATTCGGCAACTTCCCTTCAGAGAAGAGAGAGGTAATCGCGTCGGCAACTGGGGCGTATTGCTCCTCTTCCTCAACAAAGGCTGCGTAATCGTAAAAACGATCTGGATCCAGAAGACGCAGGCGGGCGAAATGACTTTCACGACCCAATTGTTCTGGTGTGGCTGTTAGCAGTAGTACACCAGGCGTACGCTCAGCTAAGCCTTCCACCACTTGATATTCCCGACTTGGTTTGTCTTGGCTCCACTCTAGGTGATGCGCCTCGTCAACGACCAACAGGTCCCACTCACCGTCAAGCGCTTGCTCAAACCGCTTACGGCTTTTACGCAGGAAGTCGAGCGAACACAGCACATATTGTTGGGTATCGAATGGGTTTTCCGCATCGGCAAATGCTTCGATACAACGCTCTTCGTCGAAGATAGAGAAATGCAAATTGAAACGGCGCATCATCTCAACAAGCCATTGGTGCTGAAGAGTTTCCGGTACCACAATTAGAATACGCTCAGCACGACCAGACAGGACCTGCTGGTGAATGATCATCCCCGCTTCGATGGTTTTACCGAGGCCCACTTCATCCGCAAGCAGAACACGCGGCGCGTGACGACGACCGACTTCATGCGCAATAAAAAGCTGGTGAGGGATAAGACCCGCACGCATACCACACAGACCACGCATTGGACTTTTGTGCTGCTCAAATTGATTGGTTAACGCTCGGTAACGCAGAACAAAGTTATCCATGCGATCAATTTGACCCGCGTACAATTTATCTTGAGGCTTATTGAAACGGATTTGGTTGCTGAGGAAAATTTCACGCAGGACAACCGCAGTTTCTTGCGTGTCTTCGCGCGTACCGAAGTAGGTGTATAACCCCTCGTCTTCCAGCACTTCTTCTACTTTTAGTGACCAACCTTCTTGGCAATCGATAACATCACCGACATTAAAGGTGACTCGGGTAACGGGTGCATCAGTTCGTGCGTAAACTCGGTTTTCTTCTGATGCTGCGAACATTAATGTCACGGTACGAGCATCCATTGCTACTACGGTACCTAAACCTAAATCGCTTTCCGTATCGCTAATCCAGCGCTGCCCCAAAGCAAATGTCATGAATGACTACCTCGTTGTTATTTCTTGATTCGTGTTTTGTTGGTCTTCACACGCCCCTTTCAAGGCATGGATAATAGTTTAGATCCGATTCTGGCTTCTGCTATATCGATTGAACTTACCGTACGTTGAATACAGAACCTAGTTTAGCCAATTCAGTATGATAAAACGGCCATAGCTTGCGCACAGAAAAAGGTCGCTAATCTTACTTGAAGCTGTGATTTAGGTCACGTCCAAACCGCTCTATGCACAAACTTTTTTTACGAAACTAGGAATGCAATCAAATTGTAAAAAACACATGACAATTATTAAGCTGCACCAAGAAATTATTACGTATACTTAGTTAGGAGCGCTTAAAATCATTGCATATCCCATCGCATGTAATTTAAACGCATTGGTACACGTTTAGGATCAACCCGGGTTTGCATACGTTGTCTTGCTACTCAGTTGCGCACTAAGCGACAAACAGTACAGTAGCTCGAAAACCTCTATTGCAAGCAATTAGAGTTAGGTCGTTTCTTCTATTTTTTGCGACTTAACCACTCGTAAGCAAAGCCATATTTGTTGGCAAGGAGACGCTATGGGCGATACGGATCGGAAACTGTTTGTACTCGACACCAATATCCTACTTCACGAACCCTTCGCAATTTACTCTTTTCAAGAACATGATGTCGTCATCCCGATGACCGTACTGGAAGAACTCGATAGAATCAAAGATAGCAAGCGGGACGTTGCGCGCGATGCACGTGTTGCCATTCGTGCTTTGGAAGATTTATTCAGAGACGCGACTCCGGATGAAATTTCGGAAGGCATTCCCGTCAACAAAGAAAACCCTAATCAAGGCACTATCTCTATTTTGGCGGATTTTGAATTGCAGGAAACCGTCAAAGCTTTCGCCGACAAAGCCGGTGACAATCGCATTCTCAATGCGGTGCTTTATCTGCAAAACAAACGGGCGCCACGTGAAGTTGTGCTTATCACTAAAGACATCAACATGCGTCTGCGCGCCAAAGGGGCAGGTGTACGCTTTGTAGAAGACTACCGCACCGATCAACTTATTGATGACATTCAATACCTGACCAAAGGCTTCCAACAACGAGAAGGCGAATTTTGGAGTGGTATTGAAGAGGTAGAAAGTTACTCCTTGGGTGGAAAAACTTATCATAAGCTTAGCCGAGAGCCTTTCGACCCGACTTTTATTAACCAATATATTATTGATGAAGATAGCGACTTTGCCGGCCGGGTGGAAACCATCAACGAAGACAAACTGACCCTGCTGGACCTCAGCCGCGAGCGGATGATGCATCGCCGTGCTTGGGACATCACGCCAAAGAATATTTATCAAGCGATGGCATTAGACTCGTTACTTGATCCTGAGATTGACTTAGTCATTCTGACAGGAGCTGCCGGTAGTGGTAAGACCCTACTCGCTATGGCAGCCGCTCTTGAACAAACCATTGAGAAAAAGATGTTCGACAAAATCATCGTCACGCGTAACACGCCTGATATTGGTGAATCGATAGGCTTCTTACCCGGTTCCGAAGAGGAAAAAATGATGCCATGGTTGGCAGCCGTGACTGACACATTAGAAGCGCTGCATAAGCATGATCACTGTACCGAAGGTTCAATGAAATACATCTGTGATAAGGCGAATATTCAGTTTAAATCAATAAACTTCATGCGAGGCCGTTCAATTCAAAATGCGTTTGTCTTGCTTGATGAATGCCAGAACTTAACGGCATCACAGATAAAAACTATCATTACCCGTTGTGGCGAAGGGACTAAAATTGTCTGTTCCGGTAACTTGGCTCAGATTGATTCCCACTACCTCACTCCGGTGACATCAGGTTTGACCTACATGGTTGAACGCTTTAAAAACTTTGAAGGCAGTTCGAACATTCACCTCAACGGCGTAGTACGCAGTCGCTTAGCAGAGTTTGCGGAAGAGAATATGTGATAAGACAAGGTTCTAGGATCCTAGGTGAAAAGAAGGTTATAGGGTCCTAGGTCCTAGGTCCTAGGTCCTAGGAATACACGGGACGCTTCGC
>NZ_JXOK01000070.1 GCF_000830505.1 Vibrio mytili | reverse complement strand
AAGATAACATCGTCATCGGTGTAGAGTGTATGCATTGCTGGTACTGGGTAAGCGATCTTTGCCTCGATTACGCATTTGACTTTGTACTCGGTCATGCTCTCTACATGAAAGCGATTCACGGTGGTAAAACTAAGAACGATCGTATTGATTCATACAAAATTGCTTCTCTGCTTCGTGGCGGTAACTTCCCTATTGCGTATGTTTACCCCAAAGCAATGCGGGCAACACGAGATTTACTGCGACGAAGAACTAAAATCATGCGCCATGGCGCTGATTTGAAAGCCCATGTCTCCAATACATTTAGCCAGTACAACCTCCAAAACCCCAATGTGCAATTACGCTATCCTTGTGCTCGTGAGCAAGTGCGTAATCAGTTCGGTGAACCCTCAATCAATCGAAGTATCGACATGGATTTAAATGTCATCGCTTTTTACACCAAGGAGTTGGCGAGTGTAGAACACTTTATAGAGAAAACCGCCAAGCAACATAGCGCTCAAGATTATCAACTCATTCAAACCGTGCCTGGTATTGGCCGCATTCTCGCCCTCACCATCTTGTATGAAATTGGGAATATCGAACGCTTTCCGTCGGTACAGAACTTCGCTTCTTACTCACGACTAGTCAAATGCAAAGCCGAATCGGCGGGTAAACAAAAAGGAACGAATGGCAACAAGATTGGTAACGCTTATTTAAAATGGGCGTTCTCTGAAGCCGCGGTTCTCTATTTACGTGGCAATGAACCCGCGAAGAAATACATTCAACGCCTGCAAAAACGCATGAGCAAAGCCAAAGCGCTGTCGGCGCTTGCTCATAAACTAGGTCGATGTGTCTACTTCATGTTGAGGAACAAAACGGTATTTGATGAAAAACGATTTTTACCTGAATAAGTCGCACAATGAAGTGAGCTGAACGTCTAACTGGTGCTGAGTAAGAACACGTTACTGACACAAGTTTAGTGGGATTTAAGCCCGATCAAGTCAGTTGTGTCAGGCAGTCCAAGCCCTCTTGCTTTGATTAGCCACTTCATTGGTGCGCACCCATAATATACCAACGAACAGCAAAGTTGCTTACACCTAGACTGAGCCTGAAGATAACTGGAAAACAACGACCTTGGAAAGCCATTGTTTAGCCTTCTTTTTGAATAGCGCCAGTCAGGGTTAACCGATAAATGTCTAGTGACCCTATGAAAAGCCATAGGCAGCGGAGAGACCGCAATAAGAGATCCTCTATATGTGTTTGTCGTAAGCAATGCTCGATGACCGAAATGACAAAGCGAAGTAGATAACTTTGTTGTTCGAGAAGGGTTGCTGCT
>NZ_JXOK01000069.1 GCF_000830505.1 Vibrio mytili | reverse complement strand
TGGCGATGTCCTACTCTCACATGGGGAAACCCCACACTACCATCGGCGCTATTTTGTTTCACTTCTGAGTTCGGAATGGAATCAGGTGGGTCCAAAACGCTATGGTCGCCAAGCAAATTCGGTTTAAACTCGCTGCTTAAGCAAGTTTAATAATCTGGAAAGCTGTTTTTATTTCTCATTATCACACATTCAATGTTCTTTCATTGAGTCCATCAAAACCCCTTGGGTGTTGTATGGTTAAGCCTCACGGGCAATTAGTATCAGTTAGCTCAACGCCTCACAACGCTTACACACCTGACCTATCAACGTCGTAGTCTACGACAACCCTTTAGGATACTTAAAGTATCAGGGAGAACTCATCTCAAGGCTCGCTTCCCGCTTAGATGCTTTCAGCGGTTATCAATTCCGAACTTAGCTACCGGGCAATGCGTCTGGCGACACAACCCGAACACCAGAGGTTCGTCCACTCCGGTCCTCTCGTACTAGGAGCAGCCCCTTTCAATTCTCCAACGCCCACGGCAGATAGGGACCGAACTGTCTCACGACGTTCTAAACCCAGCTCGCGTACCACTTTAAATGGCGAACAGCCATACCCTTGGGACCGACTTCAGCCCCAGGATGTGATGAGCCGACATCGAGGTGCCAAACACCGCCGTCGATATGAACTCTTGGGCGGTATCAGCCTGTTATCCCCGGAGTACCTTTTATCCGTTGAGCGATGGCCCTTCCATTCAGAACCACCGGATCACTATGACCTGCTTTCGCACCTGCTCGAATTGTCATTCTCGCAGTCAAGCGGCTTATGCCATTGCACTAACCTCACGATGTCCAACCGTGATTAGCCCACCTTCGTGCTCCTCCGTTACTCTTTGGGAGGAGACCGCCCCAGTCAAACTACCCACCAGGCACTGTCCTCATCCCCGATAAGGGGACCAAGTTAGAACATCAACACTACAAGGGTGGTATTTCAAGGTCGGCTCCACCAACACTGGCGTGCTGGTTTCAAAGCCTCCCACCTATCCTACACATGTAGGGTCAATGTTCAGTGCCAAGCTGTAGTAAAGGTTCACGGGGTCTTTCCGTCTAGCCGCGGGTACACTGCATCTTCACAGCGATTTCAATTTCACTGAGTCTCGGGTGGAGACAGCGTGGCCATCATTACGCCATTCGTGCAGGTCGGAACTTACCCGACAAGGAATTTCGCTACCTTAGGACCGTTATAGTTACGGCCGCCGTTTACCGGGGCTTCGATCAAGAGCTTCGACCGAAGTCTAACCCCATCAATTAACCTTCCGGCACCGGGCAGGCGTCACACCGTATACGTCATCTTACGATTTTGCACAGTGCTGTGTTTTTAATAAACAGTTGCAGCCACCTGGTATCTGCGACTCCTAGTAGCTCCATCCGCAAGGGACTTCACCGCCAGGAGCGTACCTTCTCCCGAAGTTACGGTACCATTTTGCCTAGTTCCTTCACCCGAGTTCTCTCAAGCGCCTTGGTATTCTCTACCCGACCACCTGTGTCGGTTTGGGGTACGATTCCAACTTATCTGAAGCTTAGAGGCTTTTCCTGGAAGCATGGCATCAATGACTTCACATCCGTAGATGCTCGACGTCGTGTCTCAGCCTTAAAAGAGCCGGATTTACCTAACTCTTAAGCCTACGCACTTGAACCTGGACAACCGTCGCCAGGCCCACCTAGCCTTCTCCGTCCCCCCATCGCAATAAGTTGAAGTACGGGAATATTAACCCGTTTCCCATCGACTACGCCTTTCGGCCTCGCCTTAGGGGTCGACTTACCCTGCCCCGATTAACGTTGGACAGGAACCCTTGGTCTTCCGGCGAGGGGGTTTTTCACCCCCTTTATCGTTACTCATGTCAGCATTCGCACTTCTGATACGTCCAGCATGCGTTACCACACACCTTCAACCGCTTACAGAACGCTCCCCTACCCAATATACAAAAGTATATTGCCGCAGCTTCGGTTTACTACTTAGCCCCGTTACATCTTCCGCGCAGGCCGACTCGACCAGTGAGCTATTACGCTTTCTTTAAATGATGGCTGCTTCTAAGCCAACATCCTGGCTGTCTGAGCCTTCCCACATCGTTTCCCACTTAGTAGTAATTTGGGACCTTAGCTGGCGGTCTGGGTTGTTTCCCTCTCCACGACGGACGTTAGCACCCGCCGTGTGTCTCCCGGATAGTACTTACTGGTATTCGGAGTTTGCAAAGGGTTGGTAAGTCGGGATGACCCCCTAGCCTTAACAGTGCTCTACCCCCAGTAGTATTCGTCCGAGGCGCTACCTAAATAGCTTTCGGGGAGAACCAGCTATCTCCAGGTTTGATTGGCCTTTCACCCCTAGCCACAAGTCATCCGCTAATTTTTCAACATTAGTCGGTTCGGTCCTCCA
>NZ_JXOK01000068.1 GCF_000830505.1 Vibrio mytili | reverse complement strand
CCCAAAAAGCACATGTTTATCGCTGTACTTACAACAAGCATACCTAGGACCTAGTCACCTAGGATCCCAGGCCCTCAAATCTTTTAAATCATAATCGTTGCCAGTCCAAGGAACACCGACAGACCAATCACATCGGTGACGGTGGTTAACGCCATTCCTCCGCTAGAGCTGGGTCTATATTCATCTTTTTCAGTAGAATCGGAATAGTAACCCCTGCAATACCAGCGACCAACAAGTTGGTCATCATGCTGCAGAAATAATACCGCCCAACATCCAGTTTCCTTTCCATGCGACAACGATACCGCCAATGATAAGCGCCCACATGATACCGTTAAGAAAACCGATTGCGGCTTCCTTCATTAACAGTTCACGTTTGTTGGAATCACCGATATGTCCGAGCGCAAGACCACGAATAACCAGTGCAACTGTTTGATTACCTGCAACGCCTCCCATCGATGGCACGATAGTCATTAAAACTGCGATGGCAGCCATTTGATCTAGCGTTGCTTCAAACATGTTAGAAACAGAAGCGGCCGCTAGGGCAGCCAGAACATTTGCGCCTAACCAAATGCTGCGCTTACGTGCTGATTTTACGACAGGTGCGAAGGTATCCTCGTCGTCATCCATACCCGCCATGCTCATCATGGAGTGCTCAGCATCTTCTCGGATAACGTCGACCACGTCATCGATAGTAATACGACCCACGAGGTGCTGATTCTCATCTACGACCGGAGCTGATACCCAGTTTCGACGTTCGAACAAGCTAGCAACGTCGGAATCGCTGGTATCGACGGTTATGGCTTCATCTGCGTCTTCCATGATATCGACAATCTTCACATCTGGCTGAGTGGTGATTAGCAGAGTAATGGGCAGTTCACCAATCAGTTTACTTTCTTCATCAATAACATATAAAGCATCGGTGGCTTCTGGCAGCTCGCCTTTCATTCGTAAATAACGCAAGACAACGTCGACATCAACGTCACCACGTATGGTGATAACGTCGGTGTTCATTAGCCCACCAGCGGTATCCTCTGGGTATGATAGCGCGGTTTCGACACGTAATCGGTCAGAAGAGTCCATCTGAGAAAGAACTTCACGGGACAGGTCATCGGGCAAGCTACGCAGCACGTAAGCAACATCATCGGTGTCCATACCTTCCGTCGCTTCTGCAAGCGCTTCAGGGGCCATTTTGGACACGAGACTGTCTTTAACGTCTTCGTTGAGCTCGTCAAGAATTTCACCGTAGTCTTCTGGATCGGTAAGTTGCCAAAGCACTTCACGACTTTTACGCGGAGAGGCTTCTAAAAGGTGAGCGATATCCTCAGGTTCCATGTCCTGTAATTGACGACGAACATGGACGAAGCGACCATTTTCCAGTGCTTCTGTGACTTCTTGGAGGGCTTGGTGAGCTTGGTCGAATTCAATTTGCTCTTCCACTTTTTCCTCCTACTTCCTGATAGTTACAATGGATTGAATAATAACTTAATTCTAGGAGCCTTTTAATAACAACTTGTGAAAGTAGGGAAAATTAATTTCAGAAAGGGGAGGGGAAAGGTCCTAGGTAAAAAGCAGGTCCTAGTTCCTAGGCGTGTTACTCGAGGCTTCGGTGCTCCTTTGTTGGCATTTGTGTTTGCAGTGTGGGAATACAGATTACTGAGCACTATGGCTGAAATTCGTCTTACTGAACAGCGACGAAGGAGCGTGATTCAGAATCTAGCCTTCGAGTATGTAGGTGTTTGCGGTGTTAGTTTCAGCAGCGCCCTAGTCGTGAGTAGATTCCTAGTCTCGCTTGAGCCCGCAGGAATGGCTGAAGCTGCTGATTTTAATGAATATTAATCTGATTTTTCTGTAATCTGTAAGCGCAGCGTCCCGTATTCCTTGTTTTTCTAGGACCTAGGACCTGTGTTTTCCTAGGACCTTGTTTTCAACCTAGGACCTTGTTTTATTCCCCTTCATCAAACTTATCTTCAATAAGGTGACAAACGGCATCTAAGGCTTGCTCCGCTTGCGACCCATTAGCATGGATCGTCACGTATTCACCTTGCGCGGATTCTAACATCAATAAACCCATGACACTGTCGGCTGTAGCGGTTTTGTCTTCTTCATTGTCAATCGTAATGATCGCATCAAAACTTTGAGCCAGTTCGACAAGTTTCACCGCTGCACGAGCATGTAGGCCGAGACGATTTTGAATAAGAACTTTACGACTGACTTCCACGTTTACTCCTTGGGATTTTTTTCTAGCGATGTGTGGCGGACTTGAACTTGATGCCCTTTCGTTGCGAAGTATTCACCAATTTTTTGTGTAAGGTAGACAGAGCGGTGTTTACCACCAGTGCAACCAATGGCAACCGTCAGATAACTGCGATTGTTCTTTTCTAGCATTGGTAGCCAGGTTTCGATAAAGCTTTCGATTTGATACTTGAGGCTCAGTACCGATTGATGTTGCTCTAAAAACGCAGCGACTGGGCCATCAAGTCCTGTCATAGGACGTAGTCCTGGTTCCCAATGCGGATTTGGTAAAAAGCGCACATCAAACACGTAGTCAGCATCAGAGGGTAACCCGTACTTAAAACCAAAAGATTCAAAAACCATGACCAGTTCTTTACGGTCTCTTCCTTCAACTCGCATGCGTACCGTTTCACTCAATTCATGTAGTGATTGCCCACTGCTATTGAGCAGTAAGTCTGCATGAGATTTTAGAGGACGCAAAATTTCTTTTTCTCGCTCGATTGCTTGATCAAGAGAAAGTGATTGACTACCAATAGACAAAGGGTGGATTCGACGGGTTTCACTGTAACGTTTGAGCAGCGTTTCCTTATCGGCATCTAAGAAAAGCATCGTGAGATCATGCTCGGCCTTCAGCTTTTCCAGCGTACCGGTCAACTCTTTGAGCTTTTTCGGTATATTGCGGATGTCGATACTGACCGCAACATTCTGCTTGCTATCAGCGACGGACTGGACAAAGGCATCAAGAAGATTAACCGGTAGATTATCCACACAGTAGTAACCTAAATCTTCTAGTACACGCAGTGCCACGCTCTTGCCTGCACCAGAATGCCCGCTAACAACGATTAATCGCATGGTTAAATATCCCGCTTACTGATGAATCATAATGTTGTAGAGCTCTTCATCGCTTTGAGCGTTACGGAGCAACTTCAGTACCTGTTTGTCGCTCAAGCGTTCCGCCATCGATGACAGCGTTTTTAGGTGTTCTTTGCATTGCTCTTCTGGAACTAATAGGGCAAATAGAAGGTCAACCGGTCGATTGTCAATCGCATCAAATTCAATGGCTTCGTCACATTGGAGAAGCACTGCGATAGCCTTATCACTCGATTGCATTCTTGCGTGCGGGATAGCAATACCGTTTCCGATGCCGGTACTGCCCATTTTCTCTCTGTTGAGCATACACTCAAACAGTTCTGTAGAATCTTGGCCCGTTTGTTCAGCGACGATGTGGCTGATCATTTCTAGGGCTCGTTTTTTACTCGTACAGTGGACTGCACTTCTCGTGCAGTCCAATGACAGTATTTCGCTCAGTTGCATGATTAATGACTGTTTAGTTTTTCTTTATGCTTATTAAGTTGGCGAACAAGTTTATCCACCAGCGAATCAATTGCGGCGTACATATTCTCATCATCTGCTGACGCATGAATTTCGCCTTGGTTTACGTGGAGCGTAGCTTCCGCGATTTGAGTGACTTTTTCAACTTTTAGTAAAACATGCACTTGATTTATGTGTTCAAAAAAACGGTCTAACTTCTGAAATTTCGTTTGAACGTAGTCTTGCATTGAATCGGTAAGATCAACGTGATGGCCTTGAATATTGATTTGCATAGACTTTCCTTTTCAGTTGGTGCCTAAAGTAGGCGTTTACGCTGACTTGAAGGGGAGATACCCAAGGATTCTCGATATTTAGCTATCGTACGTCTCGCCACTTGAATCCCTTGATCAGCCAGAAGAGCAGCAATCTTACTATCACTCAGTGGTTTAGCAGTATTTTCTGCCGCGACCAACTTTTTAATCAGTGCTCGGATTGCCGTAGACGAACATTCTCCGCCATTGTCAGTACTTACATGACTGGAGAAGAAGTATTTCAGTTCAAAAATGCCTCTTGGCGTATGCATAAACTTTTGTGTTGTGACACGAGAAATGGTTGATTCATGCATGTCTACCGCCAGAGCCACATCATTTAGTACCATTGGCTTCATTGCTTCTTCACCATACTCGAAGAAATCTTGCTGGTGTTCAACAATACATCGTGCAACTTTGAGTAGGGTCTCGTTTCTGCTCTCCAAGCTCTTAATTAACCATTTTGCCTCTTGCAAATTACTACGAATATACTGGCTATCTGCGCTGTTGCCTTTACCGAGCTGAGCATATTGTTGATTTACTTTTAATTTTGGGATGCTATCCGGATTAATCGAAACCGTCCATTTGCCATTATCTTTGAACACTGAGACATCTGGAATTACGTATTCGGTGTCATCAGGAGTGATACGGCTACCCGGGCGAGGTCGAGTTGTTGAATGAGCTTCAATACCTCTCGAAGTTCCGTTTCTTTTAATTTGGTCTCTTTAATGACCAATTTGTAATCGCGGTTACCCAAGTGATCAATGTGATCTTGCAATATGGTTTTTGCTTCTTCTAACCACGGCGTTTCGTCGGGAAAAGTCGACAGCTGAAGCAATAAGCAGTCTTGCAGGTTGCGAGAGGCAACACCAAGAGGATCGAATTGTTGAATACGCTTACGAACCGCTTCGACTTCGTCTAATTCGATGTCTTCGTTGTCAAAGCTTTCGTGGATATCTTCTGGCGAGAGGGTTAAGTAACCGTAGTCATCGATGGCATCAATGATCGCAAGTGCGATAGTTCGGTCGGTTTCACTGAACGGCGTGAGATCCAGTTGCCACATAAGGTAATCATGCAGTGACTCGGTGGTTTCTCCTTGATAAACCGGCATGTCGTCATCAAGTGCTAACCCAGTGCTGCCAGTATTGGCACTATAAACATCGTCCCATGTGGTATCGATTTCGAGTTCGGAGCTGATTTCCGATTTTTCAATCACGTCAGAGCTGTCTGGTACGTCAATGTCAGTAGGTTCGTTGTCACTGTTGTTAGCGTCGGGCGCGAGATCCGACTTATCTTCACCATTGGCTAACGGCTCTTCTTGTCCTTCTTCGACTTCAAGAAGCGGGTTTGAGTCTAATGCTTCTTGAATTTCTTGTTGAAGATCGAGAGTCGACAACTGCAGCAAACGAATCGCCTGTTGCAGCTGCGGCGTCATGGCTAACTGTTGGCCTAACTTAAGTTGTAATGAAGGTTTCATTCAGTGTTACTTACCTTGTAATGCTCAGAATCTTACCGTTCCTAATATAATCATAGACGGAATTGTTCGCCGAGATAAACTTGTTTCACCTGGTCATTGTTGAGAACTTGTTCCGGTGTTCCCGATGCAATAAGGTGTCCTTGGCTTACGATATAGGCTTTTTCACATACGTCCAGTGTTTCTCGTACGTTGTGGTCTGTAATCAACACGCCTAGACCACGATCCCGCAAGTGCTCAATGATTTTTTTGATGTCATTGACTGAAATTGGGTCAACACCCGCGAACGGCTCATCCAATAAAATAAATTGTGGGTTTGCAGCGAGCGCGCGCGCAATTTCTACCCGACGTCGCTCACCACCTGATAAAGCCATACCAGCACTGGTGCGAATGTGCTGTATATGAAACTCCTCTAGCAAATCTTCCAGTTTGTCTTGGCGTTCTTCACGTGTCATTTCTTGGCGAGTCTGCAGAACCGCCATGATGTTGTCTTCTACTGAGAGCTTACGAAAAATCGATGCCTCTTGAGGAAGATAACCAATGCCCAGACGAGAGCGACTGTGCATTGGTAATATACTGATGTCTTTGTTGTCAATAGTAATTGTGCCTTCATCGCGAGGCACCAAGCCCACGATCATGTAAAACGACGTGGTTTTTCCTGCACCGTTAGGGCCGAGTAGACCAACGATTTGTCCAGATTCAACTTCTAAGCTTACATCCGTGACAACTTTACGTTTTTTATAGCTTTTCGCTAAGTTTTTTGCACTTAGGACTGCCATTTTAGTCCTCTAATTGGTTGGGTTGCAAAATGGTAGTGACTCGCTCGTTCTTCGAACTATCTGCCACGAGTTTCTGCTGACCAATTTGGTAGCGAATCGACGAGCCTTTAATGGTGTTTCCATCTTGCGCGAGTTGCGCGTGACCTTTCATCGTGAGTTCGTCGCTAGAAATTCGGTAGTCGAGTTCGTCCGCTTGACCGCTTAGTGTTTTACCATCGTCCATCAACTGTGAGAACGTTGCGGGTTGGCCAAATGCTTGGATCTGGCGGATGGTTTCCGTTTTGGGATCGCGAGTGACTACGATTTTACTCGCATCAATATTGATGCTGCCTTGCTTAAGTGATACATCACCTTGAAAAATAACCTGGTTACTTTTCATATCTACCTGTTGTGTATCTGAATTGATGTAAACAGGCTGTTGGGTATCCGATTTAAGTGCCAGCGCATGAGGTGCAGCCAGCACCAGTGCAAAAAGGCTAAGGTGTAACGATTTCATATCGGCCTTGAACGTTATCAGTCAGAGTCGCAGTGTGTTGCTTTAAATTGCCTTCCATTGCGCCTCCGGTAGTTTCAAATTGTGGCCCAACCAACATTACTTGCTGATTGGCTGTAAAATCACGGTTGGTTAGATTAATGACCAATTTGTCGGTAGCCATGGTATCAAAGCTTGCGTCAGGTAACAGGTTTTGCATTAGGACCTTGTCATACAACGTCAGTATTTGATCTTCATCTAACACAGCTCTTGTCGCTGTTATTTTCCATTCTACGGTTTTACCTTCACGATAAACCATAAGTGTGGGAGCATTAAATATGGTTTCTCCACTTTTAGCATAATAATCTAAGTTGGTGGAGCGGATGATGTAACTGCGAACACCATCTTCACCATAGGTAATGTTTTCTAACCCAGTCCCACTGAACATCGGTAGTTCAGTATCTGGCGCTACTTGAACGGTATCGTCATTTCTTGGTGTGATTAGATAGTAGCCACACCATGCAACGATGAAGATCAATAGCAAATTAATAAGGCGAGTAAAACTCATATCATAAATGCCTATTGTTTAGCTCAGTACTTTTCTGATTATTGCCTTAATCTGCGTCGTTAAACGATTCAATGTGCCGCTGATATTACATCACGCCAGCTTTTAATAAGTCATGCATGTTCAATGCACCAACAATCGTATCGTCTTTACACAAAATCAGAGCATTGATGTTTTTATTCTGCATCAAGTTCAGACCTTCCACTGCAAGCATATCTGGATGTGCTGTGGTTGGGTTTTTCGTCATGACTTCTTTAATCGCAGTCGTATGAATGTCAATGCGTTTATCAAGTGCTCGGCGTAAGTCTCCATCGGTGAATATACCAAGCATAGCATCGTGTTCATCTACTACAGCGGTCATACCCAAGCCTTTTTCAGAAATTTCCAACAGTGCATCGCGAATCAGTGCGTCTGGCGATACTTTTGGCAATGCATGACCAAAGTGCATTATATCAGACAACTTAAGCAGCAATTTTCTTCCTAAAGCGCCGCCAGGGTGGGAAAGCGCAAAGTCTTCTGCTGAGAACCCACGCGCTTGGAGCAGAGATACCGCGAGTGCATCCCCCATAACCAAGGTTGCCGTTGTGCTACTGGTAGGAGCTAAGCCAAGCGGACAAGCTTCTTGCGGCACGGTGATTTGTAAGTGTATATCCGACAGTTTTGCCATGTTTGAATCGGGCTTCCCTGTCATGCTGATGATCTTGATGTTCAATCGCTTCAATACTGGAAACAGAGATAAAATCTCATGTGATTCACCAGAGTTCGAAATCGCAATCACAATATCACCATCACTGATCATTCCGAGATCGCCATGGGCTGCCTCTCCAGGATGAACAAAAAACGCGGAAGTGCCCGTACTCGCGAGTGTGGCAGCAATTTTATTGCCAATATGACCTGATTTGCCCATGCCCATCACAACGACTTTTCCGTTGTTGGCTAGGATCAATTCGCAAGCTTGCTCGAACTCATCATTGAAATAAGTATCTAACCCTTGCAGGGCAGCAACTTCTATATCAAGAACTTGTTTAGCGGCAGCGCGGAAATCAAATTGACGAGACATAATCGTGCTCCAATTTATTTTTTGTTATTGATATTAGGCTTTATTAAGCCGCCATATTAGTGAATAAGTACACTTGATAGGCCAAAAAGCACATAAACAGCACCGCACCTTCAATTCTGTTGATACTGCGGGACTTGCCAAGGCACATTACGACGAGCAATAACGACACGCCTAACATCACCCAAAAGTCACGTCCCATCGCGTGCTCACTCAGCATTGATGGATTGATAATGCCAGGAATCCCCATCACGCTAGGATGTTGAACACATTAGAGCCGATAATATTACCGACGGCCATGTCGTCTTCGCCTTTTAAAACCCCAGCAAGAGAGGCGGCAAGTTCAGGTAAGCTGGTACCGATCGCAATGATGGTTAAGCCGATCACCAGATCGCTCATCCCGAAAAACTTGGCAATGATTACGGCATTATCTACCAGCATATTGGCGGCTAAAGGAAGTAGGACCAAACCCAATACGACCCACATCGCGGCTTTTGAGTTGCTTACGCCTTCAGGAATTTCAGATTCCTGCTCATTAAGGAAATTGTCCCCAGACTGTTGCTCTTTACGGCTAATATGCAACATTGCAAACAAAAACAAGCCAAACAGAACAAACAATAAAATGCCTTCATAAAAGCCTAAATGATTGTTCCATAATAGACCGCCTGCCAGTAACGTAACAGCGATCATCAAAGGGAGCTCACGACGAATGACCCCCGAGTTAATAGAGAGCGGTTTTAT
Organism: Vibrio mytili; assembly: GCF_000830505.1. Classification (GTDB taxonomy): domain Bacteria; phylum Pseudomonadota; class Gammaproteobacteria; order Enterobacterales; family Vibrionaceae; genus Vibrio; species Vibrio mytili. Next base: position 63,619 of record NZ_JXOK01000068.1, on the reverse strand, counting down.
TAACGCTGTAATGCCTAAAATGAGTGCGATGTTAGCGATGTTTGACCCTAAAACATTACCGACTGCGGTATCGGTTTTTCCATCCAATGCAGCGGTCGCTGACACCATCATTTCAGGCGCAGACGAACCCATAGCAAGAATCGTCATGCCGATCACAAGAGGAGAAATGCCGACGTTCCGGGCGATTGCTGCTGAGCCGAAAACCAGTTTATCGGCACTCCAAACGAGTAAGACAAGACCAACGATGAGCAGCGCTACGGCTTCGAGCATGATAAATCCCACATAGTAGATAAGTAAAATGAGTAACCGCTAATTTTGACCTGTTGTTGCTGAAAATGGAAGATAAACAACAAATAAATTAATGGCTAGTAACGAATTTGAGCAGACTAATGTCAGTTTAATTGTGGGGGACTATCGATGGTGTTTTTAAGTCCCGTTTAGTCTCAGTAGGGAGTTTGTGCACAATCTTTGGTTTCATAAAATCGAACAGTGCTTTAAATTGAATGCTAATGTGCTTATGATTGCAGCCTAATTATTGTACCGACGTCGGTTTTAGGATTCTTAATAAAGTCATCAAGAATACCAACTAGTGTAAGTTGGCTGGACGACCCTATGAGCGTTAGTGCTACATAAAGTAGAAGAGATGATATGTCGAACAACGATTTAGTCACCGTGAAAAACCTCACTTTTTGGCGTGGAGAGCGTAAGATCTTTGATGGTATTGATCTACAAGTTCCTGAAGGTAAAGTGACGGCGATTATGGGGCCATCGGGAATTGGGAAAACCACACTGTTGCGCCTGATTGGCGGACAGTTGTATCCCGAAAAAGGAGAAATTTGGTTTGATGGTGATAACATACCATCACTTTCACGTAAGAAACTGTATCATGCTCGCAAGAAAATGAGCATGTTGTTTCAATCTGGTGCGTTATTCACGGATTTGAATGTCTTTGATAATGTTGCTTTTCCACTGCGTGAACACACTCAGCTTTCAGAAGACATTATTCGTACCATGGTACTCCTTAAGCTGGAGGCAGTTGGCTTGCGTGGCGCTGCGCAACTGATGCCGAGTGAGTTGTCAGGTGGTATGGCACGTCGAGCTGCTTTGGCCCGTGCTATCGCTCTTGACCCTGATCTGATCATGTATGATGAGCCTTTTGTTGGACAAGACCCGATCACGATGGGAGTGTTAGTAAAGCTGATCAGCAGTTTGAATAAAGCACTGGGCCTAACGTCTGTCGTGGTGTCACACGACGTTCCTGAAGTCATGAGTATTGCTGATTGGGTATACTTACTTGCCGATGGTAAAATTATTGCCTTTGGCACACCGGAAGAGCTGGAGCAAAATTCGGATCCTAGGGTACAGCAATTTCTTCAAGGAACCGCAGATGGACCCGTTCCATTCCGTTTCCCTTCTCAAAGTATCGAAAAGGATTTATTTGATGGTCGATAGCTTTATTCAGTTTGTCGCCTCGCTGGGCAGGCGCACATTATCCATTTGTGAAGCTTTTGGCCGGGCGACGTTCATGCTGATGGGGGCGATATTCAGCAAACCCGAACCCGTTAAAGGTTTTCCGCTGTTAATTAAACAGCTCTATTCGGTTGGCGTTCAATCTTTAGCGATCATCATTGTGTCCGGTTTGTTTATCGGCATGGTGTTGAGTCTACAAGGTTATGTCGTTCTAATAGATTATGGAGCAGAAGGCAGTCTTGGTCAGATGGTTGCGCTCTCTCTACTTAGAGAGTTAGGTCCTGTGGTAACTGCGTTGTTGTTCGCTGGTCGAGCAGGGTCAGCACTGACGGCTGAAATCGGCTTAATGAAAGCAACGGAACAAATTTCAAGCTTGGAAATGATGGCTGTGGATCCGCTGAAGCGTGTTATTGCGCCACGTTTTTGGGCCGGGGCGATTTCAATGCCGTTATTGGCGATGATCTTTATGGCAGTCGGGATCTGGGGCGCTCAGATTGTCGGTGTCGACTGGAAAGGCGTTGATCACGGGAGTTTCTGGTCGGCGATGCAGTCTTCGGTCGAACTTGGTAGAGACATCGGTAATAGTATGATCAAATGTTTTGTCTTTGCTATTACGGTGACTTGGGTCGCTCTCTTTAACGGTTATGATGCTATTCCTACTTCGGAAGGCATTAGCCGAGCCACTACGCGCACTGTTGTGCATTCTTCTTTAGCAGTACTAGGCTTAGACTTTGTACTGACCGCATTGATGTTTGGGAATTAATCATGCAACAAACACGTAAAACTGAATTATGGGTTGGCAGCTTTGTATTAGCAGGAATTTGCGCGATTCTTGTGATGATTTTTCAAGTTGCTGACGTAAAAAGTATGGGTTCTGGGGATACTTATACCCTAAAAGCAGAGTTCGATAATATTGGTAGTCTAAAAGTGCGCTCACCAGTCAAGGTGGGTGGTGTGGTAATTGGTCGTGTTAGCGACATTAGCCTTAACCCAGATAACTTATTACCGGTTGTCAGCTTATCGATTAACAGCCAGTACAATCAGTTCCCAGAAACGTCCAGCGTACAGATTCTGACATCGGGTTTGATTGGTGAACAGTATGTCGGCTTAGTACCAGGGTTTGTTTTTGACGACGAAGTGATGTTAACCGACGGTGATATGATTGAAGACACCAAGTCAGCCTTAGTACTCGAAAACCTAATCGGTCAAGTACTGTATAGCGTTGGCGGTGGTTCAGACGACTCAAGTAAGGAATAAAAATGCTAGCAAGATTATTACTTTCGATTTGCGCCGTATTGACTGCCTTTGGTGTCAATGCATCAGAGGTTGATAAAACTCAGCCTTATCAGATGATGAAGCAAGTTGCCGAAACTACATTTGAGCGCTTGAAATCAGAACAGTCTGAAATCAAAAAGAATCCTAATATGCTAAAAGGCATTGTTGAAGAAGAACTGATGCCTTATGTCAATGAACGTTATGCAGGGTTGAAGCTGCTAGGACCAAACCTTAAAGGTGCTAAGCGTGAAGATGTGTTGGAGTTTATTGATGCGTTTCGTGCCTATTTAGTGGCATCTTACGCACAGGTATTGACTCAATACAGTGACCAGCAGATAGAGTTTGGCCCAGAGCCACAAATCTCTGATTCAAATCGCATTACCAGCATCAGAGTTGAAATTGTTGACGCGCCACGACCGAATATCAAGCTTGAATTTAAGCTTCGCAAGGACAACAAAACGGGCGAATGGGAAGCGTTTGATATGGTCGCTGAAGGCATTAGCTTACTATCGAGCAAACAGTCTGAGTGGAGCGCGAAAATTCGCCAAGATGGTATTTTGTCTGTTGCCAAGGATCTTGAGAAACTGGCCGCTGAACCGATTCGCTTTGAGGCGAAAAACTGATGGCGCAGTCTCATGCTCAGTGGCAATTAAACGACACAAAGCTCGAACTGACAGGCCCCTTAGACCGAGACTCTGTGCCTTCATTATGGACATATGCACAGCGTTGGAAGCCTTCTCAATCAGAGCTTGAATGTTCACTAGAAGGGATAGAACGCATTGACTCTGCAGGAATGGTGATGTTAATTCACTTAATAGAGCATGCAAAAAAACAAAACTGTCATATAATGCTCAGTTTCGTGCCAGCACAACTGCGCACTTTGTTTCAACTGAGCAACGTTGAATCTTTAGTGGCAAAACACATACAGAATAATCAGGGGTAATTTGTGGATAGCGCAAAAGTACAACAGTTATTAGAAGAAGCACTAAACCTTGAAGAAGTGCATGTTAAAGGTGAAGGTAGCCATTACGAAGTGGTGGCTGTTGATGCTTGCTTTGATGGAATGAGCCGCGTTAAGAAGCAGCAGTTAATTTATGCTCCTCTGATGGAGTACATCCAGCGTAATGACATTCATGCGTTATCAATTAAAGCGTTCACCCCTGCTGAGTGGGCTCGCGATAAGAAATTAATGTCACTTTAAGGTTTATTGATGGAAAAGTTTCGAGTTATTGGGTCAGACAAACCACTTGTTGGTGAGGTGACCATTTCCGGTGCAAAAAACGCAGCACTGCCGATTTTATTTGCGTCTATTTTGGCTGAAGAACCAGTAGAAGTGGCGAATGTGCCACGCCTTCGTGATATTGATACAACAATGGAATTGCTGAAACGTTTGGGCGCAGAAGTGAGCCGCAATGGTTCTGTCTACGTCGATTCAAGCCGCATCAATGAGTATTGTGCCCCTTATGACTTGGTGAAAACAATGCGAGCTTCTATTTGGGCGCTAGGTCCATTGGTGGCGCGTTTCGGTCAAGGCCAAGTGTCATTACCAGGCGGGTGTGCCATTGGTGCTCGTCCTGTCGATCTGCACATTACTGGTTTAGAACAGCTAGGCGCAACCATCACCCTAGAAGATGGTTATGTTAAAGCAGAAGTGGATGGCCGTCTGAAAGGCGCCCACATTGTAATGGATAAAGTGAGTGTCGGAGCGACGATCACGGTCATGTGTGCAGCCGCACTCGCAGAAGGAACCACGACGTTAGACAATGCCGCGCGTGAGCCGGAAATCGTCGATACTGCTGATTTCTTAAATAAGCTGGGTGCAAAAATTTCTGGCGCGGGTACCGACACCATTACCATTGAAGGCGTTGAGCGTCTTGGTGGGGGCAAACACAGTGTGGTTGCTGATCGCATTGAAACCGGAACCTTCTTAGTCGCTGCTGCCGTATCTGGTGGTAAGGTGGTTTGTCGCAATACCAATGGGCATTTACTTGAAGCCGTTTTATCTAAACTGGAAGAAGCGGGCGCATTAGTTGAAACGGGTGAAGATTGGATTTCTGTCGATATGACAGGCCGAGAGTTGAAAGCGGTTAGCGTTCGCACTGCGCCTCATCCAGGCTTCCCAACCGATATGCAAGCGCAATTCACGCTATTAAACATGATGGCGAAAGGTGGTGGTGTTATTACAGAAACCATCTTTGAAAACCGCTTTATGCATGTGCCTGAACTGATGCGCATGGGAGCCAAAGCAGAGATTGAAGGTAACACCGTTATCTGTGGTGATGTTGAGTCATTAAGTGGTGCCCAAGTGATGGCGACCGATTTGCGTGCATCAGCAAGCTTGGTGATTGCGGGTTGTATAGCAAAAGGCGAAACCATCGTTGACCGTATCTATCACATCGATCGTGGCTATGACAAAATTGAAAATAAATTGTCTGCACTTGGCGCAAATATTGAGCGAGTGAGTGCATCAAGTTAAACTGCACAGCAGTAATTTGGATCACAAAGAGCCGAAACTCAGGTTTCGGCTTTTTTATATCACTTTCTTCTCTTGTTGAAATGAGAGAAATTAATATTTGTACTTGGAGTTCCTGGAGAACAAGAATGATTGCACTGTTACGTGTATTTGCCGTCCTAATTTTTGCCATTGTGATGTTGATTGGTGGGTGCGGTTACTGCCTGTTAAGCCCTCGAAACCCAAAGCATGTTTTCACTTTTGGCCGTCTGTTTGCCAAAATGTCGCGCGTGTTTGGTATTAAACTTGAGCTGCGTATCCCTGAAGATGCCTATTCTCGTGGTCAGCATGTTTACATTGCCAACCATCAAAATAATTGGGATTTGTGCACCGTTTCTGCCGGGGTTACGCCAAAAGTCGTGACCGTGGGTAAAAAAAGCTTAGTTTGGATGCCTGTGTTTGGTCAGCTTTACTGGCTAACGGGTAATATTTTGATTGATCGAGCAAATCGCTCTAAAGCTAAAGGCACGATTGATCAGGTGGTCAATAATATAAAGCAGAGCGATGTATCAGTATGGATGTTTCCTGAAGGGACGCGTTCACGTGGTCGTGGTTTATTGCCTTTTAAAACGGGAGCATTCCATGCTGCGATTGGCGCAGGAGTTCCTATTATCCCGATTGTTTGCAGCTCAACAGGGGATCTAAAATTTAATCGTTGGAATAACGGCCATGTGATTGTTGAGATGTTGCCGCCAATTAGCACAGAAGGCTATGGCAAAGATAAAGTTCGTGAGCTTGCCAATATGTGTCGAGAGCAAATGAAAACTAAGCTGGAAGCGTTAGACGAAGAAGTTAAACAGCGCAACGCTGCAAAGTGAGAGCTTGAGAGCTTGAGAGCTTGAGGGCTTATAGCGGCGAAAGAACAATAAAAAATGGGTAGCTTAGGCTGCCCATTTTTTTAACTATATTAACCATTATTTACGAACGATTAACCATTATTTACGAACGGCAATGGCTTCAATCTCGATACCGACATCTTTAGGTAAGCGAGCCACTTCAACACAAGAACGAGCAGGGTAGTTTGCTACTTGGTGTTCATCGAAGAATTTACCGTATACTTCGTTGACTGTGCCGAAGTCGTTCAGATCTTTAACGAAAACAGTGAGTTTAACGATATCTGCAACTGTTAGACCAGAAGACTCAACAACCGCTTTTACGTTTTCTAGAGATTGACGCGCTTGTTCTGCAATGTCTGCAGACACTTCACCAGTCGCAGGGTTGACTGGAATTTGGCCAGAAGTCAGAACCATATTACCTAGATCGACGCCTTGAACGTAAGGACCGATTGCTGCGGGTGCAGACTCAGTGTGAAGTACTTTTGTCATTGTATTTGTTCCATTTCTTATAGCGAATAAAGAACCTCAGTGTGCCTTTAAACCGGCAGCAGGTAAAGAGCAAAATACCCTGTAAAGACAGGGTATTTGAACAGATATTCTGCATTAATCGTTTACGCGATTAGCGTTCTGTAACGATCTCTCGAGAGAATACTTTTTCACAGTATTTACACTTTAGGCGGATCTCGTGTTTCTTTTCCAATACGCTAAAGCTGCTTTCTACGGGCTCATCATGAGAAATACAGTTTGAATTCGGGCATTCGAATACATCATTGATTTTTTCCGGCAACGCTAAGGCGAGTTTTTTCACCACTTCGTAGTTTTCGATCTGGTTCACTGTCGCGTGCGGTGCATATAAGGCTAATTTGTTGGCCTGTTCTTCATTGATGAAGATATTTTCAATTTTGAGCAAATCTTTATGGCCCAGCGCGGATGATGGTAGGTTGAGGCCTACGGTGACACGCTGAGAAGAATTATGCATATCGAACAGTTTTAGCACCTTGATGCCAATTTGAGCGGGAATGTGGTCTATGACGGTGCCGTTTTTAATTGCTTCTACCTGCAATTGAGTTTCTTTAGCCATGTTTATTTCTCCCTCGATTACAGTGTTTCGTTTAAAACCAATGCCAGTAAAGCTTGTCGAGCGTAAACGCCGTTCTGTGCTTGCTCGAAATAATACGCATGTGGTGTTTTATCAACGTCAGTGGTGATTTCATCTACACGAGGTAATGGGTGTAGAACTTTGAGGTTTTCACGCGCGTCTTTCAGTAGTGCGGCGGTTAGGATGTACGCTGACTTAATGTGCGCGTATTCAGACTCATCAAAACGTTCTTTTTGCACTCGGGTCATGTACAAAATATCCAGTTCAGGAATAACGGCTTCCATATCGGTGTGCAGGCTATATTCAATGCCTGCTTCGTCTAGCTCTTCACACAAGTAATCTGGCATTGCGAGTGCTTCTGGCGCGATGAAAAAGAAGCGAATATTATTGAATTTTGCCAGAGCTTGAGTCAGTGAGTGTACCGTACGGCCGTATTTTAAATCACCGACAAAGGCGACGTTTAAATTATCTAGGCGGCCTTGCGTCTCTGCAATGGTGTACAGATCAAGCAAGGTTTGAGTTGGGTGTTGGTTTGCTCCGTCTCCAGCATTAATCACCGGAATGCCGTTTGAAAACTCAGAAGCTAGACGTGCAGCCCCTTCTTGAGGGTGACGCATGACAAACGCGTCAACGTAAGAGGAGATCACTTGTACCGAATCAGCCAGTGTTTCTCCTTTTTTGGCTAACGAGGTGTTACCACCGTTATCGAAGCCAATAACATCGCCACCGACACGCTGAATGGCCGTTTCAAAAGACAAACGGGTACGTGTTGATGGTTCAAAAAAGCAGCTAGCAACAACCTTATTCTTGATCAGCTCTGGTTGTGGTGTCTTTTTCAGACTCCCCGCTGTTTCGACGATAAGTTCCAGCTCTTCACGAGAAAGCTCTGGAATAGAGATGATGTGCTTCTGGTAAAGCGAGTTCGCCATGATCTTCTTCCCTATAACTGTGATGATTATACCCAAGTAACCGTAGTGGACTTTGGACATAAAAAAACCTCCCCAAATGGGGAGGTTTAAAAATCAATAAAATTAACGAAAACAATACCACGTAAGCGTAGTCGCTTAGTTAGCGCAAATCGCATTTTTACGTCGGCAATTAGCATGGTCATTTCGTAATCCTCGGACAAATTGCCGAGCATTATACGCCTAACTTTGCTCAGTGCAAGCGATTACATCATGCGTTTCGTCTCGAAAATGCGTTAACTGCCTAAGGTTGCGACCATGACGGCTTTGATGGTATGCATTCGGTTTTCAGCTTCATCAAAGACAATGGAATACTCTGATTCAAACACATCTTCAGTGACTTCCAAGCCTTTCATTCCGTACTTTTCTGCCACTTCTTTTCCTACCGTGGTTTCATCGTTATGGAAAGCGGGCAGGCAGTGCATAAATTTAACATGTGGGTTACCCGTTTGTTTAACAACATCCATGTTAACTTGGTATGGTGTCATTAATGCCACTCGTTCATCCCATGCTTCTTTTGATTCACCCATAGACACCCAAACGTCGGTATATAAAAAGTCACAGCCTTTGACCCCTTCGGCAACGCTTTCAGTTAGATTGATTTTAGCCCCTGTTTGCTTTGCGATTTCTTGGCAAGTAGCTACGAGCTCTTCTTCTGGCCAGAATGCTTTGGGAGCGACAAGGCGAATATCCATCCCCAGTTTTGCAGCGCCAACCATCAAAGAGTTCCCCATGTTGTTGCGCGCGTCACCGAGGTAAGCAAATGTTATCTCGTGTAAAGGTTTGCCTCGTCCGTGCTCTTGCATCGTTAAGAAATCAGCAAGAATTTGCGTCGGGTGAAATTCATCAGTTAATCCGTTCCAAACTGGGACGCCCGCATGCTCACCTAGCTCTTCTACGATTGCCTGACCAAAGCCACGGTATTCGATACCATCATACATACGGCCTAATACTCGAGCGGTATCTTTCATCGACTCTTTGTGACCAATTTGGGAGCCAGAAGGGCCGATATAAGAGACTTGAGCACCTTGGTCGAAGGCGGCAACTTCAAACGCACATCGAGTTCGGGTAGAAGATTTCTCGAAAATCAGTGCAATATTTTTACCTTGAAGTTTCTTTTGCTCTGTTCCTGCGTATTTGGCTTTTTTAAGCTCAGCAGACAGTTCGAGCAAGAACTGGATCTCTTTGGTTGAGAAGTCCAATAGCTTCAAAAAGTTGCGATTTCGTAGATTGAAAGCCATAGCTCGTCCTTTAAATGTGTGATCGAATAACTTAAGATATTAAAACATATAAATGCTATATTTGTGAATAAGTATTTATTATTTGGCAATAAAAAAGGCCAATGTATTCACATTGGCCCGTGTGCTTGGTTTAGTGCGATTGGGATTAAATACCGTCACGTTCAATCGGACAACTCATACAACGTGCGCCGCCTCGGCCACGTCCGAGTTCATTGCCTGGAATGGTCAGAACTTCAATGCCCGCTTTATCGTATTTCTCATTGGTGTATACATTTCGCTCGTAGCCAATTACGACTCCGGGTTTTACGGTTAATACATTGTTCGCATCGTTCCATTGCTCACGTTCTGCTTCATAACTGTCACCGCCTGTGGTAATGATTTTCAGTTGCTCGACACCCAACGCGGTTTCAATCGCATGCAGGTAGTTGTGTGACGCTTCAACATTCATCTCGCCCTCATTACCTTTTGGTGTTAGGCGCCAAGTGTCTAAATCTTTACGCATGATTTCAGGGTAGACGGAGAACGTATCAACATCCATGTGGGTCATGACAGTGTCTAAATGCATGCAAGAGCGATGCTTAGGCAGATCAATAGCAATCACTTCAGTGGCTTGCCCTGCTCTAAACAGGCTAGCTGCCAGGTTCTCTACACCTTGAGCCGTGGTTCTTTCAGACATACCAATGAGTACCGCCCCATTCCCAATGACCAAAACATCTCCCCCTTCAACATTGGCGTTATCGTAATGAAGGTCTTCGTCACCAAAGTATTTAATGAAGTCTTGTCCAGCAAAGATAGGGTGCCAGCGGTAGATCGCGCGTAGGTGATTGGTTTCTCTTTGACGCGCGGGCATCATCATTGGATTGAGAGAGACACCACCGTATACCCAACATGAGGTATCTCGGGTAAATAGATGGTTGGGCAACGGCTCGATGACAAAATCCAGCGGTCGTCTCATCTTCGGTAGCATCGAAGGAGACTGAATTGGTAGCTCTGAGTAAGCCAAGCCACCTAATAAGATCGTTGCGAGGTGTTCATTGTCCATTTCAGAGAAATACTGACGTAAATCACGCGCAAACGTAGGGCCATAACGGAAATCTGATATCTGAGTGTTTAATAGCCACAGCTTCGCATCTGGAACGGCAAGTGTTTCAACCAGCAAATCGTGAAGTAGTAACACTTCCACATCTTGCTCGCGCAGAGTGCGAGCAAATGCATCATGTTCTTTGCCTGCAGCTTCTACGGCTAGAACATCATCAAACAACAGTTCATGGCAATTAGAAGGGGTCAGGTGGGTGAGGGCGCGTTCTGGGCGATTTAATAGCACTCGCCTAAGCTGACCCACTTCAGATCCAACGTACAACTTACTCATTTTGTATCCTTACTGATTTTTCCAACGATCAGTTATGACAAGCAAGGAGCAAAGATGCAAGTGTTGTTTTCTTGTTTATATTCTATAAATTATTATGTTTGTGGTTTGTTATTCTTTTTTTTATTGTTTTATTGATTTTTTTGGAGTTTTGTTTTTATTCAATGTGTTTTGTTAAAGTGCGTTTTTATTCTTTTCGAAGTATGAGCAGAGATTACATGTTTAGTATAGAAAATAGGCATTAATATTCGAATGGGTTCACTTTGAGCTCTTCTTTATTCGTTATTAAGCGAGATGCTGACATGCAGTTATTCAATAAAACCTCATAAACACGCATGAACTTCCGATGTGGTGCAATCTTTGCCAGATTAGGATGTTCTGAATATTAAAAAATTCGAATCCTTGTTAAGTTTTTGTTTACTTGTGAGCGGGTTTCAATATTGATTGAGGAATAGCGCGATGGTTTGGCGTTTGCTTGTGGCTTTTCGTCGCAATCCATGCCATATTTCACGGATCAGAATACCTAAGTCACTAATCTGGAGCTAAAACATGTCTCATGAAGATGAATATCTATCAGTAGAAGAATTAATTGAGATTCAAAAGGAAGAGACTCGCGATATCATTGCTGCGTTATTGGAAGATGGCAGTGATCCAGATTCACTCTATGAGATTGAGCATCATCTGTTTGCTGAAGACTTTAGCACGCTGGAGAAAGCGGTCGTTGAAGCATTTAAAATGGGCTTTGAAGTTTTGGAAGCTGAGGAAACAGAAGATGAAGACGGCAACAAACTACTTTGCTGTGACGCGACCATGGAGTCGACTCTGGATGCAGAAGCAATTGATGCTCAAGTAGAAAAATTGGTCCACTTAGCCGAAAAGTACGACATCATCTATGATGGTTGGGGTACTTATTACGAAGGCGAAGATGCACTTTACCCTGACGAAGATGAAGACGACGAGTAAAGTCTTTGACTAATCGTTGAAAAGCCAGCGTTGATCGCTGGTTTTTTTTGGCCTCTGGTATGAGCTTTCGATTCACATTGAGTTTATTAGGCTTTTTTCTTTATAATGCATAAAATTGATCTAGCTCAAGGTGCATATGCAACTCTCTCTCGCCGGCTTATGGCAAGTCTCTCCACTTACTGACCTTACGATTCCTCAGGATGACATCCTATTACCTGCTCCTTTGAGTCAAGTGTTACCTGATGAGTTAAGCGAAGACGAGATTCGCCAGCAAGAGTGGCACTTGATGCATGACATCGAAGTCGATGAATCTATGTTGGCGTTTCCAGCGTGGAGTTGATATTAGCTGGGGTTGATTACCATGCTGAAGTGCGTCTAAACGGGATTGCCGTGTTTGATTGTGATGGGACGCAAAATGTATATAAGAAAGACATTCGCCCCTTCATGCAAATGGGACGTAACCGCTTTGAACTTTTGTTTCTAGAAGAAGATGAAGATCTTTTATTCGATGAGGATAAACCTGAGTTGTGTCCGCTTTCTGAGCATCAGTATAAGAAAAGCGACGACCGACTCGGTGTGTGGCAAGAACCATACTTACAGTTCATTCGTAACGTACGCTTAGAGCGAGTTGCAACAGAGCAGATTTGGCACCATGGTGGCGGCTGTGAGTTTAAGGTAGATCTCTACTATCAGACATTCGCACCGGGGTTGGTGTCCGCCGCTGTTAAGTTTAACGGTATGACTTACCACATTCCGATTGATGTTCGAGCTGAACATGCCAGTGCACTCTTTCAGGTTGAAGCGCCAAAGTACGCCGATCTTAATGATCCCGATCCTAATGATCTCTATCAGTTGTCAGTTGAACTGGATGGGCAGCGTCAAAACTTTACTGTTGCACTAAGCCAAGAGCTTTGCGTTACCCATATGGTTCTTTAATGTTGCTCTCCAGTTATTAAAGCTGTTTGAGCATCACGACTTCGCACGCATCGTGCCCTGTTTGTCCAAGCGGGGCATCAAGATGTTTAAAACCAAGCTTTTCGTATAATCCTACGGCTTCTCTTAGACATTCCGTCGTTTCCAAATAGCATTGCTGATACCCAAACTGTTTCGCCAGTTGTAAACTCAATGCAACAATACGTTTGGCTAAACCGTGCCCTCGTGTTTGTGGTAAGAAGTACATCTTTTGTAGTTCACACACATTCGATTCTCCTACTAAAGGAGCAAAGCCACCGCCACCAACGATCTCTCCGTGACGTTCAATAATCCAGTAGGCAGCCCCTTTTTGATTGTAAACCGAGTACATATCATCAAGCGTCGGATCTGCCACGCCATAACCTTTGTCTGCAGTTAAGCCATATTCTGCTGAAACTTGGCGAATGACGTTGGCAATTCCGGTGTTGTCTTGCGGGGTGAGTGGACGAAGTAGAAAATCAGCGATTTGTTCCATGTTGTGCCTAAAGTATTGAGCCCTGTTGGACTCAATATATGGCGTTTAAGCATGTCGATGCAAACAAAACTGCGGTGCTGGAGTTTTTGCTGATGATTTACGCATCCATACTTTCTCGTGGAAGTAGTAAGCGACCGTATTCAAGCTTGGCTCTATCATCGCCATAACCCCACCGATAAACGCATCACCAGTTAATAAGTAAACAACGGTAAACGCAACACTAAAGTGCACGCTTGCAAAGCTTGCCGTTTTCAGTTTGGTCATAAACTGTCGAGCTTTCAGGGCAGGTACCTTTGACCATGCTTTTTCATGAAAGTAAAAAGCTACCGTATTTACTGAAGGTTCGATCATTGCGATTAGACTACCAATTAAGATGTCGCCAGTTAGTATATAAGCCACACTAAATGCGATAGTGAAATGTAGCGCTGCGAAAGTTAGTGTCTTTTTCATAATGAACCCCTTTCTAGGATTGCCTTTACTTTGATGATTTAACTATATTGCAAATGATAATGATTTTCAATTAAGTTTTTGCAATGGTTGTGATAGGCGGTATCGATGAGTTAAGACGTGACAGAAGGACTTATAACGGTTGGTAAAATCGAATATCTCGGTGTGTGGTGTTGGTATCACTTACTGATGTGGATAAAAAAGCCACTTCAATTGAAGTGGCTTTGATGTATTAGCGAATTAACGCATTAACTAAATTCGTATTAAAGTGCAGCGATGGTTGTTTTCTGCTCTTCTAACTTAGTCAGCGTCTCTTTATAGCCTTCTAGCTTCTCACGCTCTTTGGCAACCACCGCTTCAGGTGCTTTCGCCACGAAGCCTTCGTTACCTAGTTTGCCTTCGATACGCTTGATCTCTCCGTGCGTTTTCTTGATTTCGCCATCTAGACGAGCAAGTTCCGCGTCTTTGTCGATCAAACCTGCCATTGGGATCATCAGCTCAGACTTACCAACTAGTGCCGTTGCACACGCTGGTGTTTGTTCGCCCGCTTCAAGCACACGTACCGCTTCTAGTTTGGCTAGAGACATGAGGACTTGTTTGCTTGCTTCTAGACGAGCGGCATCTTTTTCGTTTGCTGCTTTTAGCATCACATCCAAAGGCTTACCTGGGTTGATGTCGTATTCAGCACGTAAGTTACGGATACTTGTGATGAAGGCTTTCACCCACTCAATGTCGTCCAGCGCTTCTTGGTGGAAGTTCGCTTCGTCGTATTGAGGCAGGGCCTGTAGCATAATGGTTTCACCTTCAACACCGTCAACCAGCGGCTTGATGCTTTGCCAGATAGTCTCAGTGATGTAAGGAATCACAGGATGAGCTAGACGTAGTGTCTTCTCAAGAACGGTGATGAGCGTACGACGTGTACCACGTTGCTGTGCTTCAGTACCTTTCCATAGAACCGGTTTAGTTAGCTCTAGGTACCAGTCACAGAATTGGTTCCAGATGAATTCGTATAGCGTGTTCGCCGCCATATCTAGACGGAAGTTGTCGATATGGTTGTTGAACGCTTTCGCAGCGAGTTCGAACTGAGATTCGATCCACTTGTCAGCAAGGGAAAACTCGATGTCACCTTCACCAAAGCCACAATCTTGCTCTTCTGTGTTCATCATTACGTAACGGCTCGCGTTCCATAGTTTGTTACAGAAGTTACGGTAGCCTTCAAGACGCTTCATATCCCAGTTGATATCGCGACCTGTTGATGCCATGGCTGCAAGCGTGAAACGCAGCGCGTCTGTACCGTAGGCTTCGATGCCGTTTTCAAACGTTTTGCGTGTGTTCTTCTCGATTTTCTTCGCCAGTTGAGGCTGCATCATGTTGCCAGTACGCTTCTCAACGAGAGACTCAAGATCGATACCATCAATCATGTCGATTGGGTCAAGTACGTTACCTTTCGACTTCGACATCTTGTCGCCGTTTTCGTCACGGATTAGACCCGTAACGTAAACAGTCTTAAATGGTACTTGTGGCTTGCCGTTTTCGTCTTTCACGAAGTGCATGGTCATCATGATCATGCGTGCAACCCAGAAGAAGATAATATCGAAACCAGTGACTAGTACGTCTGAAGGATGGAATACTTTCAGATCGTCGGTTTGCTCTGGCCAACCTTGAGTACCGAACGTCCAAAGTGCAGAAGAGAACCAGGTATCCAGTACGTCTTCGTCTTGGTGTAGTTCAATTACAGATTCTAGGTTGTTGTTCTGACGAACTTCTTCTTCAGTACGACCTACGTAAACATTGCCTTGGTTATCGTACCAAGCAGGGATACGGTGGCCCCACCATAGCTGACGAGAGATACACCAGTCTTGAACGTCACGCATCCAAGAGAAGTACATGTTTTCGTACTGCTTAGGAACAAACTGAATGTCACCGTTTTCAACGGCTTCTACTGCTGTTTTCGCAAGGGGAGCCGTGCGGACGTACCATTGGTCAGTCAGCATTGGTTCGATAACCACGCCACCACGGTCGCCGTAAGGTACTTGTAGATCGTGATCTTTTACTTCTTCAAGTAAACCAAGTTCATCGAAGTCGGCAACCATAGCTTTACGTGCAGCAAAGCGCTCCATACCACGGTATTTAGCAGGAAGCTCTGTCGAGTATGCGTCGCTTGCTTCACCGTTTGTATTGAAGACTTCCGCTGCGTCACGGATGTTCGCGTCAAAAGTCAGAATGTTGATCATTGGTAGCTGGTGGCGCTTGCCCACTTCGTAGTCATTGAAGTCGTGCGCCGGTGTGATTTTCACACAACCAGTCCCTTTTTCCATATCGGCGTGCTCATCGCCCACGATTGGGATGCGACGATCAACGATAGGAAGGATAATTTCTTTGCCGATCAGATCTTGGTAGCGTGGGTCTTCTGGGTTAACCGCTACACCAGTATCGCCTAGCATGGTTTCAGGACGTGTGGTTGCAACAACGATGTAGTCTTTGCCATCTGCTGTTTTAGCACCATCTGCGAGTGGATAGCGGAAGTGCCACATGTTGCCTTTGGTGTCTTTGTTTTCTACTTCTAGATCTGAAATCGCTGTATGCAGCTTTGGATCCCAGTTAACAAGACGTTTGCCACGGTAGATAAGGTCATCTTCGTAGAGACGAACGAACACTTCTTGAACAGCGTTGGATAGGCCGTCATCCATTGTAAAGCGCTCACGCTCCCAGTCTACAGATGCACCAAGACGACGTAGCTGTTTTGTGATTGTTCCACCGGATTGACCTTTCCATTCCCAGATCTTGTCGATGAAAGCTTCACGACCATAATCGTTCTTGGTTTTGCCTTCTTCTGCCGCGATCTTACGCTCTACAACCATTTGAGTGGCGATACCCGCGTGGTCAGTACCGACTTGCCAAAGGGTGTTTTTACCCTTCATACGCTCACAGCGGATCAGCGTATCCATGATCGAATCTTGGAACGCGTGGCCCATATGCAAGCTACCAGTGACGTTCGGTGGCGGGATCATGATGCTGTATGATTCTTTAGTGGTGTCACCGTGTGGCTTAAAGTAGCCTTTCTCTTCCCAAGTCTGATACAGAGCTTGTTCGATTGAAGTTGGGTTGTATGTCTTTTCCATAGCGCTCTTTAAATGGATACGTTGATGGTTGAATCTTAGTCAATCTTTATAAGTGAGGGATCTTAACAAGATCGCCTTAACTATAAGGATTGACCGTTAAGGATATTGAATTTCGAACGTTTGCAGTTGGTAACCTGCTTGTCGGTAAATTTTATATCTTTCTCTTGCGAGTTGCTTAGCTTTTTCTTCGCAGGGCACGAAGTCTACCACTTGAGCAAACTTGTTCGCAAAGGTTGTCTCATTTTCCGCCAAATTTATTACTAATTGGCGATTCCACGATGGTTTTACGTTTTGGTGGCCGATTTCGATGTTGGTCGCGTATTTAGGCCCTTCACCAACGAGGTTGTGTGCCATGAACTTATCTGCATCAATTTGCCAGAAGACTTCTGCCAGTTGCTCTGCGTGCGTTTTGTCTTGGCAGTTCAGGTAGACTTTAGCGCCTTGACGGGCAAAGTGCTGAGCTAAAAACACAACGTATTCTTCAAAGCCTACGGTGTGTGCTTGTGGGCTATCTTGTTTAATGATGTAGAAAGTCGCAGTTTGCATCGTTTCTCTCGCTCTGTTCTGACCTCTGTCTACCATTCATGTTATAGAGAACATGGCGACAATAAAAAAGGGCCTTGCGGCCCTTTTTATTTGATTCAGAAATTACTCTTCTGTCTCTTGGCCGCTGCGGTTCAAAAGGAATTGGACGAGCATCGAGACAGGGCGGCCTGTAGAGCCTTTTGCTGCGCCTGATTTCCAAGCGGTACCTGCGATATCAATGTGTGCCCAGTTGTACTTTTTCGCAAACTTAGACAAGAAGCAACCTGCAGTGATAGTACCAGCAGGACGTCCACCGATGTTTTGCATATCAGCAAATGGACTCTTCAACTGTTCGTGGTACTCATCTGCCATTGGTAGGCGCCATGCTCGGTCACTGGCTTGCTCAGAGGCATTCACTAATTCGTGAGAAAGAGGGTTATGGTTAGAGATAACGCCGCTAATGTGGTGGCCGAGTGCAATCACACAAGCCCCCGTTAGTGTTGCAACGTCAACCACACAGTCTGGTTCGAAACGTTCTACGTAAGTCAGTGCATCACACAATACTAAACGACCTTCCGCATCAGTATTCAGTACTTCAACGGTTTGACCAGACATGGTTGTCAGAATATCCCCTGGACGGTAAGCGTTGCTACCCGGCATGTTTTCACAACCAGCTAGCACACCAATCACATTGATTGGTAGGTTCAGCTTTGCGAGGGCTTTCATTGTGCCGAATACGGATGCTGCACCACACATGTCGTACTTCATCTCATCCATACCTTCACCAGGTTTCAGTGAGATACCGCCTGAATCGAAGGTAAGACCTTTACCCACAAGTACAATAGGCTTTGCGTCTGAATCAGGGTTGCCTTTATATTCGATAACAGACATCATGGATTCGTTTTTCGAACCGCGACCTACTGCTAGGTATGATGTCATGCCCAGTTTTTCCATCTCTTCTTCACCAATGATTTTGGTGGTGACCGTCTCGTAATCGTCGGCGAGGCGGCGAGCTTGCGAAGCAAGATAAGCTGGGTTGGCAACATTCGGTGGCATGTTACCTAGATCTTTCGATGCTTTTACGCCCGAGGATATCGCTAAACCGTGAGAGATGGCTTTCTCACCTAGGCTAAGTTCGCGACGAGTTGGCACGTTGAAAACAAGCTTACGTAGAGGACGACGCGTCTCTGGTTTTACGCTTTTAAATTGGTTAAACGTATACAGACCATCTTTAGTTGCTTCTACTGCTTGACGTACTTTCCAGTATGTATCGCGGCCTTTAACGTGAAGTTCTGTTAAGAAACAAACGGCTTCCATTGAGCCAGTTTCGTTAAGTGTGCTGATCGTCTTTTGAATGATCTCTTTGTACTGGCGTTCGCCAAGTTCACGTTCTTTGCCACAACCGACAAGCAAAACGCGCTCCGACAACACACCTGGTACTTGATGCAGTAGTAGCATCTGACCTGGTTTACCTTCTAGATCACCACGGCGAAGTAGTGAACTGATGTAACCGTCACTGATTTTATCAAGTTGTTCGGCTACTGGAGAAAGGCGACGTGGTTCAAACACACCAACAACGATACATGCGCTACGTTGTTTCTCTGGACTGCCACTTTTTACACTGAACTCCATGCGTACTCCTACATCCTGAAGACAAATAGTTCTAAATGTTAGATAATGATCGCTGACTTGTTGAATTTTGGCTCCAGTCTTACATGCGGAGCTGATTAAGCGACTAACATCTAGTTTATAATTTTTAAAAAATAAATGGTTCAACGGGAAACTATAGTGATTCGACCAAAAAAACAAGTTTTGTATAGGTAATTTCAGCGTGATTATTGTTAGATATTTGATCCGCGAAACATTGAAGAGCCAATTTGCGATTTTTTTCGTGCTTTTTTTAGTGTTTTTGAGTCAGAAGTTCATCAGCGTCTTAGCTGACGCATCCGATGGTGACATACCTGCCGGGCTGATTTTCTCAATTGTTGGACTAAACATGCCAGCAATGGGGCTCTTAATGCTGCCATTAAGTTTATATATTGGCATATTGATTACTTTTGGTCGCTTGTATGCCGAAAGTGAAATAGTTGTCATGAATGCGACAGGTATAGGCAATAAGTTTCTTGTACAAGCGGCATTGTACTTGGCGTTGATCACATCAGGGGTTGCGGCTTTTAATGCGTTGTGGTTGTCCCCGTGGTCTCAAGATCGTGTTGAAGGGTTGTATGAACAAGTCGCATCTGAAAATAGTGTCGATCTGCTGAAAAAAGGGCAGTTCCAAGGGACACCCGATGGATCGTCTGTGGTTTTCATTGATGACATAAAAGACAGTACATTAAGTAATGTGTTTGTCGCCCAAATGCGTCCAAGAGATTCTGTTTTACCTAGTGTTATGTTCTCTTCCTCAGGCGAAGTCAAAGAGCTGTCAGATGGTCGACAGATCATTACCATGCAAAAAGGCACGCGTTATGAAGGTGTTCCAACCCGCGTTGAGTACATGATCACTAAGTTTGATGAATACGAGGGCGTGATTGGCCAACGAGAAGTTAAAAAGAAAGGGCGAGACTGGGAAGCTTACCCAACCAGAGAGTTAATCGGCCATCCAGATAGAGAAGCGCAAGCGGAGTTACAATGGCGTATCTCGTTGTTTGTTTGTATTCCTTTATTAACGATGTTGGTGATTCCTCTTTCTGCAGTAAATCCGCGACAAGGACGTTTTGCTAAAATGGGACCTGCCATTCTAATTTATTTGGCATACTTCTTAGCCATTAGTGCAACGAAGTCAGCCTTAGAAGATGGTGCCATCCCAGTTGAGATCGGTTTGTGGCCGATCAATGCGATGTTACTCATCGTCGCTGTACTTGCGAATATGGTGGATAGTGTCCCAGTAAGAAAAATGAAAGAAAAGTTCCGCAAGAAGAGGTTAGCGTAAGCTGTGTTTAGAATCTTAGACCTGTATATAGGTAGAACCATAATCTCTACTTCGGCCTTAGTGTTGGCAACGTTTGTTGGTTTATCGGGCATCATTAAATACGTCGAACAGCTACGAAAAGTCGGTCGAGGCATTTATGATCTTAGCCATGCACTCTATTTTGTTTTGCTGAGTGTTCCGCGTGATATTGAGATGTTCTTTCCAATGGCGGCGCTACTTGGTGCTTTGATTGGATTAGGAATGTTGGCGTCAAGTTCTGAGCTGGTGGTAATGCAAGCGGCTGGTTTTTCCAAACTGGATATTGGTCTATCTGTGCTTAAAACTGCTGTACCTTTGATGCTCATCGTCATGGCGTTGGGTCAATGGGGAGCACCAGAAGCGCAGAAAATGGCTCGTGATTTGCGTACGTTTGCTATTTCTGGCGGTAATATTGTTTCGGTGCGTTCTGGGGTATGGGCGCGTGATGCGAATGACTTTATCTTTATTGGGAAAGTGGAAGACGACAAGCTGTACGCACTGAATATGTGGCGTTTCGATGAAGATAAGAACTTGAAGAAAGTCATTTTTGCTGAGGAAGTGGATTACCGTCAAGACAATACTTGGGTAATGCGTGATGTTCAGATTACCGATATGGAAAATGAAAATGTGATAGCCAAGCAAGAGGTTGATCAGATGGAGTGGGATACAACATTGGCTCCGGATAAACTTGCCGTTGTGACTGTGAAGCCAGAAGAGCTGTCACTAAGTGGCTTATATGATTATGTTACCTATCTTAAAGCTTCAGAACAAGATGCATCACGCTATGAACTTGCTTTCTGGCGTAAGCTCAGTCAACCGCTGTCAATAGCCGTTATGATGCTGATGGCGTTGTCATTTGTCTTTGGTCCATTAAGAAGTGTGACCATGGGAGCTCGAGTTTTATCGGGCGTTGTGGCCGGATTCACTTTTTATATCTCCAGCGAGTTTTTTGGACCGTTAACTTTGGTTTATGGCATACCGCCAGTCTTCGGTGCTTTAGCGCCAAGTTTGGTCTTTTTAGCGATAGCGGTCGGATTATTGAGAAGAAAGCTCTAGCGTGAAAAATACGTAGACAAGTGTTTTCTTACGAATGTCAGTTGATAAAGCAAGAGGAAGGCTCGGAGCCTTCCTCTTTTCTATATTAAACTCTAAATGTCGTCATCTCGCCTTGGGTAAAACGATGACTTCCGTTTTGGCCCACATGTCGTGAAAGCCTCGTTTCTTCGGATCAATCGGCACGGTTAGGTTTGCCAAGCCAAATCCAGACGTTGCTAAACGAATTAACGCTTGTGTTACGGTTATGGGGGAGCCATTTTTTGCATCACGAACCTGAAGTTTCCAAGCACGCATCCCCAAAGTTTGACCCGCCCGTGTCCAGAAAAAGACAAAGAAATAAATCCATACTACGGCTAAATACAGTGTGAAGAGTGGGCTCATGACCGGATGTTTACTTAGCATGTCCGCTGCATCCACATATTCACCGTAGCTTAATACGCCAGCCGCGTTTAAGGCAAACACAATCGCTATCACGATCCCTGCGGCCATCATTTCTATAGCCAGAATAATCAATGTGTCATAGACCAAAGCCGCTAATCGACGAAATAAACCTGCGGGTGGAAGAGTTGTAGAAGTCGTCATAATGCCTGTACTTACCTTTAAAATTGTTGCTCAGAATATAGATTCCCTTTAAATGTGAAAAGAGACGCAACGCACAGAGTGCTTAATTATGATGAAATCTAAATGATTTCTCCGCTAACAGCTATGGCTAGCAGCCTAATCGGTTGACGGTAAGAGTATATAAGAAACCAAGCTCAAAAGAGTTTCGCTGATTTTAGCTTTTTCAATAGCGTGCTTTTTGAGCGGTAACTTGATTAGATAGCTGTGAGAGTTGGTGTTTTTCTTCTTCAGTAAAGTGTTGTGTTAATGCCAGTTGCAATGCCTTCTCAGAGAGTTTAGTTGCCGGGGTAGCAAATAATGTCGGATGCATGGTAGACAATGCCAACAACGCTTTTTGCAAGCGAATTTGAACGGATAGGTGTGCCGCACCATCGTGAGCTATCGGTAGAAACACATCATCAAACAAATCGTAGCAGCTTAATGAGGGAACAAATAACCTTGGAAATCGAGTTTTTATTGGTCTTTGATTAGTGAGTTCACCCCATAAAGAGAGTGCTCGTATAGAACGTCCAATCACATCAATCGCTGTTCCACTATCATTGACTGCTGGAGAAAGTGCTCTTGAGGCTATCTCTGCCAGTACCACGAAGCCAAAGCGAGGGTCTTGATCGTATGTGCGTTCGGCGCGAATAGTGAAAGCAACGGTTATGTCACTTTCATCGTTCAACTCACCACAAATCCAGGCTAAGGGTTGGTTATGGTACACAAAACTACCTGGTTGCCGCTCAATGTATATTGTGCACTGGCTTGATTCAGCGCAGCTATCAAGGTGTTGCATGTCGATATGTTGTAAGTAGCCAATCTCTCTGCTGTATATAGGCTTACTGTCCTTGGGTTTGTGTTTCGGGTTACTCCAAGGGCGAGCGCCAAGCCAAGGTTCATTGCCGCGCTTTTGGATAGCATTCTGCAATGCTTGTTCGACTTTTGCTGTCGTTTCACACACTCTTCCAAGTACAGATAGGTGCTGAATCCAGCGCAGTAGAGTCATTATGATCATCACGACCACAACGATAGTGACAACGAATAGATAGATACGAGCTTGATCGTGATAAGCGTCGATGCCCAGAGCGATAATGCCGACTAAGCTAAACAAAAACGAGCCGAGGAAAGTCGCCAGTGCGTTTTGGGTTGTGCTGTCTTCCATTAATAATTGCGTCGCTCTGGGGGTAACGCCTGCGCTGGCTGCACTGTACGCTGATACCATGATGTTCAAAGAAAAAGTGGTGACGGCCAGCATTGATGTTGCAAGAATATTTAAAATGTTGTTCAGGAGTTCATAGCTGACGTTAATGGTGGGAGGTAAAATAATAAACTTGTTTAGAACGACAGAGATTAACGCGGTAACGACAGCAAGTAAGGCGAAAAGTGAGGTGCGAACCCATAGTTTTCGTGTTATTCGCGTTAATAACCATTGCCACTTGGAACCTGTCATTGTTGTACTCCTATCTGTACGGTTTCCGAGTCAACATTGGAAAGCGTTTACTGTGTTGCTTCTATTGTGAGGTATGTCTTCAGTTCGCCTTAGCACCTGGCTAGGCTTGCTGAAAGCGTACAGTCGAATGGTTAAAGCATAGATGAAGTTTACTTAACTTTTACGTATTGGTAAGGAACTTAGCCGCAATTATGGCTCTGCGTTTTTAAGCTGGTGGCTATTTCGGAGTCGACGGGTCCCTAGGTTAAAACGGATAATACCTAAATATCACATTTTGTGGCGAAATTATCAGCAAACGATAGTTGTTTAAGGTTTTTCTGCTTGCGCAGGTCAAAAGCTTCCGTATAATGCCAATCATCAAAAGGCAATAGCCTAAAGATGCCGGTGTGGTGAAATTGGTATACACGACGGATTCAAAATCCGTTGCCTTCGGGCGTGGCGGTTCAAGTCCGCCCACCGGTACCATACATAGAAAGGTCGCTTTTATAGCGGCCTTTCGTCGTTTTAGGTGTTTGAAAATGTTCGATTTTTCAGGTGCTTACCTCAGTTTTCCTTTCTTGTTATCAACGCTTTTCTCGCTCCATTTTACTCCCTTTATCCGTCTTAAAATTTCTCCCATGGTCCATATATGGTTCATCGCATGACGATTCTGTGCGCAAGGGAATCCCAGTAAATCCAACAAATGCAAAAAACAGCCGTCGTGAAAGCCAGTATTACCAAGGGCTTCGAGCGAGAAGAACCATGGTACGACCATGGTGACTTTACGGTGCTATGCGGTTTTGGTTTTTCTTCTATGGGACAACTGATCGTTTTGATGGATATGTCGAAAAGTCGGTTTTAGGCGGTTTTGCAGTGTGCTTTGGAAGGGCATTGGGGTATTTATGTGTGAATGTTGTACTTAAGTCAAAGATATGTATATGAAATCAAATTATTATCTATTGATGTCAATCAGTATGGATATGTATGGTAATGGCACAATCAGATGAAGTTTCTCAGTTTTTAGACTTTCTGGTAGATGCAATTTTGATTGTTGATCAATACTCTAATATTGTGTTTGCGAATAAGTCATGTGCTCTGTTATTTGGTTATGAAAGAGATGTATTGTTAACTCTTAGGCTGAACGACTTGATGTAACCGAATGTTGTCAATCATCACGATGCGAAGGTTAGTAACTTTGTACTTAACCAGTCACAAGCAAGAGCTATGATGTCTAGAAGTATTGTGCCTTGTCGAAATTCTAGTGGTGATGGGTTTAACGCCGGGATTTCTATAGCAAACATTGTCTTTAATGGCATGCAATGCGGGATAGCGACTTTACATGATTACTCTAGAGTTCAAGAGTTAATTGATGAGCTAAAGGAAGAGGCAAATACTGACGCACTAACAGGCTTATTTAATAAGCGTCACCTTGAGAGTGTATTGGAAAATCAGTCATTAAGCGTACTTGATTCTGGCTGCTTGGGGGTTGCCTATCTTGATTTAAACGGATTTAAGTTAATTAATGATACGTTTGGACATGATATTGGTGACCAGCTTCTTGTTGAGATATCTACTCGCTTGAAAGGGAAGTTACGTAGTAGTGATATCTGTTTTCGAGTCGGTGGGGATGAACTCCTTATATTGTTTAATATTAATGACCACAAGAACTATGAACAAGAAGCTAAAGGCATAGCTAATAAACTACATGAACTAATTTCAGAGCCTGTTTCAGTCGATAAGGTCGATGGTGATATTGCGGTTGGAGTCAGTATTGGAATTGGCATTTATCCGCATGATGACCGTGAATTATCAGTGTTAATAGATAAGACGGATAGAGCTATGTATGTAGCTAAAAAACAAAAACTACCGTATGTGCTTACTTCAACTTTAAGTTGATCTGTATTAGTAAATAAAGTGATTGATCGTTTTGATTGGGTTGTCGTTAAGCCTTTTGTCATGGGCGTTGTTGGGTAGGGTGTGGTTAGTTCGTCGGGGATAGACATTAACAACCAATCACACAGATGAATTAACTCCAAGTTGATATCGATATGCAACTGTGTAATCTTCTTTATAGTGGTGAACAAATGGAGCTTGGCCAACTATGAAGATGATTTTCGTCGATGCTGAAAATGTAGGACTGAAGGAGCTAGAAAAAATTAACGCTTCTGTTGTTGATAAAGTCTTTGTTTTTTCTAAGTCAGATTCAGTCAAGCTTGTTTGTGAAAAGTCGTTGTACCTGTTCTTATCTGACTATCCGACAGGTCAGAATCAAGCCGATTTCTATATCATTGCATATCTTTCTAGGGTACTACTTGCTTTAGATAAAAAGCAGTTGGGCTCTGTTCATTTTGAGCTATACAGTAACGATGAAAGTTTAATTTCAGCATTTGAGTTTCAGTGCAAGCAATTAGGCGCACCTTTTCAAAGCATCAGGACTAGAGAGAACACAGTTGTTCCAATTGTTAAGCCACAACAGACACCCCAAAAATCCCCTGAAGACAAGCTTCTTCATGCTTTGAAGTCTCCTCGTGCTTTAGATCCTAGCTTTCAAAAGCAGCTAGGGCTGTCAAAGTCAGATTTTACCAAGGCAATCAATGAGCTTTCCAAAAATAACCAAATCAAGCGTAGTCCTCGGTCCAAGAAAAAATGGGTTAGGTGTTAGTACGCTGACTTACCGACCTCATTAAAGTGTAATAAATGGCGGTATTCTCCATCGCTACTACTAACCATCAGAGTGTGAATATCGCTGTTCTAAGCTCGTTCTGTGACGATTAGAGTACCCTCTGGTGGTAATTGTTCGGGATTAGTGTGTCGGCTCTCGGTGTGCTCTGAGCTGAATGCTTGCGGTTGAGTTTCTATGCGAGATGTAGGGACTCACTTTGCTTCGGGTGTCTGTGATTTGGTGATTGTGCGAATGTTGCGAAATGAACTGAGAGCTAGGGTTGGGATAGGATCTTGATATTAAATATATAATAACCAGTACAACAGCTTGCCGTAGGTCGCTGTTGTACTGGTTATTATTAATAGTATGTTCTTGAGTCTGGCTGTGAATTTCAAAACATCATTGATGGAGAAAGTGCTTGAACAGTATGGATTTTAACGCGGATATCCAACTCCATGAGTCTGTTCTCAGAGTGATAAGCACGCATGAAGTTGTGTGCTTAGAGTTTTCACCTTTACCCTAGAACCTCGACGTCGCTGAACATGTAGCCATGTTCTAGCAGGGATTGTTTAACTGAATCTCTTATATCGACATCAATATGAGTGAGTAATTCTTCTGCTGCTAGTTTGGGTGTGAACTTTGCGATGCTACACATACTTAAGCTTTTATTTAATGCTGTAACAGGGACTGGGCGACTTAGATAAAATCCTTGAGCTTGTTCACAGTCTAACTCCTCAAGAATACACAGCTGTTCAAGGGTCTCTACGCCCTCAGCAACGACTTGAATCCCAAACCCATTGGCTATATCAACGATGCCGGAAGTAATTGCTCTTGATCGATAGTCAATAGCAATGTCTTTGATGAAACTACGATCTATCTTGATTTCATCAACGTCTAATTTATTAAATATGCCAAATGAGGTATAGCCAACACCAAAGTCATCAATAGAGAATGTTACACCATACTTCTTCAGTTTCTTTACTAGCCTTGCACATTGCTCAATATCCTCTAACGTAGCTGTCTCTGTAATTTCAAAGCATAGGTATTGCGCAAAATCACGGTCTTGTTTTAAGTAAGTTTCGATTTGGCGCATGTATTCAACACTATTCAGCTCAGTAGCAGAAATATTCACCGATACGCTTTGAATAGAATGTCCTAGGAGCTGGGTTTCTTTAAGTTGTTTTGATGCTTGCTTGATAACTAGTGCTGTTAAAGCACTACAGAGATTGTTCTCTTCTGCCAGCGTGATAAATACAGCAGGAGATATATCTCCATGTTGGTGGTGTTTCCAGCGAGAGAGCACTTCAACTCCAGTTACTCTCTTATCTTTTAGATGATACTTTGGTTGAAATACGATCTGTATTTGTTCTTTTCGTATTGCGTTACGTAGATCTGCAATCATCTGTTTTCTTTGGAGATCTTGCTCAGCGAGTTTTTTGTCGTGGTACCGGATAGTGTTTTTCGTTATCTTTGCTTGAGCGAGCGCATATTTGGCTGACGACATGAGCTGTTTAACGCTTTCTCCATCAAATGGATAGAGCGCAACACCAATAGAGCACGTTACATCAATGCCATGACGTTTTGAGTGCTGGCTAAACTGCCTTTGAATAAGTGCTAGGTGCCTGTCAATTTGCTTCTCGTCGTGCATGCGAATCAAGCAAGCAAACCCATCCGAATGAGTCCTTGAAGAGAAAAGTGGAGAGACAGTAGAGGAACTAATAGATTGTGCGATGTCTTTTAAAAATTGATTGCTCTTTTCAAAGCCGAGTTGATCGGCAATGGGCTTAAAGTTGTCAATATCGAGAAGAAAGAGAACATAATGTTCATTTTCTTTGGCACTACTGAACTTTTGCTCCAAATAGCGAAAAAAGACGTAGGGACTATGCAGGCCTGTCACATAGTCAATGTCATTAGCCCGTTCAACATCTCGGTTGTTCTTTTTTATCAGCCCCCATAGCAAGAGAGACGTGATCATGATAAATAGCATCCCCTTTAGTGACTGAACCAGCGTGTATACTTGATTACTAGATAGGAGCTCTACCGCTTTATCTGAGAATAAAACCCACAGTGACGCGAATACAAAGTAAGCAAAAACGAGTTTAGCGGAGGTGAGGGAGTTTTTTTCATATAGACCACAGTATTACTCGTGTACTGCCCATGACTAAGGTCATACTTATATGATTAACCTATCATTACATCGAGTATCAAGCTAGTGACACATCACTTAAACTGTTTAAAATGCTACATTAAACATATAGTTTTACTACGAAAACTAATGTTTAGTCGCATCAAGACCCTCTAAATATAAGTTTTACTTTCTTGAACCCTTCAAGTATCGGCTAGCATTTTGATCTTGATGCTGGTTTTTTGGTCAGCTACTGGCTCTATTTTCTATCTATGTCGGCCATATCAGTTTCAAAATAGATATAAGTCAGTATAAGAGTTTCATATCTCATGCAGAACTGTCAAAATCTACTAAAACTTGATTTAACACATGTGCAGTAGCACGTACTATTACTTCGAATAAACCAATGGATGACTTAATTTATGGAATATGTGGGTGAATCAAAACGGATGAAAGACAAGTTGAATTTGAGGCAACTTATTCTGATTCTAAGCATCTTTAGTGTATTGGTCACTCTTCTGAACGCTTTTTACTCCATGTATCGTGTCCAACATGACCTCATTGTCACCAACACCATTGAATCCAATCGTGTTTACGCTGAAAAAATGGCCGAAATGACGGACACTTTCATTGAATCAGCTTTGTCTCAATTGGAGTATAGCGCGCTTACGCTTGGGAGTAGGATAGGTGATTCAGATGCGTTGCAACAAGAAGTAGATCGATTAAGAACCCAAACTGACTCTTTTAACTCTGTAGTCATCGTCAATGCGAAAGGGGGTATCATTTCCGTTTCACCAGAAACAATACAAGTGAAAGGTGTCCAATTAACAACAGAAAGTTCGCTACAATCGTTGAACGCTAAGGCTCCAATCGTCACGAATCCGTTCGTATCCCCGGCAGGTAATTATCTAATAAGTATTTCGTACCCTATCTTCTCCGCACAAAAAGAGTATTTAGGTTACGTTAGCGGGAGCATTTATCTCGATAAGAAAAACATATTAATGAGCATACTTGGGCACCATGGCTACAGAGATGGGTCATACCTCTATGTTGTGGATAAAAATCGGACATTGATTTATCACCCTAATAAACAACGAGTGGGAGAAGTCATAGTCAATAATGAAGCGATAAATGAGGTGACTCAGGGAGAGAAAGGTGGGAAAGCTATCATTAACTCTCAGGGTATTGATATGCTTGCTGGGTACGCACCAGTCAATTATTCTGGTTGGGGGATAGTTGCTGTGAAATCGGAAAGCCTCACTCTGTCAGTGCTTAATTACCAAATGTGGAGTGTATTTGTTGAAACACTTCCAATTGGTGCGCTCACGCTTTTAATTATTTGGATATCTTCGGTTTTTATCTCAAAACCATTATGGCAATTAGCGAGTGTCGTCAAAAAATTTGAAAGCCACACTTCGACTAAACGAGACTTAAATGAAGTTAAACCTTGGTATTTTGAAGCGTCACACCTGAAGCGTTCATTCGTCAGTACATTCAATATTGTATCCAACACAATTGATCAACTGCACCTCGATACCTTAACTGATTCTATGACTGGGTTGTTAAACCGCAGAGGTTTAGATAAGGCCATTGATAATTTGCGTATACAAAACACTCCATTTTCTGTGCTCGCTCTGGATGTTGATTACTTCAAAAAAGTGAATGATACCTTTGGTCATGATGTCGGTGATACTTTACTCATCAGTGTGGCAAATATGATCAAGGCGCAGGCGCGAGAGGTGGATATTGTCTGCCGATCTGGCGGAGAAGAGTTCATGGTTCTTTTAGTTAAAGCAGACATACGTCAGGCTGAGTACGTTGCCGAGAGAATTCGAAAGTCCATTGAATCCAATGAGTTTGATGTCGTAGGTCACGTGACGATTTCTATCGGAGTATCCCAATGGTTAGCCGAAAGAGAGCCGACTAGCGCCATTCTTAAAGGTGCTGATGATGCACTTTACCAAGCAAAACATAACGGTAGAAATAGGACTGAGGTACATAAGTTCAGATGATAAAATGGATACTGATCTGAACACTCATCTAAGCGATTTTGTCATACTTTAGATAATTTTTACTTAATTGTGCTAAAACAGTTTTGTCCATCAACATGTCAGCGAGATCTCGGCAAACACCTATGCCCCATTGTTACTTGGGGCTACTACTAATCCATCTATTGTGAGTATGGCTTTGCCTTAATAAATCTTATTTGAACTCGCCTCTAAATGAGTGGGCTTATCGATGTAACTCAGCAACGCTCATAGTGAAAACTAAATCCGAATCTGCTTGGTTTGAGTAGCTGTGAGGACATCCGTTTTAGCTATAGCGGACTGACCTTCATGCAGTTCTATGGCTTTCCCATCAATATTCAAAGTGAGTATTCCAGACTCAACATGAAAAAGTTCAAACGTGCCTTGTGGATGACCTGCTGATTCAAAAACTTCTGATGGTTTCATATTCCAGCGCCACAACTCAATCATATCTGGGCCGCTTGTTCCCGCCAGAAGTTTTGCGCTACCACCGTGCTCGCCAGTCCAAAGTGTTGGAATGTCCTCTTTATCAATGATGTTGACTGTTGGATTACTCGCAACATTCACAATATCGGCAACTGAAATCCCAAGGGCAGCAGACACTTTACACAACGTCGAAATGCTAGGGTTAGCTGCCCCTTTCTCTACTTCGACTAACATGCCTTTACTTATCCCTGCTCTTTTTGACAGGGCATCCAGTGACAACTTGAGCCTTTTTCGATGTTCCTTGATCCTTGCGGCTACCGCTTGATTAATGAAATCAGCATCAGTGCTACCATCGGTCGATATATTGACTTTTTTGGTCATTGTAATGTATCTTGCATGAAAATGAATCACTGAAGGAATTATCTAATGGTTGTTATAGTGCCGTCAATCGATACTCGGATTTCCCAGATTGCACCAGAGTTCAAAGCATTGAGCATATCCGTTAAAGGAACGGAAGTTCAGAGCCAAGAGTATGCAAAACGGGTTCTGCAAGAAGCATGTACTTCTGTCATTGAGAACGACTATCCATGGGCAGAATCACACATCAATGCGTGGGGAGATGTTTTTCGTCAATTTGGCGCTAAACCAAATCGAACCCCTTGCTCGGCTGCTGCACTGCGAAAACGAGTATTGAAAGATGGAGGAATGCAGAGCATTGACCCTATTGTGGATATTTATAATGCCATCAGTATTCGATACGCCATACCCGTAGGTGGTGAAGATATGGACAGTTATCAAGGAACGCCAACACTCACTATCGCAGATGGCTCTGAATCCTTTGACACCATGAAAAATGGTGAGGCTTCAATTGAAACCCCTGATGTTGGGGAAGTAATTTGGCGCGATGAAGTAGGCGTTACTTGTCGTCGTTGGAACTGGAGGCAGGGTGTCAGAACCCGAATTGAATCTGACACACGTAACATGTGGTTTATTCTAGAAAGCTTGCCTGAAATGCCACTAGAACACTTGCAGGAGGCGGGGCAAGAAATGATTAAACACTTGCAAGTGATCATGCCTGATTCAGTGATAGAGCAATCGTTGGTGTTTGCTTCAAAATCCATTGAGGTTTGATGTGATAAATACTTTGTTAACGGGTGCCGTTGTTTCTGGAAGTTTGATTGTCGCAATCGGTAGCCAAAATGCGTTTCTATTAAAGTGCGGATTAAAAAAGCAATACGAACTGTCCGTTGTCACTATCTGCTTTCTTGGAGACATTCTACTGATCAGTACTGGTGTACTTGGTATAGGGACACTGCTCTATAAAGCACCATTATGGAAAGACCTTTTGACTCTTGGCGGCGTAGTATTTCTTTTCTGGTATGGCTACCGATCTGCAAAATCA
This sequence comes from Vibrio mytili, assembly GCF_000830505.1. Classification (GTDB taxonomy): domain Bacteria; phylum Pseudomonadota; class Gammaproteobacteria; order Enterobacterales; family Vibrionaceae; genus Vibrio; species Vibrio mytili. Next base: position 31,671 of record NZ_JXOK01000068.1, on the reverse strand, counting down.
GCATGGAATGGTTCAAGTCACCTAGAGTTGGAAAATTCGGACATTGCCCAGAGTTGGTTAAAAGTCGTTTTAATGGCGATGGCTATCACTTTTTTTAAATCCACATGTTTATCTGGATACGGTGGTGATCCTTGGTGGTGTGACTGCTCAAATGGAACCTGATGAAAAACTATTGTTTGTTATAGGGGCACTGATTGCATCAGGGATCTGGTTTTATGGATTAGTGTATTTGGCTAACAAGTTGATCCCACTTTTTAGTAAGCCAAGAACATGGAGAATTTTAGATTCTGCGATTTCATGCATCATGTTTGGTATTGCATTGAAGATCGCAACACCTCTGTTAAGCCAATACATATAGAACGTCTCGATAAAGCTGCATTTCCAATAACTAAACTGCTCCTGCCAGATTGGACACAGATTTTCCATACCAGAAGTTATTCTCATTTTGCTAATTTAAGTAAATGCTCTAAATCATTTCTGTCCATAAATGAGCTAGTTCAGGCCAATCGGTCATTGTGAGCACTAAGTGGTTCTTTCATACAGACCTCACCCGTAACAGAGGCTCATTCAAACACATATTAACTAATTGAATATCTAGTTAATGGAGGTTTGAATGAGCAAATCACAACGACTCACCACCACTTTCCTCAACAACCTTAAACCCAATCCGGCTAGCGCTAAATCCACCGATTACGAAGTCAATTTATCTGCTATGAAAGACTCAGGATTACCCACTGGCGTTCGCTGCTTAGTGGGTAAATCCGGCGGGAAACGCTTCCTGCTGCGTTATACCAGTCCGGTAACAGGTAAGAAGGCAAGCATTGGTCTTGGTAAGCACCCTGAAACTGACCTCGCCATATTGCGCAAAACCGCCAAAGAGTATCGCCAGCAAATTATTGAAGGCATTGATCCAAAGCTTGAGCGTGACAATCAGACTACCGAGAAGACAATGACTCTAGAGCGGTTCTTTGATGAAGTTTACTTGCCGCTGGCTAAACAGAAACGCAGTTGGAAGGACGACGCAGCGCGATTTCGTTTAGCAAAGTCTATTCATCACATATCGATTCATGACCTAACCGCGGCCGATATCATCAAAGTTCAAATGGAGATGCAAAATGCCGTTACGATTAAAGGTAAGCCTTATGCTCCTGCTTCGATAAACCGTGTTCTAGCCCTGCTCAAAACGATCAATCGTCAAGCATACAAGTTGATGGACGCTCCGCTCATTGCTGACAAGGTGAGCTTGTTGAAAGAGGATAACGTGCGTACTGGTTACTTGTCCGAATCACAGCTAAAGGAGTTCATCGGTCACGCTCTGAACCATGAAGATAAAAGTATTGGCGCGTACCTAGCTTTGTTGTTTTTGACTGGCGCGAGGGATAAGGAACTGCGTTTGCGCTTGAAATCCGATGTGAGTTGGGAGGAAAAAACTCTCACTATTCCGCATACGAAAAACGGTAGTAGTCACGTTATTTATCTAAGTGATTACATGCTTGATATTTTGAGGTCGGTGCCTAATGTGGCGAATAATCCGTATCTCTTTCCTGGACGCAAAAAGGGTAAACCAGTAGGGCAACCTAGGCATGCTTTCAAGGCTATCAAAGCAAGATGGGGCTGCCCGACATACCCGGAGATAAAGCGAATCTAACCCTGCATTCAGCTCGTCATACGGTTGGAAGTTTGTTAGCTAGCCAAGGAGTCTCGTTACACGACATAGCCAAGCAGTTAAATCACGCTGACCTGTCATCAACAAGGCGCTACTCAAAATTGACTGTAGGGCGTCGGAGAGAGATTGGCTCTCGTTTATCGGATATGGTGACTGCAAAGCCAGAGATACGTTGGGAATGAAGAAGTTAGGTTTAACCAGTTAATTTAGAAATAACATTAGAAAAGCCCCTGTTTAGCGATGAGCTAAACAGGGGCTTTTTCATTATTAAACGGAGATTAGAAATGAAAACAGTAAACAAGTTTGAAGACATTCAATCACTGCCAATGCCGGATGGTGTGAAAGCAAAACTGCTAGAGCACCTGATAGAGCCATTCGGTGATGAAGAAAGCACAAAAACGTTTTGGGATGAAGTCGGTACGACCTTGTACTTGATTGAGGAAGGGGATACCGACGAAACCTTGAGTGAAGAGTCTGAGGAAGACCAGCATTTTCTGAGGTTCCTTAGTAACTTTAGCGAGTGGGTGCTAATTCTTAACTCTCCTGACTGTCCTTGGCTTATAGCGGTCGCCATAGTGACCATGGAAGGTGGTGGTGTGTACTGTTGCGCTCCTATGAACAGTCCAACGTTCCCTGTCGCCAAGTTAGCTGATCAAGCTGAATCTTAAAACCAAATTAAACCTGAATTATTCCATCTTAAAGGAGGTGTCCTATGGCACGTAAACCAAGCAATAAACAAGAAACGGTTCAACCTGAAATCGTAGAGGGTAATGAACAAGTAACAGTCGTGGAAGAGTTACCAGTTGACCATTTCACTCATATCGTGCTCGAAGGCAAAGCGAAAAAACTATCACCGAAAACGGAGAAAAACGTGTTCTATCAGATCGCCTTACATGACGAGGAAAACGAGCTCCATATCCGCATGTCGGGTAATGAAGGCGGAGGACTACACAGCAAGGAATGGATCCCGCTTAAAGATATCACAGCTGTACTAGATGTGCAGGGAGATAAGCCGTTCAAGAGTTCTGTGATGAAGTGTGTGTTTTCCGGGCAGTCAGCGAACAACGCGGGTTTTATGGCTGCTTGTTGCAGGGGGCTTGGTCTTATCATCCAGTCGGAGAAATCAGTGTTTCTTCACGTTCTGGCGCCAGACTACGAGCAACGTCGTGATGAGTTGTTGTCTCTCGTGGACGCTGAACCCAAAGCTAAATAACCTCAAAAATACATCACTCCTTACCCACTAAGCCAATTCTGGCTTTCATATCGAGCACTTAACAAGAGTGCTTCCCTAACGAATTAAACGAGATTTTATTATGAAATTAGTCTTTGATACTGAGCGCCTTTTGTTACCGATATCAACTAGTCTTCAAGATGCTTTAAACCGAGTGATCAGCGAATCAGGCAAATGGACACCCATGATCCAATCGGCAGTGTTCAACTTCCGAGATTCATCCTACAGTTCGGAAAACGGCGGTTGGCACCCAGTTGAAATCAGGCTTGTCCGCCTCTACGACCAATGGATCTTTGATTACATCACTGACTTTGCGTATTGCGGTGGTCCTTATCCTGAATTGATTAAAGAGGTGGATTTTAACTTCTCATCTGGAACAGCTAGTTTTTCCTATGTTCCGGAGCTGCCGATAACAAGTAGTGAGGTAATGGAGTTCTACTCGATGTGGGAATCAAACTTTCTCAGCTACGTCGAAATGGGCGTGTTCGATGAGATAAAAGTCACTGTGGATTAGTCCATCAGCAACAAACCAAGTAGAAAGCACCATGTATGTACCATAAAATAGTCGACTCACTTCCTAGTGAAACTAAGGCTTCCCATTGTCCCATGTTAATCATGGCGTGATGGGAAGCCTTTTTCATTGGGGCAAGTTTTAGCAACGTTTACCCAATCCGTTGCCTTAGGGATTCAGAGGGGATGAAGTTGCTGGATTGCAATGGACGGTGGAAACACCAAGGAAAGGAGTCTTAATTTTAACGAGTTTGGTTGGTTTACACTGGTGTTTTGTTATTAAAAGCTCCCATTGCTATGTCGAAGCAATGGGAGCAGTGAGGGGCGGAAGCCTATATAAAATACCGAGAGAATAATTTGTCTGATGCTATCTCTGCAACTAGGGATAAAGGCTTCCCTTAATATCAGCGCCAAGAGCGCACCTTAATCTTATGTTCGTAGTTTGGCGCGAAAATTAGGGTATTTTCAACGTTGCCATACGAAATGACAACTTATCCAATTTACCCCCCAGTACAAACAGAATTAGGTATAACTTACTGACTTAGTTCGTCCAGTAGAGACAACCCTAGCTGATACTTGTCATCTAGTGCAGATGGGTGAACATGTCTCTTTATATTTGGTAGAGAGTTCAGGTAGCTGAAGAATCCGGAAGTGGTCATAGGGTATCCAGGCTCAAAATACTCTTCCTCATCATCCCCAAATGAAAACCAATGACAAAGCATTACGAGGTCTTCTTTCTCGTAAACAACCGCAGATGTGCGTGACTTTTCATGGTCGCTGTAAGCTAGAAAGTCAATGAAGATAACTTCTTGGTTTTCTGGGTTTTCCAAATGCTCTTCTGCCATCTGAATCGAGTAGTGATCCGACTCTGCGAAAAACATTTGAGTTCCCATCGTTGCTTCATGTCCCCAAGCTGCTGCCGCACACTTGGCAATTTTCTCACTTTGACAGTCGTTAAGTAGATGCTCTGTTTTATTGAATGAAATAGACATGTTTTTTGTACCTATTTTGTTTTGGTTTCGATACGCGGATTAAACATGCTTCACTTATAAAACACTAGTCTAACTGATAGATTTATAACGATATTCGTGAATGGATTGACACAAATGAACTTTTACTCAAATTTTTCACCTATTTTCAGAAGCTAGTTAAAACAGGCTAGGTGTAACAAAAGGAACTTGTCACCGGGATCTATAGTGACAAGTTCAATTCATGGCTCTGTTTATCCAGTCATCATACCCAGTAGATAGCCAACGACGGTGAAGCTTAACAAGTTAGCGATATCAACTAGGTAAAAATACGGACTGGACTGAGTGATTTGGAGCAGAGTTCGTGCATCAGACATCATGGTTATACCCCTATTAAATTACTTCTCCTACCGGAGTTATTTTAGTGTTTGCTAATTAACGACGAAAAATGGCATCATTTTGAGTTTTCCCTTGCGCGGTATCGGTTTGAGGTTTCGCTAAATCACCCCTTTCGCTTATCCCACATAGGTAAGCTCAAAATCGGTACATAGTGGCAAGTTCATGGGTAGAGCGGTCGGTCTCGGCGCAGTGAAACGACATTATGTCGTGGTTCTTTGTTGTTTTGGAGCTGTGCTTCTAGAGGGAATGCTAGGGCGTCATTAATTAACGTGGCAACGTCATGACACAATACTTACGTACAGCAAATAAAGCATTTGGATCATCATGATCTAATTACTCCGTAAGCTGATCGGGTATGGTTACCTGAAGCGTGTCTTCTACTTGTAACGATCCAATGTGGCGTGGAGGTCGCGTATAAGTTCAAGCTTAAGGCTGACTGGGGAAAGCACCTCGACTTGAGGTATCCAAGACTTCAACAAAGGCAAGATATCGCTCAATCTTGATACTCGACTGCTGACCAACAAACTACCGTCACTCAGTTCTTTCAATAGCTGCTGGTGAGGGAGAATCGTTCTTTCAAGAAAGCGCGGAGCAACGTCCCTGTCAACCTGTACAAGCACCTCAGCATCATCCGGAGTTAGCCACTCCATCCCTTGCCTGTGTATCTCCTTGTGGACCTTTTGACTGGGTTTGTATTTATCTTCCCGTAGGTGAATCTGTGAAATATTTCGCAATCGGTACGAATGTAACTGATCACAGTAGGTTGCGGCGAGATACCAGATGCCCCTGTCATTGACCAGCCGATAACAGTGGACAGATTCAAACGGTTTTTCATTGTAGTTAAGGTCAATGACAACTTGAGCAGCGATGACTTCGGTCAGTTGCTTAAACAGTGCATCGAATTTGTCAGTTCGTTCAGAGCGTGGGTTCTTAAACAGAACAGGTGCGTGACCATTGAGCTTGTAGTGTTTAGGCAATAGTTCGGACAAACCAATATCGTACAGCATTTTATTGATGTTTAAATTGCCCTGACTTCGAATGATAGGTCCAGTCGATAACCCTCATTGGTGCGGATAATCGGAGCGTTGACGAGCCTTTCATTGAAATCGCGTCTCAGGGTTTTCTCGCTTACCTGGTAATCCGCTACCAACTGCTCAGGGGAGAGCACTTCTCCCATAAACAATCTCGTCAATATGTCACCTAGCCTTAAAGCTAGCTTTTCACTCTTATCGCTCATGCTACTAGCGTACGGTTTCCCTTGGACAGGTTGAGGGCAAAACATTTTTAAATGTTTCTAACCGTCACGCACTTAGATTTGGCATAGCTTTCATCGGATAAGGCAGGGCAATGACGATGCCTATTTTCACACTCATTCTGCGGTCTTGGACACATCCTGTCCGAGCGCAGTGGGATACTACACAACGTAGATTTACTACAGCGTCAATTAAAGGAAACAAGTAATGCAAGTGACATTCATTAAGCCACTTATGGCATCAGGTTATTCATGTCGTTCTTTAGGTTGTCCCGGTTGGGTCACCAAGGGTGGGTCATGCGATGCATGTGGCGCAATGGATTACAGTTAAGAAGGAGCGTTCATATGGGCAACTGGACAGAAGACCAAGGTGACTATGATGATGGCACAGAAGATTCTGGCTTTAGTCAGGACTTCGACATGGAGCCGGGCGACGATGGTTGGCTCGGCGGCGACTTCATGGCTGATGATGACGATGATTAAGTCCCATCAATAAATTAGGCTTATCAACAAGGGCGGTATCGAAAGGTATCGCCCTTTTTCATATCTGCATCTAGAGAAAAGGAAAAACATTATGGCGAAAACACATTTTCATTCTAACCCTCAACAGCGTTGGTTTAAGCCTTGCGCGTCAACAGGTGTTCGATTTGCGCAATATGGCGCAACACTCGGTACTCGATATGGTCCACAGGGCGTCGTTATTGGTGGAGCGATCGGGTTTGTTGCTGGCGCATTAATCGGAGGAGCGTTGGATGAGCTAGACGTTATCTAGTGAAAAAGTAGAGGCGCAACCGCCTCTACTTTTTTCTTTAGTGCGCCGAGCATGGCGTTGATCTAGGAGGTGAAAGTCCTCTACGGGCTCAGTCGAGCGGGAACCGTTAGCCTATGCAAGGGTGTTCATCGTGAGGTGAAATCTGAAGGAAGCAAATGGCAAAACGTGGTGATGACGAACAGAAACCTGATAGTAGGCTATGTCGACTTGGGTAACCTAGCTATAGATAGAATAGCCCAATGACTCGACGGGAAGTGCGATGTAGTAAATCAGGCATGACCACGGGAAAGAGCAACGTCTTACCTCGGGAGATCTTATTGTCTGTCTCGGTAGAGACTAATACAGCAGTAATGCTGTGTGACGGGCAGTAAGAAGTCAGCAGAAGGCATAGTCCCTTAAGGAAGTACAACTTAAGGGAAGGCCTGAACTGAATATATCAAGAAGCAGTCACTAGACACTCAATCATGTGGAGTCACAGCAAGATGAAACTTATCTCTCCGTTCCAACAGGCGATACCGCAAGTAAAGCGTGTGGACACGAAGAGTGACAAGCATGGTCGGCGTAGACAGGAGGACGAGTCTTGGTGAATCCAACTCAGTTGATGGAGCAAATCTGCTCATCAACGAACTTGAATCAAGCCCTGAGGAGGGTGAAGAAGAATAAAGGTTGCGCGGGAATCGACAGGCTCGATATCACCGCGACAATCGAAAAGCTTCGACAGTCTTCGAATGGGTTAGGGCTTCGCCAGAGTCTTCTGGATGAAAGCTATCAACCCCAACCCGTTCTTGGTGTAGAAATCCCGAAAGCGAGCGGAGGAATGAGGCAACTGGGTATCCCAACGGTTCTGGACAGGATAGTGCAACAAGCTATCACTTCAGTGCTAACGGAAATCTATGAGCCGAAGTTCTCCAACAGCAGTTACGGGTTTAGGCCGAACCGTAGTGCTCATCATGCCTTATCGGCGGCGAGCCGCTACATAAGAGAAGGACGAGGTTATGTGGTGGATATAGACCTAGCCAAATACTTCGATACCGTTAATCACGACAGACTGATGTACAGGTTGTCGCAGGATATAGCGGATAAACGAGTGCTGAGGTTAATCAGGTCATATCTCCAGGCAGGACTAATGCGAAATGGTTTAGTGGAGCGCAGACAAAGAGGAACCCCACAGGGAGGTCCTCTGTCTCCTCTGCTATCGAATATCGTGTTAGATGAGCTTGATAAAGAGTTAGAGCGTAGAGGTCACAAGTTCTGCCGATATGCAGATGACTGTCAAATCTACGTGAGTAGTGAGGAGGCTGCGATACGAGTCAAAGACTCGGTAACGGAGTTCTTGGAGCAAAAGCTAAAGCTGACGGTAAACCGTGAGAAAAGCGCCGCGACAAGAGTGAAGGAACGTAGCTACCTGAGCCACCGCTTTGAGGTAGACGGGAGGATCCGTTTATCAAAGGCAGCACAAACTCAGATGAAGAAGCGGGTGCGCCGGATAACAAAGCGAAACCGAGGAGTAGAGTTAAGCGTCGTGATACGAGAGTTAACTCAATACTTACGAGGTTGGCAACACTACTTCAAACTGGCTCTGCGGAAAGGGATGATGTCGGACTTAGACAGTTGGATAAGGCGGCGTCTGAGAAGCTATCGCCTGAAGCAACGCAAACGGAAATACAGCATAGCGACGTGGTTACGCCAGCGAGGCGTGACAGAGAATAATGCTTGGAAGTTGGCGATGTCAGATAAAGGTTGGTGGCATCTGGCGCGAACCCCGCAATCAAATCATGCCATGCCGAATGAATGGTTCAAAGAGTTGGGTCTGTACTCGCTATTAGAGGGGTACGAGTCACTAAAATTATATTCGGAACCGCCGTATGCGACCCACGCTTGTACGGTGGTGTGAGAGGACGGAGGCCGTGAGGCCTCCTCCTACTCGATTCGTAACTTATGGGAAGTGATTTCCCTTTGTCTCGTTGGACTTTTTCCTCTGTGTTCATTTAGTCCGTTGGGGAATTAATACCATTCTTAATTTCACACGGCCACGTGAGCAAGATAGGTTTCGTTTTATATGCTTGAGGTCTTTCAATGAACATTTTGGGTGTAACGATATCGTGAAACTCTGTCAGCGAGAGCGATTGGTGCATACGTTGCAAGATATACCTTATGCTGCGTTTGCCGATATGTCCCTCCGATGTTGAGAGCTCTACGTTACATGTGTGAATTTTTCTTTGTCTAACAATTGTGTGTTTTTTGTCAGGTAACGATGGATCCCAAAAGTTGAACTTATTGAATAATATCTGACCAGTAAACGGGTTAGGTACGTCTTGCTGAAAGTCTTGCTCGATGGTGGCTTTATATTTTATTCGACTTTTGTCACTAATAACGAGTTCGAGCGTTAATTGACTACGGTTTTTAATTGCATACACTGAGTAAGTGCTGTCACTACTACCAAGATATTTGTAGAGCGGATTTAGGTTGGTAATTTTGAACGGGATGTATTTGATACTTTTGCTTGGTTTTACCAAGAGATAGATAAGGTACGTGCTCTGTTCGTCGTCTTTCTCGTCAGTTTCGCCACGCGTATCGTCATAATAATCTAAGTAATTATGAGTGGTTGTCTCAATCTCTTTGCTTTCTTTGGTATCAGCTTTACGATCTTTGTTATCAACCTCGTCGTTAATGGTGTTAAAGATAACGAGTTTGGCATCTAAGAGCTGTTTGTTAGCTACTTTATTGGTACTTGGTTGACCAATATGTTTTTTGTAGAACTTGAGATTCGTTTCTATTAGGTGCTTTTCTGCTGGTGGTGATGCTCTGCGTACGGCTTCAAGAAGCAGGTGATGGCTTTCTTCTTCATACTTTCGCTCGGTTGAAATGAAGTTTCCCAAGAGCTGGATAAATTCTCGGTTTTGTTTATACCAGGGTGGGAAGTCTAGAATATCTACCGTGATTGGCATCTCTATATCTTGGTATGCCTCGTCTTTACTGCTGTCCAATTCTACAATGCTGCTCTCGATTAAAGTGAGCGCAATTCTTTTCTTGTTTGACAATTCTTTCAATGGCTTGAGCGTTTTAATGTGCTTAGTTTTATAAGTGGAATGTGCGGAACGCTTTGGGAACGACTGGTGTAACCCTGCTTTTTTAAAGGCACTTTCCAATGCTGCGGTAGCTTTATCAGGACTGAAGCCAAATAGCCGCTGTAGGGTAATGATGAGCAAGTGCTTGTTATGAATTGATAAGGTTTTAGCTTTTGGCGTGAAAAGGTAAACCGTTTTTTCATAGAGTACGGGTTTTCTTCTAGGCATATTAAATCAAACAAAATGGTTCCTTAATCTGTGCATACTAACGAGTTAATCTCTTTGTATGAACTCTTTTTTTCTTACGGTGCATCATATTTTATGGTCTGTAGAGGGAGTCGTGTGGTCGGCACTCTTCAGTCAGTGTCACCTTAATCTTTGCTCACGATTTACTTATACGGAGTGAGATATTGTGAGCACTACACCGATAGAAATGAACCAGAAGGTACTTAACACCTTGCCTCGTCCAGCTAAGGGCGAGCAAGGTGTTGAGTATCCTTGGAAGAAAAACCCGCGACTACGCGTACTTGTGACCGCGACGAGTATGCGCTGGATAGTTCGCCTTGGCTGGAAGGGAAAGCGTTACTACGAGTCGTTTGGCACTTATCCCGAAATGAAGTTTGCTGAATTCAATCAGTTGGCTTACCAATTTATCGCTGATGTTCAGTCTGGGGCATACCAGAAGGGCTCACGCATGACGGTTCAGCAGTTCTTTGATGACGTTGTACTTCCATACAGCCGTAATCATCACCGCGATTCTAAGACCTTTTTATCTCGCTCCAAGCGCGTAATAGCTGCGTTTGGTAAAGAGCGTGTTACGGACGTGACTCGCCGTGATGTTGAGCGTTTTCTCAATTCACTTACTGACTTAAGTCATGCGTCCATTAACCGTTATCACGCCTTCTTGTCGAAACTTTTTTCGATGGCGGTTGAGCACGAGATTATTGATAAAAGTCCAGTAAAGGGCGTTAAAAAACGGGTGGAGAACAATGCGAAAGACCGAGTGTTGTCCTCGAAAGAAGCGGAAAGCTTTTGTCGTCATGCGTGTGCTGAGCCGAACTTTCTACATGCGAGTGCGCTGATGTTGAGTTTGTTGACAGGTATGCGCATTGGCAACGTGATGAGTTTGACTCGATCTATGCTTGCGGATGACCTTTCTTCTGCGCTCCTGCCGATGACGAAATCTGGTAAATCGCAGCGCATTTATTTCTCCGAGCCTGCAAAACGCCTGATCCGTAAATGTCTCAAAGTGTCGTTCAACGATTGGGTGTTCCCTTCGTTAAAGAACCAAGGTGAGCATATTGCCTACCCACGTGCTTGTATGGAACGCATTCAGCAAGCCATGAAGCAAGAAGCTGTCTGGACGCTCCTTTTACTATCCACGATCTTCGCCGCACTTACGCAACCCAAATGTTACTTGCAACGAACGATATTCGTCTCGCGCAGCAAAGTCTTGGTCATTCCAATGTGAATGTCACCGAGCGTTACGCCTACTATCAAAATACCCATTTAGCGCAAGCCTCTCAGCAGACCGTTGACGCTATGCTACCTAACTTACAAATCGATTAAGGAGTTCGATATGTCCAGAGTACTAACTATTGAAGAATTTGCTGAAATGTACGGCTTAAACCCAGCAACCGTACGAACCAATGTAACTCGCAACCCTAAAAGCTTACCGCCAGTGATGCGTATAGGTCGCAGTGTGCGCTTCTTGCGTAGTGAGGTTGAGCGTTGGGAAAAAGAGATGACAATGCATTGATACAATAATATTTCTTAATACAGATAAAAGCCCAAAGGCGTCCGTTAGGACGTCTTTGGGCTTTTTAGTCTCTACCTGAAAAAATCAAACAAAAGTGTACCTAACCTTGTTCTTTTTACTATCACAACCTTGACGAGTGATATTTCTTCTAGCGCCTTTCGTGACTTAGGTTCTGCGTTAAATCTTAGCTGGACTTTGAGCGACGAGTTAATTGTTTTGTGGCTTGTCGACTCGATTCCCTTCTTAGTTGAGTGCTTTCTTTCATCCCTAATATGGACCTCAGCAACGCAGCGATTCTCTCGCTTAGTTGTTTTCGAGGGGGCAGCGAGCTTCTTCGCTGCTCTTTAACAATTCAATTTTAGAAGGAAAAATAAAAAAATGAACGCAATGTTTGTAAAAACGAAATCTGGTGTTGCGAATGTGGCTAATGGCAAAACAGTACTACCGGCTGATGATCGCTTAGTGGTTTTGGACAAGACTTGTAACTTGATTCTTAACGAAACAGGTGATCACGTTGGTGAGCTATTCGATAAGATCTTAAAAGCGGTGAAGCCTGAGAAAGGAAAGTGCTTAATGTTAGAAAGTGGCGGTTGGATTCACGCGAGTGCGATCTCCAACGCTTTCATTTCATCTAAGTCCGGTTCACTTCTGATCACGGCGATGAATAGCGATAACCTACTCGCGATGTTCACTCCCGAAGAATACTCAGATCTAGACGGTTTACGAGATGCGATTGTTGATGCGCTGATAGCGTTCTCTGAAGGCAGTGATTTGCCAGCGGTGAACTGGTCAGAATATCGATAAGTCCTATCTTTTAACCTTTTAAAAAAGATGCCATCAGGCATCTTTTTGCGTATCTGGAGTGAATCTAATGAGTGAAAATTTTGATTGGTTAGAGCAGTCTTCTGACTTAAGTATGGACAACCTAGCAACATCCGGTTGGACTGAGGACGAAGCGGTAAGTGCTTGGGGTGAAGCTCAACCTAGTGAGCCCACTCCTTTTGATAGCGTTAAGCGCAAAGCCAAACCTCTGGTGGGTCGTAAGCCCAAAAAGAAGAAGCAAACTAAGCGAAAGCGACGAGAGGCAACTCCGTTCTTTGAACGCCCCGTGATAGCTATGGATACTGAGTATGTAGAATCTGAATGCGGAGGCTACAACCGTATCTTGAGTTACCAATTTGCGGTTCTATTCAAGGGCAAGTTATCAACGATTATCTTGTTCCCAGAATCGACCAAAAAATCGGGACGACTAGCACTGGACAAATGCTTGGTTCAGGCTATTGAAAAAGCGATGGAAGATGAAGTACTTGATAAGTGGCCTACTGACATCATTTTGTGTGCTCATTGGCTATCGGCAGATTTGTTTAACTTCAGCCAAGCTTTTGACCAACTGAAAACACATGTCAAAGGTTTACGTAAGACGGTGGCGAGTCTTGATGACGTATACGGACTGGAACTTGATAAAGTCATGTCTCGACGTATCGATAAAGAGCCACTACAGGCTTACTCGAAGTCTGGTAACAAGAAAACACTCTTCATCACTTTCTACGACACCATGCTTTTATCGCCTAATGGCTCATCCCTCTCATCCGTAGGTGACCTACTGTCTATACCCAAAGTTGAAATTCCAGAGCCGTATTCCATCTCCCGGATGGATGAGTTTCTGGAAGCACAACCGGAGAAATTCGCTGAGTATGCAATTACTGATTCAATTATCAGTGCTCGTCATTTCGAGCGGGTTTCTTCCTTCTGTCAAAATACACTCGGTCTAAATTCGGTTCCGTTCACCATCGGTGGCATTGCCGTTAAAGCCTTTGTTAATAGCTTGGAGGATAAGCGCGGTTACCGTGGTTTGTTTGGTTTTGAGAAGGTGACTAAAGAAGTGTGGCCGTCTGATCGAACTAAGCCCCTAACGATAACTCGTGATGTACCTGTAACAGCTCGCATGACATTAGAGCATTTTTCGACCATGGCCTACCATGGAGGTCGCAACGAGTCATTTATTGCTGGCCCGACGGGTATAGATACATGGCGAGATTATGACGTTCCAAGCTGCTATTCGGCAATTACGCTAGGTCTGCGCGAGTTGGCATACGATCAGATGTACATGACCCAAGATCTTAATGAATTATTTGGCGATAAATGTGCAATGGCTTGGGTTGAGTTTAAGTTCCCTGAACATACTCGCTTCCCAAGTTTAGCCGTTCGATCTGAATATGGATTGATATTTCCGTTATCGGGTGAAACGCACTGCACTGGTCATGAGCTTGAAGTTGCTTATAACCAAGGCGCGGAAATTACCATCAAGCAAGCGTTTGTAGTGCCCTGGAAGAATGACATACGCATTTTTGAACCATTTATGAAATGGGGTAGAGAACGTCGTAAGTCATTCGTTAAAGGCTCTTTTGACGAGAAATTGACTAAGGAGATGTTAAATAGTTGTTATGGAAAATTGGCGCAATCACTTCGTCCGAAGAACTCGTTTGATATCCAAGCTGGATACTCGAAGCAATTACCGCCATCTACTTTAACCAATCCTTTCTTTGCTGCCTATACCACTGGACTTGCAAGAGCCTTGTTGGGGGAAATGCTTCATAGCATCCCCGATGACAAGGTTGTTGTTTCAGTGACGACAGACGGCTTCCTGACTAATGCTGATCTGAATGAAATAGACTTAAAAGGTCCTATTTGTCAGCGGTTCCGAGAGCTCTACCACCGTATAGACCCAACTGGCGGTGAAGTACTGGAACTCAAGCATCAAGCGAAGCAACTTATCGGTGCTAAAACTCGTGCTCAGTACACGGTTATCGGAAGTGAAGGTTTTGAGCCGATACTTGCGAAAGGTAGCGTTAAGGTTGATCCGATGGTCACTGACCAAAGTGCTTATATGGTGAACAAGTATCTTACCCGTAAGCCCGGCGATAAAGTTGATGGTAGCTACCTGACACCGAACCGAATGCGCTTCTTAGAGCATAAGGATTTGATGCTAGAGAAGCGGTCTATCTACCAGAACATGGAGTTCGATCAGAAGCGACAGCTCCTAAATCCGGTAATGGTTGACGTGAAAGGACGGAAGCATATTGCGCTTGAAAGCAAGCCACACAAGTCGGTGGATGAGATGCTGTTTACAAGATTGCGCTTTGATCACTGGCGGAAGGTGCATTGTCTTAAAACGTCTGAGGATTGGTATGACTGGCAAGACCGCTTGGTAATGGCTGAAACCGCTAGTAATAAAAATTTGCGTTTAAAGGCTAATGAGGCCTCTGACAGTTTGATGGCACGCTTATTCTTGCGTTTCTACGCGCATGAAAAAAGCGGTATGAGTAAGAAACAGATCACCGCCAAAGCATTAGCTGAGTGGATGACCGATATTGGCTATCCAACCAAAGCGACCGCTGTTCGTAGTGCTAAGAACGCCAAATTGATTGAAGGCGCTGTACCGATGACTGAGCTAACCATCAGTTTAGCTCGCTTAATAGTCTCGAAGTTTCCTGACTTCGAAGTTGAAATCCTCTTCAACCCTGAATCTCGTTCCTCACTGCGAGAAGCTCTCAACGCCCGTTGAGATCGTAAATATTGACCTATCGAAAGCCCTTATCTCAAAGGCTTTTTTACCAATCAACCATTGCACCGTTGGGGATATAAGAAACCCAACCTCACACGCAATGACATTTATTCAAATCCACAGCCGTCATTCCGGCGGCTAACTCAATAAAATTTTAAGGAGCATTATTATGGCTAATAAAAAATTTAACTTTTACGCATCGGTAAATAACAACATAGCTCGTATCGTAAAAACATGGACTGAATGTGAGAAAATTATTGCTAACCCCGGAGGTAAAAAGAAGGGGGCTTACACCTACAAACAAGCCGAAGAATACTTGCAGGAGTTGGTGTCTGAACGTGATGCTCGCCTTGCGCACAGTAAGCCTAAGAGAAATCGATACAGCAATTCTCGACCAAAAGAAGATTTAAGCTTTTTGAGTACTTTCACAGCAAGACCTACGAAAAAGACCATTACCTGTAAGCTTGGTGTTGGTGGTAAAGGGTCGACGGTTTCGGTTGTAGGTGGTGACACGCAAGTATTTGAAGTTAAGAAACCTACAGTTTCGGCAATGCGCTACCAGCTCTGTATGCACACACTACACATCGCTAAAAGTTTGCTAGATCAGGAGGTGAGTTCTATCGAGATTATAGGGATGGATGCCGCGACGATAAAAACCCTCACTGAATGGGCACCTAAATGGAAGCAACAGAACTGGGTGAAACCTAATGGACAGCCACGACCGAACGCTGAACTCGTGTGCGAAATGCTGGCGCTATATGAGCAGATTAAATCTAAGGTCAGCTTCGGCGAGGGTATAGCTCAAAAAGCACCTGTAGACGACGATGCGCCGTTTTAAGACCTATTTCGAGTAAGTAACCATGTAGAGGTCGTCTGGCTTGTTCTAGGCGGTCTCTGTGTGGTTTTATGCTTAGCAAATTGAAAAGAGATAACAATATGAAAAATATCTATGAAATTGAGGGTGTTGAGTTCCCTTCTCGCACTGCTGCTGCGCGTCACTATGGCTTGAACCCCAAGCTGGTTAATGAGCGCGTAACCAAGTTCGGGTGGACACTAGAGCAAGCCCTTGAGCTGGAAGCGCGCCCTAAAGGTGACTACCGCAAGAAAGTTGTTATAGGTGGCACTGAATACTCAAGTATGCGCCAAGCGGCTAGAGAGCTAGGTGTGGCGCAAAGTACGCTGATGAACCGCATAAAGGCTGGCATATCTTTAGAGGAAGCGCTGTCTGCTGCACACACCGAGCGTGAGAAGTTAAAGGGTCAGTCCAAGCCTATGTTCTACGGTGACAAACTTTACCCTTCTGCGCGTCATTTGTTGCTTGCTAATCCCGCGCTGGTTGCTGGTGGTGATTTGGATAAGGCCGTTACCTCGCTGAATGATAAAGCTCGTCGAGCTAAAAATCAGGGTGAAGTTCGTAACCTATCACTGGATCAAGTTGCTGCTGAGTTTGGTTTGGCGAAAATTGGCTTTGCTGATGAGTTTGATGGCTTTGTTGCGCAGTTAGTTGATCTGGTTGGTGAAGCGGCTTTGACCGAGCTGTTCTATGAGCTGAAGTAGTGCACATTGGTGTTTGAAAGGGAGTAGTTGCGTTGAGTGGCTGCTCCCTTTTTTTGTTGTCTGCGTTTTGTGCTGGTGGTTCTGCTGCGAATTCTCTGCCTGTAACCACTGCGACTGGTATTTATAGCCGTTGGGTCAATACCGTTGAATATTCCGCTCTGAGTGTCTGCTCGAAGGTTCTGAGGGGGAATTTGTTGTTGGATTTTAGCTGGGATGGTTAGGTGGTGGCACGAGACTGTCTGGGGTGTTGAGTCGTAATATAACCAGTACAACAGCAACGCGGTAGCGGCTGTTGTACTGGTTATTATTAATTAGTTTCTAACTCTGGACCTGAAAACTGCCATTCAGTTCGCTCGCTCTAGAACCTGATAGATGGTGATAAATTCGGGGTTGGTGATCACATCGGGGGTGGTGCTTGTGCTAAGTCGGTTTTGCCCCATTGTCATTTTCGCTCTTTAAATTTCTTGTCGTCCTGCTTCAAAATTTTCCTCAATAAAATTCATGTGAGAGAAATATATGGTTTTGCAAAATTATTCATTAAAGGTGAGTAGTTAGACATCCGTTGCCCGGAGATATGCTGACGATGATTTTGAGTCACTTCGGGACAGTAGCGCCTTAGAACATCCGCTCTAAAACATTGATGCTCAACTGTTTGCTAGAGCTGTCACTTTGATTCGTTTCTCTTTGGCTTACTCAATGTAATACCACTATTATGAGACAGAGTGTCTATGAAGTCGGTGGCTATTCATAGGCATGTTACAACATAAGATTCGCTTTTTAACACACCAATTTCTCGATTTTTGTGGATGAAAAAATTGTTAGCCGCAGGTATATATTCAGGTGAAACGTGGTCTTATCTCCGAGTGGTGAAGATAAGACCATAATTTGGGTGTCAGACTAGTTGTACTCGCTTGCCATATTTATCGCCATTGCGATGCCTTTGACTCGTATTTCGAGAAAAAATTGTTCAGTACATTTATTTAGCAAGATTTTCCAGCATAGTTTTAGTTACTAGGGTGATTCCTTTTTCTGTAACACGAAAACCATTGGCTTTATCCTGTTCCTTATCATAGCCAATGCTCAAGCCGGCCGGGACACAACAATAACTATCAAGGATAACTCTCTTCAGTTTAGCGTGTTCACCAACGTGACTGCCATGCAACAATACTGACTCTTCAATAAGACTGTATGAGTGGGCATGGACACTTGAATACAACAATGATTTTCTAATAGTTGAACCAGAAATAATGCACCCTCCAGAAACCGTTGAATCTACGGCCATACCACGGCGTTCATCGTTATCAAAAATGAATTTAGCAGGTGGAAGCTGTTCTTGATATGTCCAAATCGGCCAGTCTTTATCATAAAGGTCAAGTTGTGGTTTAGTTGTAACAAGTTCCATATTGGCTTCCCAAAATGAGTCAAGTGTACCCACGTCACGCCAGTAGGGCTGATTTTCACTGTCTGGATCTTTGAAAGAGTACGCAAAAACATTACTCTCATTAATGATTGAAGGAATGATATCGTGGCCAAAATCGCGGGTGGATCCTTGGACATCCACATCTTTTAATAACTGGTCAAAAAGAAAATCAACATTGAATAAATAATTGCCCATTGAAGCCAAACACTTATTCGGTTTATTCGGAATTTCATTGGGGTGAGCTGGTTTCTCATCAAAAGCAACTATTTTATTTTTGGAATCTACGGTCAGAACACCAAAGCTACCCGCAGCTTCTTCAGTATCAACTTCTAGGCAACAGACTGTCATATCTGCGTTATTTGCTACATGCTCCGCTAGTAGAGTACCATAGTCCATACGATATACATGGTCACCAGACAGAATTAGAATGTACTTGGGTCTATGTGAACGAATTATATCAATATTTTGATATACCGCATCCGCTGTACCAGCATACCAGTCATCGCCCGTTCGTTGTGAAGCAGGTAAAATTTCAACAAATTGTTGAGCTCTAAGGCTTCCCCAACCGCGGCTAATGTGACGGATCAACGAGTGCGACTTGTATTGTGTTGCGATACCTACGCGGTGAATACCTGAATTGAAACAGTTTGATAGTGGAAAATCGATAATACGAAACTTACCACCAAAATATACAGCAGGTTTTGCTCGAAAATCGGTGAGTTCAAATAAACGACTACCTCGACCACCTGCCAATATCAAAGCGTAAGTGTCTTTGGTCAAATTACTGATATGTCTGTCATAATTCTGGGGCATAGAGACCTCCATGGGGGCGATTTATATATACTTGTAGTTATAATCGGAGCAGTGTATTGATTATATGCAAGTTACTATATAGGGTAATTGTTGAATAAACTGTGACTGAAGTTAGGCATTATTACTTGAATAGCCACAAGTATCGTAGCCACTTTCAGCATTACCAAAAAGGTTCTTCTCCGCTTAGGTGAGCTTGATATTTGGGTAAAAAGTTGAGTGGGTATCCGGGACCGATGTTTGTCTGATCTTCAACTTAAAATAATCTGTATCTCTAACTCCTCTGGCTCTTCGGGCTTTGCTTAAATCGATGGAACTAAATCAAGAGGCTACGATCTGATCGGCTACACCCATTAATCGTCGTAGCCTCATACCTAAACCTCGTTACAAAACAACTAACTGGACGCAGTACAACAAAGCCTTAATAAACCGTGGTTCTCTGACCTTTTGGATTGATGAGGAAGCGATAGCCGAGTGGAAGCAAAACAAACAAGGCAAGCGCGGCAGACCTCGCCAATTCAGCGACTTAGCCATTACTACTGCACTGATGGTGAAACGCATATTCTCTATGCCGTTGAGAGCACTGCAAGGATTTCTAGACTCGGTATTTAAGCTGGCTAACATCCCGCTAGTTTGTCCCCACTACACCTGTATAAGCCGTCGAGCTAAGGAAGTTGAGGTTTCATTTAAAACTAAAACCAGAGGTGCGATACAACACCTAGCCATTGATGCCACTGGCCTCAAGGTTTATGGCGAAGGCGAATGGAAGGTCAAGAAGCATGGTACTGACGGGAAGCGTAGAGTCTGGAGAAAGTTGCATTTAGCGGTAGACACCAGCACTCACGAAATAGTCGCAGCAGAGCTTATCTAACGTAACCGATGCCGAAGTACTTCCCAACTTGCTTAAGCAGACACGTCGTAAAATCATTGAGATATCAGGCGATGGTGCTTATGACACAAGGAATTGCCATGATGCCATACGGCTCAAGCGAGCTGTTCCGCTCATTCCGCCACGAGAAGGGGCAGCCTTCTGGGAACGAGGACATCCTCGCAACTTAGCAGTGGGTTGCCAGAAGCTCTAAGGTTCTAACAAGAAATGGAAAAAGCGGTATGGTTATCATAAGCGCTCGCTCTCAGAGACAGCAATGTATCGGGTAAAACAGTTGTTAGGTGGGAAATTAAGCCTGAGGAATTACAACGCTCAAGTTGGTGAGACTTACGCTATGATCAAAGCGCTGAACAAGCTTACAGGGCTAGGTATGCCTGAAACTCAGTATGTTGTTCAAGAACTGAACAACATGGGGCTACCATGTCTTCTCATCGAATTAAGCAACATATATGGACGCACCTCAGGATGCAATGGCTGATTCAATGATACGGTCGCTAACATATATCCGACGTCTTTCTTGGTCATTTGTGCGACCTGCGCCATGATGTATTCCGCCCCTTACTGTCTATTCAAAGCCACGGTTTCAACTAACCTGTTGCTTAATCAGAGTGTAGTAAGGATGGTTCACCGTTTTTTCATCAGCTATTGCAAACTCATTTTCTTATAAAACATATACGTTTCAATTATATAGCTTGAAAGCACAATTAACGTCATATTCACAATCGGTAGCTAGAACACGCCTCACTATACGCCCAAGCTTATTTGCTAAAGCCACTATGGCTTTAGCCTTAGCACGTCGTTCAATTAACCCTCGTAACCAAGCTCCCATAGGTCCGTACTTGAAGCTCTGCAACGTAGTACAGCTCTAGCACCATGAATGAGTAGTGTACTTAGGTCTCGGTTTCCACTCTTTGATAAAGCTCCAAGGCTATTCTTTCCACCTGTACTATTCTGCTTGGGAACTAACCCACACCATGCCGAAAACTGTCTACCATTTTGAAACTGTTCACCAGAGCCAACTTCACTAACAATCGCAGCCGTTAAGATCGGACCAAAGCCAGGGATATTCTTAATCGCCTTGTAGCGCGGACTCTGCTGACTCAGCGAAGTTATGTCCTGAGTTACATCATCGATCTTGCTGCTAATGCTGGTAAAATCACAGTATAAGTTTTGCAGTAAGTTTCTCATAACATGAGATAACTCATTCTCTGCATCTTCAATGATTAACGGTAAGTGATTACGCAATGCTCTTATTGATGTTGGGAAAACTATCCCATATTCAGCTGTTAGACCTCTGATTTGGTTAGCAAGAGCAGTTCTTTGTTCGACTAAGCGAGAGCGAACATTTCGCAAAGCTTTCAGGTCCTGTTGTTCGATAGTTTTAACTGGCACAAAATGAATATCAGGTCTCGAATAAGCTTCGCAAATGGCTCTTGCATCATTTGCGTCGTTCTTTTGTCTACCGACGAAAGGCTTAACATGCTGTGCTGGAATGAGTGATACCTTAAAACCAAGCCTTAAAATAGTGTGATGAAGCACATGACTCCATAGCCAGTGGAGTGTTATCTGGAAGATGACGGATTGTATGGAGCAGTTTAACTCCAGCAACCTTACGATTTGACGAGATAGTACCGTCAATATTCAATACGCACACTTGAAAGTAGTTCTTAGCTAAATCGATACCGACAACTTTAATGGACATGGCTGTTACTCCTGATCTTAATGGCTGTACCTGTAGTGTGGTACAGCAATGTTAGAAAGGAGGTGCGTCCATCACATCAAAGCCGATATGCATAGTCAATTCAATCCTTTAAGCGTATAAGTATTTGTGCAATTATGATTTGTTGAAGACGTGGGCTTGGTGGATAAAATGATAACTCAAACAAGAGAATCAAATATAAAAAAGATGCTTTATTCATGCTTGTTACTAGCTTTTGTAGTCGTGATGGCAATAACATTCATATTTAATGAATATCAAACTCAAAGAGAACGAATTTTACTTGGTTCTTCTCATGAACTACGTTCTAAAGTTGAGTCTAGCTTAGGCGTTTATAAAGATTTTTCAAATTACGTATTTAAAGAAATTGAGGATGACCAAGATATTTTTAGGTTGATGAGTGAAGCCTATTTTGGTGATGAGAGCATAAGAACATCTAATAGAAATTCAATATACTCGATGCTGGAAGAAAAGTATAAAACTCTTACAGGTTTTAACTTTCGACAGTTACATTTTCACTTTGAAAATGGTGATAGTTTTTTACGTGTCCATAAACCTGAAAAATTTGGTGATAATTTATTCTCTATAAGAGAATCGGTAAGGATATCCAATAAAGAAAAGCGATTTGTACAGGGGTTTGAAGAAGGTAGAATATATAACGGTTATCGATTCGTTTATCCAGTAGTATATAATGACATTCAGATAGGCACTTTAGAAGTATCCCTATCAATGGGTAGTATCGTCAATTTATTGTTTAATCTATATCCTGAACAAGATTTTTTCTTCTTGATGAATAAGGATGTTGTGAATTACAAAGTGTTTGATGATACGAAGAATAACTACATACATAGTAAAATAGCCAGTGATTACTATGTAGATAAAGATGTGCTAAATAAAAGCCTGGAAAACATGAAGTTTACTGAACTTGAGGGTTATACTGAACTATTTAAAAAACAGCTTGATCCTCATATTAAAACTGGTAATACTTTTTCAAAAGAGTTCAATGTGAATGGAAAATATCTGATTGTATCTTTCTTATCAGTTGAAAATTTTAAAAGAGAGCACGTGGCCTATTTAATTTCAATATCAGAAGACGATACATTAATGCTTATGAAAAGAAACTATCTGTTGTTTAATTTTATGATATTTATAGTGTTAATCTCATTTTTTGTAATTGTTTTTCAAAGTTATCGAAATCAAAATAAACTACTTAAAATGTCAACCATAGACTTTCTAACTCAAGTGCTAAATAGAAATAAGATGGTTGAACTATTGTCACAGGAATACGTTAAAGCAAAAAGGTATAATTCCATATATACCGTAATGATGTTTGATATTGACTACTTTAAAAGCATCAATGACGAGTTTGGTCATGCTGTTGGCGATGATTATCTAGTTCAGTTTAGTAAATTAATCCATAGAAACATAAGAATTAGTGACTCTTTTGCTCGTTGGGGCGGTGAGGAGTTTGTTCTATTGCTTCCCAACACAGATGAAGACAGCTCGATGCTAGTTGCCGAAAAATTGCGAAGTTTAATAGAACAGTATATTTTTTCTGGCCCTAGAAACATAACTGTAAGTATCGGTATCTCTGAGTTCCAATTAGATGACAGTAGTCTAGAAGATGCCATAGAAAGAGCTGATACAGCACTTTATCACTCGAAAGAAAATGGCAGGAACCAAGCGACACGCTGGAGTGTGATTAAGTCTTAATCTTAATCGCCTAAAATCAGACCAAATTGGCATATGACATGTGCCAATTTGATTGGATACATCATCGAGCGATCGTTCAGTGCCTGAAGTTATTAGTGCTTTTTAAATCAATGAAAACAATTACTTGGTGATAAATAATTATTGCGACCGCTACTTTTTGCTTTGTACAGAGCAGAGTCGACCTGCTCTAAATAAAACTCAATTGTACTCTACGTTGAGGAACCTAACTGTATACTTCGACAGAAGCTGTGATTTGATGGGAGATGCCAATGATTTCACAAGAGATAGCGATGGTTTCAATATTCCTTCGAATTCTTTCCGCTAGCTCAAGGATTTCAAAACTAGATGATCCAGATATGACCACTAAAACTCTTCGCCTCCCATCCTGAAAGCGAAATCACCAGAACGTCGACTAAACACATGCTTTAACACACAATGTCAGGAACCTAAGCTATGCACTAACACTGCAGACCATTTGGCATACCTGAGCTAATCATGAATCGCTAAGTTAGTAAAATAGCTAAAACACTTTTGTCCATCATCGTGTCAGATAGGTCTCAAACTTCTAGCATGAAAATGCACCGGAGTGAGTTTAAAAGGTCAGATGAATTCCAGAATATAGCTACGCTCCTTCAGAGTAACTTGGTATTGAAGTACGAGTGAGAGAAGTGGTTTTTCAGTTTATTTGCGATAAATTAAGCACATCAACTCAAGATCTGATAACGTATAGAAAACTTAATCTTAATTTTATATACCATGAACCTTGAACCCCTAATAGAAGAACTAAAATCAATCGCTGAAGAATTTCCTCTCAAAGAATACTTTACATGGATGATGCCAGAGGACTGCCCGTTAGATTTTCCAAGCGAAATTACTTCAAACTATGACCGAAATATTTTCATGAAGCACAACTTGAGCTCTTTGTTAGTTAACGACTTAACCAATCGCTACTGGGTTATTCAGAAATGGGGAGGGATTGGAAGTCTCAAATCGACAGAAAAAAATGATGATATATTGTCGAAGCTAGATGCTCGTCTCAGCAAAGGCGCTCTAGATAAAAATACATTCGATGTAATTTCATCAATGTCTAAAGTTGCCTCTTTTCTCGATCATACGAAGTATGCTATTTACGACTCAAGGGTCATCTACTCACTTAATTGGCTATTGCTCAAACATACTGATACTAATGAGTTCTATCCGATGCCTTCGGGTCGAAATAAAGATTTAATCAAATTAGACCTAGATACAATCATTAATCTCACTGGCCGAGATTCTGACAAAATAAGTTATAAAGATGCATACCATAGATATTGTGACCTGATGATTGAACTCTCTAAAGCTATCTACGAACGTCACGAACCATACTGGTCTGAAATGCTCTTATTCTCTATTGCACCAAAGTACATTACGGGTGACATCAAGCAATCGATTTCTATCTCAATTAATGACTAACAAGCTACTAGGTGGAGATTTACAAGAACTAAACATGTTTCTTTTTATCAATAACACTTACCTAAAGTACTGCAGAGGCTGAAATCTAGTATATTGACTCTAAATGATTTCTGTCCAGAAACGTGTTACAAAGAGTGGTCTAGTTGTGCACAATTTTAAATCTGTGCTCAACGCGTGCTAAAAAGATCCAATAAAATCCTATTTCATGGTCCTTGATATCCAAAAAAATCCTCTTAAATGCAAGTAATTACAAGTGCTTAAGAGGAATTCAAAATCCGTTGCCTTCGGGCGTGGGGGTTCAAGTCCGCCCACCGGTACCATATTTTAAGACAGAGTCTCGACGTAAGTCGGGGCTTTGTTGTTTCTGGTGTTTGTGAATTCAAATCCAGCGTGGCGGCTTGGATGCAAGCCCAGTCAAGTCGCCCACCGGTACCATACATAGAAAGGTCGCTTTTATAGCGGCCTTTCGTCGTTTTAGGTGTTTGAAAATATTCGATTTTTCAGGTTGCTACCTCAGTTTCCCTTGCTTGTTATCGACGCTTTTCTCGCTCCAAGAGACTCGCTTTATCTGCCTTTATATTTCTCTCATGGTTCATATATGGTGCATCATATGACGACTCTGTGCACCGGGATATATACCAGCTACCACACTTCCAATTTGTCATTCTGGTTTAAAGTCAGATCTTTGAAATTAAAATCAACCTAGTAGAAACCTCCTTTCTTTCACAATCTTCACCCTGTGGGTACATTGGCGTAAATATTCAATTCTTTTTCTGTTTTCATCACTAATCTACTTATCCAAGTAAACAAAAATGACTGTTAATGAACAGTGCTTGTACAGGTGAAAGTGTTGGGGGAATGGTTATGTTGAAAACAGTACTGATAACAGGTGGAACGCGAGGTGTCGGGGCAGCACTGGTGGAGCAGTATTTGATGAGGGGGTTCAACGTGATTGCAACTGGTAGTTGCCAAGCAACAGTAGATAAGGCTCGCAATGAGACCCCTGAAGCCGATTGGCTCGTGTGTAATCTGTCTAGTGATTTGAGTATTGATCTACTATGCCAACACTTGGTGAATAAACCCTTGCATTTCGTGATTCATAATGCAGGGGTTCAACAATTACGAAACTACTTTGATAAACAACCAACGCAAATATCTAGCCACGATGAGACTATGATTAACTTAATCGCACCTATTATTTTAACAGAGAAGTTATCTGATAACGTGTTGTCGAATAAAGGCACATGGGTTTATGTTACATCGGGTCTGGCTATTGCGCCTAAACAGAGTTCCCCTGTGTACTGCGCCAATAAGGCAGGATTGAGAGCTTTTACTAAGTCATTTCGGGCGCAAGCTAAAATGGGGAAGCATCCTATTCATGTTTGTGAAGCAATTCTGCCACTGGTTGATACCGATATGGTTCGTGGGCGAGGTAAAGGCAAGATAACTGCTCAAGAAGCAGCAAGGCAGATTATTGCAGGGGTTGATAGAGCGAAGCCGGAAATTCAAGTTGGAAAAACTAAAGCTCTTATGAGTTTAAGAAAGTGGTTTCCCAATTTTGCAGAAAGCTTGATGTTGAGGATATAGCGATGAATCACAGGACGAAGGTAGGTTCTAAAAAGTCGACGCTGACACAACGTATTTTGAACTGGATAAGTGAAAACGCTACCAAGCCGAAAGCTCTGCCCATTCTTGGTGGACTCTCGATTGGTGATTTTTTTATTCCAGCTTTACCTACGCAAACCTCTGTGATCTTGTTGGCTTGGTGTCAGCCTAAGCGAGCTATTTGGATCATTCTAACCTTTGCCATTGCTGCAACGGCAGGGGCTGGTGTCTTGTCACTGATTGCTTATTCGGTTGATGGTTACTTGATAGCTGGAATTTCACCGCCCGATTCTGATTTATATCAACATAGGTTGCGACTACAAAACTGGCTCGAACAATACGGGTTATGGACATTGCTGGTTATGTCTATGCTACCAACGCCACCAAGGTTGTTGATTATTTTGAGTTTGTTGTCAGGGATTGCTTGGCTGAATATTGCAGCGACCGTATTCCTTGGAAAGCTAGCTTGGTATAGCTTAGTGGTGATGTTAGTGATCAAAACACCTTCTTTTTTAATGTCATTACCGTGGATTGGGCTGAAATTGCAGGCAATCTTAACTCGCTAGGAGGTTCCGTAGACAATATGGGGTCAGCTAACTCTACCAGCGCTATGCCGTTTGCCAGTCGAGTCATGATGGACATCATGTTATCTGGGCTGAAACTTCACCAATTAAATGGTTGTGGCGTTTCATTTGAACAAAACTTAGCCAAAGTCCCTCTCGCCACGAAGCGCGAGTTTTTACGTAAAGTGAGTGATGAACTTGGGTTAGATGTTAGTGTAAAACTTGGTCGTGGAGTTGTTTTGCATCTGGAACAACCGCTGGGGCGTGTATTGCTATCGCAAAAGACAATATCAAGCTTGTTTGCTAGATGGCAAAGACTAGAGCGTTATGTGCATGCTAATCATTACACGGAGATTGAGTTGCATGACAGATATGCGATTGTTCAACATCTTTCTCGAACCAAAGAAGAACCACACTTGGAAGAGGATCTCGCGGTGCTCGGACTGATATGTGCTTTAGTCGCTCAATCGGGCGCTAGTGACGTCGAGCTTTTTACTGGAGATAATTTAGAGCAACTTGTTTATAGCTACACTAGTAATCAAGTTAATCCTCAAGCATTAAAACCTAATAAATATTGGAAAATTAGGTGGCAAAATACCGATGATCAAGAATTAAGTTTCGATGTGCCGAAAGAAATGGGTCAAACGTGGAAATATAGAGTTCAAGAAAGTATTGGAGTGCTCGGGCTGTTCGATTGCAGTCTAGAGAATGTTGCGACGCATCTCTGTACATCGGTGCGTTCATTACAACGACACTTAGCGTTTGAAGGGATTAAGTTTGCCCAGTTGGTGCAGAATATGCGAGTGAACCAAGCTGCAAAGATGATGCTGGAGGGGGACTCTTGTTTAGCTGAGATTGGTTTTCTATGTGGATTCAGTGATCAAGCACATTTCACTCGCGTGTTTACTCAATGGAATGGGATGTCGCCTAAGGCTTATCTTGCGATTATCCAGTAGACCTCTTTGGAGAGCATTCTGGGTTTAGCCTAATATTTTAGGATCCACTCTGCAGAGGATTGGGCAAGCAAACAATCCTAAAAACCAGAAATTATCAGTAATATACCGCTTAGTTAGTGTTAGATAAATAACCGGTACTATCAAATCAAGTTAGTTTTTGACATTATTCCTCTCCTCTGATTTATATGAATTCACCAGATTTTTATCAATAAATTGCAATGATTAATTTTGGATAGCATCTATATTGGTAAGCAACTCATCATCATCGATTAAACTCTGCAATGGTTTAAGATTCCCTCCTGTATATTTATCACTTTTTCTTTTTATAAATACCAAGACTTTTCTTTAGAATGATATTTTTAATTCTTTTCTTTGTGCTCGTTATCCTCTATGTGCTCTGTGAGTACCTTGTTGGTCCGCCTGCAGTTTAGCACAGCCCGTTGGAAGCTTTCGGTTAATGATGCTTGATGTTTGATGACAAAAACTGACAGAACAAGATAATTTTATTTTTAAAATAGATTTTAAAATCTATCCCTTTTTATTGATTAATATGGATTTTATTTGTTTCTCTATGATTTTTACGTTAATTAATTTTAATAATTTCTAAAACGTGATGTGAGTGCGTATCGTTGTTGCTGTTCCGAAGAGTTATCCGGTTGCACTTGGGTAAAAGAAAGGAAGCAATCTTTAATGGAGCTCAGAGGTTAGCGATGACGAATCTTAATGAGTCGAGTATTGCTAAATGAATTTTGTCTGATATCGCCATGTCATTTATCTAACAAGCTAAATGTAACTGCAATATTAGTAATCTAATCATAAATGGATTCTCTAACCGTCAATACAGGCTATGTGTTGAACGAATAAATGGCTTAAATGCGTGCTTATCATTCGGCTAAAAAGTGATCTGAATAAACAACTACGAAAAGATTAAACACGCGAACTAATTTACTAACTTTATTAATAGGAAACATCATGAAGAAATTATTAATGGCAGCTTTGTTGGTTACAATGGCAAGTTTAACGGGTTGTAAATCACTTCACCACCATCATAACCACCACGCGGTTAAAACCAATAAGCATCATCATGTTGATAAACATCATGTTGATAAACATCATGGTGAGCATCATCACAAACATCATGGGGATCGTCATCATCACGATCATAAGTGTCACCATGGTGATCACTGTTATAAATCAAGCCATCACAGACATGGTTAATAGTCAGCAAAATAAGCGGGGCCCAATGCGGCCCCGCTTTTTTATAGAGCATTCTGTTTTCACAGTTATTATCTCGTACGCCCATTGTTTCTCGATATGTAGCGCAATACACCTCGCTTGTTGATTGTTACTCTACTTCTACCTGTGGTCTGAATACCATTTCATGCATGATGACATCGTCTGGTAATTTTAGTAGTCCAATAACTGTTCGAGCAACGCTCTCTGGCTTCATATATTGTGGACGGCTTGCTTCTCTGAAGTTCGTATCTGTGCCTCCAGGCAGTAAGTTGGTGACTTTTATGCCGTGTGGTTGGGCTTCCTTCATCAGTACACCAGTGAACCCTGATAGGCCTTGTTTCATTGAAGTGTAAACTGACATTGTTTCACTGGCTCGTTTTGCAACGGTACTGGTGACATTAATGATATAACCGGACTGCTGAGTTTTCATGAGTGAAAGCGCTTCTCTACAAAGTATCATCGGTGCTTTCAAGTTAATCGCGTACTGTAAATCGATCTCTTCTACTGAGATCTCGTCAATTGCACGTTTAGCACTGTTCATGCCTGCGTTGTTGACGAGTACATCTAATCCGCCCAAGGTGTTTGTGGCATCATTAAACATATCAATAACATGTTGTGAATCAGAAAGATCGTAAGCGCCAATGTGGCATCCTGTAATGTCTTTAAGTTCAATTAACTTTTCTGTTGTTCTACCCGTAGCAAATACTTCGTGTTGCTCAGCTCGCAACTGTTTTACTAGTTCAAACCCGATACCGCTTGTTGCTCCTGTAACAAGAACTTTCATTTCTTTACTCCATGATGATCTTAAACACACTGTCATATCATTATGCCTAGGTTTTCGAACTCGAAAAGGAACTATGTATATTTTTCTACACGCGTACGATGTTTTCCAAACGGGTTATTCGGTCAATGAGTGTGTCTTTATGCACCAAGTTTACTGATGAATTTGCATTTAAAATCGACTACTATGCGTGACTTACAGTGATGACTTTATATGTAATAAAACAGTGGCAGCAATTAAACTTACAGTGGATCGTATTCAGCCCGGACTACACATTCGCCTTCCGTTAAAGTGGAACGATCACCCGTTCTTACTTAATAGCTTTAAGATTAAAGATCAAACTCAGATCGATATAATCAAGCATCTAGGTATTAAGTTTGTCTACTTCAACCCAGAGCAAAGTGATGCGCAGCCTCTGCCTGCCAAAGGTTCGTCTGAGACTCACTCTAAAAGCGAAGAGTCTTTAAATTTGGAGGCTCAGAAGCTGTGGAACGAAAAACAGAAGCGGATTGAAAGCTTGAGTGCCTATCGACGTAGAGTTATTCAATGTGAAAAGGAGTTTGAGCGTTCACTTGCTCGTATGCGAGCTGTAATGACTAAAATTCGTAATCGTCCAGCAGCCGCGGTGGAAGAAGCAAAAATGCTGGTCGATGATATTGTTGAAAAGTTAATGAGTGATGATAACGTCACACTCCATCTAATGAATGGCAACAATGAATTTGAAGACATCTACTTTCATTCGTTGAACGTTGCAGTCATTGCGATGATGGTTGGCCGAGCAAAGGGATATTCCTCAGAACGGTTAAAAGCACTGTCTTTTGCCGCGCTTTTTCATGATATGGGTAAGATCAAGATCCCAACAGCCATTTTAAGAAAACAAGTTGCACTAACC
This sequence comes from Vibrio mytili, assembly GCF_000830505.1. GTDB lineage: Bacteria > Pseudomonadota > Gammaproteobacteria > Enterobacterales > Vibrionaceae > Vibrio > Vibrio mytili. The sequence goes on along the minus strand of NZ_JXOK01000068.1, from coordinate 890 downwards.
ACGCCTGAAGAAAACTATCTAAAGCTACATACAAAGTATGGTTTGGATCTTGCCAATCAAATTGAAGGGTTTCCAGAAGAGGCAAAAACTGTCATAGCTCAGCATCATGAACTTCGAGATGGCTCTGGTTATCCTGTGGGACTCCGAGGGGATGAAATCGATGAGCTTGCACAAGTTATTATCGTTGCTAATGCGTTCGATAACTTGTGTCATACCTCGGTTTTAGCCGAACAAAAGATTCCTTACACTGCACTTTCTCATTTGTACAAGAACTGTAAACACCTATATAAAGAAGAGAACCTCAATATCTTAATTAAGTTTATGGGGGTTTTCCCTCCGGGGACGGTTGTACAACTGTCGAACAAAATGATTGGTTTAGTCATATCTGTTAATGCTTCTAATTTATTATTCCCGAATGTGTTGGTCTATGACCCATCGGTTCCAAGGACACAAGCCCCAATTATTAATTTAGCAGAGAAGGGCCTGAAAATAGTTAATGCTATTCATCCGGCCAAATTGCCTGAGCAGATAAAAGAGTATCTTAACCCGCGCTCTAGAATTTCCTACTTTTTTGATAGTGATGACTAATTATCCACAGGTATTTGTGGGTAAGCTGTATAAATGCTGAGGGTTATATAGGGGTATTTTTTAAGTTGTACGTAAAGTGTTCGGTTGAGTTCTTTTTACGAAAAAATCGATTTTTTATTGCTAAAACAATTCTGCTCCCTATAATGCGCATCCACCGACACGGCAGACCTTATAAGGCTTCAGCAATGTTGGGTAAGGTGAAAATCTTCTAGAAAAATTAGTTGAAAAAAGTGTTTGACACTTTCAGTTATCTCGCTAGAATTCACCTCCGCTTTGTAGAGAGTTATCTCGAAAAGCGAAGC
>NZ_JXOK01000067.1 GCF_000830505.1 Vibrio mytili | reverse complement strand
GATGCCTTTATGTCGGGTGCATTCACCACGACAGAAGGTTCAGACAGTGTCGTTAAATACCAGCTTGATGTCACCGCAGATCCAGTAGCAGGGTTAACCTCTCACGGTGAGCCGATCGTGCTTGCTGAAACTGCAAATGGTGATGACAGCTTTACTTACACCGCCACCGCAGATGGCAACGCCGTATTTGAATTGGTTGTGAAGCCAGACGGTAGCTACACCTTTACTCTGCAAGGTCCACTAGACCATGCGGTGAATAGTGACAGTCTACAAATCGATTTCCCGATTATCGCAACAGACTTTGATGGCGATACGTCGGCAGAAACGCTGCCCGTCACCATCGTTGATGATAAACCAACGATCACTGATGTAGAACCGATCACCGTTGATGAAGATGACTTGGCGAATATTGGCTCTGATGGTTCAGATCCAATTTCAATTGATGGCAATTTCACCACGACACAGGGTTCTGACGGTGTGGTGAGCTACCAATTGGATGCTTCTGCAACGCCAGTTGATGGCCTGACATCTCAAGGTGTGGCAGTGACCCTAACCGAAACTGCAAACAGTGATGGCAGCTATACCTATGAAGCAACAGCGGGTACTGAAGCCGTCTTTACGCTGACTATCAACACGGATGGCTCATACAATTTCACGCTTCAAGGTCCAATTGACCATGC
>NZ_JXOK01000066.1 GCF_000830505.1 Vibrio mytili | reverse complement strand
GCCAACACTATCCATACCGTTGAGACTATTCACATTGGTAACGTCTACGTCGGTATCTTCGGCGTTGGTTGAGTAAACCACCAACCCAGCAGCACTACCCATCAATGCTGAGCTTGCAACGACCATTTCCATGTCCGTATGCACTTGATTGTAGCTACTGTTAGTACTTGAGTTGCTATTGTAAGTACTGTTGTCGCTGTTGTCGTTAAAGCTGCCAGAAAGACCGAGCGAAACACTGTTGTCACTGTTGTTACTATTGTCGCTGTTGTTACTGTTGTCGCTGTTGTCGTTAAAGCTGTCGGCAATACCAACACCTAAACTATTACTCGAGTTAGAGGTAGTACTGTTGTTAGCGGTAGAGTTAGTAGTCGAGTTGTTGGTGGTGCTATTGTCGTTACTCTCATTGAAGCTATCATCAATGCCCAACGATGCGTTCGTGCTGTTGTCACTGTTGTCTTTGAAGCTATCATTGACACCCAGTACTGTATTGGTACTGCTATCGCTGTTGTCTTGGAAGCTTTCATTGACACCAAGGGTGTTTGTGGTGGTATTCGCACTGTCATCCCATTGGTCATTACCGTTTCCATCGTCAACAACATTGAACGCGAGTGTTGAACCGCTAAAAATCAGTGCTGAAACTGCAAGAGCGAGGCCTGTTTTGTTAAGAGTCATAACGAGTACTCCATTTGTTATATTCCTGAATAAATAAATTGTACGACTTCTTGTTTTTACTCCTCATTTTTCGGGAGCGTTGAGAGTATAGAAAATATATCTGCGAGGGGTTTTTACTCTAATTTTAAATAGGGGTAAACAGTGCGTATTTCGGCTTCTTTTAACCAAGTAATAAACAAAAAAAAAGTAATTTGATCATGAGGTTATGGTCTGGTTTTTTGCAGAGTATGTAGGAAGTCTTAAATTACTGTGAAATATAGGCTGACTCTGTACTATTCTTTTAACCTTACTAGTGATTTAGATTGACGTTGTAGGCGAGTGGAGTGCAAAAAGTGGGGTAAGGGTTAACTCTTTAAAAGCAATAAGTTGCTTAATAAATGGGCAGATAAGCTTTGGTTTTTTCAGTAGTGTATTAGTACTTTCTGCTAATTCATATTGGCTATAGGTCATGGCATTATCATTATTCGGTGCTATATTCTCACTGTGCTAATCATATTTGCTAGTTGATGAATAACCTTTGCCACAGCTTAGTTATAAAGCAGTCGAGTTGAGGTGTTTACTATAGTGGTGGAAATTATGGGAACCAGGAACTTGTTCTTGCTCGCTGAAGATAATCTCCAAAGTCGATTAATCGAAGAACAGCTGTCGTCTCTACCTAACGTTGAGGTGAAGACGTGTCTACCAGGAGAGCTCACTTTTCACAGCAATAAACTCAATGTGGATTTAATATTTATGGATCATGATCTAATGAAGCAATTTAAATCCCAATATAAGTTACCCGATTTTGATCTTTTCGGTTGGCCAATCATGATCCATAACGTGCCTAATGTAGGGATTCAACCAGATCTCCTTAGCTGGAAGATGCTAAAAGGGATTTTGTTAAGAAATGCGCCCATCAAGGATATTCGTCAGAGTATTGAATACGTACTTGATGGAGGATTATGGTTACCTAGAAAGTACTTAGAAAAGTTGGTCAACAGCTATCGCCATGCGGATGTTGCTTTAGATTGCCAGAAAGATGAGTTGACCAGCCGAGAGAGACAGATCTTATCTTTGCTTGCCTACGGTATATCGAATCAACAAATCGCGTCGAAGTTGTTTGTTTCTGAAAGTACGGTGAAGAGTCATATCTACAAGCTCTATAAAAAACTGGATGTTCACTCCCGACATGACGCAATTAAGTTGGTACGTACAAATAGCGGGTTAACCTCGCAATTTGGTGAACATAGGCAAGGGGTTGTTAAGTACCATAGATAAGCTTGTCGCGTCGCTTGATAGATCGGCAAGTGTAGCTCGGTAAGAGACAGATATTCGGTTTGTCATACTCTAACTCTAAAACCTCGCTGCATGCGAGGTTTTTCGTTTTTCATTCGCTGTGTTTTATCTTGTTATTCTTCATTTTTATGGGTGGTATCTCCGTCGATAAAGGGATAGGCGGATTACTTACTGTAAGTGATTTAGCAACGCATCTTCTAGCTGTTGATTTGCCCGAATTTGCTGTATGACACCATTTACTTGGGCATCAATGTCAACCAGTGTGCTTAGCCCGATGACGCTGTTGTCGGTCGTATTTTGGATGATGTTAATGATGCTTGAATTGATAAACTCAGAGCTAGTGATATTGGGTTGCTGCGACGTTGGAAAGCTATTAAAGTCGTCGGTAATAATATTTCCCTCACCTAACTGGACGATGTTCACGATGCCTTGATCCAGTTGCGGATTATCTGGGGTGTTATTTGAATGAATGTTCGTTAAGTTACCATTCTCAATGATTAAGTTGGCAATGCTAGAATTGAAGACATCTTCACCATTAATCGTCGTGGTGATACTCAGGCCTATATTAATAATGTATTCGTTACTCACCTTGAACCCGCCTCTATACTGCTCCAGTAAGGGGGCTGAAATAGGATCTAAACGGTTTAGGGCATCGTTGTTAGCATTAGCAGCATTCACATTTGTGACAGGCAATGAGATACAAAATATGAGTAAAATGTGCCTAAAAAACATGGTGTACGCCCCTCCAATTGATTTTTTAATTTTCACCTGAAACGGGGAGTGTAATACTAAACACACCTAAGGAATCTCTTGGGACTCCACTCTCCAATGGTGAGCGATAGTAAATAGCGAACTTGTCGTCGGTGATAAAGCTGGAACGCCCTGCTTTTGCCTCGTTACGTATTAGCAGTACAATGCCTTGGTAGTAAGTTTTGAACGTGTCCAAGGGCATGACCATAGTCCCTCTTGATGGGTCACCTAAAATGATTGAGTGGCTGTTAATCCCTCTGATTACAACAAAGTGCATATATCCGTCAAAATTCACCAGAGTGATCCCTGGTACACCCACTTCTCGGATTTTTTCTAATCCAATTTGAAACCCATCGGAGTTAAATCCGATTGATGCTAGGTAGAGTTTCATATCAAGTAAAGAAAACCCTTTCTCCTTAATCTTCTTTTTATCTCCCTGTTGGTACATCACTTTAAAGATGTCCTGTTCTGACGATTGAGTGCTGTAGTGATAGGTCAACAAAGACGCTAACGCTGCTGAGCCGCAACTGAAGTCATACTGCTGGCGATACACATCCCCAAACACTATCTCTTTATAACTTTTTACTGGCACAGAGTAGTGCCCTCTGTGAGAGAGAAATTCTAATGAGTAGGCTGATGTTGAAACCACAAACATCAGCCATGTTAAGTT
>NZ_JXOK01000065.1 GCF_000830505.1 Vibrio mytili | reverse complement strand
GGGAGTAAATAAAATTTGCCCTTCGCGGAGCATTGCTCTTTCAACCGCTTGGGGTTCTTTCACTTTTACTATCATGTCTGCTTTCGCGAAAACGTCAGCAGCATGCGGGAGAATGGATGCGCCGACAGCGATGTAATCATCGTCTGAAAAACCAATGCCGGCACCTGCATTGGTCTCAATCATAACTTGGTGGCCATGTGAGATAAGTTCTCTCACACTCGCTGGGATCATGCCAACACGGTATTCGTGGTTTTTGATTTCCTTAGGTACACCAATGATCATCCTGAATCCTCTTTATATAATGGTTGTATTGACTGTTAGTAGGGTGTTATTGTCGAGTTAATGACTAGTATAGTTATTGATTGACAATATTTGTCACCAAATATTAAAAAGTTGTAGTATATTTTTTTGCAAGGAAGTAATAAGGTGGAATAAAAAATGGTAGACAACTATAAAAAACCGTCCAAGGAACTAGACCGTATTGACCGCAACATTCTCAATGAACTGCAGAAAGACGGTCGTATTTCGAACGTTGAGCTTTCAAAACGAGTAGGACTTTCTCCAACGCCATGTTTGGAGCGTGTACGTCGCTTAGAGCGTCAGGGCTACATTACAGGATACACTGCGTTACTGAATCCGCAGTTTCTCGATGCATCACTTTTAGTCTTTGTTGAAATTACCTTAAACCGTGGTGCGCCAGATGTGTTTGAGCAATTCAATGCGGCTGTGCAAAAACTAGACGACATCCAAGAGTGTCATCTCGTTTCAGGTGACTTCGATTATCTTCTTAAAACCCGTGTATCGGATATGGGTGCTTACCGTCGATTACTTGGTGATACGCTACTGCGTTTACCTGGTGTAAATGACACGCGTACCTACGTTGTAATGGAAGAAGTGAAGCAATCTAACCAGCTTGTGATTAAAACTCGTTAAATTCTTGCAAAGAAAACAGTATATGATACTGCTTTCGACAGAGAACAATTGGGTTTTTCTCTTTGATATGGTTAAATCAATTTACCGAGCGGCTTAATGCCGCTCGGAATGTATAAATTCCCAATTCACTTCCATATTCAAGTTGATTTATGTTCAAAGAGAACGCAAAGAAAGTCGAAACTATTATTAAAACTAGTGAAGAGCCTCAGTCTTCTCGCTTAAATGGTTTCCAACGCTTAAAAGAGTGCTGCTTTATCGTTGGCGTTCTTAGCTCGATCCTACTCGCTGTGGCACTATTTACTTTTAGCCCTGCCGATCCTTCTTGGTCCCAAACTGCTTGGGGAGGGGAGATTAACAACGCTGGTGGCTTATTTGGAGCCTGGTTAGCCGATACCCTATTCTTTACTTTTGGTTCGCTCGCTTACCCGTTACCGTTTTTACTGGCGGTTGCTGCATGGGTGATTTGTCGTAAACGCGGTGAAGATGAACCGATTGATTTCATGCTGTGGGGAACCCGTTTACTGGGCCTCACAGTTTTGATTATGACCAGTTGCGGTTTGGCCGATATCAACTTTGATGATATTTGGTACTTCTCGTCGGGCGGAGTTGTCGGCGATGTGCTGACCAGCTTGTCCCTACCGACTCTGAATGTCCTAGGCACTACTCTCGTACTACTTTTCCTTTGGGGGGCCGGCTTTACGCTCTTTACAGGGATATCATGGCTAAATATCGTTGAATGGCTTGGTGATCGTGCTCTTGCTTTAGTGGGGGCGACAGCAACAAAGTAAGAGGTTCGGAGCAAGAAACAATTGAACCGCAACTCGATGAGTTTATTGACGACCAAGTGACGAACAAGCATTCTGGTGATGAACTGGCAGAAGATACGTTACCGCATCTTACTGCTTATGATGTTGATGAGCCTAAACCGCAAGTGGCATCACACGAATACCCAATTTACATGCCACAAACTCAGCCTGAAAAAACGGTGACTCGATCTGCTGTGGAAAGTGAGCCCCATAGGGACGCACCTCCCGTGGCCGAACCAGCGCCAAGTCCGAGTGCTGCACCCACTGCGACACCTGTGTCTGCTCAACCGAAACCGCAGGTTCAAGAGCAATCTCCTGTTCAATCTCGAGCACAAGCACAATCTCAAATGCAGCCAGTCAACACTGATGGTGTTAATCCATCCATAGAAAGAAGTAAGCAACTGGATGTCACGATTGAAGCGTTAGAAGCCGCTGCGCAACAGGCGGACGACTGGGCAACAGAGCAGGATCCTTTATTGGCACCGACTCAGTACCAGCAGTCGTATGCTGAGAATCCAGTGTACCAGCCTGAGCCTGAGTACGCTGCATATGAGTCTTTCGCGGCTGAGCAAGCTCACTCACAGCCTCAACATCAGCAACAAATACAAGACGAGATGGAAGACACTCCGGTTATTGATACCGCGTCTTTAGATACTATCTCTGCGAATACGGAACCTGGTGCACACATTGAACCGACCATTTCAGACTTTGATGTGCTTGATGACGAAGATGATTATGTCTCTGCTCAGCCTGTTGTAACAGAGCAAGCTCCGCAGCATACTCACCATACACAGCAGCCATCGGCAATGTCTGCACAGCCTGTGGAGTCACAATCTGGAACGCCAACTCAGGCAACATTTGAACCAGCGCCACAAGCCACACAATCCGATGTTGTAGAACCTGTGGTGGAAGAAGTGAGCGAAGGTGATCAAGATGTTGCCGCATTCCAAGGAATGGTCTCAAATGCACAAGCAAAAGTTGCAGCTACGCAAAACCCATTCTTGATGAAGCAAGAAGAGAACTTGCCTGTACCAGAAGAGCCTCTACCAACACTTGAGTTACTTTATCATCCAGAGAAGCGAGAAAATTTCATTGATCGCGATGCGTTAGAAGAAGTCGCGCGCCTTGTAGAAACCAAGCTGGCTGACTACAAGATCAAAGCTGATGTGGTGGGTATTTATCCTGGCCCCGTTATCACACGCTTTGAGTTAGATTTAGCTCCGGGTGTAAAAGTAAGTCGCATTTCCGGCCTTTCAATGGACTTAGCACGTGCACTATCAGCAATGGCAGTCCGTGTGGTGGAAGTGATCCCGGGTAAACCTTATGTGGGTCTAGAGCTGCCAAACATGAGTCGTCAGACAGTTTATTTATCTGATGTCATTAACAGCCCTCAGTTTGAAAACGCCACATCACCTACAACGGTGGTTTTAGGTCAAGACATTGCAGGTGAAGCCGTCATCGCTGACATTGCGAAGATGCCGCACGTACTTGTCGCAGGTACAACGGGTTCAGGTAAATCGGTCGGTGTGAACGTGATGATTTTGAGTATGCTATACAAGGCATCGCCAGAAGATCTGCGTTTTATCATGATTGACCCGAAAATGCTGGAGCTGTCGATTTACGAAGGCATTCCGCATCTTCTTTCTGAAGTTGTAACGGATATGAAAGATGCTTCTAACGCACTCCGTTGGTGTGTGGGTGAAATGGAGCGTCGTTACAAACTGATGTCGGCATTGGGCGTCCGTAATGTCAAAGGCTTTAATGAGAAGCTTAAGATGCAGCAGAAGCGGGCCACCCAATCCATGATCCATTCTGGCAAGAAGCGACAGTATGGATACTGAGCCACCGTTGTTAGAAAGACTGCCGTATATCGTGGTTGTGGTTGATGAATTTGCCGACCTGATGATGGTTGTTGGTAAGAAAGTTGAAGAACTGATCGCTCGTTTAGCACAAAAAGCGCGTGCAGCAGGGATTCACTTGATTCTCGCGACTCAGCGTCCATCTGTTGATGTTATTACAGGCTTGATTAAAGCGAACATTCCAACGCGTGTGGCGTTTACCGTATCGACCAAAACTGACTCTCGTACCATTCTAGATCAAGGCGGCGCGGAGTCACTGCTGGGTATGGGTGATATGCTTTACTTACCTCCGGGTTCAAGCCATACCACTCGTGTACACGGTGCATTCGCTTCGGACGATGATGTACACGCAGTGGTTAACAACTGGAAAGCGCGTGGTAAACCAAACTACATCGATGAAATCATTAGTGGTGAGCAGGGTCCAGAAAGTTTACTGCCAGGTGAACAAATGGAAGCCGATGAAGATGTCGACCCACTGTTCGATCAGGTAGTAGAACATGTGGTTCAGTCACGTCGCGGTTCGGTTTCTGGTGTTCAACGTCGCTTTAAGATTGGTTATAACCGTGCTGCTCGTATTGTCGAGCAGTTAGAAGCTCAAGGTATTGTTAGTGCTCCAGGCCATAACGGTAATCGTGAAGTGCTAGCCCCCGCGCCACCAAAAGATTAATGAACGACTCTTACTCATCTCTGTCATATAAGAGATGAGTAATAATCGGTCTCTTGACCCCGTGATAGGTATTTGAATGAAAAAATCATTTTCAGCGAAACTCTTCTCTGCAGTTGTATTGAGTCTTTCTATTTTCTCGGTCGCGAATGCTGCGACCCCAAAAGCGGAATTGAACAAGCGTTTATCGATAAATGAAGGTTTTAGTGCGGATTTCTCTCAAAAGGTGATCAGCCCAGAGGGCGAAACGGTGATGGAAGGCGAGGGTACTGTGGAAATTTCTCGCCCAAGTCTATTTCGTTGGAGTACCACCTTTCCTGATGAAAACTTATTGATCTCAGATGGCAAGACGCTCTGGTACTACAGTCCATTTATTGAGCAAGTCAGTATTTATTGGCAAGAACAAGCTGCTGAGCAAACTCCATTTGTACTTTTGACTCGTAATCGAGCTAGTGATTGGGACAACTATTCAGTGTCGCAGAAAGGCAATGAATTTACTCTTATCCCTACAGCGGTTGACTCGACACAAGGCCGATTTCAAATCAATATCGATACCAAAGGTATTGTTAAAGGCTTCAATGTGATTGAACAAGATGGTCAAAAAGGCTTGTTCAAATTCAGCAATGTGAAGCTAGGAAAGCCTAAAGCTAACCGATTTACATTCACGATTCCAAAAGGTGTGGAAGTGGATGACCAAAGGAACTAACTGGTCGTGACGAATTACACATTAGATTTCTCAGGGGACGAAGATTTTCGTCCCCTTGCTGCACGTATGAGACCGCAAACGGTCGAACAATACATTGGTCAGCAACATATCCTCGGTCCGGGGAAGCCATTACGTCGAGCGCTGGAAGCGGGACACATTCACTCGATGATCTTATGGGGACCGCCGGGAACGGGGAAAACAACCCTTGCGGAAGTGGCGGCGAATTATGCCAATGCTGAAGTTGAACGCGTTTCAGCGGTGACTTCTGGCGTGAAAGACATTCGTGCTGCGATTGACAAGGCGCGTGAGAACAAAATGGCAGGGCGACGTACTATCCTTTTTGTCGATGAGGTACACCGCTTCAACAAGTCTCAACAAGATGCTTTCCTACCTCATATTGAAGATGGGACCGTCACTTTTATTGGTGCGACCACAGAAAATCCCTCCTTTGAACTCAATAACGCATTGTTATCCCGTGCGCGTGTTTACAAGCTGACCTCGTTGGATAAAGATGAGATTTTGTTAGCCTTAAATCAGGCGATCAACGATAAAGAGCGCGGTTTAGGAAATACGTCAGCCCACTTTGCCGATAATGTTTTGGACCGATTGGCAGAGCTGGTCAACGGTGACGCACGTATGTCTCTTAATTACCTTGAGCTTCTGTACGATATGGCAGAAGACAATGCTCAAGGAGAAAAAGAAATCACCTTGAAGTTGTTGGCTGAAGTCGCGGGAGAAAAAGTATCTCGATTCGATAACAAAGGCGATATTTGGTACGATTTGATCTCTGCTGTTCACAAGTCTATCCGTGGTTCCAATCCTGATGGGGCATTATACTGGGCTGCGAGGATGATTTCGGCGGGCTGTGATCCCTTGTATATTGCAAGACGGCTACTAGCGATTGCGTCGGAAGATATTGGAAACGCGGATCCAAGGGCGATGCAGGTTGCGTTGTCTGCTTGGGACTGTTTTACCCGAGTTGGGCCCGCAGAAGGTGAAAGAGCGATTGCTCAAGCGATCGTCTACCTTGCTTGTGCGCCAAAGAGCAACGCGGTTTATGTTGCTTGGAAACAGGCGTTAACCGATGCTCACAACTTGCCTGAGTATGAAGTGCCTCATCATCTGCGAAATGCGCCCACCAGTTTAATGAAAGACATGGGCTACGGGGCAGAGTACCGTTACGCTCATGATGAGCCGGGCGCCTATGCGGCGGGAGAAAAGTATCTGCCGCCCGAAATGGCAGAGCGTCGGTACTATCAACCGACAAACAGAGGCCTTGAAACCAAAATCGGCGAAAAGTTAGATTACTTGGCTAATTTAGACGCAAATAGCCAACAAAAGCGCTATGAAAAGTAAGCGTTTTTGGATACATTTATTTGAACTATTTTTTTGCGTGCTAACAAAATGCGAGCGCGCGACTTCACAACTACAAAAGCATAGGATTAACAATGCTGGATTCTAAATTACTTCGAACTGAGCTGGATGATACAGCTGCAAAACTGGCGCGTCGTGGCTTTAAGCTAGACGTCGAGACAATCCGTAACCTTGAAGAACAACGCAAGTCCATTCAAGTAGAAGTTGAAAATTTACAATCCACACGTAACTCCATCTCCAAGCAAATCGGCCAAAAAATGGCGGCGGGCGATAAAGAAGGTGCAGAAGAGATCAAGAAGCAAATCGGTACACTTGGTAGCGATCTAGATGCGAAAAAAGTTGAACTTGACGCAGTCATGGCTCAACTTGAAGAGATCACTCTATCGGTTCCAAACCTGCCAGCTGATGATGTGCCAGATGGTAAAGATGAGGACGACAACGTAGAGATCTCTCGTTGGGGTGAGCCAAAAACTTACGATTTCGAACTGAAAGATCACGTTGATCTCGGTGAAATGGGTGACGGTCTTGATTTCGCAAGCGCAACGAAGATCACTGGGGCACGTTTTATCGTCATGAAGGGACAATTCGCGCGCTTACACCGTGCTATTGCTCAGTTCATGCTCGATCTTCATACAGAAGAGCACGGTTACACAGAAATGTACGTGCCGTACCTTGTTAACTCTGACAGCCTGTTTGGTACAGGTCAACTGCCTAAGTTTGGTAAAGACCTATTCCACACAGAGCCGCTTGAAGAGAAAGTGAACGACGAAGAGCCGCGTAGACTATCGCTTATCCCAACAGCAGAAGTACCAGTCACAAACATGGTACGTGACACCATCTCTGATGAAGCGGATCTGCCTATAAAGATGACAGCACACACACCATGTTTCCGCTCTGAAGCGGGGTCTTACGGGCGTGATACTCGTGGATTGATTCGTATGCACCAGTTCGACAAAGTTGAGCTAGTACAAATCACGAAGCCAGAAGATTCAATGAACGCACTGGAAGAACTCACTGGTCATGCTGAGAAAGTGCTACAGCTTCTAGAGCTTCCTTACCGTAAAGTGGTTCTATGTACAGGTGATATGGGCTTCGGTGCTCGTAAGACTTATGACTTAGAAGTGTGGGTTCCGGCGCAAGAAACTTACCGTGAAATTTCTTCATGTTCTAACATGTGGGATTTCCAAGCTCGTCGTATGCAGGCGCGTTTCCGTCGTAAAGGCGAGAAGAAACCTGAGCTTGTGCACACACTAAACGGTTCTGGTCTAGCAGTAGGCCGTACAATGGTTGCTATCCTTGAAAACAATCAAGAAGCAGACGGTCGCATAGCAATCCCAACTGCACTTCAGAAATACATGGGTGGCGCAACGCACATCGGTTAATTCATTAATCGCCAGAACATTAAAACCCAGCCTGAGTGCTGGGTTTTTTAATCGTTGTCTGCTGGACGTGAGTTATATAAAGCAGTCTTCACATTGAAGCGCGGCTTCAATTGCATTAACCAGCTTCTCAATATCTTTTGGTTCGCTAATAAACGGCGGCATCATGTAAATCAGCTTTCCAAATGGACGAATCCACACGCCTTGTTCAACAAATAGGGCTTGGATGACTTCCATATTTACAGGGCGATGCGTTTCTACCACTCCAATTGCACCCAACCAACGAGTATTTTTCACCAAGTCGTATTCTTCTAGTTTTGGCAGCAATTCAGAAAAGAGTGTCTCGATTTGTTTGGTTTGCTGTTGCCATTCGCCTTGTTCGATTAATTCTAAACTTGCCGTTGCAACGGCACAGGCTAACGGGTTGCCCATAAAGGTGGGGCCGTGCATAAAGCAGCCAGCTTCACCTCCGCAAACGGTATCAGCGACGTGTTTACTCGTGAGTGTCGCTGACAGGGTCATATAACCGCCGGTGAGCGCTTTACCAACACATAGAATGTCTGGCTGAATATCCGCGTGCTCACAAGCAAACAATTTACCGGTACGACCAAAGCCAGTTGCGATTTCATCAGCAATCAGTAGTAGACCATACTGATCGCAAAGCTTGCGAACCCCGTTCAGAAACTCAGGGTGGTAAATTCGCATTCCTCCAGCACCTTGCACGATAGGTTCAAGGATCACTGCGGCAAGTTCTTGGTGATGCTGTGCCATTTTTTGTTCGAAGTCAGCTAGGTCTTCTGGCTTCCAATCATCCCAGTAACCACACGTTGGTGATTCCGCAAAAATATGTTCAGGCAAGAAGCCTTTGTAGAGAGAGTGCATGGAGTTCTCTGGGTCGGTCACCGACATCGCAGCAAAGGTATCGCCATGATAGCCGTGTCGCAAAGTGAGGAATTTTGGTCTACGTTCTCCTTTAGCGTGCCAATATTGTAGTGCCATTTTCAGGCTCACTTCAACGGCGACTGAGCCGGAGTCAGCAAGAAACACATGTTCTAAACGGTTCGGCGCAAGAGACAGTAGTTTTTTACAGACGTTGATGGCTGGTTGGTGAGTGATGCCACCAAACATGACATGCGACACTTGGTCTATTTGGTTATGTGCCGCTTGGTTTAGATGAGGATGATTGTAGCCATGAATGGTTGACCACCAAGAAGACATGCCATCAACCAGTTCGGTTCCATCTTCCAGTGTAATGTGTACACCACGTGCGGAGGCGACAGGATAGCAGGTCAGAGGTGTCAGGGTAGAAGTGTAAGGATGCCATATATGCTGGCGATCGAAGGCGAGATCCATATGCGATTCCATAAAATTGCAGTTCAATAAATAATCAGATGTAAACTTTGTGTATTTTTGTTTTGTTGACAGTCTATCGATACTCAGTAGACTGTCAACAAAACAAAAAAGTAACGAAAGGAATACACGTGGAAGTTCGTCATAACTGGACGCATGATGAAGTGCGCGAGCTAATGGAAAAACCATTTATGGATCTTCTATTTGAGGCTCAGCTTGTTCACCGTCAATATCAACAAACCAATCATGTTCAAGTGAGCACTCTGTTATCCATTAAGACAGGGGCGTGCCCTGAAGACTGCAAATACTGTCCGCAAAGCGCCCGGTACACAACCGATATTGAAAAAGAGCGTTTGATGGAGGTTGAGCGTGTACTTGACGCGGCCCAAAAAGCAAAGAATGCTGGATCAACTCGATTCTGTATGGGGGCAGCATGGAAGAACCCGAAAGAACGTGATATGCCACATCTGACGGATATGATCAAAGGCGTTAAAGATATGGGGCTAGAAACCTGTATGACGCTGGGTATGCTAACGCCAGATCAAGCCAAACAGTTGGCGCATGCGGGCTTGGACTACTACAACCATAACCTCGACACTTCACCTGAGTTCTACGGCAATATCATTACTACGCGTACCTACCAAGATCGTCTAGACACGCTTTCTCACGTTCGAGATGCAGGCATGAAGATTTGCTCTGGTGGTATCATCGGAATGGGAGAGAGTGCGAACGATCGTGCAGGTCTGCTGGTTGAACTTGCGAATCTGCCAACTCACCCAGAAAGTGTACCAATCAACATGTTAGTGAAAGTAAAGGGCACGCCACTGGAAAAAGTGGACGATGTTGAGCCGTTTGACTTCATTCGTCTGATAGCGATTGCCCGCATCATGATGCCTCAATCTGCAGTTCGCCTATCCGCAGGCCGTGAGAACATGAACGAACAGATGCAAGCATTGTGCTTTATGGCGGGTGCAAACTCTGTCTTCTACGGTTGTAAACTTCTTACGACACCAAACCCTTCTGAAGATAAAGACATGATGCTGTTTGAAAAACTCGGTATTAACCGTCAAGAGGTGTCCCAAAAACCGGATGAAATCGAAGAAAACGAATTGCTCGACCGCGTCGTAGAGCGTGTGGCGGCTCGTCCGACAAAAGACGATATCTTCTACGATGCCAGCGTTTAAACATCGTATTGCTTCAGCCTTGCTACGCGAAAAGAGCAGGGGTTGAATCGGTCGTTGAATGTCGTGTTTTCAGGTAACCAATCGATTTTGGAACACGATGGCAGGCGTTACATCAATTTCTCAAGCAACGATTATTTAGGCTTAGCCAACGATCAGGCTTTAGTACGCGCCTGGCAGCAAGGTTTAAATGTATACGGCAGTGGAAGTGGCGCCTCACCGATTGTGACAGGCTTTAGTGCTGCACACAGCAACCTTGAAGCTGCACTGACCGAATGGTTGGGTTATGAACGAGCAATCTTGTTTGGCTCTGGATTCAGTGCGAATCAAGCGCTGCTTTTTACGCTGTTAGAGAAATCAGATGTTCTCATCCAGGACCGACTAAACCATGCATCTTTGATGGAAGCTGGTGCATTATCGCCAGCGAAAATGAAACGTTTTAAACACAATGATGTTGAACATCTTAAAACACTTTTATCTGAGAAGTGTAACCATCTAGTCGTGACGGAAGGCGTATTCAGCATGGATGGCGATTGCGCCCCCGTTGCTGATATTTCGGCGGTGACCACGTCGCGTGATGCTTGGTTAGCGGTCGATGATGCACATGGTATTGGTGTGCTTGGGGAGCATGGTGGTGGTTCCTGTATGCACGCGAATATTACCCCCGAGATTTTAGTGGTGACCTTTGGTAAGGCTTTTGGTATGTCTGGCGCTGCTATTCTATGTGATCAAGCGACGGGTGACTTTTTAACTCAATTCGCGCGACACCACGTGTATTCGACGGCTATGCCTCCGGCTCAGGCATACGCGCTCACTCATGCCGTTTCAATGGTTCAAGAACAAAATTGGCGACGTGAAAAGTTGGCAGAGCTAACCGAATACTACCGGGACTGTTTACACGATATAGACGGTTTTATCGATACGGTGACACCAATAAAACCATTTGTTATTGGAGAATCAGAAAACGCAGTGAGCGTGGCGAATGCGTGTCGCCAAAATGGGATTTGGGTAACGGCGATTCGTCCCCCTACTGTGCCAAAAGGCACATCTCGACTGCGACTAACGCTGACCGCAAGTCATAGCAAAACGCAAATTAAAACGCTTTCACTCGTATTGAAGCAAGCATTAGGAACACGGTGATGGAGAGTGCGAAACAGTTGGCATTGACCAGTTCAATTCAAAGTAAGGATGCCATTGCAGCGTCGTTTGGAAAAGCGGCTGAGACGTATGATAAACACGCGGCATTCCAAAGAGATGTTGGTAGGCGTTTATTAGCAAAGTTACCTGATAATTTAACTGGAAAGCGAGTCCTAGATTTAGGATGTGGCACCGGCTACTTTTCCTTGCAACTCAAAGAGCGTGGCGCAGAAGTTGTGTGTGGCGATATTTCTCAAGCGATGTTGGATAAGGCGGTTCAGCGCTGTGGAAAAGAACGAATGCGTTATGTTCTGGCGGATGCAGAGAACTTACCTTTTGACGATGCAAGTTTTGATTATGTGTATTCAAGCTTGGCGCTACAGTGGTGTACGGATTTGAGTTTCCCGCTGAGAGAAATACGTCGAGTGTTAAAAAAAGAAGGGCGTGGGTGCTTTGCTACGCTTGTGGATGGCTCGCTGAATGAACTACGCCAAGCGTGGAAAAAAATTGATGCATATCAACACGTCAATAACTTTATCACCCTCAATCAGGTAAAAATTGCGTTAGCGCAATCACAATGCCATAACCATCAACTAGACTCGACCGCAATTACGGTTTGGTACGATTCTGCATTTTCTGTTATGCGTGACCTCAAAGGTATTGGGGCGAATCACGTAAGCGGACGCTCACAAGGCTTAACAAGCCGCCGAAGTTTGTTGAAAGTCGAGCGTGAGTACCAAGCACATAGAAATAATAAAGGTCTTTTACCTGCAAGTTATCAGGTTTGTTTTGGAGTAATACATCGATGATTGATGCATTTTTTATTGCTGGTACGGATACTGATGTAGGGAAAACAGTTGCGTCTAAAGCTATTTTACAGGCGCTTGCTGAGAAAGGGTTAAATACCATTGGTTATAAGCCTGTGGCCGCTGGAAGCGAAAAGTCGCAAGAGGGTTGGCGTAACTCAGATGCGCTGCATTTACAAAAAGCGGCGACGCTAAAAGTGGCGTATGACGATGTTAACCCATACGCTTTGGAGTTACCGACCTCGCCTCATATTGCTGCAAAGCATGAACATGTCGAAATCAACTACGGCTTATTGAGTGAAAAACTGGCTCAGCACAAAGAGCAGGCAGATACCGTTTTAGTTGAAGGCGCTGGTGGTTGGCGTGTTCCGGTCTCAGACACGGATAGCCTTTCTACTTGGGTGAAACAGGAGCAACTGCCCGTTGTGTTGGTTGTGGGGATTAAACTCGGTTGTTTAAGTCATGCCATGTTAACTGCAGAAATAATCCGTTCTGACGGTTTGAATCTTGTGGGATGGGTGGCAAATCGAGTAAACCCAGGTACCGAGCATTATGCCGAGATCATTCAGATATTGGAAACTCGCTTAGACACACCTAAGTTGGGCGAGATTCCTTATATCCCAAGTGCGAAGCGTGTAAATTTGGGCAAGTACATTAATGTTGAACCACTGCTCAACGCAAAGTAGCGCCTCAGCTTAAACGAAGTACGCGTTGTTCTGAGGAACAAATAAAATAGAAAAAGGCTGCAATTGCAGCCTTTTTTCATACTAAAAGAGTGAGGTGCTTTTAGAGGCGATGTCATTCACCCTTTCTTTATTTATCTTGGCTTAGACCCATCAAGGCTTGCTGAGTTTCAGCAACACGTTTTGACATGTTATCGGTTGAAATACCGAGTTGTTGTTTCGCTTCATCTTCTGAGATTCCAAGATGACAACGCAGTAAATCAATAGCCATTTGATAGTCGTTAGTTTCTACCATGATTATTCCCTCAAGACATGGATGCTGTGTAGTAACCCTTGTTATATTTTCAGCGCTTTGCTTAAACAGTTTACTTAAAATTAAACAGTGCTCTTGAAACAGGTGACGAGAAGCACTTGTTTGAAAGCAGAAGATTAAGCTCATCGTTTAAAACACTTTGAGTTACTCTGTTTTGTTCGTATGCTTGGCAATCTACCATGTTTCATTGTGACGACAATAAGACCAAAGTCTAATCGAGGTATAAGGCGCTGTTTTTCAATGAATTTAAAATATGGGTAATTTGATTAATCATTGAGCTGTGATCTTTACCTCATTAGGTAATCCAGACAACAAATGTTGCAATTTAATACTTAACCTTGTTTTTAACCTATATAAACTATATCTATCGAAGTGGAACCCGTTAAGGTTCGGCTTTTACAACAATAAGCTTCTTTTTTGGGAGAAAGCAATGAAGCGAATCATGTTATTCCTCGTCACTAACCTAGCGGTTATGCTAGTGCTTAGTGTTGTTCTCAATATTGTTTATGCTACCACTGGAATGCAACCAGGCAGCTTGTCTGGTTTACTTGTCTTAGCTGCGGTATTTGGCTTTGGCGGGGCTCTGATTTCCTTAATGATGTCGAAAGGAATGGCGTTGCGTTCGGTTGGTGGTATGGTCATTGAGAACCCACGTAACGAAACTGAACATTGGTTGCTACAAACGGTAAGTCGCCAAGCTCAACAGGCAGGTATCGGAATGCCGACCGTTGCTATTTATGACTCACCGGATATCAATGCGTTTGCAACAGGGGCCAAGCGTAATGACTCTCTAGTAGCAGTATCAACCGGTTTGCTGCACAACATGACCCGAGATGAGGCAGAAGCCGTCCTTGCTCATGAAGTCAGCCATATTTCCAACGGTGACATGGTGACAATGACCTTGATGCAGGGGGTGGTGAATACCTTCGTTATCTTCTTGTCGCGTTTTATCGCCAATATTGTCTCTTCAAACGATGATGAAGAAGGACAAGGTACTAATATGATGGTGTACTTTGGTGTATCGATGGTACTTGAATTGGTGTTTGGTTTCCTGGCCAGCTTTATCACGATGTGGTACAGCCGTCATCGAGAGTTCCACGCTGACGCGGGGGCTGCTCAACTTGTTGGCAAAGAGAAAATGATTGCAGCATTGGAGCGCCTGAAAATGAGCCACGAGTCTCAGCTTGATGGCACGATGATGGCATTTGGGATTAATGGTAAGAAATCGCTGAGCGAGCTACTAATGAGTCACCCGCCATTAGATAAACGCATCGCGGCACTACGCAATCAGCAATTCTAATCAAATAGCTCTCTGAAAAGACTTGGTTTTTACCAAGTCTTTTTTTTTGGTCCACTGATCGCCTAGCAACTTTTATACGTATCAAGGTTTAGAAATAAAGTTATACAAATATTTTTTTGTACAACTAGAAGCGTTTAGTCTATCTTGTACGTATAAATATTTTGTACAAGTTTATTGGATTTGTACACAATTTTTAAGATGTAGGAGCAAAGGAATGGACATACAATCTGTTGGCGATATCTATCAGAAACTCAATAGGTCGAATCTGCACTTGCTCAATGACGTCTATCACCCAGATGTGGTATTTGAAGATGCAGCTCATCGACTTGAGGGATTACCAGAACTCTCCGATTACTTTCAATCATTGTATGCCAACGTAATCAGTTGCGATTTTGACATCCACGATCATCAACAAGTAGGCGATGTAGGTTTTCTTACTTGGACAATGTTTTTACAACATCCAAAGTTGCAAAAAGGGTCACCTATTGCCGTGAATGGCGTTTCCCACCTTAAGTTTTCACAGGGACAGGTTATCTATCATCGTGATTACTTTGATCTCGGTGAAATGCTTTACGAACACTTACCAGTGTTGGGTTCCATTGTTAAAACGATCAAAAAGAGGCTAGGGCAATGAGTCATTCGGTTCTCATTACGGGTGCCACTTCTGGCATAGGCAGGCAGTTAGCTCGTGATTATGCTGACTCAGGTTGGCACGTTATTGCTTGCGGACGGAATCAGTCCGTGCTTTCAGAGCTGGCTTCAGCGTCACCCAATATTGAAACACTGCGGTTCGATGTCACTCAATACGAAGACACCCTACAAGCATTGGCTTCACTTAAGTCTGTTCCAGACACATGGATATTTAACGCGGGTGGCTGTGAATATATGGATGACGGGATTGTTGATGCGAAGTTGATGGCTCGCATCATGGATGTCAACGTGATCGGTGTCGCCAACTGTATTGAGGCGTGTCAGCAGTACTTTGTGCACGGACATAAAGTCGTCATCGTTGGCTCAATCGCTTCAGAAGTTGCGTTGCCGAGAGCAGAAGCGTATGGCGCATCTAAAGCTGCGGTAAGCTACTTTGCCAGAACGCTTGCCATTGATCTAAAAAAGAAAGGCATCAAAGTCGTGACTGTGTTTCCGGGCTTTGTAGAAACGCCACTCACTGACAAGAATACATTTGAGATGCCGATGATCATCTCAGCTAAGCAAGCTTCTGAGTCGATCAGAAGACAGCTCACCACAAACAAGAGTCATATTTATTTTCCAGCACGGTTTACGGGCATGCTTCGCCTGTTGTCACTATTACCATACGGATGGCAGGCAAAACTCGCTGAGAAGCTCGTTTCTTAAGAAGGACAGATAATGAAAACGTCAGGAAGAAAGAAAATCGCCATAATTGGAACCGGAATATCAGGGCTCACTTGTGGTTACTATCTGCACAAGCAATACGATGTCACACTATTTGAAGCGAATGATTATATTGGTGGTCATACTGCGACCGTCGACGTAAACCTTGATGGGCGAGAGTATGCAATTGATACCGGCTTTATTGTTTACAACGACCGTACCTATCCCAACTTCATTAACATGATGAATGAGATTGGCGTTGAAGGTACGCCTACCGAAATGAGTTTCAGTGTTCGCAATGATAGTAATGGGCTCGAATACAACGGGCATACCGTCACTACACTTTTTGCGCAAAACGAAACTGGTTTAACCCAAGCTTTTACGGTTTTATTTTCGAAATTCTGCGCTTCAATAAGTTGGCAAAGTCGTTTGCGGCACAAGAGCATTCTAGTGTCCAGACGCTGGGTGATTTTCTTGATGAACATGGCTTTAGCCAGTACTTTTCCGACAATTATATCCTCCCTATGGGGGCGGCAATTTGGTCATCGACGTTGGCCGACATGCGTGCTTTTCCGTTGATGTTCTTCCTAAGGTTTTTCCTCAATCATGGCTTGCTTGATGTGACAAACCGACCTCAGTGGTATGTCATCAAAGGTGGCTCGCGCTCATATATTGGACCTTTAACTGCGGGGTATGTCGATAACATTCGTTTGAACAGTCCTGTCAACAAAGTCGTGAGGCATGAACAGGGGGTTGAAGTATATGTGAACCAGCAGTCTGAATGGTTCGATGATGTCATTTTCGCGTGTCATAGTGATCAAGTGTTGATGTTGCTTGATGATGCCAGTGAAGACGAGATCGGTATTCTGGGCAATATGGCGTATCAGGCCAATGAAGTTGTCTTACATACGGATACCCGCTTGCTACCCCAGCGAAAAGCCGCATGGGCATCATGGAACTATCGCTTGGATGGACGCGAAGGTGAACAGCAGCGCCTTCCATCGCTGACGTATAACATGAATATCCTCCAGCATATTGAATCATCAGATACGTTCTGCGTGACACTCAATAGCAGTGAGCAAATTGACGCGAGTAAAATACTCAGAAAATTTACTTATCATCATCCAGTGTTTACCACTGCCTCTATTGCTGCACAGCAAAGAAAAGGGAACATTCAAGGCATTGCCAACACATGGTTTTGTGGGGCCTATTGGTATAACGGTTTCCATGAAGACGGGGTACGAAGTGCGCTTGATGTAGTCAAGGGCATCGCAAACAAATACCAAGAACATACGCATGATGATGTGCTTCAACAAGGCGCGGCGTAGATGGATAGCCTAATGAACAGTCGCTTGTTTGTCGGTAATGTCCGTCATAGACGTTTTACCCCAGTAACTCACGAGTTGAATTACGCTTTGTTTATGCTGGCAATTGACACCGACGAGCTTGAAGAGTTGGAACAACGCGTCTGGGGATTTGGGACACGTTGGTGGCACTGGGCGAGATTTAAACGTAGTGATTACCTTGGAGAAGGCGGTTTGAAAGAAGCGGTTCAAGCCAAAGTAGCTGAGCTGACGGGCACACAATGCACGGGAAAAGTGATTGCTGTTTGTCACTTGCGTTATTTAGGGCTTTATTTTAGCCCAGTTAATTTTTATTACGTCTATAACCAACAGGGTGAATGGATGTATATGCTTGCTGAAGTGAGTAATACACCTTGGAACGAGCGCCATTATTATGTTGTTTCTGCAAACAAAGACGATGAACACGCAGGGTGGGAGCAAGACAAGGCGTTTCACGTATCACCTTTTAATCCGATTGATCAACGTTATCACTGGCGTATTAAGCCTTTGACAGAAAAGTTAAATATCCACCTTGAGTGTCACAAGGATGAAAAGCACTTTGATGCAACGATGACCATGAAAGCGAAAGCGTTTTGTAGTCGAAGTCTTTTACGTTGTTTGATCGGCACACCGATTCAAACAGTAAAAGTAATGGTTGGTATTTACTGGCATGCGCTAAAACTGTGGATAAAAGGTGCACCTTTTTATTCTCACCCCAAATCTTCGGACGTAGAAGAGCACAAAGCCGATAGCCTCAAAACAGATAAGAAAAAATAAAAAGCAAAAGGAGAATTCCGCATGTTAAACACTACTTCTATGCTTTGCCACTTAAACTTACAACCACTCAAAAAGCGGCACGCGGGGTTATTTTTCAATGTCTCCAAAACATGGACGTTGGCTGTTTAACCGTAATTGAGAGTTTTAAAACGGACGCAGCAGAAAGAAGTGAACGGTTCATGTCTTCTAACGGTGAATATCATGGTCAATCTGTTTCCGCAACGATAGAGGTGAAACACCCGGGGTTCTATTCTAGAGTTTTGCAGGGAGGTAGTATCGCTGCTGGTGAAGCTTATATGGATGGCTGGTGGGACAGTCCGGACTTAACTGCGTTGATGAAACTTATGGCTGTTAATATGCGAGCATTGGACCGGCTTGAAGAAAAAGGGAGTTGGCTAACTCGGCTATTATATAAAGTTTCTCATTGGAGTAACCGTAACTCTCAAGAGAACTCGCGTAAGAATATTCACGCGCATTACGATTTAGGCAATGACCTTTATAGAACTTTTCTTGATAAAAATATGCTCTACTCTTCAGCTCTGTATAAGCGAGAAGGTGATTCCTTAGAGCAGGCGCAAATTAATAAAATGCAACGTCTTTGTGAGCAGTTGGAGCTTAAGTCTTCAGACCATGTGATTGAAATAGGGACTGGTTGGGGAGCCATGGCGATTTATATGGCTGAGCAGTATGGTTGTCACGTGACGACGACCACGATATCCGACGAGCAACATGCCTACGCACAGAAGCAGATTGAAGAACGCGGGTTGACCAACAAGATCACTTTACTGAAAGATGATTACCGCGATCTTTCGGGCACTTACGACAAATTAGTTTCCATTGAAATGATTGAAGCGGTTGGGAAAGCGTTTTTGCCTTCTTACATTAAACAATGTGAATCGTTATTGAAACCTGGTGGGTTAATGGCGATTCAAGCCATAACGATTGCCGATCAGCGTTACGAGTACTACAGCAATAATGTTGACTTTATTCAAAAATATATATTCCCAGGCGGTTTTCTACCATCGGTCACGTCACTTGCCCAAGCGACCACCAAGCACAGCGATCTGGTGGTACGGGACTTATTCGACATTGGTTTGGATTATGCGCAAACACTGAATGAATGGCATCGTAGGTTTAATCTCTCTCAATCTGAAGTACGTTCGTTCGGATATGATGAAAGGTTTATAAGAATGTGGCGTTTTTATTTGAGTTATTGCGAAGGTGGTTTTTTAGCACGAACCATCAGTGCCGTACACATGACGTTCCAGCGTCCATAACGGGTTCCCTCTATTCGGGACGACGATGACACTATGTTAAAAATAATCGTAGCATCTACTTGGTTTCAGCTATTTTGGTTTTGCGCTGTTTTAGGGAAAGAAAACTGGCAATGGCTCACGACTATTTTTGTGGCGTTAACGTTTAGCTACTGTCTGACAAGTGAGCGTTACGCGCTGAAGTATATATTGGCCGTAACGCTGACTGGTATCGTTTTGGATACGCTGAATCAATACTTCAATCTGCTCGTTTTTCATTCTGAATGGCTACCTATATGGCTTGCGTACTTATGGTTTGTGTTTGCATGGTATGCCTATCAACTTAAGTCGATTTTGATTCGTTACCCTTTACGTTACGTATCAGTAATAGGAGGCTTAGCTGGTGCTGGTAGCTATTTTGCAGGATATAAACTCGGCGCTGTTGAGCTTGGGTATGGTCACCTTGAGTCACTCGGTTTTTTATTTATCGAGTGGGTGATGGTGATCATCTTGGTGCGAAAGGTATATGAAAATGGAATTCCGGATAAAAGCGTTACGACACATTCTGATTAATTGGTCGCTAGCGGTCATCGCGATGAGTTGCCTTCCAGTTTACGCGCAAAATGTCTCTAACAACGAGGCTAAAGATGCTGCCATGCACAATGACAGTCAGAGGTGGCGTGATTGGAAAACTGTCGGAGAAGCTCAGTTAACCTGGTTCATATTTGATGTTTACTCGTCTCGATTGAAGTCACCCAACGGTCAATACATGGTGAGTGATGATGTCTCTCCACACCCATTCGCCTTAGAGATTCGCTATCAAAGAGACATCAGCAAACAGCAGTTGCTTGAGGTAACGGAAGAGCAGTGGCAAAAGCTGGGTTTTGATCAAGTTAGCCGAAGCAACTGGATATCTGAACTTAACAAGATGTTTGTTGACGTTCGCAAAGGGGATGAACTGACCTATTTAACCGATGGTAAAACGGGGCAGCTTATCTATCGTCAAGCCAACGATGCAACATATTACAAGCGAGGGGTTGTGTCAGATGAGTCGATGAATGACGCATTTTTATCAATTTGGCTATCACCCAGAACAGAATATCCTTTGCTTAGAAAGCAATTAATAGGGCAGGTGAGATAATGAGAGAGTTGCGCAAATTCGTTGTATCGGTTGTTGTTTGTATCACGTTTGTGTTGGGGGGATGCTCCAGTGATATTCAAGATTATCAGACTGCGACACCTAAATTCGATTTATTTGGCTATTTCGATGGAAACGTGAAAGCGTGGGGAATGATTCAGGATTACACCGGCAAGCAAATGCGGCGCTTTGAAGTTGATATATCAGGTACAATTGATGGAAACCAACTGACTCTGGTCGAAGATTTTGTCTTTGATGATGGAGAGCTAGACCAACGCACTTGGATTATCACAAAACGAGAAGATGGCAGTTATCGAGGCGAAGCGGACGATATTATCGGATTGGCAACAGGCAAAGAGATCGGTAATGCTTTGCAATGGCAATATGACTTTGAATTAAATGTGGATGGCTCTAACTACATCGTCTCTTTCGACGATTGGCTATATCGACAAGATGATAAACATCTGTTTAATTTGACCAAAATTAAGAAGTTCGGTGTAGAAGTGGGCACAATTACTCTGTTCTTCCAGAAGCAGACTTAATGTTTTAAATCCAACTATACAAACCAAGAAAAAAGGTTGATGCTTCCACATCAACCTTTATTGTTTTATGACTAAGAAGCTAGCTTCTTAAAGCTTATCAGTTAGCTCGATTGCTTGACCGATGTAGTTTGCAGGTGTCATTTCTTTCAGACGCGCTTTCTCGTGCTCAGGAAGCTCAAGACCATCGATAAATACACGCATTGCTTCACCATCAACACGCTTACCACGAGTTAGCTCTTTTAGCTTCTCGTATGGCTTCTCGATGCCGTAACGACGCATGACCGTTTGTACTGGCTCTGCCAGAACTTCCCAGTTTTTGTCGAGTTCAGCAAGAAGTGCTTCGCGGTTTACTTCGAGTTTGCTAATGCCTTTAAGCGTAGAAGTGTAGGCAATCACTGCGTAGCCAACACCAACACCTAGGTTACGAAGAACCGTTGAGTCAGTGAGGTCACGTTGCCAGCGAGAGATTGGCAGTTTTTGCGCTAGGTGACCGAATACTGCGTTTGCAAGACCCAGGTTACCTTCAGAGTTTTCAAAGTCGATTGGGTTAACTTTGTGCGGCATTGTAGAAGAGCCGATCTCACCAGCAATGGTTTTTTGCTTGAAGTGGCCTAGTGCAATGTAACCCCAAACGTCACGGTCGAAGTCGATTAGGATTGTGTTGAAACGTGCAACCGCGTCGAACAATTCAGCAATGTAATCGTGTGGTTCGATTTGAGTTGTGTATGGGTTCCAAGTCACACCTAGAGATTCAGTAATAAACTCTTCAGAGAACTGATGCCAATCTACTTCAGGGTAAGCTGATAGGTGTGCGTTGTAGTTGCCAACTGCACCGTTGATTTTTGCTAAGAGCTCAACGTTTTCGATCTGCTTGTATTGACGCTCCATACGGTACGCCACGTTAGCCATCTCTTTACCCATAGTAGATGGAGAAGCTGGTTGGCCGTGTGTACGAGACAGAAGGGGAATGTCACGGTATTCAACCGCAAGGGCTTTAATCGCGTCGATTAGGTTGCGAATTTCTGGAAGAATGACCGTTTCACGCGCTTCTTTAAGCATGAGTGCGTGTGAAGTGTTGTTAATGTCTTCAGAAGTACAAGCAAAGTGGAAGAACTCATTTACCGCGTGTAGTTCAGGAACGTCCGCAACTTTTTCTTTTAGGAAGTACTCAACCGCTTTAACGTCGTGGTTAGTTGTACGCTCGATCTCTTTGATTCGGCGCGCATCTTCTTCAGAAAAGTTGGCAGCAAGGTCGTCTAGGAATTGGTTAGCTTCTGCGCTGAATGCTGGCACTTCTACAATTTCAGCGGTAGCGGCTAGCTTTTGTAACCAGCGAACTTCAACGATAGTACGGTATTTTAGTAGACCGTATTCACTGAAAATTTCGCGTAACGCAATCGTCTTACTTCCGTAACGGCCGTCTACTGGTGAAACAGCAGTCAATGCTGACAGTTCCATGATGTTCTCCTGAATTGGGTTTCTAAATTTCGTGAGCGTTATACCAATAACTGTGGCAATTGTCACGAACATTGCGCAAACGTTTGCGCGTGATTTATTTTTATCAAAAAATGAGCTCGCGATAAACGCGAGCTTCTAATAATTTCTTTTACATACGGGCTAACAGAATTTGAGCCTGTTCGACCATTTTTTTGCGTCCGAAAATGAGGTGGCGGCGCTTGCCTCCAACCTGACGCCAAAGTACTGCACAGCGAATACCAGACAAAAGTAGCGCTCGCACTTTGTGCTGGGTTGATGTTTGCTGCAATACGGCTGGTGTACCCGTTACTTGAATACGTGGTCCGATAGGGCTAACCACATCTAAATAGATACTGGCTAGATTGCTGATCATTTGGTCGTCAAGCAAATCAAAGTGCTCAGTTTGGCGCTGTGCCATTTGAATACGATCACCAAGTTGTGACATGGCGTCATTACGTGCCTTCAATTTGCGCTCTAATGCCATCAGGCTAATGATATAACGAGTGAGTTCGCTACCTGATGGCGTACTATCAATGCCTTTTACTAGGCATTCTAGTCCCAGTTTTAGATCCGATTCTCGCCCGAATACGCCAACTGTGTTGGCAGGGTCTGTGCTCAAAATCGCGTTAATGGATGTTTCAAAGGCATCTTGATCACAATGTCCGTTTCGCGCAACTTGTTGCACCAAAGCAACTGCTTGGCAGATGCCAGCAAACGCGATAGTACGGTCATAAAGTGTATTCGCCACGTAATCACTCCTAAGATTGAGAATATTTAATGCGTTGTTCGATGATGCCGCCACCTAGGCACACGTCGTCTTTGTAAAACACTGCAGATTGACCAGGTGTCACTGCTATTTGTGGTTCATCAAAGATCACTTTAATGTTCTCATCATCTACAGGGATGATTGTACAAGGAATATCTTGTTGGCGGTAACGAGTTTTTACTGTGCACTTCATAACATCGCGAATTGGCTCACGATCCACCCAGTGCAGTTGTGAAGCAAATAGGCCTTCTGACTTGAGAAGTGGGTGATCTTTGCCTTGTACAGCAATTAAAACATTACGTTTCAGATCTTTTTCACCGACAAACCACGGTTCTTCATTACCACCACCGCCTTTGCGACCACCGATGTGTAAGCCCTTGCGTTGACCCAATGTGTGGTACATCAGACCTTGATGTTGACCGATAACTTCACCGTCAGGGGTTTCAATGTTACCTGGTTGTGCTGGTAGGTAACGGCTCAAGAAGTCGGTGAATTTACGTTCACCAATAAAACAGATGCCCGTTGAGTCTTTCTTTTTCGCGGTGATTAAATCTTGCTCTTCCGCGATTCGGCGTACTTCTGGTTTTTCCAAATCACCAACCGGGAACAGGCTGCGCGCAACTTGCTCGTGGCTTAATGTATATAGGAAGTAGCTTTGATCTTTGTTGCCGTCTAGGCCACGTAGCATTTGTGGCTTCTCCTGTTTTTCACCAGGTAAAGAGTTCTCTGGGAAAGAGCGGCGCACGTAGTGACCCATCGCAATGTAATCTGCATCCAGTACTTCGTCAGCAAATTCAAGGAATGCTTTAAACTTAATTTCTTTGTTACAAAGAATGTCTGGGTTAGGGGTACGGCCTGCTTTGTACTCAGCAAGGAAATACTCAAATACGTTATCCCAGTATTCTGCAGCAAAGTTAATGGTGTGTAGATGGATGCCAAGTTTGTCACATACTGCTTGAGCATCGGCTAAATCTTCGGCTGCTGTGCAATATTCTTCGTTGTCATCTTCTTCCCAGTTCTTCATGAACAGGCCTTCTACTTGGTAGCCTTGTTGTTTGAGAAGATACGCAGAAACCGATGAATCAACGCCGCCGGACATCCCGACGATGACTTTCTTTTGGCTGTTATCAGACATTACTAAACACCACTAAAATAAACGGGACGCAGATTCTAACAGAAACCACAGACCGGTGACAGATCCGAGACGTAAATCACAATTCGTTTACGTTGCTTTTTTCGCAACAAAATCACGAGGTAACGATTTTGTAAATGTATACTCAAACGACTTCAGTCTGGTTGGGTATAAAGGATATATATGGCATAGTTGCCCAAAATCCAAGAGGAAATACAAAGTGTCAGACGCAAACCAATTTATGCAAGAAGCCGAACTGATTGAAATCATTGAAAATCAATTAGAAGATGGAACCCCATTAAAAGTAAAAGAAACCCTTATGCGTTTAATGATGATGGGTACGCCCCGTGAAGACGCGGTAGCATGATGGCTTGCGCTATGTCGATTGAAATATTCGATATTATGAAAAACGAAGGAGAGTTCAATCTAAAACGTTATAGCGAACATCTGGATCAACTTCCAGAATTGAGCTTTATGGAAGGTGAATAAAGGGGATTGAAGAAAAAAATGCTCTGCAAACGTTTGCTATAATAGCGCTTATTGCCGGGTTTTTATTCGCGGTATAGAATCCGTTTTCCAAATTTTTCCCTTACTCAGACTGACAATATGAAATTTCCTGGACAACGCAAATCGAAGCACTACTTTCCTGTTCATGCTCGTGACCCTTTGGTGAGCCAAGCACAAGAAAGCAAAAAGATGACGCGCACCCACATCATCGGTATTGACCAAACTTTAGTGGATATCGAAGCAAAAGTGACGTCGGATTTGATAGAGAAGTACGGTTTGAGTAAAGGCCACTCGCTAGTTATTGATGATCAGAAAGCAGAAGAACTGTATCAGCAATTAAAGCAAGAGAACCTAATTACCAATGAATACGCCGGCGGTACGATCGGCAATACACTTCACAACTACTCAGTCCTCGCGGATGATCGTTCTACATTGCTTGGTGTCATGAGTCAGGACATAAAAATTGGTAGTTACGGTTACCGTTATTTGTGTAACACATCAAGCCGTATGGATTTGAACTATCTTCAAGGCGTCGATGGTGCCATTGGCCGTTGTTTTGCGTTGATTACTGAGGACGGTGAAAGAACGTTTGCGATTAGCGAAGGGCAAATGAACCAACTTCACCCAGATAGCATTCCTGAGAAAATTTTCAAAAACGCTTCAGCCTTGTTACTGACATCGTACCTTGTGCGTTGTAAAAGTGGTGACCCAATGCCAGAAGCAACCATGAAAGCGATTGAGTATGCGAAAAAGTATGAAGTGCCCGTCGTGCTTACTTTGGGTACCAAGTTCGTTATTCAGGACGATCCTCAATACTGGCAAGATTTTATTCGTGACAACGTGACTGTCGTTGCAATGAACGAAGACGAAGCTGAGGCGTTAACAGGCGAATCCGACCCGTTGGCAGCATCAGATAAAACACTTGAATGGGCTGACTTGGTGTTGTGTACAGCAGGTCCAGTTGGGTTGTTTATGGCGGGTTACACTGAAGACAGTGCTAAACGCGAAACCACGCTGCCATTATTGCCTGGCTCTATTGCTGAGTTCAATCGTTATGAGTTTAGCCGCCCAGCGAAAAAAGAAGCATGTAAAACACCAATAAAAGTGTATTCGCATATTTCACCGTATATGGGTGGGCCAGAAAAAATAAAGAATACCAATGGCGCTGGTGATGCTGCGTTATCGGCGATTCTTCACGACATGGCGGCGAATAAATACCATAAAGAAAATGTGCCAAACTCAAGTAAGCATAATAATGAATATTTAACTTACTCATCGTTTTCTCAAGTGTGTAAATACGCTAACCGAGCAAGCTATGAAGTTCTTGTTCAACATTCACCACGTCTTTCACGCGGACTTCCTGAGCGAGAGGACAGTTTAGAAGAAGCGTATTGGGAACGTTAATTCACCTCAGGCGGTATGAGGTTACAATAAACAAATAAAAAAGGCTCCAGAAGGAGCCTTTTTTATATAACTGACCAATTCACTAATTAGATTAGGAAATCGTCAAGTGATTTACCTGCATCAAGTTGCTCTTGAATTGCAGATGGTGTGCGGCCTTGGCCTGTCCACGTTTTTTCTTGACCATTTGAATCTGTGTACTTGTATTTTGCAGGGCGAGGGGCGCGCTTAGATTTTGTTTTAGTCTTAGTTTCGCCAGACAGTGCATTAATAAGCGCTTCAACGTCGATACCGTCTTGTGCAATTTTCTCTGCAATTTCGGCCAACTTCGCTTCTTGCTCTGCTTGTGCTGCACGCTCAGCTTCTTCAGATTCTCTGCGTTCTTCTACTACAGTAGTAAGTTTATCTAGAGCTTCTTCTAACTGTTCTAGAGTTAGCTCACGAGAAAATGCACGAAGGCTACGGATATTTAGAAGTGTTTTTGTCAGCTCAGACATAACGATTCCTATTAATAGGTGAGTGTTTTTTTGGCGTTATATCGTGACATATTTTGTTACGACAAGATAAAGCCAATTAAAATAGATAAAGTCCTTATATTTAACTTTATCTTTTGCTTATGTGCAAATACTAAATCATGTTTTTGTTTAAATTTGGCCATTTTTTGACGCTATTAATATTAATTAACTATAAAGCAACCAAAGTAGACATAAAAAGTTGTGTTATCTATGCCAAGTAATCTCAAAGTGCTGGCTCAGCGAGAACTTATTCCCTCTTAGGCAAGGCACTGATTTGAAGACATAGTCATTCTACGTAGTGAATCAGTAACGCAGCATAGGACCGAATAAAACTCGTTCTTGGTGAGAACATCTAAAGGTTACTTGGGTATAATACTTCCAAAAATGAAAACAGACGCTTTATTTATGATTTTTTTTGAACGTTGATAGTAATGAATGTATTAACAACACTTTTTGCCGTTATTGTAAGATTTATCTGACGTGCAGTCTGGATAGCGGAGTTGCATAATCTAACAGAGTAACGTTAGAGGACTAGTAGCGAAAATTGTAACTATCTTTTAGTGCATAGAAAATAACTTACTAATCCCCCTATACAAATAAATTATCAGTCGATGTCTAAGGATTGAACTGTTCTGTAGATGAGTATATATATCACAGAGAGTAGGAGGTGGCGGTCGTGTGGTCATTTGTTCGCCTAAATAGGTTTGATATGTTGCATTGGGACTCACGATAAGTACAATGACGCCCACCTGAAGCAACATAGCAGATAATTTGTTGTTAATTTGTGTAATTAACGGTTCATTGTTTGTTATTGCCGTAGAGGCGCAATCTCGAAGAGTAGCTATTATTGGGGTGATGCCAAAGAATAATAGTGAAAGGCGAAGGTTGCCGAAGCACATTGCCCATCAACGCAATTTGCTGGGGTTGTCTCCGAAAGGAACAACACTGCCATAGTGCTATGCCCAAAAAGTCAGAATACAGAGTTTTGATTGGGTTATCTTGGCTTGCATACTTTCAACGACTTGAGGCTCGAACTCAGAGCATCGTTGTTGCCGCGCCTGCAAACCAAGTTAACCTGCCTCAAGCCGATTACTGTTACATTTTTTGGATATATATTTTTAAACTATGGAGCGCTACTGTAGGGTTGGGTGGAGTGTTCACTTCCCTGTCGCTATGTTCAACAGAGCACGCTGTCTTTAAGTATACGGCTTTAAGCAGTGTGGCTTGTCTGCAGTAGATCTCTAGCCAAACTTTGGTTTTTGAAGATCATGAATTTAATCGATTTTTCTACATCTCCTGTTTCGTTATTGCCACCGATAGTTGCACTGACATTAGCGATTCTAACTCGACGTGTACTCATTTCTTTAGGCGTTGGTATTGTGCTAGGCGCGATATTGCTTAACAGCTGGTCTATTGGTGATAGTGCTGGTTATGTTGGCTCGAAAGTTACTTCTGTTTTTATTGAAGATGGTGGCTTAAACACTTGGAATATGAGTATTGTTGGATTCCTTATTCTATTGGGAATGACAACCGCTTTGCTAACGTTATCCGGTGGTACTCGTGCGTTTGCGGAATGGGCACAGTCTCGAGTGAAAAGTAAACGCGGCTCTAAACTTCTTGCGGCCTGTTTAGGTGTGTTCATTTTTGTCGATGATTACTTTAATAGCCTTGCTGTTGGCGCTATCTCTCGTCCGGTGACTGACCGTTTCTATGTCTCTCGTGCCAAGCTCGCCTACATTTTGGACTCAACCGCAGCTCCAATGTGTGTGATCATGCCTGCGTCTAGCTGGGGCGCATACATTATTACTATCATTGGCGGTATTTTGGTTTCTCACGGTATCACTGAGTATTCAGCGCTCGGCGCTTACGTTCGTTTAATTCCGATGAACTTTTACGCCGTGTTCGCTTTGCTGATGGTGTTTGCGGTCGCGTGGTTTGGTTTAGATATTGGTAAGATGCGTGAGCATGAAATCTCAGCCTCGCAAGGTCGGGGCTTTGATCATGACAAAGAAAACGATGCACAAGAAGCGCATGATCTTAATGAAGAGCTGGATATTCGTGAAAGTGAAAAGGGCAAAGTTTCTGATCTTGTACTTCCAATCGTCACGCTCATTGTTGCCACAGTGGCTTCTATGCTTTACACCGGTGGCCAAGCTTTGGCCGCTGATGGTCAATCGTTCGCATTGCTTGGCGCATTTGAGAATACCGATGTCGGTACTTCTCTTATTTACGGTAGTTTATTCGGTCTAGCTGTGGGTTTATTTACTGTTGTTAAACAGGGTATACCGATGAGCGAAATTGGGCGCACACTATGGATTGGTGCAAAATCAATGTTTGGCGCTATTTTGATCCTCGTGTTTGCTTGGACGATAGGTTCTGTAATTGGTGACATGAAAACGGGCTCATATCTATCAACCTTGGCTCAAGGTAATATCAATCCGCATTGGTTACCCGTGATTCTTTTCTTGCTGTCTGGATTAATGGCATTCTCAACCGGTACCTCTTGGGGAACTTTCGGTATCATGCTACCTATCGCAGGTGACATGGCCGGTGCTACAGACGTTGCTCTTATGTTGCCGATGTTGAGCGCAGTATTGGCAGGTTCTGTATTTGGCGACCACTGTTCACCTATTTCAGATACGACGATTTTGTCATCCACCGGTGCTCGCTGTAATCACATCGATCACGTTTCCACCCAGTTGCCGTATGCGCTGTCTGTGGCTTTGGTTTCCTGTATTGGCTTTATTGCTTTGGGTATGACCGCATCAATTGCTATCTCGTTTGCAGCAGCTTCAATCTCGTTTGTTGTGGTATGTACAGTACTCTCATGGATGTCGAGATCAAAGATGGCGTCATACCAGAACGTATAATCTAAATCCGCCACTTAGATAGCCTGAACCATTCAGGTTAACAACGAGTTGTTTTAAAGAGGAAGCTCCGCTAGTAACTAGCGGAGCTTTTTTTTGAATGATGCATCTCATTAATGAGAGGGTGTCTTTTAATTGATAAAGTGGTTAACTAAATAAGGGCGTGAAATAAATTATTGTTTTAAAAAGATTTAAATGGATTTATCAATGTACCACATGGCGGGTATTGATAAGTCCAACGCGTTGAACTATTTCCGTTTAAGTAAAAAATAAATGCTTTAAAATTAGATACATACGTATTTTTAGTTAAAAATGGCAAGAAAAGATGAAATTCGGTCTTGAAAAAAACAGAATCCTTGGTTAGTGTGACTACTATCAAAGCAAAACAACTGAGCTTAAATAAGTATGCGTAAATTCGTCATGAACATTCATCACCATCATCACCCAAGGTAGTCTTTCGGGAGATGTACGCATACCCGGGAGGCAGGAAACTCCCGGAGGTTAAAAATCCAAAGAATTTTAGATTTAAACCCTCGGGAGACTAACATCTTCCGAGGGTTTTTTCGTTTTTTGGTTTAAAAAATACTTAATTATCAATTTGTTACACAAGGACAAACTAATGCAAAAACAACGCTTAAGAATTGCAATCCAGAAAAAAGGTCGCTTGAGCAAAGAAAGCCAAGCTTTACTTAAACAATGTGGTGTTAAATTTAATCTGGTGGGTGAGCGCCTTGTGGTTCATTCAGAAAATATGCCAATTGATTTGTTGCTCGTACGTGACGACGACATTCCTGGTTTGGTAATGGACGGTGTCGTTGACCTAGGCTTCATTGGCGAAAACGAGCTAGAAGAAGTGCGTTTAGATCGCAAAGCACAGGGCGAGGCATGTGAGTTTGTCCAACTTCGTCGCCTTGACTTTGGTGGTTGTCGTTTGTCTATCGCTATTAACAAAGATGAAGAATACAACGGCCCACAAGATTTAGCGGGGAAACGTATTGCAACAACCTACCCACACCTGCTTAAAGCGTACATGGATGAAGCGGGTGTACCATTCTCTACTTGTATGCTTACAGGTTCTGTAGAAGTTGCGCCACGTGCAGGCCTTGCAGATGCGATTGCTGATTTAGTATCAACAGGGGCGACGCTAGAAGCGAATGGTTTAAAAGAAGCAGAAGTGATTTTTAAATCAAAGGCAACACTTATCCAACGTATGGGCGAATTCGATGCAGATAAAACAGCGCTAATCGAAAAGCTACTTACTCGTATGCACGGTGTTCAACAGGCGAAAGAATCGAAATACATCATGTTACATGCTCCAGCAGAGAAGCTTGAGCAAATTAAAGCACTATTGCCAGGCGCAGAAGACCCTACCGTATTACCATTATCGTCAGACAAGCAAAAAATGGCGGTTCACTTGGTGAGCTCTGAGAATTTGTTCTGGGAAACAATGGAGCAGCTAAAAGAATTGGGCGCAAGCTCTATCTTAGTGTTACCAATTGAAAAAATGATGGAGTAATCGAGATGAGAACGGTTGTTTGGCAATCACTGAGTGAAGCACAGCAAGATGCTATTTTAGAGCGTCCGGCCATTACAGAAGGTGCGAACATTACCGCAGCGGTTGCTGAGGTAATAAAAAAAGTTCGTAGTGAAGGAGACGCAGCTCTCACTGAGCTAACAGAGAAGTTTGACGGCGTGAAACCCGATTCTATTCGAGTGTCGTCCCAAGAAATTAATGATGCGTCCGAACGTCTATCCGAGCAAATGAAAGAAGCGTTGGAGCAGGCTTACGCAAACATCGCCAAGTTCCATAAAGCTCAAATCCCGCAAGCGCTTAGAGTCGAAACTCAGCCAGGTGTGGTGTGTGAGCAGATAACTCGACCTATTCAGAAGGTGGGTTTGTATATTCCAGGTGGTAGTGCGCCGTTGCCATCAACCGTGCTGATGCTTGGGGTGCCATCTAAGATCGCAGGATGCCAAAAGGTGGTTCTTTGTTCTCCGCCGCCGATCGCTGATGAAATCCTATATGTAGCGAAACTTTGTGGTATTGATGAAGTGTATAATGTAGGTGGTGGTCAAGCTGTCGCTGCCATGGCTTACGGCACTGAAACGGTTTCTAAAGTCGATAAAATATTCGGTCCTGGTAATGCGTATGTCACGGAAGCAAAACGCCAAGTGAGTAACGATTTCCGAGGTGCCGCTATTGATATGCCAGCAGGCCCATCGGAAGTATTGGTGCTTGCTGATGACACCGCAGACGCTGATTTCATTGCTGCAGACCTTCTTAGCCAAGCGGAACACGGACCTGACTCACAAGTTGTCCTTGTTACACCATCTGCCATTATTGCCGATCAAGTCACGGACGCTGTACAACGCCAGTTAAAACAATTATCTCGTGCGGACATCGCAGAGAAAGCACTGGCTTCAAGTCTGATCATTATCTCTGAGTCATTGACTCAAGCGGTTTCAATCTCTAACTACTACGGTCCTGAGCACTTAATCGTACAAACCAAAAATCCTCGTGAATTGCTGCCATTATTGGACAACGCTGGTTCTATCTTCTTAGGGAACTGGTCTCCGGAGTCTGCAGGTGATTATGCATCGGGAACCAACCACGTTCTGCCTACATACGGTTATACGCGTACTTATTCGAGTCTAGGTTTAGCTGATTTCTCGAAAAGAATGACGGTGCAAGAACTCTCAGAAGAAGGGCTTAAAAATTTAGCTCCAACGGTTGTCACTATGGCAGAAGCAGAAGGCTTGGATGCGCACAAACGTGCGGTAACCATCCGCGTCGAGAAGCTGGCGAATAAGTAACAAGAAGGCGAATAAAATGGAAAAGCTAGCACGAAAACAAGTTCAACAACTGACACCTTATTTGTCGGCTCGCCGAATTGGTGGTAGTGGTGATGTGTGGCTCAACGCAAACGAGTCGCCATTTGACAATGATTATAAAACGGATTTTGCTCGTCTCAATCGTTACAGTGAGTGTCAACCTCAAGAGCTGATCGCAGCTTATGCGGCGTACGCTGGTGTAAAGCCAGAACAAACGCTAACCTCACGCGGTGCGGATGAAGGGATTGAACTGTTAATTCGTGCATTCTGTGAGCCTGGAGAAGATGCGATTCTCTACTGCCCGCCTACCTACGGTATGTATGCCATTAGTGCTGAGACGATTGGTGTAGAGCGTAAAACCGTTCCGCTGACTTCAGAGTGGCAGTTGGATCTCGCTGGCATTGAAGCTAACCTCGACAACGTCAAACTCGTATTTGTTTGTTCGCCAAATAACCCGACCGGTAATTTGGTTAAGCGAGAAGATATCGTTTCATTGCTTGAAATGACAAAAGATCGCGCCATTGTCGTGATGGATGAGGCCTACATCGATTTTTGTCCTGAAGCTTCTACCGTCGACTTGCTTGAACAATACCCAAATCTCGCTATTTTACGTACGCTATCTAAAGCGTTTGCGCTCGCGGGTCTGCGCTGTGGATTTACTCTAGGAAATGAAGAGCTGATTAACGTTCTGCTTAAAGTGATCGCCCCTTATCCAGTGCCAATTCCTGTGGCTGATATTGCTGTTCAAGCCCTTTCAGAGGCAGGGCTGGCACGAGCTAAGTTTCAGGTCCTCGACCTCAACGCGAATCGAGCTTACTTACAAGTCGGGCTATCAATGATTCAAGGGCTTCAAGTATTTGAAGGTTGGGGCAATTACTTGCTTGTGAAATTCCCAGATGGCGATGCACTGTTTAAAGCCGCATGGGATACGGGAATTATTCTTCGTAACTCACCAATTGAAAATTGTGTGCGTATCAGCATCGGTAGTCGTGATGAGTGTGAGAAAACACTTGGTTTTATTCGGAACTACTACTCGTAAAGTATAAGTTCGTAAAGTATACGTTGCCTCACGTTGAA
This sequence comes from Vibrio mytili, assembly GCF_000830505.1. Taxonomy (GTDB): domain Bacteria; phylum Pseudomonadota; class Gammaproteobacteria; order Enterobacterales; family Vibrionaceae; genus Vibrio; species Vibrio mytili. The sequence continues at coordinate 101,354 of NZ_JXOK01000065.1, read as the reverse complement.
GTGAGGGTTTTACAAGATTAGCAATAAGGATGTTCTAGTGAGCAAACAACAAAAAATCCTTTTCATTGACCGTGATGGCACACTGATTGTTGAGCCGCCGATCGATTTTCAAGTTGACCGTTTAGATAAACTAAAACTAGAGCCGTATGTGATTCCAAGCCTGCTCGCGTTACAGGATGCCGGATACCGACTCGTTATGGTCACGAACCAAGACGGTCTTGGTACGGACAGTTATCCGCAGGAAGACTTCGATGCACCACACAACATGATGATGGAGATTTTCGAATCTCAAGGCGTCAAGTTTGATGATGTTCTGATTTGTCCTCACTTTGAAGAAGATAATTGTTCTTGCCGCAAGCCAAAACTTGGCATGGTAAAAGACTATCTTCAGGGGGGAAAAGTCGACTTCCAAAACTCTGTAGTGATTGGCGATAGAGCAACGGATCTTCAGCTTGCTGAAAATATGGCCATTCGTGGTATTCAGTACAATCCAGAGACAATGGGCTGGAAAAAAATCTTGAAAGACCTCACGGTCAAAGCCCGCGTCGCAGAAGTGGTTCGTACGACTAAAGAAACCGATATCAAGGTTACGGTTAATCTTGACGAGCAAGGTGGAAACGATATCTCGACAGGAATGGGCTTTTTTGACCACATGCTCGATCAGATTGCAACGCACGGTGGTTTTCAAATGGTATGTAAGGTGAAAGGGGATCTTCACATCGATGATCACCACACCGTTGAAGATACCGCACTGGCCTTGGGTCAAGCACTAAAAGAAGCGCTGGGCGACAAACGAGGCATCGGCCGATTTGGTTTTAGCTTACCAATGGATGAATGTCTTGCTCAGTGCGCATTAGACTTATCAGGCCGTCCTTACCTTAAATTCGAGGCAGATTTCGGTCGAGAACAAGTTGGTGACCTGTCTACGGAAATGGTCGTTCATTTCTTCCGTTCTTTAACTGACACGCTTGCTTGTACGCTGCACCTTTCTTCGGCTGGTGATAACGACCATCACATCATTGAAAGTCTGTTTAAAGCGTTCGGTCGTACTTTACGCCAAGCAATCAAAGTTGAAGGCAACGAGCTGCCAAGCAGTAAAGGCGTTCTTTAATCCGCACTAAAGGTTTTGACAGGAGATGAATACAGTGACAGATCAAAAAGTTGTCATTATCGATACAGGTTGTGCCAACGTTTCTTCGGTGAGATTTGCGATTGAACGTCTTGGCTACGATGTTGCCGTTTCAAAGGATCCACAAGTGGTGCTATCAGCAGACAAGCTTTTCTTACCGGGTGTAGGAACAGCAAGTGAAGCGATGAAGAACCTTGAAGAACGTGACCTTATCACTTTGGTTAAGCAGGTTGAAAAGCCATTGCTCGGCATTTGTCTTGGTATGCAGTTGCTAGGTAAAGTGTCGCAAGAAAAAGGACAGAAAGCGGATGAACTAGTCGATTGTTTGGGCTTGTGTGATGGTGAAGTTAAACTCCTCCAAACGGGCGAATTACCACTGCCTCACATGGGATGGAATACGGTTTCAGCCACACCTGGGCACCCGCTTTTCAAAGGCATTGAAGAAGGTGAGTACTTCTACTTCGTGCACAGTTTTGCCATGCCTGTTGGCGACTACACTATTGCAGAATGTGACTATGGTAACCCGTTCACAGCGGCAGTTCAGAGTGGTAACTATTATGGTGTGCAATTCCATCCAGAGCGTTCTTCAAAAGCGGGCGCGAAGCTTATTCAAAACTTCTTAGAATTATAAAAAGGAATTGAGTGTGATTATTCCAGCTCTAGATTTAATTGAAGGACAGGTGGTACGCCTTTATCAAGGTGATTACGGCCAAGTTACCGAGTACAAAGTAGACCCAGCAGAACAATTCAATTTGTATCATCAAGCGGGGGCGGATTGGCTACACCTAGTGGATTTAACGGGTGCGAAAGACACTTCTGCACGTCAGCTTGACCTAATTGCCAAGCTGTTAGCAAGTACGCCAGCCAACATCCAAATCGGCGGTGGGGTACGAAGTGAGCAAGATGTGATTGACTTGCTTGAAGCAGGTGCACAACGTGTGGTTGTTGGCTCAACGGCGGTCAAACAGCCGGAGTTAGTGAAAGGTTGGATGGAAAAGTACGGCGCGGAGAAAATCGTACTTGCTTTGGATATCAACATCGACGCCGATGGTGTGCGTAAAGTTGCGATATCTGGCTGGCAAGAAGATTCAGGTGTCACCATTGAAGCATTGATCAACGACTATCTGACGGTGGGTCTGAAGCATGTTCTTTGTACTGATATTTCACGTGACGGTACGCTAGAAGGTTCAAATGTTGAGCTGTACGTGGATCTTTGTAAGCAATACCCACAAGTTCAATTCCAGTCTTCCGGTGGCATAGGCTCATTGGCTGACATCGAAGCGTTAAAAGGCAGCGGAGTTTCGGGCGTCATTGTTGGTCGTGCACTCCTAGACGGTAAGTTCACAGCAGAGGAGGCATTTGCATGTTGGCAAAGCGAATAATCCCATGTCTTGACGTACGCGATGGTCAAGTAGTGAAGGGCGTTCAGTTCCGTAACCACGAGATCATCGGCGACATCGTTCCTCTTGCTCAGCGCTATGCAGAAGAAGGCGCAGACGAACTCGTATTTTATGACATTACCGCATCCAGTGATGGTCGCGTTGTCGATAAAAGTTGGGTTAAGCGCGTTGCAGAAGTGATTGATATTCCTTTCTGTGTTGCTGGTGGCATTAAGTCAGCGGAAGACGCCGCTCGAATTTTAGAGTTCGGCGCAGATAAGGTGTCGATAAACTCGCCAGCACTGGCAAACCCACAGCTTATTACTGATTTGGCGGATAAATTTGGCGTGCAGTGCATCGTTGTGGGTATTGATTCATACTACGACAAAGACACTGGCAAATATCAGGTTTATCAGTTTACGGGTGACGAAGAACGCACAAAAGCGACGCAGTGGGAAACTCGAGACTGGGTTCAGGAAGTACAAAAACGTGGCGCTGGCGAAATTGTGTTAAACATGATGAACCAAGATGGCGTTCGCAATGGCTACGATCTCGAACAGTTAAACATGGTACGTGAAGTGTGCAAGGTACCGTTGATCGCATCAGGCGGTGCGGGCGCAATGCAACACTTTGCAGACGCTTACCAAAAAGCGAATGTCGATGGTGCACTGGCGGCGTCGGTATTCCATAAACAAGTCATTAATATTGGCGAGTTGAAAAAATATTTAAAACAACAAGGTGTAGAGGTGCGAGTATGAGTTTTTCAGCCACCGAAGTAAGTTCGTTACAGCAGCGAATCAACTGGGATAAGGTGGGTGGTTTAGTACCTGCTATTGTGCAAGATTTCCAATCTAGTCAAGTGCTGATGATGGGCTACATGAACCAAGACGCGCTAGAAAAAACCGGTGAAACTGGTCAAGTGACGTTTTTCTCTCGAACCAAAGAGCGTCTTTGGACCAAGGGGGAGACGTCGGGGAATGTTCTGCAGTTGGTCAATATGGCGTTGGATTGTGACAATGATACCTTGCTAGTTAAAGTAAACCCAATTGGCCCAACGTGTCACACTGGAACGACAACGTGTTGGGACGGTGATGCACAAGAAGAGTCTCAAATGGTGTGGCTTCATCAACTTGAGCAGTTGCTGGCTGCCCGCAAGAGTGCCGACCCAGACTCTTCCTACACTGCCAGCCTATATGCCCGTGGCACCAAACGTATTTCGCAAAAAGTGGGCGAAGAAGGCGTTGAAGTCGCGCTTGCGGCGACGTCGGGTGATAAGGCGGAACTAGTGTGTGAATCTGCAGATTTGATTTACCACTTGTTGGTTTTACTACAAGATCAAGGCTTGTCGATGAACGATGTTGTTAACAAGCTGAAAGAGCGTCACAAGTAGAAAACAAGGTCCTAGGGGAGTTCGCTGAAACTTCTGTGTTTAACGGCAAACTCCCCACTTGCGGCTCTGGATTACAGAATACGGGAAGGTCCTAGGTGTTTAGGGTCCTAGGTGTTTAGGGTCCTAGGTCCTAGGGGAGCTAGTTGGTACAGCCGTGTTTAATGGCGAGCTTTTCGCTTGCTGTTTTGGATTACGGAGCGCTACGCTTCCTGAGTGCGGAAGGGTTGACATTGAGCTTAACTGTTTGAAAATATTCCGTATTCCGTATTCCGTATTCCGTATTCCGTATTCCGTATTCCGTATTCCTAGCGGCGCGTGTTAATGCTTCATTGAGCGCGGGAGTTACCGCAAACTCCCTCTAGGACCTAGGACCTAGGACCTAGAACCTTTCTTTCTCACCCACAACATTTCTTAAACTTTTTACCACTCCCGCAAATACATGGATCATTACGACCCACTTTTAGCGAACTTACAGGTTGACTCAGGCGAGGATCTTGCTCTGGTTCTTGTTCTGGCGGGAAGATGCCGTCAATGTAGTACCAAAGCCCGTTTTCTTTAATGAATCGTGAACGCTCACTGAGGCAATAGCGGTGACCATCTTCGTTAAAGTAGGCACTGAATTCTACAAATCCTTCGTTCTCATCGCTACCGAGCTGAACGTCAATAACGTCTAGTTGACACCAATCGCTATCAATCGATTGCGCTATCCCTTCGCGTTGCTCTTCTGCATGGCAACTAGGATGATAAGTCGCGACAACATAATCGGTCAGACCCAAAACATGAGCACTGTAGCGCGAACGCATTAGCTGCTCTGGCGTCGTCACATCTGCGTGGTTTTTGTGTGCAATTTCACAACATTGCTGATAACTACGGTTTGAACCGCAAGGACAAGAAGAGGCCATCATAGGGATCTCATGTGGTTGAGGCCTCACTTGATTATCCATCGTGAGGCTTGTGGTTATTCAGGAGGTTGAGAGAGGAGCTCTTGTGTCCAAGCAGTGGACTGATTGACTGCATCAACCAATTGTTCTTCTTTTAACTTGAGTGCAGTGCAATACTTTTCGGTTAACTCCCAATCTGCGTGTTCATAAGCAATCGTCATAGATAGCACATGCCCAAGCACGCCCTTTCTGTCGATTAATGCGCGCTTAATGTCTTCATCTACTGGAATGTCTTTCACCACGTCGGAGAGCGGTTGGTCGAGTAATGAACCCAGTAGCGAAAACATACCGGTCAGAAATGCCTGCCCGGGATCGTAACTTGTTTTCATTTGAGTAAGCAGTAGCTCACATATCCGTGCTCGTTGTATAGCTAGCGCATAGAGAGAGTCAGGCTTGTCTTCTTGGACGGACGCGATTGCGACCAATGAAATGAATCGGCGCAAGCGGTCCTCACCCAGATAAACGAGTGCTTGTTTGAACGACTTTATCTTAGTTGACAGTGAATAGCCGGAGTTGACGTAAGTCAGCAACTTATATGACAAAGTTACATCGATGGAAAACAATCGCTCAACTTCATCAAAATCGATGGTTGTATCTGCAATGGCTTTACATAGCTGAATAACGGTAAGAAACGAAGGCTTTAAACTCTTTTTCTGGATCATCTCAGGCTTACTGAAGAAGTAGCCTTGAAAGTAATGAAACCCTGCTTCGTGTGCTTGCTTGAATTCATCGTATGTTTCTACTTTTTCAGCAAGAAATTCAATATTTAACTTACTCAAGCTTTGAATGTAAATCGCGGCTTTGCCAATTTGCAGTGAACGAATGTCAAATTTGATGATGGAAACGTAAGGGAGAAACTTTTTCCACTCAGGTGCTGGTACGAAATCATCGAGCGCGATGCGGTAGCCACAAGCGTGTAGGTGCTTAATGGCATCAAGCAGCTCTTCTGTTGGCTGACAATCTTCGAGCACTTCGATAACCAGTAATTCTTTAGGAAAAAGCGTTGGGACAAGATTCACTAAACTTTGATAAGGGAAGTTAACGAATCCGAGTTTGTTTCCTAACGTATCATAATGGGTCGACAAAAAATGCTCAGAAAGCAGTCTACTGGTCGCCAGTTCAGGTTCTACTTCGGGGAAGGTATTTTTAGGTCCGTCTCTAAAAAGCAATTCATAACCGACGGTTCGCTTTTCTCTATCCAATATTGGTTGGCGCGCTACGTAAGAATACTTCAATTGGTACATCGTTCCATTTAAATTGGTGATTTGATGATAACGAATTTCTATAAAATTTCTATGTCATCAATCAGAATCTTCTACTCTACCGACATCTTTTACGAAAATTATGATGTAAAAGGTCGATTTTGTAGCTCAAACCCGTCTCTAGTCACTTTTAATACTGAGCCTTGTTCATACCAGTCACCTAATACAATGCGTGTCTTTTTACTGCCGTTGACTTCAAAAAAGTGTGTATTGGGACGATGGGTATGACCATGAATCATCACATCGACCCCATGTTGTAGCATAACGCGTGATACCTCAGTTGGGTTCACGTCCATAATATCCATGGTTTTAGTACTTTTATCTGCTCGAATATCGGATTGGACTTTAGCAACAATTCTTTTCTTTATAAACCACGGAATATGATTAAACAGCCATTGTAGCCACGGCAGATGAACGGTTTTACGAAATTTTTGGTAATTCACATCATCAATGCAGAGTGTATCACCATGTAGGATGACGGCTTTAGTGCCATAGAGATCAACCGTACACACATCATCTAGGAGCGTTACGCCAGTTTGTTGGCAAAAACGTTTACCTAATAGAAAGTCTCGATTTCCCTGAATAAAATACACCGGTACATCAAGTTGCGTGAGTCGTTTGAACTCTGCTCGAACAAGGTCGGCAAAGGGCGTTTTATCGTTATCCCCAACCCAAAACTCAAACAGGTCACCTAGAACATAGAGTGCATCAGCAGTGATAGCTTCGGTGCGCATAAAGGTCACGAAACATTGCGTAATGTCCGGACGTGACGGTGTAAGGTGGAGATCTGAAATAAATAGTGTCGTCATATAAATAAGGGGAGGCGGAGCCTCCCCATCAACTTATTTGTTGGGAATAATTAGGATGAATTACTCTTCGATTGTTGTGCCTGTGATGACTACGTCTTCTAGCGGTACATCTTGGTGCATGCCGTATGAACCAGTGCTAACGCCTTTAATTTGGTTAACCACGTCCATGCCGTCAACAACTTCAGCAAATACACAGTAACCCCAGCCATCTAGACTTTCGCTACGGAAATCTAGGAAAGTATTGTTATTTACGTTGATGAAAAACTGAGAGCTCGCTGAATGCGGTTCCATTGTACGAGCCATAGCAAGTGTGCCGACTTTGTTGCTTAAGCCGTTGTTTGCTTCGTTCTTGATAGGGGCACGTGTTGCTTTTTCACGTAAACCAGATTCCATACCGCCACCTTGCACCATGAAACCGTCAATAACACGGTGGAAAAGCGTGTTGTCATAAAAGCCATCGCGGCAGTACTGTAGGAAGTTTGCGCTTGTTTCTGGCGCTTTTTCTTCGTTTAGTTGAATCTTGATGTCACCAAAATTAGTGTGAAGGGTGATCATGCTACTTTCCTTTACTGTGTTGTGTTGAGCCAGAGATTCTAGCTCAAGTTGCAGTACGTGCAAAACGCATCAGGAATAAAATTAGACTTTTATCCCCGATCATCTCGAACTGACTTGGGTATATGCTTGAAGTTTAGTCGATTATCGTTTTATCGGTGATTTTCTATATACCTAGCAAGGTTGGAATTGGTATACTCAACGTTCTTGTATTCATTCACAATCGTAGATAGAGATCATGTTAAAGATATATAACACACTCACAAGACAGAAAGAGGAATTCAAACCCATTACAGCCGGTAAAGTGGGCATGTATGTCTGTGGAGTTACCATCTACGATCTCTGTCATATCGGTCACGGACGCACGTTTGTTTCTTTTGATGTTGTCTCACGTTACCTACGTTACTTAGGTTACGATCTTACATTTGTACGTAATATCACAGATATTGATGATAAAATCATCAAACGAGCAGCTGAGAATGGTGAGTCTTGTGATTCTCTAACTGAGCGACTGATTGGTGAAATGCACGCCGACTTTGATGCACTTAATATGAAGCGTCCAGATATAGAACCCCGTGCAACCCAATTTATTCCTGAAATTATCGAGCTCGTTCAAAAGCTAATTCAACGTGGTTTCGCTTACGTTGCGGATAATGGCGACGTGATGTTTGAAGTCGGTAAATTTAGCGAATATGGCAAGTTGTCTAAACAGGATTTAGACCAGCTACAAGCCGGTGCGCGCGTAGATATCGAAACTGCGAAACGCAGCCCGCTAGACTTTGTGCTTTGGAAAATGTCTAAACCAGGTGAACCAACATGGGAGTCACCGTGGGGCCCTGGTCGTCCGGGGTGGCATATTGAATGTTCGGCAATGAATTCGTCTATTCTCGGTGATCATTTTGATATCCACGGTGGTGGCTCTGATCTTCAGTTCCCACACCACGAAAACGAGATTGCTCAGTCATGCTGTGCACATGATACTCAGTATGTGAACACTTGGATGCACAGTGGTATGGTGATGGTGGACAGAGAAAAAATGTCTAAATCGCTGGGTAACTTTTTTACCATTCGTGATGTCCTTGGTCATTACGACGCAGAGACAGTTCGTTACTTCCTAATGTCTGGCCATTATCGTAGCCAGCTCAACTACAGTGAAGATAACTTGAACCAAGCGCGTGCTTCGCTTGAACGTTTATACACATCGCTTCGTGGTCTGGATCTCAAAGCGGCTCCTGCTGGTGGTGAGGAATATGTTTCTCGTTTCACCAATGCCATGAACGATGATTTTAATACCCCTGAAGCTTACTCAGTCCTGTTTGACATGGCTCGTGAAGTCAACCGCCTTAAAACTGAAAACATAGAAAAGGCGAGTGAGCTGGGTGCGCTAATGCGTGAACTTGCTGACGTGATCGGCATTTTGCATCAAAACCCAGAAACGTTCTTAAAAGGCGATGCTGGTAATGATGACGAAGTGGCGGAAATTGAAGCGCTGATCAAGTTGCGTAACGACTCTCGTGCATCAAAAGATTGGGCAAATGCGACATGGCGCGTGACAAATTGACTGAAATGGGCATTGTGCTTGAAGACGGTCCTGATGGCACGACGTGGCGTCGTAAATAATTGAGTTTTCTTTTTAAAGGGCTGATACTTCAGCCCTTTTATTTTCCATTCCCATAAATTAAACACTTTAACTTCAGGTAATGCACTGTGGCTCAGATGTATTTCTATTACTCGGCTATGAATGCGGGTAAATCAACGACTCTTCTTCAGTCTTCTTTCAACTATCAAGAACGTGGTATGACTCCCGTCATATTTACTGCCGCGCTTGATGACCGCTTTGGGGTAGGTAAAGTTAGCTCACGTATTGGCTTGCAGTCGGACGCCCATTTGTTTCGTGAAGACACCAATCTTCAGCAAGAAATAGCAGCATTAAATGACGCTCAAAAACTTCACTGTATTCTAGTTGATGAATGCCAGTTCTTAACTAAAGAACAAGTATACCAATTGACTGAAGTTGTCGATAAATTGCATATTCCAGTGTTGTGCTATGGACTTCGTACTGATTTTCTTGGAGAGCTATTTGAGGGCAGTAAATATTTATTGTCTTGGGCAGATAAGTTGGTTGAATTAAAAACAATTTGTCACTGTGGTCGTAAAGCAAACATGGTTATCCGCACCGATGAAAATGGCGTTGCGATTAACGAAGGCGACCAAGTGGCGATTGGCGGTAACGATAAATATGTTTCTGTTTGTCGTCAGCACTACAAAGAAGCTATGGGCAAATAATCTGTCGTGTGCGTTACGCATTATAAAAAACCACCAGTCTTGGTGGTTTTTTATTGCCTGAAGCTGAATTGGTTGCGTTTAATCAAACGTTTACTTACGAAGATCCAAACCCAAATTGTTGATGCAGTGTTTGATAAGCAGCCTCGACCTCTTCTGGAATGGGTTGAAAGGTTTGAAATCCTCTATCTGGATAGGTTTTGATGCGTACATAGTCTTCCATTAACGCTTCTAACACCATCATTAGTGGCATTTCCTCATTGAAATACTCAAAGAACGGGTGAGCCGTTGAGCTGACTTGTACCTGACGGTATGGTGATTGCCATTGCTTTTCAAATGTCGCGATCGCCCGACGTTCCATAAACGGCTTTTGGACTAAAATGAACGAGTCGCAGTGTATGTTTTTCTCTTTCAGTAGCTGCTCAGTAAAACGTACATTCTCGCCACTGTTTGTCGATTGCGTTTCCATTAGTATTGCATCGACGGGAACGCCGCAAGCGTGCGCGATTTCCGCAAATGTTTCAGCTTCACTGTTATCAAACAAACCCTCGGTGAATCGGCCTTCACCACCCGTGAAGATGACTAAAGGGGCTAAACCTTGCAGGTACAGTTTAGCGGAATGTTCAGCGACACGTTCGTCGTTGCTGCACATTACCAGCAAGCAGTCGGCGGGTTGAAGTCGATGCTGTAGCTGCATGTACTTCCACAGCGTCTCGATGTGTTGGTAAATTTTCATAGTGGTTTAAAGCTCAAAGTGCATCCAATGTCGAATTAAAGTGAAATTGATACCCAAGCGAGGTCAGCTTATCAGCCAAGATGTGCTTGTCAGCAATATCGTTTATGGGAGGAAGCGGAATATCGTCACCACTTTTATTGATCGCAGCTTGATAAAATTCCGCCTTGCTAACGGTGTGTGGCGCTGTGACATTGACGATTTGATTATCCAGTTTTTGCAAAGCAAATGTAACGGCACCGATTGCATCGTCTAGATGCAGCATATTGGCTGGGGCATTTTGGCTCACTTGCTTCAATCTTGTCGCGAAGCGAGCTGGGTGGCGATTCGGGCCAATCAAACCACTACAACGCAGAATCACAAAATTCACACCTGAATCGATGACATGTTGTTCTGCTTCGAGCATGATCCGGGCATTATCAGAAAAATCGCTGCTATTGAGGGCTAAGTTAAGTGAAGCCATGTTTTCAGTCATTGGTAATGGCAGAGTCGGGTAGACGGTTGTTGAGCTGATCATAAGCAGTTTTTTAACGTTACTCTGCTTAGCTACGGACGCGAGTGTCTTCCACTGCTGTGCATACTCTTGGCCTCCACCCTTACGAAACCCCGGTGGAAACGTACCAAGAATAGAATCAATTTGGTGTTGCTGAATCAAGTCGCTAAGTTGCTGAGCGGCGTTCGCCTGATTCAGGTCGAGTAGGGCTGCGTGAGTTAACTCTGAGGGCAGTTCATCTAGCCTCTCTTGCGTGCGTCGGGTGACGACAACTGAACATCCGTCATTTTCTAACGACTGAGCCAATGGTGCTCCAAGCCAACCTGCACCAACAATCAATGTATTTGCCATTTGAGATTTCCCTTTTAGGTTTATTGGTGTCATTACCATGTAAGCGTTGACGAAAAAATGTGTATTACCTTTTATCACCGAGAGTATAAGTTTCTGGAGTACAAATCAAAAAGCCACCAATAAAGGTGGCATTGATTGTTGAGGGAAAAATAATCGAAGAATCTTATTGAGTCAGAACTCGTAGTACTTTTTCTGCATGCTCTGCGACTTCAATGCCTTCATCGGTTAAGTAACCACCATCGGGCAGTGTGCAAAGTTGCTTCTCATAAAGACGTGTCACTGCTAACTGAGCCTCTTCTGATGCATCTTTATGAACTTTGATGCCCGTGGCTGCGCTACTTAAATCAAATTGCAGAAGAAGGTTCAACTCGGCGAGGTGTTCAGCTGAAAATTTCATAAATTATTCCTTTGTGCTTTTTTATCCAAGCTAGACTTAAAACAAGCGTTGGGCAACACGTAAGCGTGAGAAGTGTTAACTATATTCCTATCAGGCTGATATAGAGCGGGATTTTTATCCGAATGTCGGTATTATTGTTAAATATCAATGACAGCTTAATGGTTAGGTAGTAGAGAGGTTCTTGATTTTGGATCTCATTTGCAATACTTTGGGATCTCATTTTCAATACTTTTAGTGAACACGTTAAATACACCTTGAAAAACAATCAGAATGGAGCGATTATCCCGCCTCCCTAATTGTTTCTAAATGTAACGTAGCAATGGACTTTAATCAGTTTGACTCATTATTGCCACCTCAGGCTGCAGAGCGTGCTGCTCAAGCCGGTGTGGGTAAAGCAACAAAAGCACCAATAAAATCTTTCTTGTTGGCTATTTCTGCCGGCTTGCATATTGGTATTGCTTTTATTTTCTATACCACTGTAACGACAGGCGCTCAGGATCTTCCTTGGGGCTTGACTCATTTGATGGGCGGGCTTGCGTTCAGCTTAGGCTTAATTTTGGTCGTAGTCACAGGGGGCGAGCTTTTCACGAGTTCGGTATTGACTCTGGTTGCGCGAGCAAGCGGCAAAATCAGTTGGAAGGCACTGTTTAAAAACTGGCTCGTCGTGTATTTCGGCAACATGACTGGGGCGATTATGCTGGTAGGCTGTATGCTGGTAGCCAAGCAATATATGTTTGATGGTGGTCAAGTTGGTTTAAATGCGATGGCCATTTCCCAGCACAAAATGCACCATGGTTTTTTCCAGGCAGTTGCTTTGGGTCTAATGTGTAACGTTCTGGTGTGTATCGCTGTTTGGATGACGTTCAGTGGGCGAACATTGACGGATAAGATTATGGTGATGATTTTACCTGTTGCCATGTTTGTCTCTGCTGGTTTTGAGCACTGCGTTGCAAACATGTTCCAAGTGCCGATGGCAATTGGTATTAAATATTTTTGCGCCAGAATCATTTTGGCAGATGACAGGTGCAAATATTGCGGATTATGCTGACTTAAACATTATTGATTTCATAATGAATAATCTTATTCCTGTGACGATAGGTAATATTATTGGTGGCGGTGTTTTCGTTGGTATGTGGTATTGGATGATATTCTTACGCGACGAAAACAAGCATCTAAAATAATCGATAGTGGCGATTAAGATCATCGATAATCATAAAGGCGAGCAAATGCTCGCCTTTTTAGTATCGGTTGCTTGAATATATGAGTGCTGTTCCGTTTTTGGACTAGCGATTTTATGCCGGTTTTTGAGCACTTTAATATCTTATTTATCAGCCCAGTCTTTTGTTAACTCGTTATTATTTCCCTGTGTCACTATTTACATACAGCGCTAAATTAGCTCTTCATTGATTCCATAATCTTTTGGAATCCACTGTGACGTCATTTCTTGAGGTTCTTGTACGAGCCAATCTACTTGTTTTTCAGATAGAAATTCATCGCTACTACCAGTAATCATTAATACATCCATGACGAGCACTCCATTACTCCATTACGCAGATTACTTTAGAATTAGAATATGACAGGTTATTGATTAAAATATGACCATCTCATTTCAAGGCTAAGGTGACTCATTATCGCGATTGGGTTTATGGTTGCGTATCCACTTTGGCTGCTTATCCACATTTTCTGTGGATAACCTGTACCAAAGGCCGTGGGTATCTATAACAGCCTAAAAAGTTTATAAAATGATACAGTTACAGCTAGACACTGTGTGGTTACTTTTTCGAGTTTTTTCGGACAATTTTTATTTTAATACGGCCTTCCTTGGTTTGAACGCATTTCAATGTCATTTCTAACGTGATAACCACAGAAATGCTGAGCATGACGAAAATCGCCAACATGATCACCAATTGGTATTTAATGGCTACCATTGGACTGGCTCCGCCCAGAATTTGTCCTGTCATCATGCCAGGAAGTGTCACAAGGCCAGTGGTCGTCATCGAGGCAAGAGTAGGGGCTAGCGACTTTCTCAGCGCTTCTTGGACAAAAGGAAGTGCGGCATACTTCGGTGCCGCACCAAGTGAAATAGCGGCTTCATACTCAGATTTTCGTTCTTCGAATGCGGTAAATAGATTTTGCAACGCGATAATATTACTGCTCAAACTGTTTCCCAGTAACATACCAGCAAGTGGAATCATGTATTGGGCGTTGTAAAGAGGTGCCGGGCGGACCAACCCTACTATCATTGCGATAAGAAGTGGAAACAGCCCACAAATTAAACCACTTAAAAGAGGTAGCATTAATGGTTGACGGGGTAAATGAGCTTTACTGGCGATGGTGCTTGCACCAACGACGAGCATAATCGTTAACCAAAGTATGTTGATCAGTAAGCTATTGAGCTGAAAAAGGTATTCTAAGTATACGCCAATGAGTATCAACTGGATGACCATACGAATTACACTGACAGCGGTATCTCTAGCAATGCCCAACTTGTAGCGAATGTTCATTGCAAAAGGTATGACTAAAACTGAGCTGAACATCACGAGCTTAAACCAACTTATATCAACCACACTGTCCATCATTACTCCTTTTTATCTTTCCTGGGTTGGTACCCTGTACTTTGCTTTTTTTGCGTATCTTAACGTACATTTTGACATGACTTGCTAGAAAAATGGTCGTTATATTTATATACCCAAACGAAGTCGTGAGGCAGGATTCAGAGCGTCTTGCGCACATTGATTTGCTAATGTTCCTTTATCATTCTTGTTACATTTTTCGAAATCTAACCGTTGTTAAGCGGAATATTTCTGATATCGAATAGCAAGAAAATGTTATTTTTGTTTATTTGTTGTTGGTCATTTAACAAGTTTGTAATTCGATTATTTTTTCACATCTGTTCATGTTTTTTCATAAAAAAATGCAATTAAACACATCTCCGGATGAGCTCAAAAAAGTTCGAAATTACTGGGTTTAGCAGGGTTTATTTCATTGTATTGAACTCATAATGTCGCTTAACATTTTCCATTATAGATTGTAAAAAACGGAGCCTGAATAAACAGGCTGTGAAATAGCACTGGATACAAAATAGGTAAATGTATGAGTGATGTTAATAAAATAGAAGGGAATGAAAAACGCTCTTTAGAGTGGAAGTCATTTTTTTTCATTACGGTTGTTCTCTTTCCAATTTTAAGTGTCGGGTTTGTAGGCGGTTACGGATTCATCGTTTGGATGTTGCAAGTATTTTTCTTTGGACCTCCAGGCGCGCACGGCATGTAAGCCTGTGAGCTCATAACCACACTTTTGAAAAGATTTTAAGAGAGCAAATAATGAAATCATTAATCATTAAACTGTGGCGTACCATGACGCGCCCAGCTGTACATATCAGCCTAGGTGTGCTGACTATGGGCGGCTTCATTGCAGGTGTTATCTTTTGGGGTGGCTTTAACACCGCTCTAGAAGCAACCAACACAGAAGAATTCTGTATTAGTTGTCACACAATGCGTGACAACGTGTACGTTGAGCTGCAAGAAACGGTTCACTGGAAAAACCATTCAGGTGTTCGTGCTACTTGCCCTGACTGTCACGTTCCTCATAACTGGACAGACAAAATTGCTCGTAAAATGCAGGCGTCTAAAGAGGTATTTGCACAAGTATTTGGCAACTACGACGAACCGGGTGTGTTCGAAGAGCGTCGTATCGAACTTGCGAAACACGAATGGGATCGTTTCTCGGCAAACAAATCTTTAGAGTGTAAGAACTGTCACAATTATGAATCGATGGATTTCGAGCAAATGTCTCCAACCGCTCGTATCCAAATGAAGCAAGCAGCAGAGAAAGATCAAAGCTGTGTTGACTGTCATAAAGGTATCGCGCATAACCTGCCAGCAGGTATGGACAGCATCGGCGGTATCGTGGGTGACCTAGAAGGTATGACTTCAAATACAGATTACTCAGTAGGTCAGCAACTAGTGAGTGTTCGTCACCTACCTATTTACTTTGATGCACAAGGCACTAAAGAAGCCGGTCTTCTTAACCCAGCATCGACCGTTAAAGTTCTTGAAGACAAAGGCGAGTTTGTTGAAATCGAAATCGATGGCTGGCGTAAAGCGAAAGGCTTTGGTCGCGTAATTCAAGAAGACTTCGGTAAGAACATTGCGACTGCGTCTCTGATGAAAGAAGCAGCGACAGATAGCAACATTGTGACGACTGGTGAGAAAAAAGTGGATGAGCTAACAGGCCTTCCTTGGGAAAAAGTCGCGGCGAAAGTATGGATTAAGAAAGAGTCTATGCTGAACGACATCAATCCTGTTTGGGAAAAATCTCGTGAAGCGTACAAGACCAATTGTTCTGTATGTCACACTCAACCTGCGGAAGCGCACTTCGACGCGAACACCTGGCCAGGTATGTTCGACGGTATGTTGGCGTTCGTTAACCTAGATACAGACAGTGAAGCCCTGATCTTGAAGTATCTACAGAAACACTCTTCAGATTATGCTGAAGGTCACCACTAATAAGCGTCGGATTGGAGTAATTTAAATGGCTATTACACGAAGAAGTTTTCTTAAAGGTGTAGCAACCACAAGTGCAGCGTCAGTTATTGGTCCTAGCTTATTGGCGTCAGCCTCTGCCAATGCTGTTGAGACGACAGGTACTTGGAAAGTAACAGGTTCTCACTGGGGCGCGTTCCGCGCCCACATCTACGCGGGTAAAGTTCAAGAGATCAAACCGCTAGAGCTAGACAAAAACCCAACTGAAATGCTAAACGGCATCAAGGGCATTATTTACAGCCCTTCACGTGTGCGTTACCCAATGGTTCGTCTAGATTGGTTGAAGAAACACAAATATAGCGCGGATACTCGCGGTAACAACCGTTTCATCCGCGTGACTTGGGATGAAGCGCTAGATTTGTTCTACCGTGAACTAGAACGTATTCAAAAAGACTACGGTCCATGGGCGCTACACGCAGGTCAAACGGGTTGGAACCAAACAGGTTCATTCAACAACTGTACCGCGCACATGCAACGTGCAGTGGGTATGCATGGTAACTTCATCACTAAAGTAGGAGACTACTCGACGGGCGCTGGTCAAACTATCATGCCTTACGTTCTGGGGTCGACAGAGGTTTATGCTCAGGGTACGTCTTGGTCCGAAATCTTAGAAAACTCAGACAATATTGTTTTGTGGGCTAACGACCCAGTGAAAAACCTTCAAGTAGGTTGGAACTGTGAAACGCATGAGTCGTTCAAGTACCTAGCACAACTAAAAGAAAAAGTAGCGAAAGGTGAGATCAACGTTCTGTCCGTAGACCCAGTGAAGAACAAGACTCAGCGCTACTTAGAGAACGATCACTTGTACATCAACCCGCTGACAGACGTAGCGTTCATGCTTGCAGTGGCGCACGTGCTGTACAACGAAGACTTGTACGATAAGAAGTTCATTGATACTTACTGTCTAGGCTTTGAAGAGTTTATTCAATACGTTCAAGGTAAGACAAAAGACAAAGTAGAGAAAACACCAGAGTGGGCTGCGGCTATCTGTGGCGTGAAAGCGGACAAGATTCGCGAATTCGCGCGTATGCTAGTAAGTGGCCGTACACAGATCCTGATGGGTTGGTGTATCCAGCGTCAAGAGCACGGTGAGCAACCATACTGGGCGGCGGCTGTGGTTGCTGCAATGGTTGGTCAAATCGGTCTACCTGGCGGTGGCATCTCTTACGGTCACCACTACTCAAGTATCGGTGTGCCTTCTACTGGTTTCGCGGGCCCTGGTGGTTTCCCTCGTAACCTTGACCAAGGTATGAAGCCGAAGTGGGACAACAACGACTTTAACGGTTACAGCCGTACTATCCCAGTTGCACGTTGGATCGACTGTCTGCTAGAACCAGGCAAAGAGATCAACTACAACGGCGGTAAAGTGAAACTGCCAGATTTCAAAATGATGGTGATCTCGGGTTGTAACCCATGGCACCACCATCAAGATCGTAACCGCATGAAGAAAGCGTTCCGCAAACTTCAAACGGTTGTAACGATCGAGTTTGCTTGGACTGCAACATGTCGTTTCTCGGATATCGTTCTACCTGCGTGTACGCAATGGGAACGTAACGACATCGACGTATACGGTTCATACTCGAACAAAGGTCTGATTGCAATGCATCGTCTCGTCGATCCATTGTTCCAATCTAAGCCTGACTTCCAAATCATGAGTGAACTAACTCAGCGTTTTGGTCGCCGCGAAGAATACACTCGTGGTATGAGCGAGATGGAATGGATCGAAAGCCTTTACAACGATTGTAAGAAAGCGAACGAAGGTAAGTTTGAAATGCCAGAATTCAATGAGTTCTGGGAGAAGAGCGTACTAGACTTCGGTGAAGGTAAACCTTGGGTTCGTCATGCGGACTTCCGTAAAGACCCTGAGCTTAACCCACTAGGTACGCCGTCTGGTTTCATCGAGATCACGTCTCGTAAGATCGGCCGTTACGGCTACGAACACTGTCAAGAACACCCAATGTGGTTCGAAAAATCAGAGCGTTCACACGGTGGCCCTGGTTCAGATAAATACCCATTCTGGTTGCAGTCTTGTCACCCAGACAAGCGTCTGCACTCTCAAATGTGTGAATCTGAAGAGTTCCGTGCAACTTACGCGGTGCAAGGTCGTGAGCCTGTTTACATCAACCCAGCGGATGCGAAAGCGAAAGGCATCAAAGACGGTGACTTAGTGCGCGTATTCAACGGTCGTGGTCAGCTATTAGCTGGTGCTGTTCTTACTGACAGCTACCCACGTGGCGTTATTCGTATCGAAGAAGGTGCATGGTACGGTCCTCTAAACGAGAAAGAGGGCGCAATCTGTACTTACGGTGACCCTAACACGCTAACGCAAGACATTGGCTCTTCTGAACTTGCGCAGGCGACTTCTGCGAACACATGTATCGTAGACTTCGAGAAGTTCACCGGCAAAGTACCGCCAGTGACTTCATTCGGTGGTCCAATCGAAGTTGCTTAATTAATGCAATTCACATCAATCGAAATACCAGCCTTCGGGCTGGTATTTTTTTAACCAAAATTTCAGTGAGCGTTATCTCAATAATAAATTTGTGACGCTAAACGACAGTAGGATTCGTGACGTCGATAACGAATTGGGTGGGACAAGCAGGGGATAATGAACCAAGCTAAACAATAATAATTAAGTGAGTAGACTCTTTATGGCTCAGAGCATTCAATTGGCAAATCACATTGAGATCACTGTGAATAACAACGACTTCCAAGTTGAAGTTGAGGGTAATCAATTACATTTTTCTTTTGCTGGGCTTCACAATAAAACGTTTACCGACCGTGAAGTGTTGTTCGAGATGCCGTATTTGTACGAGCACGAGGCCAACGTGATTGGCGATGGCTTCCAAATGCTGGCGCAAACAGCGGGAACGGTTAGCCATCCCGTTGAGATTGGTCGCTGTCCAGACAACAACCCTTCTTATCGAATCTATCCCAAAGATGCCCCTAAGCGTTACTACAACTATTTAGTGGTGGAAGGCTCGGCTGGCTACACATTATTTGGCTTCATATCATGTCATCGCTTTGCTGGCTATTTTGATGTTGTACTGCGTGATGGACACTGGGTTTTATCTGCCGCGATTGATGGTGAGTTTACTCAAGTGGCGGATTGGGAAAGTAATCAACTTGAATCCGTGGCGGTACTCTGCGGCCAATCTCTGTCTGAGCTTTATCAAATCTATGGAGAGATGATTGCAGAGCATCATCCTGTTCGCCAAGGTGTGACACAAGATGCGCCTGTCGGTTGGTGTTCGTGGTATGCCTACTACGCAGACGTGACAGAGCAAAACATCATGCAGAACGTTGATTGCATGCAAGATAAGCTTGAAGACCTAGAGTGGGTACTTCTGGATGATGGCTATCAAGCCTTTATGGGCGATTGGTTAATCCCATCGGATAAGTTTTCTGGTGGTGTGAAAGAGCTCATTCATAGTATCCGTGCAAAAGGCAAAAAGCCGGCGATTTGGATGGCGCCCTTTATTGCTCAACCTGAGTCGGAGATCTTCAAACAACACCCAGAGTGGTTTGTTCGTCACAAAGATGGAAGCTTACTTAAAGCAGAAGATGTCACATACGGTGGTTGGCGCTGCACGCTTGGTACATACTCGATACCTCAAACCCAGAAGTACAAGACCATCTGACGAATGTAGTCTCTGTCATGAGACAAGAGTGGGGCGTTGAATTGTTCAAGCTAGACGCGAACTATTGGGGCACTTTGAAAGGTGTGCGTAAACAGTCTGGTATTACCGGCGTTGAGGCGTATCGCTTAGGAATGGAAGCGATTGCTAAAGGCGCTGGTGATGCGTGGCTTTTAGGTTGCAACGCGCCAATGTGGCCATCTCTAGGGCTTGTGGATGCAATGCGTGTTTCTGATGACGTAGAACGCCATAGTCGTCGTTTCGAGCAGATAGCCAAAGAAACCTTTTATCGTAGTTGGCAGCATCGAAAACTGTGGCAAATTGATCCGGATTGCGCGACATTCACGTCATTAGCTAATCAAGCCGCATCCAGAGAAGAGTATGAATTTCATCGCACGGTGTTATTGGCGTGTGGGGGTTTGCTGCTGTCTGGCGATCCGCTCCCTGAGATTACGCCATTTGCAAAGAAGACATTGGCTAAGCTCATGCTACGTCAACAACGTAACCAAGAGTCAGCAAAGTTCACGGCTTTGAGTTTAAATCATGCGTTTTTAAAACTAACGACGAAGAATGACCTTCATTGCTTGTTTAACTATGCCAGCTACGGGGCGATGGAATTTACGCTGACGTCTGATCAACCGATGGATTGGTATGATTACTGGACAGGAGAAAAGCTAAACCAAGAACCTTGTCAGTTATTAATGGTGAGCGTGGATAAAGGGTTAAATGCGAAAGCGATCGTCACGGCATAACGTGAAGCAAATCGTTCGATTATAAAAACAAGAATGAGAATTGCTCGTAATAACATTGTAAACTTTTCTGCGTGTCAAACACTCTCAAATCAGGTAAAGTATCGGCCTTTGTGAGCAAACACGCCCTAATTAACTGTATTAGGCAGCGTATAAAATTGACTTGGATAGGAAGAGACATGATTCTAGTTGTAGGTCATAAGAACCCAGACAGTGACAGTATTTGTAGTGCACTCGTTGCAACTGAACTTCTTAAAGCGCGTGGCGTTGAAGCGATGCCAATTCGTCAGGGCGAAATTAACCGTGAAACTCAGCACATCTTAGAAGTGGCGGGTGCAGAAGTGCCGGAATTACGCACCTCAGTCGCAGGTGAAACCGTTTGGTTGGTTGATTACTCAGATCTAGCGCAAGCACCTGATGACATCGCTGAAGCAGAAGTCGCGGGTATTGTTGACCACCACCGTTTAGGTGATGTGATGACAGTAAACCCAATGGAAGCATGGATTTGGCCAGTGGGTTGTACGAACACGGTTCTATTCAACATGTTCCAGATTGAAGGTCATGCGATCACTCCACAAATCGCTAAGCTAATGATGTCTGCAATTCTATCTGACACAGTAGGTTTTGCTTCTCCAACTTGTACACAAAAAGACAAAGATGCCGTAGCTGAGCTAGCGGTCATCGCAGACGTACAAGATGTTGACGCATTTACTAAAGATCTTCTGATTGCTAAGACAAACATCGAAGGTCTATCTGCGGCTGAGCTTGTTGAAAAAGACCTTAAAGGTTACCCATTCAACGGTCGTGACGTAGTAGTAGGTCAGGTTGAGCTTGCAACATTAGAGCAAGTTGATGGTATGATCGAAGCACTAGAAGCGGACCTAGAAGCGCGTTGTGCAAACGACTCATTAGCATTTGCGGCTGTAATGTTAACAGACATCACGACGGCACAAACTCGTCTGCTTTACAAAGGTGAGTGGGCAGAGAAGCTTGTTAAGCACGAGAAAGACGGCATGCTCATGATGGAAAACACGCTAAGCCGTAAGAAGCAAGGTTGGCCTTGGCTTCAAGCTGAATTAGCGTAATTTTACTATTGCCATATACTTTTAATGCCCGCTTAATTGCGGGCATTTTTCTATGCTTAGACAGGAGGCAAACATGTCCGAGGCACTAACCCAAGAGCAGATGGATACGATCAATCGTTACAATGAAGAACAACGATTAAAATACTGTATAAAAGAGATCGTGACGAATCGAAAAGTTTGGATCCTAAAAGATGAACATGGTTGCGTCATGTTGAATACTGAAGAAGACGATTGTGTTCCGGTGTGGCCAAATCAAGAATTTGCACAGCAATGGGCGACAGGTGAGTGGGAGCAGTGCGAGCCTGAAGCCATTTCTCTTAATAAGTGGCACAGTCGCTGGACTGCGGGGCTAGAAGATGACGAGCTATCGGTTGTGGTGTTCCCAAACCAGAACGAGGAAGGTGTTGTTCTATTTCCGGATGAGTTTGACTTTGAACTGCGCAAAAGTGCAGGGCGTAGGTAATACCAGTCGTAGTAAATAACGGGTCATTATAGCTGGTTAAAATGTTCGATAACTTTTTGATTTAAATTAATAAGCCTGCAATGCAATCTTGCAGGCTTTTTTGGTATCAGTGGTTTGGCGCTTTATAGAAGTGACTTTCAACTAAACGCTGAGTAATGATATGCTCTGGATTGGTCAATACTTTGTTAGTTTCGCCGGACTCAACCACTTCTCCCTCATGCATTACCATGACTTTATCAGTAATGTGCTTCACGACACCAATGTGCTGAGATACATAAACAAACGAAAGTCCCATCTCTTCCTGGAGTTCCAAGAAAAGGTTCAAGATCTGAGAACGCATTGCCATATCCAGTCCGCTTAGTGCTTCATCTGCCACAATGATAGAAGGCTGTAGGATAAGAGCACGCGCTAAGCAGACCCGCTGTTTCTGGCCAGTCGCAAGCATTTGCGGATAAAAATAGGCATGCTCAGGCAACAAACCAACGCGCAGTAAGGTGTTTTTTACGCGCTGTATACGAGCTTCAGGCGGCATATTGGTATTTCGTCTTAAAGGACCGTCCAAGATTCGGCCAATCTGAATGCGTGGGTTAAGAGAGGTGTTCGGATCTTGGAAAATCATACGAATCAGCTTACAGCGTGTTGCGTAGTCTTTGTGTTCTAGCGGTTCGCCATTGACACGAATTTCGCCTGAACTTGGTTTAACCACACCAGCAAGCATACGAGCTAGTGTCGATTTGCCAGACCCATTTTGACCAATAAAACCAATGGTTTGCCCTGGTTCCAAGGTAAAGCTTACGGGCTTGACTGCTTGGTTTACTTGACGTCTAAACAGTTTTGAGCGCGTGACGAACTGCTTTGACAAGTTATCAACTTCAAGTAACGCACTCATGACTTCTTCTCCATATTAAGTGGAAAGTGGCAGTTAAACTTATGGTTCTTAATTCGCCGTGTCGGCGGTATTTCTACACATTGTCTTTGCGCATACGGACATCTTGGTCCTAAACGACAGCCGATAGGCAAGTGTTGCAATGGAGGGATGGAGCCTGGCAAAGATGGCAGTTTCTGTTTGTGGGGCACCCAATCATTAAAATCTGGCATGGCTTTAAGCAGAGCGTCTGTATAAGGATGTTTCGGCGCATTAATGATCTTTTTCGTCATAGCTGACTCAACAGATTGACCGCAATACATTACCGTTATACGACCAGCCCACTGGGTAATAGTGGTTAAATCATGACCGATAAGCAAAATCGTGGTGTTATTGACTTGATTCATTCGGCTCAATAAGCGCAATATCTGCGACTGAGTGATAGGATCGAGATCATTTGTAGGCTCATCTGCAATCAACAGTTTTGGCTTGGTTGCAATGGCCATCGCGATCATGACTTTTTGACATTCACCGTCGGTCAGTTCGTAAGGGTAACTTCCCATCAAACGTTTATGGTCTTTAATGCCTACTTTATGAAGTAGGGCAATTGCTTGTTTTCGACGCCATTTAAAGCGTTGCCACCACTTGCCATCAAAAGAGCGTGATGGGATGGATTCAATAAGTTGTCTGCCCACTTCCTCTGAAGGATCTAAGCAGGTAGACGGCTCTTGGAAAATCATCGCAATATCACGCGCAATAACACGACGCCTTTCTTTTGGCGTTAATTGCAGCAAATCGATATTACCCAACCGCATCCTGTCGGCTGTAATTCGCCAGGTGTCTTTATTCACCCCGACAATGGCTTTAGCTACCAAACTTTTTCCAGAGCCAGACTCGCCTACCAAGCCACGAATTTCGCCTTCGTTTAAGGTTAGGCTCATTCGATCAACCGCTTTAACCATGCCTTGAGGCGTTTCTATTTCAATGGTCAAATGTCGAATATCAAGTAACGGCATTATTCAGTCCCCGCATTTAGCGCTCGCCGCACACCTTCACCTACTAAGTTTAGAGTCACAACGGTAAACATGATAGTTAAACCTGGTAAGGTCACTGTCCAAGGGGCAATGTAAATCAATTCGACCGAGTCCCCAAGGATTGCGCCCCATTCTGTACTCGGAGCTTGTGCGCCAAGCCCAAGGAAACCCAGTGCGGTAATATCTAAAACGGCAGTTGAGAGGGCGAGGGTAATCTCCGCCGCGATAACTGGCAGGATATTAGGCAGAATGGAATACCACAGTAAGTAGAAGTTCTTCGCACCATCTAAGCGGGCGGCAATAATATAGTCTTTTTCAACTTCGGCATGTACCGCGATATAGACCGAGCGGATAAAGCGTGGTATCAGGGCCAAACATATGGCAAGCATAATATTGAACCCACCAAAGCCAAGAAATGCCACGAAAATGATCGCCAACAAGAGCGACGGAATAGACATGACCGTATCCAGAAGGTGATTCAACGTACTGGATAGCAAACCTTTGGTCATCCCCGCTAGGATCCCAATGAGACAACCAACAAATGTCGCGATAAGCGTAATTATGATGGCGGAGCCAAAAGTCAGTTGTGACCCTATAATCAAGCGAGACAGAATATCGCGGCCGAGGTCGTCTGTACCTAAGAAATAATCCACGGTACCTGCTGGAGACCATGATGGTGGAACCAGCAATTCACCCGATTGCGCTTGTGGGTCGAAAGGGCTGATCCACGCGGCAAAGATGGTGATCAAAAGAATAAAGACAAGGCACCATAAGCCAAACATTGCCAACCCATTGGCACGGTAGCTTCGCCAAAAACGCTCAAATTGCGTTGGAATGTGCTCTTCCTGATAAACGTTATTTGTTAGCATACCATTCCTTTCTAACCAGAGGGTTAATCGTAGCGCCGATCAGATCCGATAAGATATTAGCCGTCAAAACCAGCGTCGCAATGACCATTACACCTGCCTGAATAGATGCATAATCCTGGCTTGCGAGTGCATCAAGCAACCAACGACCAATACCTGGCCAGTTGAAGATCGATTCTGTAATAATCGCCAAAGTGATCATCGTGGATAACTGCACGCCTACTTTTGGTACGATTGGTGGTATCGCGTTACGCAACACGTGTTGCGTGACGATTTCTCGTGTGGACAGGCCTTTGATTCTTGCCGCACGGATATAGTTTTGGCTCATCACGTCAGAAACGGAAGAACGCATTAAGCCAATAACTTGTGTGGTCGGTGCCAACGCCAACACCATACATGGCAGTACCATATGTTCAATGACACTCTGCAATGCATGAGCACGATATTCCCCCTTCGCCATGAATGCATCAATGGTAGCGAAACCTGTTATATGGTCGATTTCATACAATAAGTCATACCTTCCTGCTACTGGGAATAGGTGGTATTCGAGTGAAAATACCATAATTAAAAGCAGTGCGACCCAAAAAATAGGCGCAGAATAACCAGACATCGACAAAAACGAGATACCGGTATCGACCCATTTACCTTGTTTCATCCCCGCAATTGTACCAAGAGGAATCCCGATCAACAGCGAAACTAAAAAGGCGAAAAAACACAGTTCTAAGGTGGCTGGGAACACAATTTTTAGTTCGTTATAGATGGCGTTGCCATTTTTACTCACACCAAAATCGAGTTGTGACAGGTTAACTAAGTAACTTTGCCAACCAGACCAGAACCCGACGTTGGCCCAATGAGAATCAGGATCGAGTCGCAGCAATGAAAAGCCGACGATGGTAAGAATCATCAAGGTTATGATAAACAGATTGAATCTACGAATGGTATACCAAAACATCAGTTAACCCTCTCAACGTTATCGAATGGCTGGGCATTAAATGGGCTCAACTTGAAGCCAGTCAACGATTTATTATGAACTCGGAACTGCACACCGTGAGCAAGAGGGATAACGGGGTACTCCTCGTTTAATATGTTCTGTACTTGGCGATAAAGGTTCAAACGGTAGCGAATTTCCTGTGTCTCTAAGGCGAGATCCAATAAAAAGTCGAAGTCATCGTTACACCACATCGCCACATTTAAGCCGACACGGTCGGATTCGCACGACAACAGTGGACGGAAAAAGTTATCAGGATCCCCTGTATCTCCGATCCAGCCCGTCAGTAAGAGATCTACGTTGTTAATGCTGTCTAAATCCACCCGTTCGAATCGGTCGTCAGTTAATATGGTTAAGTCTATACCGATATCAGCGAAGTTAGCTTGGATAAGCTCCGCGGTTTTACGAGGGCTTGGATTAAACGCACGAGGTTCAAGAGGTACCCACATCGATAATTTTAAACCATCTCCAAAGCCTGCTTCGCGCAACAAAGCGAGTGCATAGTTGCGATCGTAACGGATTTTAATGCTGTCTTTTTGGTGTGCCCAAGAGGTAGGTGGAAGCAGGGTATAAGCTTGTGACCCCGTACCGTAGTACACCGACTCTAAGATATTTTGACGATTAATAGCAAGGTTAAGCGCTTGGCGTACACGTGGATCACTCAGTGCCGGGTTACCAGTATTAATTGCAATGAATGAAACGTTATTTGCAGGCGTTGCTGTCAGTTCAAGGTTTGACTGATCTTGAATGACGGGAACTTGGCTCGAAATAGGTGACGACAGAACATCACATTCATTCCTAAGCAGTTTTGCCAACGTGCCAGTTCCCCGGTGTGATATATCAAACACCACTTGTTCCATTTTAGCTGGGGTCTTCCAGTAATCAGGGTGACGTTCCAAACGGATTAAATCATTGATTTGATATTCTTTTAGTTGAAATGGGCCTGTGCTACGGGAAGTTGGTCAATCTGCTCTTTATGGTCTTTTGCCGCGAGTTGTTGCGCGTATTCTGCAGATAACAAAACCGCATGACTGGTTGCGATATTAGACAGGAAGGCAAAATTTGGTTTAGACAGGGTAAACACAACAGTATGGTCGTCTACAGCAACAACATCTTTGAGTAGGCTTTCAAAATCAAGCCCTGCAAACCAGGGATACAAACCACCGCCAACTTGGTGAAAAGGGTGCTCAGGATCAACAATCCGCTTAAAGCTGAATACCACGTCCTCTGCCGTTAGCGGTCTTGTTGGGGTAAACCACTTTGTGGTTTGAAACTCAACACCACGTTTCAGATGGAATGTATACGCAGTACCAGCGTCATTGACAGACCAATCTTCCGCAATACTGGCAACAGGTTTATGTGTTTCTGGATCGAGCGTAAGCAGCGTGTCATAAATTTGAGGACTGAGCGCTTCTGCAGTAATACCACTGTCAATCAGCTGTGGGTTAAAAGTTGTTGGCTTACCTTGTCCGCAAAACACAAAACCTGTTTTTCGAATAGCAGTGTGGTCAATTGGGTCGCCACATGCGGTTAGCAAGCTAATACCAATAAGGCCCAGCGATAATCTTATAAAAGCATTCATAATATGAAATGTTCATTGAGTTTTAGCTTGCGCCGTCATTAATTAAAATGCTGATTACAAGCGAATGTGATCCAGCTAATTTAACACTTTTGTGTACTCGGTCCAAACACAAAATCTTAGATACATAGGGTACTTAGAATTGAGACAGTTAGCTTTGTCCGACCAAACCATACTTTCTCACCATTCCTCGTAATTGATGGTAACTCAGCCCCAGTAAGTCAGCTGCTTGGCGTTGATTAAACTTCGCTTCTTCTAATGCTTGATTGAGCAGGTTGATGTCTTGTTCCTCTTGCCACTGTTTGTAATCCAATGGAAGTGAGATCTGAGTGCTGGCACCCTGAGCAGACTCATCCTGTTTTAGGAGGTGGTCACTTGGCTTAGCCCAACCCGTTTCAAAAGGATTAAAAACAAGTGCCTCAATCGGATTGGCATTGGAGCCATGCTGGTATATTGCTCGTTCTATGACGTTTTTCAGTTCGCGTACATTTCCGGGCCAAGCATACTCTAATAGCGATTGTTGAGCGTCCGCGGAAAAACCAACGAAGTATTCCAATTGCAGCTCTCGGCACATTTTGATGGCGTAATGTTCAGCTAAAGAGAGGATGTCTTCTTGTCGTTCACGAAGCGGGGGGAGCATGATGACATCAAAAGCAAGCCGATCCAGTAAGTCTGCTCTAAACTCACCTTGTTCAGCGAGGTGAGGCAAATCGGCATTGGTTGCACAAACCAAACGGACATCCGCATTCAGCGCCGTGTGTCCGCCAACACGTTCGTACTCGCCATATTCAATAACGCGTAGAAGTTTTTCTTGGACGAGAAGTGGCGCAGTAGCCAGTTCATCGAGAAACAGGGTTCCTCCTTCCGCTCGCTCGAATCGACCTTTGTGTTGACCTCTGGAGCCTGTAAATGCGCCTGACTCGTGACCAAAAAGCTCGGAGTCGATCAATCCTTCACTTAATGTCGCACAGTTTAAGGACAAAAGTGGCTTATCCCAACGTTTTGATAAATAGTGTAATCGTTGTGCAATAAGTTCTTTACCAGTACCACGCTCTCCAATGATCAGCACAGGACGTTCAATCGGAGCGAGCTGTGATACTTTATCCAGTACTGCGAGAAAAGCGGGAGATTCACCAATTAGGTTTTGCTTCATAGGATCCTTCTTACCTGAGCTGCTTTGCCATCATTTTTGAGCACTATTGGTAAATTTCACCAACAGTTGGTAAAAAACATCATAGCATAAAGGTGCATAACAGCAATGAAATACATAAACTATTGAATTTATTGGATATTAAAAGTTGGCACACTATTTGTTTACTCATGTAGGGAGAGACAAGGAAAATCACTACCTTGTCGGATTTTATAGAAGAAAAGAGGAGTTCCGTCATGGGTATTTTTTCTCGTTTTGCAGATATCGTTAACTCAAACATCAGCGCATTGTTGGACAAGGCGGAAGATCCTGAAAAAATGATCCGTCTAATCATTCAAGAGATGGAAGACACGCTTGTCGAAGTACGTACCAACTCAGCGAAGGCGATTGCAGATAAAAAAGAGCTATCACGTAAAGTAGAAGCGTTAGAAGATCAGATTAACGAATGGGGTAACAAAGCCAGCCTTGCATTGGTGAAAGAGCGCGAAGACCTAGCCCGCGCCGCGTTAATCGAGAAGCAAAAGCTGGAGCAGGTCATTAAAGGTTTGCACACCGAACAAACGTTAGTTGAAGAAACCATTAATAAACTGACTGGCGAAATCGGTAAGCTGGAAAACAAAATTGCAGAAACTCGTGCTAAACAGCAAGCGCTAGCCATTCGTAATCAAACCGCCTCAAATCGTCGTGATGTGCAAAAACATCTTCATACCAGTCGCACTAACGAAGCGATGGCGAAGTTCGAACAGTACTCACGCAAAGTAGATGAATTGGAAGCGGAAGCTGATCTATATTCGAGCACTGGCCAATCTAAGTCATTAGAACAGGAGTTTGCAGAGCTTCAAGCGCAAGATGACATTGAAAAAGAGTTGGCAAAACTGAAAGAACAGATGTCATCTCAAGATAAATAATAAAGGAGCCATTTATGTCGACATTTTTTTTCGTAGGACCATTGATTGTCTTTCTAATCTTTGTCGCTCCACTATGGCTCTTTCTCCACTATCGCAGCAAGCGCAAAACGGATAGTGCTCTGTCGAGCCAAGACTTAGAACGACTTCAGGTGCTATCTGAAAAAGCCGAAGCGATGCAGTCTCGTGTAGATACGTTAGAGCGTATCTTAGATGCGGAGTCACCAACATGGAGACGCAAGTATGAATAATAGAGAGCTGTTTCGAGACCCAATAAACGGTAAGCTTGCTGGCATCTGCGCTGGCTTTGCCAACTACTTCGGCGTAGAAGTGTGGTTAATTCGGATCATAGTGATCTCGGCTGCATTACTCGGAGGGACTTTTTTGGTCCTGCTCGCTTATGTCGCGTTGGCTTTTATGTTGGAAAAACCACCAGTGACGTATTCCGAAAACATTGAAGCCCAGCACGCACACACGTTAAAAAGTAAGCCGTGGCAGAAAGGTCAAAGCCCCGAACAACTTTTGAGTGTGCTTGAACGTGACTTCGATCGCATTGATGGTCGAATTCGTAATATCGAAGCGTATGTCACCTCAGATACGTTTAGCGTGAACCGAGAGTTTAGTAAGTTGTAGGCGGGATATGATTCATTCAACCTAATGATCGTAGTTTATTGCAAAGCAGGTGTTGAACCTGCTTTTTTATTGCGATCTTGACGTCATTTTTTCTATTACAACTTACTAATTATAAAAGAGTCTATTCCCTCCCTTAATGGCAGTTACTTGATAGTTCATCTACTTTAAATAGAGTCCTTATAATTATTAGGTGAATTCAATGAGGAAGCTGTGCGCGGCAGTGGTTGTTGTCATCATTTTGTCTGGTTGTGGGAAAGAGCTGCCCCCCGTCCCTGAACCAGAATCTCGTCCCGCCAAACTATTCACTGTTTCTATTGGCAATGCGAATTTTGAACGCAGCTTTCCTGCGACCACCGACTCCGGAGATAAGGCGGTACTCGCCTTTCGTGTTCCCGGGTTACTTGAGTCAATAGCGGTTCGTGAAGGTCAAATTGTCAATAAAGGTGATGTACTGGCAACACTGAACCCAGATGAATACTCACTTCTAGAGCAACAAGCGAGAGCGAATTTTAGACTCGCGGATGTGCAATATCAAAGATACAAAAAGCTTCGCAAAGACCAAGTTGTTTCTGAACAGGATTTTGATGAAGCAAAAGCCAATCACAACTCTGCGAAAGCGCAGTGGGATCAAGCCAAAGCAAACTTGAGGTATACCCAGCTTGTTGCTCCCTATGATGGCACTATTTCCTATATCCCTGCAGAAAACCATGAATTCGTTGCTGCAAAAGAAGGGGTGATGAACATTCAGACTAACCAAGTGATGAAGGTAATTTTTCAGCTTCCGTCTCACTTACTTAATCGTTATCTCCCCAGTAGGAATGTATCCGCCAAAATGCAATTCGATGCCTTGCCTGAGCAAATGTTTGATTTAATGTTTCAGGAAATCGATACCGAAGCTGATCCTAAAACGGGCAGCTATAAAGTGACCATGGTAATGGAAAGACCCGAAGGATTAGGCATTCTTCCCGGAATGTCGGGTAGTGTGCTTGCAACGTCTAGTAACTCGGATGCTACAACGATTCCGGACTCTGCGTTTTTTGAACAAGATGGGCAAACTTACGTTTGGAGGGTCGATGATCAAGGCGAGGTTGTTAAGGCGGCTGTCGAGGTAAGTAAAAACAATCAAATTCTACAGGGCCTTAATAATGGTGACCAAATTGTTATCTCTGGCGTGAATGTCATGGAGCCAGGTACCAAAGTTAGAGCCTGGATTAAGGAAAGGGGGTTGTAGTATGAAAAATGTCATCTTTATAGCCGTCGTTTCTTCATTATTGATGCTTGTAGGCTGCGATAATAAGACAGCAGATAAAACCATAGATATCCCCCGTGTAAAAGTGATGTCGCTTAAAGGAAATAAGGTTGATGACAATCTGTATTTCCCTGCGGTCGCAAATGCTGCTGACCGTTCTCACCTCAGTTTTAGGGTGGCCGGAGAGGTCAGTCGAGTTTTAGTGAAAGAGGGAGATAAAGTGAAGAAAGGCGATAAGATTGCGACGTTAGATCCGACGGATTACCAACTGGATATAGATAACGCTACCGCTCGCTATTCTGTGATAGACAGCCAATATCGCCGTTCACGCCCTTTGGTTGATAAGGGCTTATTAGCTAAATCTAAATTTGATGAAATCGCTGCTCAACGTCAAATTGCACTGGCTGAACTTAAATTGGCGCAACTGCGGCTCTCTTTTACCACTTTAACCGCGCCTGTTGACGGTATCATTTCAAGAGTCAATATTGATCAATTTGAAAATGTTCAAGTTGGTCAACACATTGTGAACATTCATAGCCTTGAACGCGTGGAAGTTCTGATTCAATTACCCGATCGCCTATATATAAAACAGCCACCAACAGAAGAAAGGCTGACTTCAATACAAGCGTTGGTGCGTGTCCCAAGCGGCAATGTATACACCGCAACCATAAAAGAATTTACCACCGAGCCCGATCCTAGAACTGGTACCTTTACCGTCACACTTTCACTTCCAATGCCAAAAGAGGAATACATCCTCGATGGTATGGCGGTAGAAGTGACGTCCAAGGATGAAAAGGTAGGATTGGATTTAAACGTTGGCATTAACCTTCCAATAGAGGCGATTTTCAATGCAGACGGTGATGAGTTAGATCGTGAGAACAAGTTTGTATGGGTGTTGAATGAAGATAGTACTGTCTCACGAAAGCAGATTCGCACAGGTAAGGTATCCCAGACCTCCATTCAAGTCCTCGATGGTTTGACACTCGATGACAGAGTAATTATCGCAGGGATTTCAAGACTGCGTGATGGAATGAAAGTGGACATTATCGAGCAGGAGAGTGGGTTATGAGTCAGCAAATTAAAGCGCCTCAAAGTGATGATGATGTTACCGGAATCGCTGCGTATTTTATCCGAAACCGTGTGATCAGTTGGATGGTGTCGCTGATTTTTTTGATTGGTGGTGTTTCTGCGTTTTTTGGACTTGGTCGTTTAGAAGATCCCGCCTTTACAATCAAAGATGCCATGGTCGTTACCTCATACCCTGGCGCGACTCCTCAACAAGTCGAAGAAGAGGTCACCTATCCACTTGAAAAAGCAATTCAACAACTAACTTACGTAGACGAAGTTAATTCAATTTCAAGCCGTGGGTTATCGCAAATTACCGTCACGATGAAGAACAATTATGGGCCGGATGATCTACCACAAATCTGGGATGAGCTACGTCGTAAAGTGAATGATTTAAAAGGTTCGTTGCCGCCTGGGGTAAACGAACCTCAGGTAATTGACGATTTTGGCGATGTGTACGGCATTTTGCTAGCGGTGACTGGGGATGGTTACAGTTACAAGGAATTACTCGACTATGTGGATTACCTAAGACGAGAACTCGAGCTGGTGGACGGTGTGAGCAAAGTATCTGTATCCGGCCAACAACAAGAACAGGTTTTTATTGAAATTTCGATGAAAAAGTTAAGTAGCCTCGGTCTTTCGCCCAATACGGTGTTTAGTCTTTTATCTACGCAAAATGCGGTATCTGATGCCGGGGCAATCCGAATTGGTGAGGAGTATATCCGAATTCAACCAACGGGCCAGTTCCAAAGTGTTAAAGAGCTGGGAGATTTACTGCTTACGGAATCTGGGGCACAAGGCTTATTTTTCTTAAAGATGTGGCAGAAATTAAGCGTGGTTATATCGAAGTACCGACAAATATCGTCAACTTTAATGGCAGTTTGGCATTAAACGTCGGGGTATCGTTCGCCCAAGGAGTCAATGTCGTTGAAGTAGGAAAAGCGTTTGACCGTCGCTTGATGGAGTTGAAGTATCAACAACCGGTGGGCGTCGAAATATCAGAAATCTACAGCCAGCCGAAAGAAGTGGATAAGTCAGTTAGCGGGTTTGTCGTCAGTTTGGCACAAGCAGTAGGTATCGTTATCGTCGTTCTTCTGTTCTTTATGGGATTGCGCTCAGGCTTACTTATTGGCTTGATTCTTCTGCTCACGGTTTTAGGCACCTTCATTTTTATGAAGTATCTAGCGATCGACTTACAACGAATCTCACTAGGCGCTTTGGTGATTGCGTTAGGGATGCTGGTGGATAACGCCATTGTTGTCGTTGAGGGGATTTTGATTGGTACCCAAAAAGGACGAACTCGGCTGCAAGCAGCAACGGATATTGTCACGCAGACGAAGTGGCCGTTACTTGGAGCAACCGTTATCGCCGTAACCGCATTCGCGCCAATAGGGTTATCACAAGACTCGACCGGTGAGTACTGTGGTACTTTATTTACCGTATTGCTTGTGTCACTGATGCTGAGTTGGTTTACGGCAATATCGCTCACGCCATTTTTTGCAGATATCTTCTTTAAAGGACAAAAACTTCAGCAGCAAGAAGGCGAGGAGAGTGACCCGTATAATGGCATTGTCTTTGTGGTTTATAAGAAATTTCTTGAATTCTGTATGCGTAGAGCGTGGTTCACTGTCGTGGTATTGCTTGTTGGCCTCGCAGCAAGCGTTTATGGGTTCTCCTTCGTTAAACAGTCTTTCTTTCCATCTTCGACCACTCCGATGTTCTTAGTGGATATTTGGCTACCTGAAGGTACAGACATTCGTGCAACCAATGACAAACTAAATGCCCTGGAAAAGTGGTTATCTGAACAGGAGCATGTAGAACACATTACCACGACGGCAGGCAAAGGCTTACAACGCTTTATGCTGACTTACGCTCCGGAAAAGAGTTACGCAGCGTACGGGGAAATCACTACTCGCATGGACAATTTCGAAGCACTCGATCCGTTGATGGAAAAGTTTCGTGAACATCTAAAAGCGAATTACCCAGAAATTAACTATAAGCTCAAGCAGATTGAATTGGGACCGGGCGGCGGTGCGAAAATTGAAGCCCGCCTTATTGGCTCGGATCCTACAGTGCTGCGTGGTCTCGCCGCACAAGTCATGGATATTATGTACGCGGATCCTGCTGCAACAAACATTCGTCATGATTGGCGCGAACGTACTCAGGTGCTCGAACCACAGTTTAACGAGAGTCAAGCGCGTCGCTATGGTATTACAAAATCGGATGTGGATGATTTTCTCTCAATGTCTTTCTCGGGCAGGACGATTGGTATTTATCGCGATGGTACAACCTTGATGCCAATCGTGGCACGTCTACCTGAAGATGAGCGCATTGATATTCGGAATATCGAAGGGATGAAAATTTGGAGTCCCGCGAAAAGTGAATTCATCCCGCTTCAGCAAGTTACTATGGGTTATGACATGCGCTGGGAAGACCCAATCATCGTACGTAAAAACCGTAAACGTATTCTGACGGTGATGGCTGACCCTGACATTCTTGGAGAAGAAACCGCATCAACGTTGCAAAAACGCTTGCAACCACAAATCGAGGCAATAGAGATGCCCTCGGGTTACGCTATTGAATGGGGTGGGGAGTACGAGTCGTCAGGGGATGCGCAAGCGTCACTGTTTACAACGATGCCAATGGGTTACCTGTTCATGTTCCTCATCACTGTGTTCCTGTTTAACTCAGTGAAAGAGCCATTAATAGTGTGGTTGACTGTTCCTCTGGCTCTGATTGGGGTGACGACAGGTCTGTTGGCTCTGAATACGCCTTTCGGCTTTATGGCGTTACTTGGCTTCTTAAGTTTGTCTGGGATGGTTCTGAAAAATGGTATTGTTTTACTTGATCAAATAGAGATCGAAATGAAGTCAGGGAAAGAGCCCTATTTTGCTGTGGTTGACGCAGCAGTAAGCCGGGTGCGTCCTGTTTGTATGGCTGCGATTACGACCATTTTGGGCTTAGTCCCACTTCTACCAGATATTTTCTTCAAACCGATGGCAGTGACGATTATGTTTGGTTTGGGTTTTGCTACTATCCTAACTTTGGTAGTGGTTCCGGTGTTGTATCGTCTTTTTCATAAGGTGAGCGTGCCCAAATAGATCGGATAAAGTAATCACCGCATAAAGTAATAAACAGTAATACGGTAGAATAACGTAGGTTCAAACAGTTTTGCGCCTCTCGCTTCGGCGAGAGGCGTCTTATTAAAGGATGAGTTATGACAGAACATATGAGTTGTGCGTGGGCGATGAACCACCCGTTAGAGCGTGAATATCACGATGCAGAGTGGGGCAAACCCGTTTACGATGATAACACCTTGTTTGAGTTCATCACGTTAGAGGGCGCGCAGGCAGGGTTAAGTTGGATAACCATACTTAAAAAGCGCAAAGGTTATCGAGAGGCATTCGAGCGCTACGATTTAAACGCTTTGGCGCAGCGAACTGAAGAACGCGCAGAGTACATCGTTGAAAACTTTGATGTGGTCAAACATCGGGGGAAAATTAACTCGGTATTCGGTAACGCAAAAGCTGCGCAACAGTTGATCGAAGAATATGGGAGTTTATCAGACGCTCTATGGCAGTTTGTTGACCATCAACCGATCATTAATCAATGGCAGGATATGAGTGAAGTCCCAGCTTCTACTGAACAATCAAAAGCCATGAGTAAGTTTCTCAAGAAAAAAGGCTTTAAGTTTGTCGGTGAAACCATTTGCTATGCGTTTATGCAAGCGGTTGGTATGGTCGATGATCATATTGTAGGGTGCCCTAAAAAAACAAAGCTGTAACCACTACAAGTGTGATTACAGCTTCAAACTTGTTGTTTAGCTATTAAGCGGAAACTTCTTGTTCGAATATGACCGAGTTATAGCGTGCTAGTCCAGCTTCTAGATCGGCAATTAAGTCTTCGACATCTTCTAAACCGATATGAATGCGTACCAGTGTCCCTTCAAAATGAGGGTGTGCAACGGTACGTAAGCTATTAAAACTCTTAGGTTCATTAGCAAGAATTAAGCTCTCGTAGCCGCCCCATGAGTAACCCATACTGAAGTGCTTCATGCCATCGAGTAATGCGGTTGTCGCTTTCGGGTTTGAAGTTTTAAGTACAAACGAAAATAAACCATTACCACCGGTAAAATCACGTTTAAAGAACTCATGGCCAGGGCATGACTCTAGACCCGGGTGACGAACTTCCGCAACTTCTGGACGAGCGGCTAGCCAATTGGCGACTTTTAGGCTGCTTTCAGCATGCTGACGTAATCTCACGTCTAAAGTCCGAATCCCGCGCAGCCCAAGGTAAGCATCATCGGGTGATACGCACTGACCCATTAAATAGCTTTGCTCACGCAATTGCGGCCAATACTTCTCCGAAGCTACCGCGGTACCCAGCATGACGTCGGAGTGACCCACGATGTATTTGGTTGCGGCTTGAATGGAAATGTCCACGCCATGATCAAACGGAGAAAAGTTCACACCCGCTCCCCACGTGTTATCCAACATGACGATGATATCGTGCTCATGGGCAATACGAGCCAGTGTCGGTACATCTTGTACTTCCATCGTTACTGAACCCGGCGATTCAAGGAACAGTACTTTGGTATTCGGTTGAATAAGATCGCGAATGCCTTCGCCAATCATTGGGTCATAGTAGGTGGTTTCTACGCCCATTTTTTTCATGATGATATTACAGAAGTCACGTGTCGGTTCATAACAAGTGTCGACCATTAGAATATGATCACCACTCTCGACAAAAGACAGAATCGCGTTAGAAATCGCTGCTGTACCACATGGATAAAGTGCACATCCTGCACCCCCTTCAATTTCAACCATCGCATCTTGGAAAGCAAAGTGTGTATTGGTACCACGTCGTCCGTAAAACAGTGTTTTATTGGTACGATTTATCGTTGCTTGATTTTTTTCTGCAACAGTATTGAATACGACGGTAGATGCGCGTTGAACGGGTGGGTTTACCACTCCGTTAGTCCACTTTTTATCACGGCCTGCGGTGATGAGCTTGGTTTTCTTACCCTCTGACATAAATGTTCCCTGTCTGAAATAAAACGATTTTCGTTATATAAAACATGGACGATGCATGGTTTGCAAGGGAAAAGTCGTATATCACCGCTTATCCTTAAGCTTAAAACGCATATCGGCGTTTCAGCAGATATGCTTGAGAGTTCGACAGATGTCTTTGCTAACGGTTTGAGCGTTGTAGACTGGGCGATCGCGACTAAGTGCTCAGCCCATGCTGCAAAGAGCAGTATGGGCTGAAAGAGCTAGAATATTTGGTTATCTGTTAGCGCTATTACTCATATACCATTACTGATATACGTTAGCCACTTAACTCAAATGATGTTGATTGGGGAGGAAGGAAAGTTAACTTCAAATCGGTACTGCGTCTGTAAACCCACACCAAGTTATTGCCCCCGAGAGTCAGCTGGGGGCACATGTTAAAGCAGTGGATTAAAGAGATAGAACACGCGTTCGAGAAAACGGGAGTAGAGGCTACGTTTTTCCCAGTCTTCTTGTTTTACTGGGTGAGACTGCTGAATATAGCTGTCTTGCAAGCATGACATTTGTTTGGTGAATTCTTCATCATCCACAGCCAATGTGACTTCGAAATTGAGCCACAAGCTTCGCATGTCCATGTTAACGGTGCCCACTAAACAGAATTGATCATCAATGACGACGGATTTAGTATGCAACAGACCCCCATAAAATTCATAAATTTTGACGCCTGCGGCAAGCAGTTCACCATAAAAGCCTCTAGATGCCCACTGCACCATGAGCGAGTCATTTTTATGCGGAATGATCAGTTCCACATCAATACCGCGTTGGGCCGTCATCTTTAACGTTTCTAATAGTTCTGCATTAGGCACAAAATAGGGGGTTGTAATCCTAACACTTTCATTGGCCTGATAAATAGCGAGAGTCAAAACCTGGTAGATAAGATACTCAGGCATGCCAGGGCCAGATGGAACGACTTGTATTGGATGTTGAGGTTGCGTCGGGTCGAGTTTGGTTTCAGGGAGCCTTGGCATTTGCCTTTCACCAGTTTCTACCTCCCAATCCCAACAATGAATAGCACTGAGAACATTGACGGTTGGCCCAGTAATACGAACCATGATATCTATCCAATGTCCAACCCCGCTGTTTTGTTTGAAGTACGCAGGATCGACCAAGTTCATGGATCCGGTATAGGCGATTTCATCATCAATAACGATGATCTTTCGGTGTTGGCGAAGGTCCAAACGCCGTAAAAAGATACGCCACATATTCACTTCCAACGCTTGCACGACTTCAATGCCCGCATCTTGCATCATTTGATACCATGGGCTTCGGAAAAAGCGCGGACTACCTGCCGAATCGAGTAAAAGTTTAACGTTGACACCACGTTTTGATGCTTGGATGAGTGCCGAAGCCACAGAGTCTGCTAGGCCTCCTGGATGCCAAATGTAGAACACCATCCTGATGCTGGTCTGCGCATTTTGAATGTCTTCAATAATTGAATGCAGTATTTCGTCGGGCGAATTTTGAAGAGCGAGCGTATTACCGCTCAGCGCAGGCAATCCCAATCGGTTATTGCACAGTTCATCAATACGGGAGATATGGCGGCCCATGACTTCAGGCATATGCGCGTGGCAGTCATTAAGTTGACTAAACCACTTTTCAAACGGAGAAAACATCTCTTTTGCACGTTCGGCCCGTTTCCTCCCAAGATTTAATTCTCCAAATAAGAAATAACAGGCAACACCGAGTACTGGAAGAATATAAATGATCATCAGCCAAGCTAACGAAACACTCACAGCGCGACGCTTTAGAACAACACGGATGGTCACCCCTGCAACTAAAAGCCAATAAACCACAATACTGGCGAAGGTAAGAAATTGGTAAAACTTGTCCATATACACTCAGATTCATCTGCCCAAGTAGGATATTAGGCATAAAAAGGTCTTGGAGGAAATAGCTTGGTCGAAAGAAATTACAATACAGGGTAAATAAGGGATGAATTTCATAACAGGCAATTCTGTTACATAGATCTAAAAATGAAGTTCAATTTACATTATGTGAACAAAAAAACAGCATTTAACGTGTGGAATGCTGGCTTTGTACGGCAAATATACTTTTTGGGACTTCCAATTTTAATGTGGAACTGGTGTACTGCCTATACATAGTGCGTCAAATACAAATCCTATAAGTGTACAACTAAATGTACACAAACCTTTTCGACGCTTATCTCTATGTAAAAATAATAAACTAAATGCATACACAACAAACTACATTTTGGAGAAAAAGAGCGTGGCGACATCAAGTACAGCAGCATCACGTGATACGTGGGGGTCTAAATTAGGCTTCGTCATGGCAGCAGCGGGTTCCGCTGTTGGTTTAGGTAACATATGGAAATTCCCTTACACTGCGGGGGAAAGTGGTGGTGGCGCATTTGTTGCTATCTACCTAATATTCGTCATTTTTATCGGCTTCAGCGTCATGCTTACAGAGTTTGCCGTTGGGCGTAAAACTGGTCTTTCAGCCGTTGGTGCATTTAAATCTACCGATCGTCGTTGGACTTTTACCGGTGTGATGGGCGTATTGAGTGGTCTATTGATTATGGGCTTTTATCCTGTCGTAGGCGGTTGGGCGTTGGCTTATATCTTTAAAGTTGGCGGCGGTCTTCTGAGCACGCCTGAGACGATCGGAGATAGCTTTGGTAACTTTATCTCTGATCCATTCCAGCCTCTTATTTGGATGGGATTTTATTTATTGATGAATATGATCATTGTCATGAAGGGGATTTCGGGCGGTATCGAAAAAGCTGGCAAAATACTTATGCCGTTATTGTTCCTCATTCTGATCGTGGTCTCTGTTAAAGGTTTGATGTTGCCAGGAGCCATGGCAGGTCTCGAGTTCCTTTTCACACCTGATTTTTCTCAGGTGGATAGCAGTGTTGTCCTTGCTGCGCTCGGACAGGCTTTCTTCTCATTGAGTCTAGGTATGGGCTGTATGATCACCTATGGATCTTACCTGAAGAAGAAAGAAAACATTATTCAAACAACAGGCATGATCACGGCGATGGATACGGGTGTCGCCATTCTGGCTGGTATCGCTATGTTCCCTGCAATGTTTGCTTTTGGTATGGAACCTGCTGCTGGACCGGGTCTAGTATTTGTGGTCGTACCACAATTGTTTGCTGAAATGGGCGGTATGATTGGTTTCTTGCTTGCTCTGATGTTCTTCGTTGGTTTAACAGCTGCGGCATTAACGTCTTCGGTTTCTTTGCTTGAAGTTGTGGTGTCGTACTTGATTGATGAAAAGGGCATGAAGCGCTCAACAGCGGTTTTGTCTGCTAGTGCCGTTATGGTCACACTGTGTGTGTTCGCATCTCTGTCATTGGGCGGCATGGGACCAACGCTATTTGGTACAGGTGCATTTGATATCTTCGACCTGCTAACAGATAAAATCTTCATGGCTGTAGGTGGTATGCTGTTGTGTATCTTTGCAGGTTGGCGTTTAAGCCGTGCAGATTTGGAAAAAGAAGTGACCAATGATGGCAAAGTGTCTTTTCCATTGTTTGGTTTATGGTACAACTTGGTTAAGTTCGTCATTCCTGTTGCGATTGCGATTGTTGCTTTCATGGGTATTAAATCCGGTTTTGAAAGTGGAAAAGGCGAGATCATGGTGCTTGGTATTGTGATTATCGGTCTGGCGGGAATCTTCTCTAAAAAGCTATAGATGAAGTTAAGACAAGGCTAGATGGCTTTGTCACTCAACTTATGTATACTTCTGGCTCCAAACGTGGAGCCAGATTTTTATGTTCGATATCCTACATACCCATCCCGATTTTCTGATCATCAACAAGCATCCTAATGTCTCTGTACATAAAGATGATGGTGACACCATGCTGCTGCAACAAGTGGCGCAGATAAGTGGTGACGATCAACTCTATCTGATACACCGACTGGACAAAATGACATCGGGTATTTTGCTCCTCGGACGCAATGCCAAAGCCGCTAGTGCGTTATCGCAGTCTTTTGCCGAGCGCCAAGTGGAAAAATTCTATCTTGCGATTGGGTCAAAAAAACCAAAGAAGAAACAAGGCTGGGTGATAGGAGATATGGAGCGTTCTCGCCGTTCATCATGGAAGCTGATAAACAGTAAACACAATCCGGCGGTCACACAGTTTTTCTCCCTTGCCGCTGATCCGGGAGAGCGTCTATTTTTATGTAAACCTCATACGGGTAAAACGCACCAAATCCGCGTGGCATTAAAGTCAGTGGGGTCCGGTATTGTTGGCGATCCCATTTACAACGCAGGCAGTGAAGCTGATCGCGGTTATTTGCATGCATTTTCACTCAGCTTTCACTATCAAGATGAGTTATACCGTTTTGTCTGCGATCCACGAGAATTCGCAGTGCTTGGTAGTAAATGG
This sequence comes from Vibrio mytili, assembly GCF_000830505.1. Taxonomy (GTDB): domain Bacteria; phylum Pseudomonadota; class Gammaproteobacteria; order Enterobacterales; family Vibrionaceae; genus Vibrio; species Vibrio mytili. The sequence continues at coordinate 59,399 of NZ_JXOK01000065.1, read as the reverse complement.
CATTCTGACATAGTCGCACAGGGGATAGAGTCTTGGTTAAGCCCTTGGGAACTAAATTGGCCTACGATCAAATAACAGAACATCAATAAGAGAATTCGATGCAAGCATCACAACTTCCGCTGTTTTTTCAGCACTTAGAAACCGAGCTTACGCAAGCTCCGAATGAAATTCGTCGGTTGTTTCACGGTCGTGGCCGTCGTTTTGAAGGTCTAGAGCAAATCACTTGTGATTGGTTACAAGGACAGTTGATCATCAATGTGTTTAAACAGGTCGACGATACGTTTCTCGCCGAATTGAAGAGTGGACTCAACGCGTTGGCGCAATCGACACTGTGGGTTGACAAAGCAGGTCGTACCATAGTGCTCCAGCATCGTTATGCCGATGGTGCCCCTTCAGAAGTCCTAGTTGGTGAGTTAGATGCTCGCCCAGTCGTTGAAGAGAGTGGCTTGCAGTATCAATTGGATATCGGTCGTAATCAAAACTTCGGTCTGTTTTTAGATATGCGCTATGGCCGTGATTGGGTGCGTGAAAATGCTAAACATAAAAATGTTCTCAACTTGTTTGCCTATACTTGTGGCTTTTCGATCGCCGCGATTGCGGGTGGCGCAGATAAGGTCGTCAACGTTGATATGGCAAAAGCATCTCTATCAAAAGGGCGTGAAAACCACAAACTGAATGGACACAATACCAACCAAGTCAGCTTCCTAGGGCATGATATTTTCAAAAGCTGGGGCAAGATAAAAAAGTCTGGCCCGTACGATTTAATCATCATCGATCCGCCATCATTTCAAAAAGGCAGCTTTGCGCTGACCAAAGATTACAAAAAGATTTTGCGTCGATTGCCGGACTTATTAGCAGAAGGTGGCCAAGTCATGGCCTGTGTGAACTCACCATCCGTGACTAGCGAGTTCTTGATCGAAAGTATGAAAGAAGAAGCGCCAGAGCTGAATTTCCGTGAGCGCCTGGACAACCCACCAGAGTTTATGGATGTAGACAGCGAAGCGGCGTTGAAAGTGCTGCTATTTAGCTAAAAGACCTTCTGTCGCGACAGAAGAAAAATCAAACAAAAAGCGTCGTGATACTCTCGAAATAAACGTATCGCGACGCTTTTTTTGTTTGGAGTCTTAACCGATCTGCACTTCAAGATCCGCCTCAATATTGGATGAGCATGCGAGTACGTAACCTTGTTCAATCTCTTCTGCTGTCAATGTTTCTAGGCTGGTAGACGAAACGCTGCCTTTACGAACTTTACATTTACAAGATCCACAAATCCCACTACGACAAGCGACGATAAGTGGTAAACCTGAGTCTTCTAGTACATCGGCTAGTACCTGACCTTTTTGTGCCTCAATGGTTTGGGCAAATTCAGGAACGTAGACACTGACAGTTTCATCGGACACCACCGATGATGGCTGGTTTTCTGCTGGCGTAAAACTCTCTTGGTAGAAGTTTGTCATGTCAAAACTAAGATCACTCAAATAGCCGTGAACATCTTGCATGAACTGGCTTGGGCCGCAAAGGTAAACCGTGCGATGCATGAAGTCAGGCACGAGATGTTTAAGCCAGTCTGCATTCAAACGACCTTGCGGGTGTGACGTTCCTTCACGGTTTTTCAGCAACAGCTTTAAATGGAAGTTGGGGTACACTGCGTCGAACGTTTCTAGCTGATCGTAGTAAATTGTCTCTTCTGGGCTGCGTGCGATATGAAGAAATGCGATGTCCACATCGTTGTCGTTTTCATCTGGATTACTCAGCCAGTGTTTTGCCATCGAAAATACGGGCGTGACGCCGCAGCCTGCGCTGATGAGCAAGGCTTTTGTTTTGTCATCATGTAAAACAGGTGGGTGGTCAATGCAGTTAAATTCGCCCGCTGGTGGCAATGCTTGAACGGTATCACCAAGTAGCAGTGAGTCAACGATGTAGTTAGATACTTTACCGCCTTCTACTCGTTTGATAGTGAGTTGAAGGTGATCGTCTTCATTGATAGAGCTGATTGAATAGGCGCGAAACTCCAGTTTTCCATCAATATCAACCCCCAAGTTTATAAACTGGCCAGGTTTAAATTGAAACAGAAGCGACTCGGTTAATTCGGCCAACTTGATACTGACGGTATCGTGTGTTTCGAAGTACTTGTCGATGCAACGGAGTGTGACGGGTTGGTTACCTTGCCATTCAAAAAACATAACAATCTCTTTAGTTGTGGCTATTTAGTCCGAAATAGAAAGCGCCCCCAGGTAAGGAGGCGCGTAACAAGCAAGTTGATTAAGCTGCGAGGATTGCTTTTAGATCATCCTGAACATTGCCAATGCTGCGCATATCGAACTTATCTTGAATGATCGCGATTAGGTTAGGTGTTAGGAATGCCGGGGCAGTAGGACCTGTGTAAATGCCTTTCACGCCCAATGCAAATAGCGTTAGCAAGATAACGATCGCTTTTTGTTCGAACCAAGAAAGCACAAGCGTGAGTGGCAAGTCATTGATGTCGCAATCAAACTCTTTCGCCAGTGCAAGCGCAAGCTGGATTGCAGAGTAAGCATCGTTACATTGGCCTACGTCCAGTAGGCGAGGGATGCCGTTTATATCGCCGAACGTATTCTTGTTGAAGCGGAACTTACCACACGCCAACGTCAGAATGAGTGTATCTTCTGGCGCTTCAGCCGTGAAGTCGGTGTAGTAGCTACGCTCTGCTTTATCACCATCACAACCTCCGACTAAGAAGAAGTGTTTGATATTGCCTTGCTTCACTTGATCAATAACCGCAGGGGCAGCGTTCATTAGCGCATTACGACCAAAACCAACCGTAATGTGGTGTTCGATTTCATCGTGTTGGAAACCGTCTTGCGCTAGAGCACATTCAATCACTTGGCTGAAGTCATCGCCTTCGATGTGAGCCACACCAGGCCAACCCACAATACTACGGGTGAATAGACGGTCTGCGTATTGACCCACATTTGGGTTCAACAGACAGTTTGACGTCATCACGATAGCACCTGGGAAATTGGCGAATTCTTTCTGTTGATTTTGCCAAGCACTGCCGTAGTTACCGACGAGATGAGGGTACTTCTTCAGTTCTGGATAACCGTGTGCAGGCAGCATTTCACCGTTGGTATAAACGTTGATGCCTTTCCCTTCGGTTTGCTGCAGGATTTTTTCTAAGTCATGGAGATCGTGACCAGAAACCAGAATACACTTACCTTTGACTGGCTTAACGTTAACCGTGGTGGGTTCTGGATGACCGAAGGTTGTGGTTTCACCTTGGTCCAGCATTTCCATGACTTTGTAATTCATCAGACCGATTTGCATTGAGCAATCAAGTAGCTCACCCAAATCTTCTGGGTCTGTCCCCAGCCACGCCATGATTTCGTGGTATTCGGCATAAATATCGTTGTTGGTTTGCTCCAGGACACGAGCGTGCTCCATGTAGGCCGCAGCACCTTTCAAACCATATAGACAAAGTAGACGTAAACCAATTACGTCTTCGTGTACTTGGTCTTTACCACGGTTAACCGCAACTTCAGGGGCAAATGCTAGGATTGCTTCAGCATTGTTTGGCAAATCAAAATTGGCCACGGTAGGAATGTTAGCTACTTCAGTGTTTGCCAACACTGCGGCAGAGAGCACTTGTTCTTTGAGTTGTGATTTGTAGGTTGCTGCTTGAGATGCTAATTCAAGGATACGCTCTGGATCAAAGTTAACGTTAGTCAGTGTCGAGAAAAAGGCGCGGGGTGCCCACTGATTGATTTCATCATTAACGATGTTAAATTCCAGAGCTTTTGATGCCCAAAAAGAAACCCCTTGCAGCGTGTAAACCAACACGTCTTGTAAGTCAGATACTTCAGAAGTTTTGCCACACATGCCTTGTGTAAAAGAGCAACCTTTCACAGCAGGGGTTTGAATTGTCTGTTCACATTGAATACAGAACATATTGGGTTCTCCAGTGATTGTTTTAATAGTCTTGATATGGACCACTAGAGCAGAATGCGTGCCAGTTTTTAAATTATTGATTTTAAATGATTTTATTGATTTTAAATAGGCGATTTGATGTCATTAATACAACCATGTTGATGTCGGAATGACATCATTTTCTTCATGCTGTCTATTTATTGATTCCGAGTTTTTTACCCATTCGATATAGATTACCGCGATCCATCTGTAAAAACTGCGCCGCTTTTGCCCAAATACCGTCGCTTTGGTTTAAAGCGTGCTCAATTAAATCTCGTTGATAGTTTTCGACTAGCTCTCTCATCGGCTGGCTTTCTTTTGGCAGATAGTTTGATGTGTTTTTTACATCAGTGAGGGCGAGCGAGGTGTCAAAATGGCTCGACATAATGGTGCTTACGCCTTGTTGAATGGCATGTAATGCTGCACGAGTTAAGCTGTGTTCCAGTTCTCGAACATTACCGTACCAAGGAGTATTCTCTAACTGATTCAGTACCTTGGGATGTACGTGAAGGTTTGGCGCATTAAATTGTTGGCGTACTTTTTCTAACAAATAACCTGCCAAAACAGGAATGTCACCTTCACGAGCACGTAAGGGGGGCACATGGATTGGGAAAACATTTAAACGGTGGAATAGGTCGGCGCGAAAGGTTCCAGTTTCGACCTCACTTTCTAGTTGTCGATTGGTGGCGGCAATAATACGAACGTTCACCATGAGATGCTGATCGCTTCCCACCCGTTGGAGCTCACCTTGCTGGATAACGCGCAGCAACTTAGCCTGTAAAACTAAAGGCAATTCGCCCACTTCATCTAAAAATATCGTACCGCCATCTGCCATTTCAAATTTACCCGTGCGGTGGCTGTTAGCGCCGGTAAATGCCCCTTTTACATGGCCAAACAGTTCGCTTTCTGCTAACCCTTCCGGTAGTGCAGCGCAGTTAACGTAGATCATGGGTTTATCACTGCGGTGAGATTGCGCGTGCACGGAATGGGCGACGAGTTCTTTACCCGTTCCTGTTTCACCTGTAATTAGAACCGCATAGTCTGATTGGGCCACGGTCACAATATTATTTCGCAGTTGGTTGATTTGAGGGCTTAACCCCACCATCTCGCTGTGTTGAGAGCGAGCTTGCTGGATGAGTGTCTGTGTAACGCTTTTTTGCTTTTGATTCTGTGCTTTGAGTGCTTTTAACTGAGCGATGTTACGCAGTGTCGCCGCCGTCAAAGCCGCAAAAGTTTCAATCACAACCGGATCGATATGATCAAATGCGCCGACTGCAAGTGCATCCATGGTCAATGCACCAACGAGTTGGCCTTCAACGTATAGACTGAACCCCATGCAATCATGGACATCAATACATTGATCTTCTGTCAGTAGGGCACCGTCAAAGGGATCGGGTAGTGCGCAGTCAGCGTCAAAACGTACGGGGTCTCGGCTTTGAATTATCGCATCCAGCCTTGGATGAGCTTTGGGAAAGTAGCGACGGCCGAGTACCGAATTCGTTAGCCCCTTTACTGCGACTGGCTTGAGAAAGCCATCTTCATCGAAGATAAACAAGCAGCTGGCATCACAGGGGAAAACTTGTGATACACCATCTATTAGGCTTTGATATTGTTGATCGTGAGAACGATTAGAGCTCAGGTTCAGTGCGATGTTTAACAACACGTGGTCAATAGTGGGTGACATAAGCAGGCCAGAATTATTTTGGATTGCACCATGCTATCAATTTGATGTCATTTGAACATCATTGTTGGGTGTTGATTGATGTTCTATTGACAGTGATCAAGTTTAAGAATCACATAAGCCAACGTAGAGAGGGTTCTTAACGTTGACTTATCTTAGGGTGAAAACAAATTAACGAGGTACGACGCGAGCATCACCGCCAGACATGTTGATTTGCACTTGCTGACCTGGTTGGAAAATCATATTGGGGTTGGCTTCTTGAACAATAGAAATGATTTTCCCATCTTCCAAGCGAATCGTTAGGTTAACCCCGTTTCGCTTCGCGGTTGCTTCTGCCGTTTTACTGCCTGCATAACCACCTAACAAACCACCACCAATAGCAGCAATATCCGATCCAGAACCGCCGCCAACTTTGGAACCTAATATACCACCAATGGCCGCCCCAGCGATGGTGCCAACAGCGTTGGATTGGGTGGAGGCATCAATTGTGACTGGTTCGACTTTCTCAACGGTACCATAGTAGACTTGTTGCACCTTGCGTGTATCTGATGCGCCATAAGCATCACCGTAAGGGTTTGGAGAGCTACAGCCTCCCAAGGTCAATATGGAGACGACGAGTAAGGCGCTTAGCTTGATGTACTGTGGCATAAAACCTCCAAATCATTATGATCTTAGAACAGTATAGAACCACAGTGATGTCTCTGCTTTGTAATTCACTCTGCGGTGATGAAATCATGTCACGGTGCAGTATATACGTGTGTCATTGCGACTTTAGCGTATAAAATCCAGAATAGATTCGTGTCATTGTTGTAAACCAACATGCCGCTCCGAATACATAGGCGATGATGTCAAAGGACGACGGAAACAGACACACAAGTACGAAACAAGCAATGGTCTCGGTTCCTTCGGTTAAACCACTCATGTAATAGAGCGACTTGTTCTGATAGGTTGGGTTTTCGATACCACGCTTACTTGCCATGATCGCAAACGCTAGGAAGCTGCTGCCCGTACCGACAAAAGAGAAAATTAAAAATGCACCAGCGATGGCGTTTTGTTCCGGATTCGCCAAAACAAAGCCGAACGGAATCAGAGAATAAAAAAGAAAGTCCAAACTGATATCAAGAAACCCGCCTGCATCAGTAATACCTTGGATTCTGGCAAGCGCACCATCTAATCCATCGCAAATTCGATTGATCACGATGAAGCCCAATGCCAGTAAGTAGTGTTCTGCCGCAAGCGCGGGCAAGGCCAAACAGCCAAGCACAAAACCAAACAGTGTTGTTTGGTTGGCGGTAATACCGCATTTGTTGATGTATTTTGCGCTTTGAGCCAGCGGCCAGCGGATCAGTTTAATACTCATTTTATCCAGCATCTTGGGTCTCCCATGGCCAGTTTATACACCGACTACCTGGTGGTATGTCGTCTTCATCGTGGGTCACCATTAAGGTTGGGATATTGGCCTGCTGTAGCTGTTCGACCACCCAACTACGAAATTGAACGCGAAGATCTTTATCAAGTTTACTGTATGGTTCATCCAAAAGCGCAGCTTTGGGCTTAGCTAACAACATTCTAGTGAGCGCGATGCGGGCTCGCTGACCGCCAGAAATCTGTTCTGGAAATGAGTGTGCGACCTTGGTCAGTGAAATGTTTTGCAAAGCCTCCATCGCACGATTCGTTCGTTCAGCGCCTTTGATCGAATCTGGTAAGGCAAAAGCAAGGTTCTCCGATACGGTCAAGTGAGGGAAGAGCAGATCATCTTGAAAAAGAATGCCGACGTGACGCTTGTGCGCGGGCAGAGAATCAAGTGATTGCTCATTAAGCATGATGTCCCCAGAGTACACAAACTCTGCGGATAGATGCCCCGCGATAGCATCTAACAGAGTGGACTTACCGCAGCCACTAGGCCCCATCAGAGTGACAATTTCGCCTTTTTCGACGTTTAGACTAAAGGATGAGAAAAGCGAATCGCCATTGGCTTTACGGATGGCGAGGTTTTCGAGACAAAGACTCATGTTGGAGTAAACCTTTTTTAGATAATCCCCGATACTGACCGTGAAAACGGCTAAGTAGCATCGCTAACGAGAAAAACAGTAACGGCAAAAGCGCTTGCCAGATAGCATAGATGGCAGTGACGCGCCGATCAAAGCCACTGGACAGAGCGACCGCTTCAGTGGTTAATGTGGATATGCGCCCAGCACCGAGAACAAGCGTAGGTAGGTATTGAGCAAGGCTCACGCTGATACCGACCGCCCAAGCAAATACGATGGCAGGTAAAAGAATGGGCAGTTTGACTTTTATCCATGCACGCATTGGCGATTTACCGAGACTTAAAGCAACGCGTATCAAGCCATTGTCAAAACTTCGCCACGGACCGTCCAGCGCTAGATAAACAAATGGAAAGGCAAAGAAAATATGCGCCCAGGACACCCAGAAAAAATAGGCACTGCTGTTCAAGTATAAAGTCACGACCTGCATGCCAAACAATACCGATAATTGAGGAATCAGCATCGGTATAGCAATAATGTATCCGGGTATCTGCCAGCGGTGGCGCAATCTGTATTCGTGAGCGACTAGGGCCAAGAGCAAGGCGATAGAAGCACTAATCAAGGCGAGTACTATGCTCTGTTCTATTGTGCCGAGAATAGTGCTCCATTCGTATTGCCAAAAGCGTAGACTATAGCGACTAGGCAGGATATCCGGAAAACGCCAACGCTGCGCGAAACTCCAGATAATCATCAATGGCACCATCGAAAGTGTGATCAGTCCAATGGTGCAAAATAGCGTTTTCCCGGGTAGCGGAAAGCCAGTGCGTCCTGAGAACTGCCAGCGTTTGTACCCTTTGATAATACTCCATTCAATCAGACGAGTTAATCCAATGAGTAGGCTGGCGAGTGCAAATAAAATCAATGCTCCAGTGGCAGCTCTAGGTAGCAACGCCAAGTCAGGATCGTTGAACCATTGCCATACGAGAACGGCAAAAGTAGGTGGATTTGTTGGGCCGATAATGAGGGCGACATCAACGACTGATAAACTGTATGCGATAACGGCAAACATGGGAAAACGAAGCTTGGTCAGCCATTGAGGAAAAACGCACTTCCACCATGTTTGCGTTGAACTGTAACCCATGGATTGACTGATTTTTTCAATTTTTCCGACGTGTAATTGCTGCAAAATAGGAATACTCATTAGGAGTAAAAAAGGCACTTCCTTAATCGCAAGCATGATGATTAACCCTAGGGCGTAGGGATCTTTGATCAGCAACGCTAAGTCGTGGACAGTTTGGGCATTAGGGTCGTATCCAATCAACTGATTGAGAAAACGAACTCCCATGCCTGTTGGAGCAAACAAAAAGGCAAAGCCAATCGCAAACGCAACGTGTGGCATTGCTAGAAGGGGAGATAAACTTGCTTCCACTTTTCGCCAAAATCGAGTACGCCAGGTTGACAGCAAGATCACGAACGTCATCAAGCAAGCTAGATAGCTGCTAACAATGGCAGAGTAGAGCGTTAAACCGATGGATGTCCAAACGCCTTCCCATTCGAACACGGAAAATAAACCGTCTAATGAAAATTGGTGCAAGCCGATAGGGGGGATATAACCGAGTGCGGACAACACAACTCCGAGTAGCCCCGGAATCGTGGGGAAAATACACACGGCGACAATAACGAGATACAACGCTCTTAACATGGGATTGTTCTAATTTCCGTACCGTTTTAACCATTCTTTTTCTAACGCTACCTGCCAACTTGGATGTGGCTCGGCAATCGATTTAAATTGTTGTGTGTTCTTTGCGGTTCCTGTCAAAAAAGAGCGGTTCAGTACTGACGGGTCACCCCAAATATTAATGTCACCTTTACGTGATTGCGCCTCTGGGCTAAGCAGGAAGTTTATTGCAACTTGGGCCCCTGCATTGGCATTGGCGTTCCAAGGAATGGCAAGGAAGTGAATATTGGATAGCGCACCGGCATCCATTGCGTATGCTGTTGTTGTTTTTGCTAAGCTGCCGTTCGATTGCGCCGAAAATACTGCATTGGGATTGAAGGTAACCGCAAGATCAATCTGGCCATCATCCAGCAATTGAATCATCTCCGCTGTACCACCAGGAAATTGCTTCCCGCCCCGCCACGCAACAGGATGGAACGCATCTAAGTATGTCCATAGAGGCTTGGTCAAACGATCAAACGCCTCATCGGTAACGGGCTGCTGCAACGCTGGATCATTATCAGTGAGTTCAATAAGCAGTGACTTAACAAAGCTGGTGCCATGAAACTCCGGTGGGCGAGGATAGGTAAGACGATTCGGAAATGCTTTGGCGTAATTGAGCATTTCAGCAAAGGAATGGGGCGGATTGTTTAACGTTTCTTCGTCATGAATGAACACGAGTTGACCAACACCCCAAGGTGCTTCTAGGCCTTCTGTGGGCTCAGAGAAATCCGTGTCGACAGGCAGTGTTTTGTCGACAAACTGCCAGTTTGGTAAATCTTCGACAAAAGGGCCAGATAGGAGTTGGTTATCTTTCATCGATTTGAAGTTTTCCCCATTAATCCAGACCATGTCGACACTGCCGTTGCTGTTTTTCCCCGCCGCCTTTTCCGCAATTAAGCGCGTTGTAGTTTCGGCGATGTCGGTCACTTTGACATGATTTAACGTCACATTGTAACGTGATTTCAGTTCCTGACCTGCCCATTGAATATAGCGATTGATTTCTTGGCTGCCACCCCAAGCATGAAAGTAAACCGTTTGCCCGTCAGCTTGTTGCTCGATTGTTTTCCAGTCCTGTGCGAAGGCGCCGCTTGTCAGTGTCGCGGCTAAAATGCAGGTGGTGCTTAGTAGCTTTTTCATATGCCATCCATGTAATTTTGATTGGTTCACCTAAAAGTTCACCAAAGGTTTTCCAAGAAGTCGTTATAAGGATAGTAAGCCATCTGTGGTGATTATCAATGCCAATGAGGAGTACTTTACTCATTGAATCAGATGATTACGTTCCAATCGCTTCTATGGCTAAAACCCACTCATTTTTGTTGAGTGATTTTGGGTTCACTTGGGTCTAGAACTGTATGACCGGACGGTATTGAAAAAGATTTCAGTGGAATGTGAATATTTGAATGGACACAAAAAAAAAGCAGCGTGTGGCTGCTTTTTCCAAGAAAGATGTTAGTTCATCCAGTCACGGAGTTTGAACGTCAATTCGTGCTGTTTGTTTTTTAGCACCAAGCCATCTTTTGTTAGGATAACATCACTCCAGTTGGTGAGCGTTGAGGACATGGCTTGCTCGATAGTCATAAGTTCACCAACACACATCTTCATTGTCATACCCATTTTATCGATGCGCAATTGGCTATTTTTTAGCTCAGCTTGGCCAAAAAAGTTGTTACAACCTGCGGTGCCGTTTGCTTGGAGATTTTCACCAATTTCTAAACGAGGCGCTTTCTGATTTTCTTTTAGGGTAATGTCTTGACCATCTATTTGGGTCAACTCCCAATTATGGTGTTGTAAGTCTTGAGCCGTAATTTTTTCCACATTATCACCCTTACCAGCACATGCGGTTATGAATAAAGGTAGGGAAATTGCTGTAACTAACGTTTTTAGGCTAAGCTTCATGTTATGGACTCCGTTTGTAAAAACGTGGTAAGGATAACAAATAACATACTGTTTTCTGTCAGTATTTGGTTATTTGAGTGCCGTCTTTATAGTAAGTGAGTGTAACGCAAATAGTTTGACTAAGTAACGTCAAGTTATCGTTTTTGAGATTAATCATTGAGAACGGTTTTAACATGGAGCAATTGGAATTCTTTACGGTCCCAAGCCCTTGCGTCGGCATTTGCACCGCTGACGAAAAAGGCTATTGCAAGGGATGCATGCGCAAAAGAGAAGAGCGATTTAATTGGCTCAACTATACCGCAGCGGAACAACTGCATATCATAAAACTTTGTCGTCAGCGCTATCGAAGAAAAGTGTTAGCAGGCAAAGTCACGACTGAGCAGCCAAAAGAAGACGTCTCTCCCCAGCAAGATTTGTTTTAGTTTGCTGAAATTATACGGCGTATAACTGCTAGCGGATTTGCTCCCGACCCATGCAAGGGGTGAGTCGGGAATGCCCTGTTTTATTTCATCTTCATTGACCAATTGTCACTGACCCAACCTCCGGCTTGTTCATCAAAGTGGCTTCCGGCAAATCGATGGTTAAATTCGGCATCTGATTTATTGTTAGGGTGCTCATCCATTATTTGATGGATATATTTTGCCATGGGATCCGTACAAGCATTGCGCTCTCTACGTGTGACAACTTCTTTTATCATTTGAAGTCTATAGCTTTTGCTGGCTCGTTTCATTTTTCACCTCCTGAACTCGATGGCAGCATCTGGATTATTGACGCCCATATTGCTGCTCATTGAGATCCGCGTTGAGGCGATTCTCCATAGTTTGAAGTCCAAAAACGAGTTGTTTGAGAGCAGTGTTAGTAACGCCATTCATGCCTTTCTCTCTCACTCTCAACCGCCGCTTTGATTGTGCGGAACCTGATTTAATGAGCCGATATACTTATTGGAAAGACCTTATCAAACATAGAACCCGGAGACAGGAGCGTCAACCGAAAGTGTGAACATTTTTTGAACGTTTTTTGAAGGCGAATAATTATCAGGCAGTTAGAAAAAAACCGGAGCATCAACGCTCCGGTTTTGGTTTAAACTATGATGAAAAAATCCAGTTAGTTAACCGTTGCAGGGCACCCTGTCACCGATTCACTGTTACTAAAGTAGCGAATATTGCCTAAGTTCTTTTCATAATTGGTCGCAGAAATTTGTGGATGATTGACGAAAAACTCACGCAGTACTGAAGCATCAGTCATTTGAGTAGACTCGACATTAATAACAGGGTAATCGTCACCGCCAGCCGCACTAAAGCTAATTACCGCGAAAGTGTAATTGGCATCTAAGTTGAACCCTTTGCCGTTAATATCAGTGATTGAGACAGATCTCGCATCACAATCGACGTCGAGGGTAATGTTGTCTAGTTGTGCATAGGCACCTGAACCTGCAGACTTAGTTGCCACAACATCGAGATAATCTTTGACCTCCTGACCTGTCATAGTTGCCTTGGTCACAAAGTTACCAAATGGTTGCACAACCAGTACATCACGATACGCAATGTCCCCCGCTTGAATGGAGTCACGTACACCCCCCGAGTTCATTACCCCAAAGTCGGCATTGACCAAGTTATACGTGCGGTATGCTTCACCAAGTAAATGACCTAGATTCGTTTGCTGAGAACGTACTAAATTACGGTCACCTTCAAGCTTGCCATCTGTATTTGAGATAATAATATCAAGCAGATCTTGTCCCTGTTCTTGATAAGTACGCAATGTTTCCTGTACTTCAGGATCTGGTTGGATATGCTCACCGATGACTTCATCGTTATCGTCGAGTAGGTTGACTGGAATCAGTGCATAATTTGCGAGGTGGAGTTTGCCATCGAAGTATTCGAAATCTGCCCGTCCAACATATTTCCCCCACTCATGAGCTTGCATGATGTAAGTGCCATTTTGCTGGTCCGGCGTACAGTCGTCACCAGGGGAGAAATCCGCATATTCGTTTGTGCCTGGCTCCATACATACTGGATTTTGCGAATGGCCGCCGATTATCGCATCGAGCTGACCTGCTTCAAGTGAACGTGCCAGCATGACATCCCCAGGGGCTTCACTGCCATAGTTGCCGTTATGATAGTGCCCCATATGCGTTGTCGCAAATACAAGGTCAACGTCTTCGTTTTCCTCAATTTCTTTCAATACCTTCTTAATCTCGACCTGAGGATCTTCAAAATAGATGTTTTCAACGTTGTCTGGGTTAACCAGTTTCGCGGTATCTTTTGTGGTGAGACCAACAACCGCGATATTGAGCCCGTTAATGTTGAAGACCTTGTACGGTGCGAAGTAGCGTTCATCCGTTACATTGCCATCCGAATCTTTCTTGTAGATGTTTGCAGCTAGCATAGGGAATTCAGCTAACTCTGCTTGCATGTCAAGAATATCTAAAGCGTTGTCGAATTCGTGATTGCCTACCGCCATCGCGTCATAGCCAATCATATTCATTCCTACAAAGTCTGGTACTGCATCTTGCATATCAGATTCTGGCACTCCGGTATTGATGTCACCGCCAGAGAGGAGAATAGATTGACCACCGTTGGCTTCAACCTCTGCGCGGATAGATTGGATTAAGGTATGACGGGCTGCCATACCGTATTCGCCATACTTGTTATGCCAGAATCGACCATGATTGTCATTGGTGTGAAGCACAGTGAATTTTGTGCATGAATCAGCAGTTTCACAAGTAACCGTTGTCGTGCTGTCTGCCCCGCATCCGGCCAATGCTGCACCAACGGAAAGTACCAGGAGAGATTTGTAAAACTTCATAGGAGGAGATCCTTATCGTTGTGTTTTTGTTATTGTTTCGGCGTGAAATATACGGAAATAATGTGAAGTTTTAGTGATCTGAGTCTGATTTAACTTGCTGATAAATGGGCGAATCGTTCAGGTTTTAGGGTGGGTCGACAAATAAACATGAAAGGTTTTTAGCGATGAGCGCCGTTTTGTTTTACTGCCTTTTTGTGACTAAGTTAATAGAATGGGTAAAGGTTGTATGAATTGCCTTACAAAAAGGTGTGATGCAGAATTGCTATGGTTGATTTGTGAACAAAATGGGTAATTGTACGTCAATCGCCCCTGTACTGGAGATAAGTGAGCAGTTAAGCCAATGGACTGTTGCTGATTGAGTATTTCTGGTGAGTTAGGTCTGATGAGGGATGGAAATGGGAGTAAAGGCTTAAAATAGTAAAACCCCGGAGGTGGTAAGTCTCCGGGGTTTTGAAATTTTTTAGATATTTCGGTTGGTAAATCCGATTATCTTATTATGCAAAAGGTTGGATTTAATCCGAGTAATTCCTTGGTAGGGAATTAGATACGGATGAAGTCCATGTGTTCAACTTTAGGCTTGAACGCGTGACGTTGAACGTCTTGTGGCTTAACTTTAACTTCTTTGCCATCGATTACTAGAACTAGACCTTCGTAAAACTCAGGCTTGTCCATTTGGTTGATGACGTCATCGTGGTTAAGAACGATTGCTACTGCTGCTTCTTCACCGCCGTATACAACTGCAGGGAATTTGCCAGCGTGACGTAGGCGGCGGCTCGCACCTTTACCTAGTTCAGTACGTACTACTGCTTCGAATTTCATAGTATTTACTCTCAATTTAGTAAAATCAAAATTTCACAAACAACAATGCGACCTTGTCGTTTGTTCTAAAGCCTGAAACAGGAACTGCTCAAGCGAGCGCGGATACTATCACCCTCTACTATTTTCAGCAATAAAAATTGCTCTCAAACTACCAAAAAATCTCGGTTTGTTCTTGGATTGCGTGAATATTCTCCATCTGCGGCCTACCACTTCTAAATTTCCTCAGAGTCGAGTGCTTTGTAATATCAGTGTGGCTTTTAGTCCACCCATGTTACTTGCTGCTAAAGTTAATTGACCTCGGTAACTGTGAGCCATTTCCCTCACAATGTTCAGACCAAGCCCCGACCCGGGCGTTGCCTCATCAAGTCGAAAACCACGCTGTACCACTTGGCTCAGTAGCTCTGGGGGGATACCTGGCCCGTCATCTTCAATAATAATCTGGGTATTATTTTTGTCTTGAACCGAATGAACACGAATCATGCTTCGTGCCCACTTATAGCCATTTTCAAGTAAGTTACCCACCATTTCGTCGAGGTCGGCTTTTTCTACCGCGACGTTCAGTTCGGAGTCGAGTTCATTAACTAAGGTAATATCTCGATGTGCGTATACTTTATCAAAAGCTAAAGCAATGGCATCGACACGTTCTGCTGGGTTGGCTTTTACCGAAAGAATATTCATCGAGCCAGCCATTCTCGCTCTACCAAGATGGTAATCGATTTGTGCTTGGATTTGATTCAATGGTTCATTAAAACGTGACTGAGTCTCAGGCTTCGATGCCTGAACTTCATTTTTGAGTACCGAGAGAGGCGTTTTTAATGCGTGGGACAAATTTCCCGCATGGTTACGTGCTCGTTCTAACAGTTCTTGGTAGTGAAAGAGCAATGCGTTGAGGTCGAATATCAGCGGGGAAATCTCTTTAGGGTAGGTTTCTTCGAGGTTCTTTTTCTTACCGGACTTCAATTCTGACAGTTCTTTTTGTAGTTTTGTCAGCGGGCTCAGCGACCAGGCGATTTGAAGTAAAATGACGGTTAGCAAGCCCGCAAAGAGTAACCCCAAAATTAACCAAAGTTGACCAATTAAGGGTTGCAAAGTACTTTTTATTGGTTCTTCATCGATACCAATAATAATGTGGATGGGACCATCGTAATCGGGCAGGTATAACGCTTTTTCAATGGTAATGAGTCGCTCATTACGTGCACCATAGGCATTTTTATCCAAGGGTTTATATTGGATCGTTTTGTCCCACAACGAACGAGAGCGTTCGAGGCTGGACTTGGTTGACGCACTCCAATACAAGCCACTGTAAGGGCGGTTAAAGCGTGGGTCGGATAGTTGAGATGTCAATGAAAGGTGACCTTGGTCATCGACCTCCAACTGAGCGGCAAACTCGTCCATGTAAATGCTCAACTGAGAACGGGTATCGTCCACCATGTAGTTATAGACCAGTGAAGGTATGGTGACCCCAGCGGCGAGGATCATTAGGCTTAACCAAACGACTGCAGCTAAAACCAGACGACTTCGAATACTCAGTTTTTTTAAAGCATGGATCGGAAATTTATGCTTAGTCGACATTCAGTTTATACCCTAAACCGCGAACCGTTTTGATGATTTTAGGCGCAATTTTTTTTCGAATGCGACCGATAAAGACTTCAATGGTATTCGAATCTCGATCAAAGTCCTGTTTGTAAATGTGCTCAACCAGCTCGGTTCGGGAGATAACCTTTTCAGAGTTATGCATAAAGTAAGCGACGACTTTGTATTCTAGTGCTGTCAAACTGATCTCGTTTTCCTGCCAAAATACTTTCGATGATCGAGTGTCTAAGCTTAGATCACCGATTTGCATCACAGGTGATGCGTTGCCAGAAGCTCTTCGGAGTTGAGCTCGAATACGCGCGATAAGTTCAAGCATCTCAAAGGGTTTCGTAAGATAATCATCCGCTCCGGCATTTAAACCTTCGACGCGTTCGCTAAGGGTGTCACGGGCACTGAGTATGACGACAGGTGTGTTAATGTTATTTTCCCGAATGCTGTTAAGGACGCTCAGTCCATCAAGCTTCGGTAGACCGAGGTCAAGCACAATCGCATCCCATTCTTCAGATGTTGCTCGATAAAGCGCATCTACGCCATCTTGTGACAGTTCTGGTACCCAACCGGTGCCTTCTAAGGTTTCTAAAATTTGTTCACCTAAAAGGGCGTCATCTTCAACAACGAGTATTTTCATATTATTCTGTCTTTAATTTAAAATTTGGTTGAACTTGTTGAAAGCGTTTCTGGACCGAGGTCGATAAAGACGACAGCAACGTATATCGACCTTAGTGGTGCTGTGGCTTTAAGGCTTTGTTGAAGTTGCGACCTTTGACTTGTAGCATTTCTAGTGTAGCCGCGTCATATTCGACTTTGAGGACGCTATTGTCGAACAAAATTTTCAATTCATAAACCCACTCGTTGTTATCCTCATCCAACTCTACTTTTATGATGCGTCCAAATAGGTCTTGTTCTACTCGAACATAAAGCTCAGAAAATGGGCGAATATGTCCTTGCTGTACCGCGCGATAGACGTCATCTTGGTCTTCGTCGAATTCGACTCGTGCTCCGGGCATGTCCATATCTTGCACAATAGCATGGCCATTTTGAGGCACATGGTTGCTTGTGCTTGTGACGTTTGTATTCGCTAGGCCTGGAGCCGTATGTAACAGTGGGACTAATCCGAGAACCAACATAAAGTTTCGGGAATGGTATGATTTATTCATCGTAAAACCTTTTTGGAAAACTTATCGCCAATATACTCATAAAGATATGAACAGAACGTGAACCTATTCGATGACCGATTAGGTAAGTTCATCTTCGAATATTTTGTCACGTAACTTCCAAAAGCGTCCAGATTTTCGGGCGATCACAAACTGAGGTAAACGGAAACGATGCTGATTGGCGACAACCCGCGTTGGAGAAGCTTCCTCAAAAGGTCGATGTTTATCCGCAAGGTGAGGGCGAACAAACTGATCTTTAAACACCTGTTTCTGTTTTTGAGTCGTCAGTGACCAGAACTCATGCACCAAAGCTTGACCTTCTCCTTGGTAGGACTGACCAGAATACGTGACTTTCAATTGAGACTTTCCGTTATCTGATTTAAATACGGTTAGGTCCATTTCTGTACATTCAAAGATC
Source organism: Vibrio mytili (assembly GCF_000830505.1). Classification (GTDB taxonomy): domain Bacteria; phylum Pseudomonadota; class Gammaproteobacteria; order Enterobacterales; family Vibrionaceae; genus Vibrio; species Vibrio mytili. Next base: position 41,386 of record NZ_JXOK01000065.1, on the reverse strand, counting down.
AATGCGTCTTTGAGGTTAAGTGCGTCTTTTAACTTTTTGTCCGGATCCACTAGGGTTGCATCGCATTCGTGACAAATGCGAGCCGCGATATCGTTGTCAGCTCCACATTCACCGCAATATTTGGCTCTAAAGCGATAACCACAATGCTCACGTTCCCCCGTCTCCTCATCTTCAAAGTAGCCTTGACAGCGACGCCCAAAATGCTCGACAAGAAAACCGTTGCTGTCTAGCTTGCCCCAAAAGTTATTATTAAACCCACAAGCCGGGCAAGGTATGGTGATGATCTCGCTATCTGAGTCCGGTTTTGGGTCACCAACTTCCGGTTGGTATAAGTCGTAGCTATTGCCAGCGTAGTCGAGTACCAAACACTCGGTTTTTCCCTCTGATAAACGCAATCCTCGTCCCACGATCTGTTGGTATAGGCTGACGGATTCTGTGGGGCGTAAAATAGCAATCAAATCAACATGAGGGGCATCAAAGCCGGTGGTTAACACTGACACATTGACGAGGTACTTGATGTCGCGATTTTTGAACGCTTGAATAATTGCATCACGCTCTGGGGTTGGTGTATCACCAATGACGATTTCGGTTTCGCCTACGGGCAACAGTCCGTGAATTTCTTGTGCGTGTCGAACCGTGGCTGCGAAAATCATTACGCCTTGACGATCTTTTGCGTATTGCAAAATTTGTTCAACAATTTGTGGGGTCGCTCTTTTGGCTTTGTCTATCACCATGTCCATCTCAGCTTCTTTGTATCGGCCTGTATTGGTAGGCTTCAACTGGGAGAAGTCGTAAGACAATACAGGTGCATCCATCATCCGAGCGGGAGTCAAAAAGTTTTCATCAAGCAAGTATCGAATTGGTAATTCAAATATACAGTCCCGGAAAAAGCGCGACTCTTCCGTTCTGACTTGACCTCTAGTGTGATATTGATAAATCCATCCCATACCTAATCGATAGGGCGTTGCTGTTAAACCAAGGACTTTGATGCCCGGGTTAAGCTCTGTTAAATGAGAGATGACTTTCTGGTAGCTGCTGTTTTTATCATCAGGTACACGGTGGCATTCATCGATAACTAACAGTGAAAATTGGTTCTTGAACGAGTCTAAATTTCGCACAACGGATTGAACCGAGGCGAACACCACTTGTTGGTCGGTTTCTTTTCGCCCTAGACCGGCAGAAAAAATTGAGCCTTTGAGATCATACCCTTCATATTTTGCGTGATTTTGCTCGACCAGTTCTTTGACATGCGCTAACACCAATACTCGCCCTTTGGCTAATCGAGCAAGCTCGGCAATCACGAGGCTTTTACCTGCACCAGTGGGTAGTACAATCACCGCGGGCGTTGAGTGTTTGCGAAAGTAATGGATGACAGCTTTAACTGAGTCTGCTTGATATGGACGAAGTGTATACATGAAAAAATGTGAAATTGCTCAACTATTCGATTTAGGATCGCTATAATACCTGACTTTTATACCCAAGTGACTTTTGACTTAAATAAACGGGTCTTGTTACCAGTTTATCTCAGCTCGTGAAGAGGTTGCTTAGGTATAATTCAATGAGGTATTCATGCGTTTAGATAAATACTTGTGCGATGCTCTGGGTGCGACTCGCAAGCAAGCAACAAAAATCATCAAAAGTGGCGAAATAACCGTAGACGGTGGCATGCAAAAGAGTGGCGCATTTAAGGTGCCTGAAGGTGCTGAAGTCATGTGGGAAGACCGTGTTGTTGGTGCGCCTGGTCCACGTTACATCATGTTGTATAAGCCTGCTGACTTCGTTTGTTCACATGAAGATAGTTATAATCAAACGGCGTTTGTATTGCTTGATGAACCAAAAATAGAAAATCTGCACTTTGCGGGTCGTTTGGATGTTGACACTACTGGTTTAGTGTTAATTACCGATGATGGTAAGTGGTCTCACCGTATTACGTCACCAAAACACAAATGTGAAAAAACCTATCGTGTTTGGTTGGCTGATGCCATTCAACCTGACTACGTAGAAAAGTTTGCACAAGGCATCATGCTACGTAATGAACAAGAAGCGACTTTACCCGCGCAGTTAGAAGTGGTTAATGAGGCTGAAAATGAAGTGTTGTTGACGATTGTTGAAGGCAAGTATCACCAAGTAAAACGTATGTTTGCTGCGTTGGGTAACAAAGTGGAATATTTACATCGAGAGCGCATTGGAAACATAGAGCTCGATGCAACATTAGAGCCGGGTGATTACCGTTATTTGACACAACAAGAAATTGATTCTGTTTCTTGTCCCTGAATTTTTTTCAGACTCAAAGCCATACAGGCAGATTGTCTTAAAAAGTGATTGGATGACATTCACTGCTCATCAAAAAGCAATTTGTTAACAGGCTCTGGTTTTTTTGTGAAAAATATCTCAAAATAACCATTCCTGCCAAAATATTTTAATGTCTGAATCATGTCGTATGCTGTTGCTGCATCAAACTAACTTGATTGGTTATGTTGTGGCAATGCCTGCGATCGCGAAAAACGTTCGTATGTCGTGATTAAAAATGGTGGAGTGCTCTCCATCATTTTAGTTTCGTGATAATCATTTTTAGTTGGCAATGTTTTGCTTTCCAATATCGAACTTGTCAGGCTGTCATGGTGTGCATTCGTCATTTATCACGCTTATACAAATGCAAATATACCAATGAAAAATGGCGATAGCACGACCACAATTAGAGGTAATAGAATGACAGAAAAAGCACAAAGTGCTCCGCAGTCTCAAATCGGTTTTTTATTATTCCTCGTCCTTGGGGCGATTGGAGCACTAACACCGCTTGCTATCGATATGTATTTACCTGCAATGCCAACGATCGCAAAAGATCTGGGGGTTTCTGCTGGTGCGGTACAAATCACGTTGACCGCTTACACCGCCGGCTTTGCTGTTGGTCAGCTCATTCATGGGCCACTCGCAGACAGTTTTGGCCGTCGACCAGTGCTTATATTAGGCGTGTTATTCTTTGGCTTAGCGGCTGTTGTTAGTGCGACGACAAACGGTATTGATGCGCTCACTATAGTACGTACAGCACAAGGCTTCGCTGGTGCGGCGGCAGCCGTGATTATTCAAGCGGTTGTGCGCGATATGTTCGACCGAGAAGATTTTGCGCGTGCAATGTCGTTTGTTACGTTGGTCATCACAATGGCGCCTCTCGTTGCGCCAATGATTGGTGGTCACCTGGCGATTTGGTTTGGTTGGCGTTCAATCTTTTGGGTATTGGCGATTTTTGCAACCATCGTTATTTTGTTGGTGCTTTGGAAAATTCCAGAAACCCTCAAACCTGAAAACCGCCAACCTCTGCATTTTCGCACCACGATAAGAAACTATGCTCGTCTATGTTCAAGTCCGGAAGCATTAGGACTTATGCTTTCAGCAGCGTTTTCCTTCTCGGGAATGTTTGCTTTCCTCACCGCGGGTTCGTTTGTTTATATTGACTTATACGGTGTTCGACCAGATTACTTTGGTTACTTGTTTGGTTTGAATATCGTTGCGATGATCATCATGACCAGTCTTAATGGTCGATTAGTGAAAAAAGTGGGTTCTCACGCCATGCTTCGGTTTGGCTTGTTTATCCAGTTAGCGGCAGGTATTGGTTTATTTGTTTGTTGGCTAATAGGGCTAGGTTTGTGGGGGACGGTACCTTTTGTTGTCCTGTTTATCGGTACCTTGTCAACGATTGGTAGTAACGCAATGGCATTGCTACTGAGTGGTTACCCGTTAATGGCAGGAACCGCCTCTTCGTTAGCGGGTACGTTAAGATTCGGTATGGGCTCATTGGTTGGCATGTTGGTCGCTGCACTCCCAGGCGGGGTTGCATGGCCAATGATAATCGTTATGTTTGCCTGCTCTGTACTGTCAGCACTGTTTTATTGGACTTTAGGACGAAAGGCATAATGTCTAACTACACCAAAGAAATTAAACACTTAGTCAACACGGCTCTGGAAGAAATCGATCAGGAACACCGTAGTGGCAAATTGGCGAACGCCCCAGTGGCGAACAATCATTACTTGGTACGCTGGGTGACGAAAGCACTCAAATCTCAGCGTTTTGGATCAACAGTTGCTAATGATCTGACGCGCTGGCAGAAAGCGGGTCGCTCTAAGGGTAATGATGCGGGGCTGTTGTTTATTTTTAAGCGAATCTCGGCCTATTACGAGCAGTTTTTCCCTAACGGGGAAGAATCGAAAGTGATTAAAGATTCTGATATTGAAGCATTCTTAGATGCAATGGAACAAGCAGGCTGGGAAGTCTCGACATCTGAACAATTGGTTGGGTGTGGGAAAGTACAAATCTTTACTGAAGGTAAAAACTCATTGGCTTTGTGTGCAGATCAATGCGACAGCTGCTTTGATGGCGATATGCTCGTTAAACCCATGAGTTGGTTTGTGCGCGGAAACCATGCGGAGTTTGTAGAAAAAGCGTCTCAAGCGGGCTTTATGGTGCATAAGGTCACGGACTACAAGTCGATGGTGAAATACCACGGCGAGTATCTGATTTTTCCTGCAAACGAAGGTAACCAGCTGGCAGAGATACCGCTTAACTTTGATGCGTAATCTCTTCGCTAAGTGACCACAATAATGAGATTGTGACCAAAGATCGACAGACAAAAAGCATCATTGTACGCGGTACTTTCGGTGCTTTTTTTATTTCATTCGAATCTCTCATTGTGCTTTGAACTACCTAAGCTCTTTGAACTCTCTGGGTTGTTTGAGCTACCAGGTTCATTTCATACTCTTCTCTTTACGTTCGAAATCTTCTGCTTCTTTGGCCATTGTTCTTACCATACCTTTAAATATGAACAAGTGGGCTGGCATCATCGCAAACCAATAAAGAAGACCTAAAAACCCTTGTGGATGCCACCATGCGGTAATGTCGAGTTCTCTTTCATCTCCGTGGTCTTTGATGGTTATTTCTAAACGCCCAAGCCCGGGACCTTTCATTCCAAAAAAAAGCGATAAAAACTGGTTTTCTTCACATCGAATCACTTTCCAAGAATCAATAAAATCACCGACTTTTAATCCTGGACCAGGAGGGGATACTCGGATTGGCTTGCCGCCACCAAAAAAAATATCCAACCACTCGCGGGTTCGCCATAAAATATTGGCAAAATAGTAGCCTTTTTCTTGGCTACCAATTTTTTGTGCGACTGCCCATAGCGCTTCGACTGAAGCTTTGGTTTTGATACTCGCTCCCGCTTGTTTGGGATAGTAACCGTAGCCTGGTTGCCAACGTTGTAAAGCGGCAGGTTCAAATCCCCAAACATTGCTGCGTACAAAAACGCCTTCTGCTTGAATAGCATCCTTAACGGATTGTTCATAACTGATCAGCGTTTGCGGAAAGCGTTTCTCGATCTCTGACGCGTCGGCAATGTAATCGTGCTCTAAACCTGCGAGTAAGGCTTTACCAATGTTAGCCGGTACAGATGTCACAAGCCCAAGCCAATAAGACGCCATTTTAGGAGTCAGAAGTGGGGTTGACCATAGCCGATAGCGTTTATTGGTTGCGTGACAAATAACTTGGAATTGTTCACGGTAACTTAATGTATCCGGGCCTCCGACTTCATACGTCTGGTGCTCTTTTGGCGGTGGAGCAGAGGCCAGCGAGAGCAAGTAGTGGTTTAAGTTAGGAAGAGCAATAGGGTTCGCTTTAGAATCCACCACTTCGGGGCGATTAATAATGGTAAATTGTAGACAAAGTCGCGCATTATCTCGAACGCAGCTGAACCCGGGCCGATAATGACGCCGGCTCTTAGCTCGGTGACCGGCACACCAGACTGACGAATGATTTTTCCGGTGGCTTTGCGTGCATCTAAGTGGCGAGAATTGCCGGTTTGTGGCTGAATTGCACTCAGATAAATAACATGCTGAATACGGCTGTTTTCCAAGGCGGCTTTAAAGTTCTCTGCTAACTGCAATTCGTATTCAACAAAGTCATGACCTTGCGCCATTCCGTGAACAAGAAAAAACACCAAATCAAAGTCATTGACCACTGAGAGAGTGGCTTCTGCGTCCGCTAAATCCAAATAGGCAAGAGTTAAGTTGGGATGCGGTCGTGTTCTGGACTTCAGGTAGTCAACATGTCGAGCAGCTGCAGTGACAGCGTAACCTTTGTCGAGTAGTAATGGGATTAACTGTGAACCAATATATCCAGACGCTCCAAGTACCAACACCTTTTTCATTCTTTGCCCTTTTTATTGTTGGTGGAATATTCACCGATAGGTATAATCATGAAACACTTTTCCCAATCTATCAATAAGTTGTCGCCGGAGCTCATGTGACCTTTTTTTCTCAACTAACGATTCACGCAGACAAAGCCTTTTTGCGCCGTTTATTTGCTATTGCGCTTCCCATAACCTTGCAAAGTATTATGTTTTCGAGTCGCAGTTTGGTGGACGTTCTGATGCTGGGGCAACTTGGAGAAGCGGAGATCGCTGCTGTTGGTGTCGCCGCACGAGCAACTTTTGTCACCACGATCATGCTGGTGGGCGTGACCACTGGGGGCGCTTTGTTGACGGCTCAGTATTGGGGAGCAGGGGATAAAGTCGGCGTCAGGCAGAGTACGTCACTAACCTGGATGATCGCTATGGTATTTGCCGGGCTGGCCGTTGTACTGTTTGTCTTGTTTCCTGAACCGGTGATGAGTTTAACCACTGACTCTCAAGAAGTGATCGAATTGGGGGCGAGTTATCTGGTGATTTCTTCCGCCAGTATGTTTGCTGTTGCTTGTGTGGCTAGTATGGCTGTTGGTTTACGAGCGATGCACCAACCTGGCCTGAGCACCTTCTTTAGCGGCATAGGCATTGTTTCTAACGTTTTTTTAAACTGGGTGCTGATTTTTGGGCACTTTGGGTTTCCTGCTCTTGGTATTGTCGGTGCGGCGTTAGCAACGGTAATCAGTGGCGCGATTGAAGTGGGCTGCTTGTTTGGTTATTTATGGTGTAAGAAACACATCATTGCGTTTGGTTGGCAAGATATTAAAGCTAGCTTGGTATTGGATAAAGTCACTCGATTTTTAAGTCTTTCTCTGCCAACAACATTTAACTTCTTGGCATGGGCTGGCGGACTCTTTGTGTACCACGCGATAATGGGGCAAGCAGGTGTACAAGGTTTGGCCGCACTATCAGTCATGACGCCAGTGGAATCGGTAGCACTTGCAATGATGATAGGGCTATCTAACGCGGCTGCGGTTTTGGTTGGTAATCAGTTGGGGGCAAAAAACTTTGACTCTGTTTACTACCAAGCGTGGGCTACGGTGATTTTGAATGTGATTATTGCCCTCTTGGTTGCCGTTGCACTGCTCATATCACATCAATGGATACTGAATGCGTTTAGCGCATTGACCACGGAAACTCGGCATCTGGCTGAGCAGTTTATGTGGATTCTGGCGCTTGGTGTTGTACTTCGTTCTGTTCCTATGATGGTGATTGTTGGTGTTTTGAGGGCTGGTGGTGACGTTAAGTTTTGCTTATATCAGGATATTCTCGCGCAATGGGTGATTGGCATTCCTTTGGCGGCTTTTGCCTCCATTTATTTGGGGTGGGAGCCGCAATGGATTTATTTACTTTTTTTAACCGAAGAAGTGGTGAAATGGGTCATTTCGTTACCACGTGTTGCCAGTAGAAAATGGATGAACAACTTGATTGGATGATGAATTACGTTGTCGCAGATTGCATTTTTTGTTGGTGAATCGATCTGAAATTGACTTAATTTTCAACACAATTTATTCGATATATTGAATTGAGTTACATTTGGAGAGCAGTAATGTGACCGGTAGTCCAAATTACTTTCTACAAACAGGATTTTAGTGTAGATTCGGAACCCAATTTTAATATCTTCTGAGCGATGCAATTCATGTTAAGACTGTCAGACCTATGCAAAGGCTATTTAGATGGGGAAGAGTTTCACCCTGTATTGCAAGGGGCAGAGTTAACATTGCAGCGGGGCGATCAAGTGGCGCTGATGGGTGAGAGTGGCTCTGGCAAAAGTACGCTGCTTAATTTGATTGCGGGCCTCGATACAGCAGATTCTGGAGAGATCCAGTACCCTGACTTTCTCATGCATGATGCTCCCGAGTATTTAAGAACTCGTTATCGTCGCAACAATATCGGCAATATTTTTCAACAGTTTAATCTGCTGCCTACCTTGAATGTTGCTGATAACATCCGTTTTTGCCGCCAACTCAAAGGGTTACCAGAAGATAAAGGCTTGTGGCGACAAATTCTCTCTGCGCTTGATCTAATGCCGTTGCTTGGGCGCTATCCTGAAGAAGTCTCTGGTGGTCAACAGCAACGAGCGGCGATTGCACGCGCGCTCTACATGGAACCGAAGATACTTCTTGCTGATGAACCGACTGGCAGCCTAGATGAACGAAACGCAGAAGCAGTGATGCGTTTGCTTACCACGCTTTCCCGACAACTCAATTGTACTTTATTGCTAGTGACACACAGTGAAAAAGTGGCCGCTCATATGGAAGGGAAAATTCGGCTCCAAGGAGGACAGTTGCATGTTATGGCCCGTAGTTAAGGCACTACTTGGTCATTACCGTCGATACCCACTACAGATTATTCTGGTTTGGTTGGGTCTAACGCTTGGCGTGTCGCTACTTGTTGGCGTTACGTCCATTAACCAGCATGCAAAAGAAAGCTACGCGACCGGCGAAAAGCTATTTTCCAACCCGTTACCGTATCAAATTCGAACTAAGCACTCTGCCAATAAGATCCCTCAAGGTTTTTATATCCAATTACGCCGCTCTGGTTTCGAACAGTGTGCGCCTTTTGACGTCCTGCATTTGGATGCCAATACCGATATAAACCTTATGCTAATTGGCATTGACCCAGTCACCATGATTGCTTTGGATGAAGGCAAAACATTGAATGAAATGCCTATCTTGTCCTTGATAAAACCGCCGTATCCGATTTTAGTCAGTGATAACTTAGCTTCGTACATGAATTGGCATGACGGTGATTTCATTGCAATGAATGATGGCAGCCATTTAGGTCCAATTCAGGTAGATACTCACGAACTCCTTTCTGGTACGAGGTTGGTGGCTGATATTTCTTTGTTGCGCATGCTGCAAAGGAGTTCGGGATTAAGTGCGATTTCTTGTGGTGAAATGTCCGATGAAAAATTAACCGCACTTAAAAATATGCTACCAAGCGGAATGACGTTAGTTCATAACACTCGCACGGAACTCGAGTCTATTACCAAAGCATTTCATATGAACCTGACCGCAATGGGAATGTTGTCGTTTTTGGTTGGGCTATTTATTTTCTACCAAGCAATGTCTTTGTCGCTGATACAGCGTCAGCGCCTCGTTGGCATATTGCGTCAAACTGGGGTAAGCGGTGCGCAACTTGCTCAAGCATTGCTACTTGAGTTGTCTCTGTTAATCTTGTTCGCATGGGCATGCGGTAACTTTTTTGGCTTGATGCTCGCCAATCAACTAATTCCAACGGTTTCCACCAGCTTGGGCGATCTTTACGATGCGAATGTAAGCCTAGAGATCGGTTGGTCATGGCATGCCAGTCTGTATAGTTTGCTTCTCTCGGCGATGGGGGCTCTGATCTCTTGTATTTGGCCGTTAGTGCGACTTCTTAAATCACAGCCGATCCGACTTTCGTCTCGTCTTTCCTTAATGCGTTTTACTGGACGTGAGTTTACATGGCAGGCGATAGCTGCTTGTGCATTTTGTGTTGCTGCTGTGGGTATTTATCAAGCGCCTAAAACACAAGAAACAGGCTTTCTTATCATTGCATTAATGATGATCAGTGTTGCGCTGTTTATGCCATTTATCATATGGCATGTCTTTCAAAGTTTTTCTTATACCATGCGCTGGGTACGGGTACGATGGTTCTTTGCTGACGCCGCGGCCAGTATGAGCTATCGCGGTGTGGCGACCATGGCATTTATGCTTGCGCTTGCGGCTAACATCGGTGTGGAAACCATGGTGGGTAGCTTTAGGGTCACGACCGATAAGTGGCTTAGCCAACGTCTTGCTGCCGACATTTATATCTTTCCGAATAATAACTCAGCGGGTCGTATTAGTGGCTGGTTGGTTGAACAGCCAGAAGTTGAATCGGTATGGTGGCGTTGGGAAAAAGAAATTCCGACCACTCATGGTACGCTTCAGGTTGTTAGCACTGGCATGTCAGAAGGTGAACTCGACTCGTTGACTGTTAAGCTTGGTGTTCCAAACTATTGGTACGCTTTGCATCAAACGAAAAGTATCATGGTCAGTGAGTCAATGGCATTGAAGCTTGATATTCGTCCGGGCGACTACATTGATTTAGAAGGCGAGCTGGGCGGTGGTTGGCGTGTTGTTGGTGTGTATTACGATTATGGCAACCCCTACAGTCAGGTGATGATGTCCCACCGGAATTGGTTACTCGCATTTGCCGAAACAGGAAATGTAGGGCTTGGTGTCAAACTACAAGAAAACATCAACGGGCAAGGTCTTAAGAGTCGTTTGGAAAAGGTGTTCCGTTTGCCACAAGATAGAGTCTTTGATAACAGCAGCATCTACAAACAAGCCATGCGGGTATTTGACCATACTTTTGCTATTGCGGGGACCTTAGGTAACATCACGTTGATTATCTCTGTGTTTGGTCTATTTTTTGCCACGCTGGCGGGGGAGTTTTCGCGACAACGCCATTTCGCATTGCTTCGTTGTATGGGGGTCTCCGTCAAAGAATTGGTTGCGCTTGGAGGACTTCAGTTGTTTGCCTTTGGCGCTCTATCCGCCATAATTGCGGTTCCACTAGGCTTAGCACTTGCGCATTTGATTGTTGATATTATTATTCGACAATCGTTCGGTTGGACATTGCAACTGCAAACCATTCCTTGGCTGTATGCTAAGACGATCGCTTGGGCGATGTTCGCGATAATGATTGCAGGGGCGTTGCCTGTGATTCGAATGATTAAACGTACACCGATGAAGTCATTGAGGGATGCGTTGTAATGATGAAAATAAACGCTAAAGTTCGCCGTTTCGCTTTGCTGCTTTTTCTTACCTTATTGCTTAGTTTTGCGGGTGTTGCGGCGTATTCATTGCTTGATCAAACAGACGAAGTCCATCAAAAGGAGCATTTACCCTCCATTCTCACTACAGAAAGTAATACGGTCTTTGAACCGGTTTTACCTGACCAACATGTCTCCTTACCTTCTGATTTTCGCTTCCATCCTAATTATCAGCACGAGTGGTGGAATTACTTTGCGCATTTAAAAGATGAAAGTGGCGTGGCGTATGACGTTCAATGGAGTTTTTTTCGAGTCGCGACGGATGAACGTGAAACTAGCGGTTGGCAAAATCCTCAATTATATATGTCGCACATTGTTATCAGCCAAGGTGACCATGTCTGGAAGAAGCAGAAAATCGCGCGAGGTGGTATCGGTCAAGCTGGGGTCAATAATCGACCATTTCGTATGTGGATCGACAGTTGGAATTGGCGCTCGTTAGGGAAAACACCTTTCCCCGGCAATATGAAAGTACAGACTGAAACGTTTGGTGTTGACCTGAACACAACATCAAATGGACCATTTGTTGTCAACGGGGATAAAGGGTTCCAAGTTAAACATGCCTTACAGTCGGTAGCATCGTTCAGTTTTAGTGTGCCTTTTTTGAGCGTCAATGGGGCATTAAACTTAGACGGTAAGCGCATTCCCGTTAAGGGTTCGGCATGGGTACAAAAAGAGTGGGGAAGTGGGCTTGTTGGCGAGGGACAAAAAGGATGGGATTGGTTGATCTTCAATCTCGATGATGGACGGGCATTAACAGTGAGCCGTTATCGTCATGCTGGCCAGTTGCCTCACATTTTTGGCACTTTATCTACTCGCTCAGGTCAGGTATTTAACCTGACAGAGAATGATATCAACATCACACAATTGCAAAAGACGAAAGTGTCTCAGGGAAAACGGTTACCACTGACGTGGATAGTCGATATCCCTAAGTATGGAATTCGACTAAAAACTCAGGCTGTTAACTCTGAAATGTGGTTACCTTTTGCCATCCCTTTTTGGGAGGGGCCTGCTACAGCGTCAGGTACACATAATGCGTGGGGCTTTATGCAATTTATTGGTTATTAATTGAATGTAACCTATTGATAAGAATAACTTATATAAGTTTGTCTATGTGTCGTTTTTGTATATAAAATCGTCATATTTGCGTTATCATAAGGGCGTTCAAGCTGCTATGCTCACTATTGTTAACTATAAGAAAAACATGGTTCGTTGGAATTAATCTCATGATTTAAACAGGGTTAATTTGTTGGTAAATACGATGTATAGTGAAGTTATTATCGGAAAAAGCGAAGTTATTACTCTGAACAAGCGATTATACCTAATCCATTGTGAGCTATAGACTCGTTCCATTCTTTGTTATTCGTTGATTTAAGATAATAAGTAAAAGGACCAAATCATGAACGATGTCATTCGTGACTTTTTCAAAATGGAATCTGCAGGTGGTATTATCCTCGTGATTGCTGCCGTAATTGCGATGACCATTGCTAATACACCTCTGGGTGAAGTCTATCAGTCTGTTTTACACACCTACGTATTTGGTATGTCGGTATCACACTGGATCAATGATGGTCTGATGGCTGTATTTTTCCTGTTAATAGGTTTAGAAGTAAAACGTGAACTACTGGACGGCGCGTTAAAATCGAAAGAAACAGCCATATTTCCAGCGATTGCAGCAGTAGGTGGTATGTTGGCTCCTGCATTAGTGTACGTCGCGTTTAACGCTGGTGATGCGCAAGCGATTTCTGGTTGGGCGATTCCTGCCGCGACAGATATTGCCTTCGCGCTTGGTATCATGGCTCTACTGGGTAACCGTGTTCCAGTCAGTTTGAAAGTGTTTTTGCTTGCTCTAGCGATCATCGATGACTTAGGTGTTGTTGTTATTATCGCTCTTTTCTACACCGGTGATCTGTCCTCGATGGCGCTGCTAGTTGGTTTCGCTATGACTGGCCTGTTGTTTGTGCTAAACGCGAAAAAGGTCACTAAGTTGACGCCATACATGATTGTCGGCGCGATTCTTTGGTTTGCAGTGCTTAAATCTGGTGTCCATGCAACGCTTGCTGGTGTGGTTATTGGCTTCGCTATTCCTCTTAAAGGCAAGAAAGGTGAACATTCACCACTTCAACATATGGAGCATGCTCTTCACCCGTACGTAGCGTTTGGTATTCTGCCTCTGTTTGCGTTCGCTAACGCCGGTATTTCTCTAGAAGGTGTGTCAATGTCTAGTTTGACATCAATGCTGCCGCTTGGTGTTGCTCTTGGATTGTTGGTTGGTAAGCCGCTAGGTATTTTCAGTTTCAGCTGGGCAGCTGTGAAATTAGGTATCGCTAAGTTGCCAGAAGGCATTAACTTTAAGCATATCTTTGCGGTATCTGTTTTGTGTGGTATCGGTTTTACCATGTCGATCTTTATCTCTTCCTTGGCGTTTGGCGAAGCAAATGCACAGTTTGATACTTTCGCGAGGTTGGGTATTTTGATGGGCTCGACCACTGCCGCTATTCTTGGTTATGTCCTGTTGAGTTTATCTCTGCCTAAGGCTACTCAAGCGAAAGATAAAGCGCGCGCATAAATATAAACATACGCTATTGGCCAGTTCAAAAAACTGGCCAATTCAAAAAACCTCCACTCGGGAGGTTTTTTATATCTATTGACTCGTTATCTCTATCAACGTTGAGCAGTAAGTAAATGGGGTAAGTGATTGCCACATAGGTAAGCATAAGGCGAAAAAAAGCCCAGTCGAATTGTTGACTGGGCGGATACAAACATAGGAGTTATGAAGAAAAAAGCAGCAACGTAACAATAAGATGGGAAACAAGTCTGACGGCCTACAAAACTTAAAATGTTCTCGTTGTTACAGTAATTCAGACCGGGCTAATTCCAAACAGTTCCATTTTTTTTCAATTATTTTTCTTTTTTCGTCGTGATTTGTTTCTCATGGGAGATGCTTGACATTTTGACAGGATGCTTAAAAAGTTAAAATGTGATGTTAATCATTTGTTAATCTAAGGTTTCGGGGTATATTTCAAACAAGTGTTTAATACGAGTGATTGTAATGGCCCCAAGAACGACAACAAAAGAAAAAATACTCGATGTGGCAGAAGGATTGTTTGCAGAACACGGGTTCAATGACACATCACTGAGAACGATAACGAGTAAGGCAAATGTGAATCTCGCTTCGGTAAACTATCATTTTGGTGATAAGAAGACGCTGGTGCGCGCGGTACTGGACCGATACCTAGAAGCATTAATGCCCAGTATCAAAACGGCGCTTGTCGAGCTAAATACCCGAGATGATTACAGTATGGAAGAAGTGTTTGAATCGCTACGCTTACCATTGCGGACGTTAAACGATGTGCGTCCCAATGGTACTGCGCTGTTTATGCTTCTTATTGGAAGAGGGTACACCGATGTGCAAGGTCATTTGCGTTGGTTCATCACCACCCGATATGAAGAAGTATTGAAACTGTTTACCTTCTCAATCATGAAAGCAAACCCAGAGCTAACAGAAGAAAAACTATTTTGGCGTCTGCATTTTACTCTCGGAACTTGTGTATTCACGATGCGTCCAGCCAAGCGTTGTCTGAGTTAGCCGAAAGTAAGTTTGAAAAACAAGTCGATATTAAGTCTGTTGTTGATTTAATTATCCCTTACTTATCTGCAGGGATGTCTGCGAAGTAGGGCCCTCAACAACGAAAGTTATAACTAAAATAATAATGACAACGCATTCGCTAATGGAGTAAGTCGCTAGCGAGTGAAATAACAAAGTACGCCGAAAAGGTGACGTGAACAAAAGGATCTGAACAATGAGCTCTCTACGAAGAAAATGGATTAGTGACCCCGCGTTTGAAATGTTTAAAAAAGTACTGCCCCCGTTGTCCAGCACAGAAAAAGAAGCGATGGAAGCAGGGAGTGTATGGTGGGATGCAGAGCTGTTTTCCGGTAAGCCAAACTTCCAAACATTACACCACTACCCAGCGCCAACATTAACTGCAGAAGAGCAGGCGTTTATGGACAATGAGCTGGAAACGCTACTTGAGATGCTGAATGATCAAAAGATCGTCAAAGAAGATCGAGATTTACCTCCCGAGGTATGGGAATTTTTACGTAAAGAGCGTTTTTTCTCACTGATTATTTCTAAATCGTATGGCGGTCGTGAGTTCTCTTCTTTAGCGAATTCCACTATCGTATCGCGTATCGCAACACGCAGTATCAGTGCAGCCGTGTCAGTGATGGTTCCTAACTCACTTGGTCCAGGTGAGTTACTTTCTCACTATGGTACCCAAGAGCAAAAAGATTACTGGTTACCACGCCTAGCGGATGGTACGGATATTCCTTGTTTCGCATTAACGGGCCCTGAAGCTGGCTCAGATGCTGGTGGTATTCCTGACCAAGGGGTGGTTTGCCGTGGTATGCATGAAGGCAAGGAAGTGCTGGGTGTACGAGTGAGTTGGAACAAACGCTACATCACGTTAGCACCAGTTGCAACGGTACTCGGCTTGGCGTTTAAACTCCAAGATCCCGATGGACTACTTGGTGATAAAAAAGAAGTGGGTATCACTTGTGCGTTGATTCCTGCCGACCATGATGGTGTTGAGATTGGTGAACGTCATGACCCGTTGGGCTCCGCGTTTATGAATGGACCAACACGCGGTGAAGATGTCTTTATTCCGATGGATTGGCTGATCGGTGGGGCAGACTATGCGGGTAAAGGATGGCGTATGCTGGTCGAGTGTCTCTCTGCTGGTCGAGGAATATCCCTTCCTGCTCTGGGGACTGCTATTGGTCACTTAACGACTCGTACGACAGGTGCCTATGCCTATGTGCGTAAACAGTTCGGTATGTCGATTGGTAAGTTCGAAGGTGTGGCCGAAGCAATGGGCCGTATTGGTGGATTAACGTATCTACTGGAAGCGACACGTACTCTGACGACTACGTCATTGGATATGAAAGAAAAGCCGGGAATTGTTACTGCTATTGCCAAGTACCACATGACAGAAATGGCGCGTACCTTGCTCAATGACTCATTTGATATTCACGCAGGTAGAGCCATTCAAGACGGTCCAATGAACTACCTTGCCAAACACTACCTCGGTATTCCTGTTGCGATTACAGTGGAAGGGGCGAATATTCTGACTCGCAACCTTATGATCTTTGGACAAGGTGCGACTCGTTGTCACCCTTATGTACTGAAAGAAATGGAAGCCGCTGCAAATCCCGATTCAGAACAAGGTGCGAAAGAGTTTGATGACTTACTGTTCAAGCACATTAAACACGCTACCGGAAACACATTTGGTGCGTTCGGTGCTGCTTTGACAGGTTCACGATTTATTAAGGCGCATATGAGCGGGCCGACCAAGAAATACTATAAAGACATCACGCGTCTAAGTAGGGCGTTAGCAGTGAGCGCTGATTTCGCGATGTTGACTCTTGGTGGCGATCTCAAGCGTAAAGAGATGATTTCCGCGCGTCTCGGTGATGGTTTGAGCTTCTTATATATGGCTTCGGCAGTATTGAAAAAATACGAAGATGAAGGGCGCCAGCAAGGTGATTTGAACTTTGTCCATTATGCCGTTCAGTACTGTTTGTACAATGCCGCTAAATCCTTAAATGAAGCTTATGCGAACTACCCGATTAAATACGTGGGTGGTGTGCTGAAAGGTCTATTATTCCCGTTAGAACCACTTTAAAAAGCCAAGTGATGAGTTAAGTGTCAGTATCGCAGAAGCAATGATGACACCTGGAGTTCAACGTGATCGTTTAACGCACTTGTGTTACATCGGCAAAGAAGACGATGATTGCGTTGGTATTATGGAGAATGCGTTCTTAGCGATGTATGACATAAAGCCTCTGGAGCGCAAGCTTATCAAAGGTGTCAAAGATGGTAAGGTGGCTCGCAAAGGCCTATTACATGACCGCTTACAGCAGGCGCTGACTGCAGGTGTCTTAACTGAGCAAGAAATCGATAAAATTCTCGCGGCTGATAAACTACGTTACCAAGCGATTCAAGTCGATCACTTCAGTCATGACTTTAAAGAGGTGAGAACAAATAGCTCAAAAAAGTCACAGCTTGATTCTGCTGCGTAACCGAATAATTGCGCCACTAGCTAGACCGTTTACTAACTCAAAGCCAAAAAAATAGCCCCGTTCTGTTACGGGGCTATTTCCTTTAATATTTTAGCTTTAAAAGGCCAGTTAAAGTACTGCGGCAATGCCTTTACATAGCGGTGCCATGTTTGACTTCGTCATACCTGCAACACTGATGCGGCCAGAGCCAACAATGTAAATACCGAACTCGTCTTTCAAGCGTGTTACTTGCTCTTTAGTTAATCCAGAGAAAGAGAACATACCGTTTTGACGCTCAATAAAGCTGAAGTCTGCGTCAACACCTTCCGCTTTTAGCGTTGCGACAAACAACTCACGCATCTCTTGAATGCGATCACGCATTTCCGCGACTTCCGCTTCCCACTCCGCACGCAGAGCAGCATCGTTAAGGATGTGAGTCACAACTGCACTACCATGTGCAGGAGGGTTAGAGTAGATTGAGCGAATGATGGCTTTCACTTGAGAAAACACAGTTGTCGCGACTTCTTCTGATTCAGCAACAAGAGTGAATGCACCTACACGCTCATTGTAAAGACCGAAGTTTTTCGAGAAAGAGCTCGCTACAAGGATCTCTTTGTTGTACTTAGCAAAAGTACGTAGACCAGCAGCATCGTCCTCAACGCCTTTCGCAAAGCCTTGGTAAGCGAAGTCAAACAGTGGTAGAAGCTTCTTCTCTGCTACTAACTTCGCGAGTGCTTCCCACTCTTCCGCCGTTGGGTCAATACCGGTTGGGTTGTGACAACAGCCGTGTAGCAGAACGATGTCACCTTCTGACGCTGATTGCAGATCGCTGACCATTGCGTCAAAGTCTTTGTCTTTTGTTTCAGCGTTGTAGTAGCTGTATTGGGCTGTTTCAATACCCGCAGCAGTAAATACACCGTTGTGGTTTGCCCACGTAGGGTTACTGATCCAGATCTTCACATCACCTAGCTGACGCTTGATGAATTCGCCTGCCACACGCAGAGCACCAGTACCACCAGGCGCTTGTGCTGTTTTCGCACGTTTGCTTGAAACAATCTCAGCATCGTCACCAAAAAGCAGTTTTTGAACTGCTAAACCGTATTCGGCTGTCCCTTCAATCGTTAGGTAAGATTTGGTTTTTTCCGTTTCAACCAGCGCAGCTTCGGCTTTTTTAACAGTAGCAAGAACAGGGGTTTCACCTTGTTCATTTTTGTAGATACCAACGCCAAGGTTGATTTTTTCAGAGCGAGTATCTTTTTTAAATTCTTCAGTAAGGCCAAGAATAGGATCGGCCGGAGCGGCAACTACTTTTTCAAACATAATCTTCATCCATGTTAATCGAAGGGTGTGTTGGTATTTATACCTGTCAGCAATATTGGTTACAACACCTACTTAGAAGAAAACTTAAAAAAGGTTCGATTTGGCGTGAATTTAGAATGTAAACAAGACTTTTGATATGTAAACCTTGTTGAGAATAGGGTATCCGCAGGCGCTTTATAGAAAATTGGCTTTATTTTACTCAGCGCGTCGGATTTTAATTTGAAGAGAAAGGTATCTGCGATAAGCGGTGATAACCTATTGTTCATATTGAAGTTTATCACCGCTTTCGCTTGGTTGTATTTAACGCGCTGTGTGCGCTCCTTCGTCGTTTAAGTTAACGCGAGTGCTTTACAAACGCCAAACGTTCTCAATCAAACGTTGCTACTGTTCTTTTTTATCTTTATTTTCTTCATTTAAGTGCTTAACAATCGCGGCCTTTGCGTGCTCCTCAGTTGCACTTTCGCCTGGCGGTACTTCGAGATCAGCGGTTCTACGGCTGCCTAATGCGTCTTCTGCGATATGCAGCCAGTCAGGGTGCCAATAGTAAGGATTCGTTGAGCCTGGATGGTTCCAACTGTGAACCCCTTTGTGTGCACCTCGGTATGAGAGGTCATCCATTGTAAATAGTTTCATCATTTCCTCCGTTATAAACGTCATTCCATTAAAAGTATGGAACATAACTCTCGACTTAGGAACGAGAACTCTTATTGTTAATTTTGAATTGTTACTTTGCAAGAGCGCGACTCGTACTATCAGAATATCGGCACGAACTGTGCTAAGGTGCGCTCGATGTTAGAGTGAGGGACCGATGAATAGATATCGTCAATTAGCTGAGTCGTTTAAGAATCAGATCGAGCAGAATACGTGGAGAGCAGGTGAGAAATTGCCATCAGTGCGTGTGATGAGCCGTAATCATTCCGTCAGCGCTGGTACGGTGTTACAAGCATATCAGTTGTTGGAAGCGCAAGGCTGGGTAAAAGCGAAGCCCCAATCTGGTTATTATGTCTGTGTTGAATCAGAACGTTTTGAGGCGCGCGGTACTTCAGGAAATGTCTATCGAACCAGCATCAATGATGAATTGTATGATTATCTTAAACAGCAGGTTTTGCCCAATGCGGTTCGCCTGGGTTCTGCATTCCCGGATCCGACGCTGTTTCCTATAGAAGCGCTTAACCGCAACCTAGCCAGCTCTGGGCGTAAAATGGGCCCAGATAACTTACTTGATAACTTACCCCCAGGCAGCGACTCGTTACGTCGATTAATCGCTCAGCGTTACATTCAGCAGGGAGTTTCTACAACGCACGAGGACGTGGTAATTACGACCGGAGCGCTTGAGGCATTGAATCTGAGTCTACAAGCCGTCACTAAACCTGGAGACACGGTTGTGGTTGAGTCGCCGACTTTTTATGGTGCTTTACAAGCTATTGAGCGCCTTGGACTTAAGGTGATTGAGGTTAGTGTTGACCCCGTAAAAGGACATGACCTCGCGCAACTTGAAGCGGCATTTACGCAACATGATGTGCGTGCTTGCTGGCTAATGGTCAATTTTCAAAATCCCACCGGGCTATCTCTTTCTGATGAGCAAAAACATCAAATCGTTAGGTTGGCCGATCAATACGATGTCTTCTTAATTGAAGATGATGTTTACGCCGAGCTGTATTTCTCGGCTAGTAAACCGACGTGTCTCAAAACCTTCGATACGCAAGATCGGGTCCTTCACTGTGCGTCGTTCTCAAAAAACCTCTGTCCTGGATATCGATTGGGATGGGTGTTAAACAAACGGTTTAATGAAACGATTCAAAAGCTTCAACTCACCTCTACATTGTCCGGAAGTGCGCCAATACAACATGGCATTGCTCATTACCTGCAAAATGATAGCTATGATAATCACCTGAGAAAACTACGAAAAACCATGCAACAGCGCCAACGTTTGTTCATTGAACTCATTCAGGATTACTTCCCTAAAAACGTCACGTATACGATACCCGAAGGCGGCTACTTTTTATGGCTGAGGCTACCCAAAGGAATGAATAGTAAGACGACTTATCAGCTCCTGTTACAACAACAGATTACTGTGGCATATGGAAAACTGTTTTCAAGGGGAGATAAACATGACAATTACTTGAGGCTCAATACCTCTATGCCTGTCGATATTCAGTTAAAGGCTGCGATTAAGAAGATTGGCGACTTGCTTAAGACTGTTTAGCTAATTTTTGTTGAAACTGTATCAGTACACCTTGTCTAGATTGTGGTTCAATCGTTGCAGTAACCGTCTCTTAGCAAGGAGTAGTGATGAAAAAACAGTCAGAAAAACATGAAGTAAATCTGATCGTTGTGGCTATATTCAGTGCATTTTTACTCGTGTTTGCGCATCTTATTTTGGCGAAATCATTTTCTCATTATGTATGGGTAGAATACACCGCGGCGGTGATTCCGTTCGTTATATTTGGCTTGTGTTTTGTTGGTATAAGGTATGCTGTAAAAGCGGATCAAGAAGAAAGTAAGACTGACTCAAAAGTCTGATTGGCTTACAAAATAAAAGACCTCCACTTGGGAGGTCTTTTTAATGCTGTAACACCAAAAGTGATTAGAAGTTAGCAGAGCGAGGAGTACGTGGGAATGGAATCACGTCACGAACGTTGCCCATACCAGTTACGTAAGATACCAGACGCTCGAAACCAAGACCGAAGCCAGCGTGTGGTACTGTGCCGTAACGACGTAGATCGCGGTACCAGCTCATGTGCTCTGGGTCGATGCCCACTTCACGCATGCGTTCATCTAGGACTTCTAGACGTTCCTCACGCTGAGAACCACCGATGATTTCGCCGATGCCTGGCGCGAGTACGTCCATCGCTGCAACTGTCTTACCGTCATCATTAGCACGCATGTAGAATGCTTTGATGTCTTTCGGGTAGTTCTTCACGATAACAGGAGCTTTAAAGTGCTCTTCTGCTAGGAAACGCTCGTGCTCAGAAGACATGTCGATGCCCCATTCAACTGGGAACTCGAACTCACGACCAGAATCTTGCAGAATTTGGATTGCGTCAGTGTAGTCAACTTGTGCGAAGTCAGAAGAGACAAACTGTTCTAGACGGGTGATGGCTTCTTTGTCGATACGTTGAGCAAAAAACTCAAGGTCATCACGGCATTCTGCAAGTACAGCGTTGAACACAAACTTAAGCATGTCTTCTGCTAATTTTGCTACGTCGTCCAGTTCTGCGAACGCAACTTCAGGCTCAACCATCCAGAATTCCGCCAGGTGGCGGCTTGTGTTTGAGTTTTCAGCACGGAAAGTAGGACCAAACGTGTAAACCTTGCTTAGCGCACAAGCGTAAGCTTCAGCGTTTAACTGGCCAGATACCGTCAGGAATGTCTCTTTACCGAAGAAGTCTTCGTTGTAATCGACTTTACCAGCATCAGTACGTGGTAGGTTTTCCATGTCCAGCGTAGAAACGCGGAACATTTCACCTGCACCTTCTGCGTCAGATGCAGTGATTAGCGGCGCAGATACCCAGAAGTACCCTTGCTCATGGTAGAAACGGTGAATGGCTTGAGACAAGCAGTTACGTACACGAGCGACAGCCCCTATCACGTTAGTGCGCGGACGAAGATGCGCCACTTCACGCAAGTACTCAATTGAGTGACGAGTCTTTGCCATTGGGTAAGTCTCAGCGTCTTCAACCCAGCCGACAACTTTTACGTCAGTTGCTGCAAGTTCGAAGTCTTGACCTTTTGCTGGAGATTCAACAACCTTACCTGTTACTTCGACAGAGCAGCCAGTAGTCAGCTTTAATACTTCATCGTCATAATTATTAAGATTATTAGGGACCACGGCCTGAATCGGGTCGAAACAAGAGCCGTCGTAAATGGCAAGGAAAGAGATTCCAGCTTTGGAATCACGACGTGAACGGATCCAGCCGCGAACAGTGACTTCACTGTCTACTGCAAGCTGACCTTTCAAAACGTCTGATACAGGCGCGTAAGTCATGTTTTTAATATTCTCCATAGAGGTAAAAATACAACTCAACACGGATAAAAACCTTTGCTTTCTAATATTTTGTTTAAAAAACAAACTAAGTGCTGAGTTGGGTAGAATTTTACAGATATAACGAGACATATTACCTGTCAATTCGCCAGCTTCAACCTTTATATTCAATTTGCAGGTAAGAATTAGATGATTCGTACCCAAAACAACCCATCGTGTACCAAAAGAATGACATTGCTACGCAGACAGATAGCGCTCAGTCTGGCTTATTCGTAAATCAGAGTGCGCTTATTCAGCTTCGCCTTAGGCAGTGGAAAACAGGTTTAAACTTGTCTCTTGGTAATGAATTCCTTAGTATTGCGTGTCTTTTTTAGAGCCTGAGAGTCAAGATGAAAACAGAATTATACAAAGAGTTTATGTTCGAAGCAGCGCACCACTTACCACATGTGCCTGAAGGTCACAAATGTGGTCGTTTGCACGGACACTCTTTTTTGGTTCGTCTTTATGTAGAAGGTGAGGTTGACCCACATACGGGTTGGGTTGTGGATTTTGCTGAAATTAAAGCTGCGTTTAACCCCATTTATGATCGATTAGACCATTACTATTTGAACGATATTGAAGGTCTCGAGAACCCAACCAGTGAAGTGCTAGCGAAATGGATTTGGCAGCAACTAAAACCAAACCTACCGCTACTAAGCAAAGTAGAGATCAAAGAAACTTGCACTGCAGGTTGCATCTATAAAGGTGAGTAGAGTGCGATCATCACAATAGCAACAAGTGTTATTTCATCAAGCAAGCATTGAGCTTGCCTTTGTTTTGTCTGACGTTGTCACAACCCATCGCCAATGAATCAACACATTTCAGCACGGGCAGGTACAGATATGAAAAAGCCTGAGCGCATAACTCAGGCTTAATAGGCTTTGATATACCCATACAGCTTATATACTCAGCAGCTTGAGCTCAAACTGCTTAAGCCTGTATTGGTTACATAAGGATTAACAGATCACTTTTACTGCGAGTCCACCTTGCGATGTTTCGCGGTATTTTGCGTTCATGTCTTTCCCTGTCTCTAGCATGGTTTCGATCACTTTATCGAGCGATACCGTCGGAGCAGAAGAGCGACGTAGAGCCATGCGAGTCGAGTTGATTGATTTTACTGCTGCAATGCCGTTACGCTCGATACATGGGACTTGTACTTGACCTGCAACCGGGTCGCACGTCAAACCAAGGTTATGTTCCATGGCAATCTCTGCTGCCATACATACTTGCTCTGGGCTTCCGCCCATCAGTTCAGCGAGGCCAGCCGCGGCCATTGAACATGCTACTCCCACTTCGCCCTGACAACCTACTTCAGCACCAGAGATAGAGGCATTGCGTTTGTAAAGGCCGCCAATGGCACCGGACGCCGCAAAGTAACGGATGTAATCTTTCTCTGTTACGGTTTGAATGAACTTATCGTAATAAGCCAATACAGCAGGAATAATGCCACACGCTCCGTTTGTTGGGGCGGTAACGACGCGACCACCTGCTGCGTTTTCTTCGTTGACCGCGAAAGCAAACATGTTTACCCAGTCAACCACAGACATAGGATCGTTGGTCGTTTTCTCTGACGTCAGCAGTTGTTGACGCAGTGCTGCTGCGCGGCGAGGTACACGTAGTGGCCCGGGTAGGATACCTTCTTCATTCATGCCACGATCCATACACTCACGCATGGTGCGCCAGATATTAGCGAAGTAAGTGCGTGTTTCTTCGTCGGAATGCAGTGCGTGCTCGTTTTTCATGGTTAGAGCGCTGATAGAGTACCCACTTTCACGACATTGCTTGACCAACTCTTCTGCAGTAGTAAAAGGGAACGGTACTTTAATTGGGTTTTCTGCTTCTTTGCCGAAGTTTTCCTCATCAACGATAAAACCACCGCCAATCGAGTAATACGTTTTTGAGTAGGCGATGTCGTCATCGATCCATGCATGGATCTGCATGCCGTTTTCGTGCAGTGACAGGTTACTCTTATGGAAGTTCATACCTCCGTCACGTGGGAATGAAACGGTATGACAGTGCATGCCAACAGGAAGGCGTTCTGTTTCTTCTACACGAGCAATAAAACCCGGAATGGAGTCAATATCGACTTTTTCAGGGGTATTGCCAGCAAGACCCATGATGATTGCAATATCAGTGTGGTGACCTTTCCCTGTCAGTGATAGTGATCCATAAACGTCAACGGTGATTTTAGTGATGTCGCGCAATTTTCCCATAGCACGGAGATCATCAATAAATTCTTTACCCGCTTTCATCGGGCCTACAGTGTGTGAGCTTGAAGGTCCAACACCGATTTTATAGATATCAAAAACACTAATCATATCGATTACCTCAGAGGAAAGCCTCCCTAAAAGGAGTAGGGAGGCTTAATTTTTATCGTTATATTTTTGGATTAATCACACCGCGATTTATCGCTGTGATTAAAGAGCGCCGTAGATTACAGAAGTAATGGCTGCAAGACCACAGATAGCTGTGAAAATTTGCACAGGTGCTGAAGTTTTGTACTTTGCCATTGCTGGAACTTTCTGCATTGCGAAAACTGGCATCAAGAATAGGATTGCCGCAATCATCGGTGCACCCATGGTTTCGATCATACCCAAGATGCTTGGGTTAACAATCGCGACAATCCAAGTTGTGACGACGATGAAGATAAGTGAAGTTTTCTCGATTTTATTTACTGACTTGCTTGAACGAGACTTGATTAGACCAACTAAGCCTTCGTGTGCTCCTAAGAAGTGTCCAAAGTAGCTAGAAGTGATTGCAGCAAATGCAACCAGTGGACCTAAGTAAGAGATCAGTGGAGATTCGTGAACGTTTGCAAGGTAAGAAAGTACCGAGATGTTTTGTGCTTGTGCAGTCGCAAGTTGCTCTGGCGATAGAGAAAGCACGACAGAGAACACGAAGAACATAACAAAGCCCATTAGCATCATTGCTGCACCGCCAGTGATAGCGTCTGTTTTCTGTACAGCGTCTTCACCATACACTCGGCGTTGCTCTTTAGAAAACTGAGAAATGATTGGACTGTGGTTGAATGAAAAAACGATGATTGGAATCGCTAACCAGATGATAGAAGGCATGTCACCCCAGTTTGGTGAGGTTTCCATCATTGAACCATTCCAGTCAGGGATAAGGTAGAACGACAACGCAAGCAAAATGAAGACTAACGGGTAAACCATTGCTGACGTTGCTTTTAGCATCAATTCTTTGCCAAATACAACACCTGCAGTCATCGCGGCAATAAGCGCGCCGGACAGTAGCCAACGAGGGATAGATTCCATACCAATTTGGTTGACAAGGAAAGAGTCAACAGTATTGGTGATACCAACACCGTAGATAAGTACAATCGGGTAGATGGCGAAGAAGTAAGCAAAAGTAATAAGGTTTGCGCCAGTTTTGCCGAAGTGTTCTTCTACTGTGTCGGTAATGTCGGCTTCAGGATTCTTAGAAGAAAGAACGAAACGTGCGAGAGATTTGTGTGCGAACCAAGTCATTGGTGCTGCAATTAGGGCTAAGATTACTAATGGCCAAAAACCGCCCGCACCAGCTTTAATAGGGAGGAATAAAACACCCGCACCTACAGCAGTACCGAATAGGGATAGACACCAGGTGAAATCTTTGTAAGTAAACTTACTAGATGATTGTGCGGTAGAAACCGCGGAAGTATGTGCATTCATTTTTTAATTACTCATTTTGGGAACAGGAAATAAGTCGGGTGCATACTGAATGAATTATCATTATAAAAAATAGATCTAAATCATATAACGTTCGTGCTTATTGAATGATATATCAAAAACGGGTTTTTAATCACGAAAACGATGTGCCACTGGTGATTATTGCTAATGCTATCTATTAGAAAATCTAATTTTAGTGTTTTCATGTATAAAGTTAGAGCGCTGTGATTATTTAAGGCGTTGTTGATAAATAAAACTAATGTCTATGCTGTGTGGTCAGCACGATAGGAAGTGTAGGAGAGTTATATTAGGGAAGGCTGATCTGGCGACCGTTTTTGGTTTTTATCTACACGAACAGTGGTAAACAAGTCTATAGCCCCAAACTATTGTGTGATGATGTGTTTCTGCATAGATTCGATGATTTGTGCCGTCATTCCCCAGATAAAGTGCTGATGGAAAGGGATTGCAAAAACGCGATGTTGTCCGTTTCTTAACCTGAATTTTGAGCTGTAGAGTTTGTTTGGGTTTAAAAGGTGATTCGCAGGTACTTCAAATACGTATTCAACCTCGTTCGGATCGATACGCAGCTTATAGTCTGGAGAGACAAAAGCTAAAAATGGTGTCACATTAAAATAGCTAATGGTGGGTAACTTAGGTAGTTGGCCAAAAATGCGGATATGCTCATTTTCTACCCCTATCTCTTCTTGTGTTTCCCGTAGGGCGGTATTCACTAGGCTTACATCCTGAGCCTCGAACTTTCCTCCCGGAAAACTAATTTGGCCAGGATGGTGACGCAAATGTTCTGCACGTTTTGTCAGAATAACCTGTAAACCATCAGGACGATCGACGAACCCGATCAAGACTGCGGCGTCACGGAGCGGTTTTCCTTTCAAAAAGTTTAAGCGGGCGAGAGATTCTTTGTGATAACCAGTCGGCAACTGCAACTGAAAGTTTTGTAGTAACTTTGTTTTATTGATAACCACACCGCGTCCTTATGTTTCCCATCCATTAATAATTATAGAGGAGCAATGTCCGCTCTCAACTTGTTATCAAGATTATAACGATGGCGCACAGGAGTAAATCAGACATTGGGATAACCACATTTAGAGTACAAAAACGCCCCCAAGACGGAGGCGTGTTATTGGTCATCAAGCAATAATCGCAGTAGAGCCGTTATCATGACTGCAATGCGGGAAGAATCTTCGACAGTTTATCCAGCGTTTCCTGATACTCGGATGCACAATCACTATCTGCCACAACACCACCGCCAGCCCAAGCATAAAGATGGTGATGTTCTGCCACCAACGTCCGGATAGTGATACTCGTATCCATACGGCCATGTCGAGAAATATAGCCAATACTGCCGCAATACGCACTGCGACGGTGTGGTTCCAGTTCCTCGATGATCTGCATGGCACGTACTTTCGGTGCTCCGGTGATAGAACCTCCGGGGAAGCACGCACGAAGCAGATCCGCTGGCGAGTATTGGATGTCTAAATTGGCGCGAATGGTGCTCACCAAATGGTGCACCGCAGGGAAACTCTCGATATCAAATAGCTTTGGTACATGAACACTGCCTGGCGAGGCCACTCGGCCAATATCATTTCGAAGAAGATCCACAATCATCAGGTTTTCTGCTTGATCTTTTTCAGCCGTTTTTAGCTCGTGAGCGTTTGCTTTATCTTGTTCTTCATCAAGCTACGAGGACGAGTGCCTTTGATCGGTTTGGTTTCGATGACTTGATTTTTCAGTTCCAGAAAACGCTCGGGTGAAATACTTAGAATTGAAGATTCAGGCATGCGAATAAACGCTGAAAAAGGGGCTTGGTTGGCCGACTCAAGTTTGAGGTAGGCTTGCCATTCGCTACCCGTATACGCTGCATGAAAACGTTGCGCTAAGTTAATTTGATAGCAATCTCCACTCAACAAATACTCTTGTACACGATCAAAACGCGTTGCGTACGACGATTCAGTCATGTTGGATTGCCATGTTCCAGCCAAACTAAACTCGCTTTGAGGTTGGGCTGTTTGCTTGTTGAGCCAATCCCATGCTTGTGTGATGTTTTGTCCAACTAAACACGCGGTTCTCAGTTTGTGATCGACGATGAGTGCCCATTCATACAAGCCAACGGCCATGTCTGGTGTGTCAAGATCCTTGCTGGCAATCTCAGGCATGGTCTCAACACGACGCCCTAAATCATAGCTGAAGTAACCCAAAGCGCCGCCTGCAAAGGGTATATCCCATTCAGGGCTAAGCGTGACATGAGGTAACCATTGTTGCTGAATTTGGTTGAGTAGCGTAAATGGATCGTCACTCGATACACGGTCTTCTGACGGTGTCTTGATTTGGGTGCTCTCACCAACCGTTTCTAATGTAGCGATCGGGTTCGCAACGAGAATATCAAATCGGCTATCGATGTGGGTCTC
This sequence comes from Vibrio mytili, assembly GCF_000830505.1. Classification (GTDB taxonomy): domain Bacteria; phylum Pseudomonadota; class Gammaproteobacteria; order Enterobacterales; family Vibrionaceae; genus Vibrio; species Vibrio mytili. The sequence continues at coordinate 12,855 of NZ_JXOK01000065.1, read as the reverse complement.
GGAAGCGGAGCGAAGCAACATCGCCCATGGCTGGTGTTGGATGCGAGAAAACAGTTCGAGAGAGAAATCTGGTGCGTAATCCAACGCTTTAAAATCAATGAATTGATTGTCCGAGTTATTCATTTTTGTAATTTGTGACAAAGAGATCGTTCACTGCATGGCATGTCATGGGCAGCAAGAGTATCATATTCCTCCGTGTAGCCAAACCTCCTCTATACAAAGGGTTCAGAGAAGGTTTTACTATAAAGAAGGCAACTTCAGTCACTCGTGTTTCGCTCTTACTCATTCGACAATCAGTCATTAAAAACGAATGTTTATAAAAATGAAGCTCATAGAGTAACCAGAATAACAAACACGACGAAGCTCAGCCGATAATGGAAGCAAAACGATAACGAGGCATGTAATGACGGTAATTCGTAAGCAGGATGTCATCAGCAGTGTCGCTGATGCGCTACAGTATATTTCTTACTACCACCCCCTAGACTTTGTTCAAGCCCTTGAAAAAGCCTACCATGCGAAGAAAGCCAAGCCGCGAAAGATGCGATTGCGCAGATTCTAATTAACTCCCGTATGTCAGCAGAAGGCCACCGTCCAATCTGTCAGGACACAGGGATCGTAACGTGTTTTGTCAATATCGGTATGGGGGTTCAGTGGGACTCAACCGATATGACGGTTCAACAAATGGTAGATGAAGGTGTTCGCCAAGCTTATACGAATCCGGATAACCCGTTACGTGCATCGGTTCTGATGGACCCAGCAGGAAAACGTATTAATACTAAAGACAACACACCCGCAGTTGTTCACATTAATATGGTGCCGGGTGATAAAGTTGAAATCCAGATCGCTGCTAAGGGCGGCGGTAGTGAAAACAAAACTAAGATGGTGATGCTCAATCCATCTGACGATATCGCCGAATGGGTAGAAAAAACATTACCAACGATGGGGGCAGGCTGGTGTCCACCGGGTATGCTTGGTATTGGTATTGGCGGTACGGCAGAAAAAGCTGCAGTACTGGCAAAAGAATCTCTGATGGAACACATCGATATTCAAGAACTGATCGACCGTGGTCCGCAAAATGCGGAAGAAGAACTTCGTTTGGATATCTTCAATCGTGTCAACAAACTTGGCATTGGTGCACAAGGTCTTGGCGGATTGACGACAGTTGTCGACGTCAAAATCAAAACAGCGCCAACGCATGCCGCTTCTAAACCAGTGTGTCTGATCCCGAACTGCGCCGCGACACGCCATGTTCACTTTACTCTCGATGGCAACGGTCCAGCAGAGCTTACGCCACCTAAACTGGAAGATTGGCCAGACATCACGTGGGAAGCGGGTGAAAATACGCGTCGTGTAAACTTGGATACTGTCACTAAAGAAGACGTCCAACAATGGAAAACGGGTGAGACGGTACTTCTTTCCGGTAAAATTCTTACCGGTCGTGATGCCGCGCATAAGCGCATTCAGGGCATGCTCGAAAGTGGTGAAGGCCTACCAGAAGGCGTCGATCTTAACGGTAAGTTTATCTACTACGTGGGTCCAGTTGATGCAGTAGGCGATGAAGTTGTTGGTCCCGCAGGTCCAACGACATCAACTCGTATGGACAAATTTACTGACATGATGCTTGATCAGACTGGCATTATGGGGATGATTGGTAAAGCGGAGCGTGGTCCTGCGACCGTTGAATCGATTAAGAATCACAAAGCGGTGTACTTAATGGCCGTCGGTGGTGCAGCATACCTTGTGGCAAAAGCGATCAAGAAAGCACGTGTGGTCGCATTTGAAGACCTGGGTATGGAAGCCATCTACGAATTTGAAGTCGAAGACATGCCAGTCACCGTTGCGGTAGATTCAAATGGCGTCAATGCGCACCAGATTGGTCCAGATACTTGGAAAGTGAAAATCCAAGAAATGGAAGCATAATTAGGTTAGCGTTTACGTCGGGATGGCAACGCCATGTGAGCTTTTTGTTGTTCTCAAGTTTGAGAATGTGACAAGGTGCTGATTTACTTAGCAAACACTTGACAAAAGTGCAGCGAAATCTGCACTTTTTGTCTATATACTTTAAATAAAGCTTTTCATGCATAATGGTGTGGCGTTATGCAGACAATAATTAGGAGACGGCATGCCTCGTTTTATACAAATCTTACAAATAATTCTTGCTGTTGTGGTGGGTGGCTTTGTTGGCTATGACTTGATTCTTCACGGAATCAGTATCTTTGATGAAAAATACGTCACGATTACCTGTGTACTGGCGATTATCTTGGAAATTGCGCTATTCGTTATCTTTAAGCTGATTGAAGACGATTAGGGTATTCCGCTCAGGCTTGAATAATGAGCCAAAAGTCAGAACACCAAAGCCTCTGAAACTCATCAGGGGCTTTTTTGTTTTAGGCTGTTGCAACTTGTGGTGTGCAGTTTGTTCATCTGTGATTAATGTATGTAAAATTAGACTCATACTGGTATGACATGACAAAACGAGTGAGATAAATAAAAAAGCATGAAAAGAATAACAAAAGAAGTGAATGACTTTATCAGCCGTGGCATGGATTCTAATGTTCGAATTGCCGTTACAGGGTTATCCCGTGCCGGTAAAACGGCATTCATTACCTCTCTCGTGAATCAACTTCTTCATACGGCGACTCACGATAACTTACCGTTGCTTGTTGCGGCGAGAGATAAACGTCTGATCGGTGCAAAGCGCGAACCTCAAAGCAATATGATGGTACCTCGCTTTGCTTATGATGATGCGATCAGTCAAGTTCATGCAATGCCACCTCAATGGCCAGTCCCAACTCGCGACGTGAGTGAAATTCGTTTATCGCTCAAATATAAGCCGAACAAAACCACCAAAAAACTCTTGAGCAAGACCGCCGTACTCAACGTTGATATCATCGACTACCCGGGGGAGTGGTTATTGGATTTGCCTCTGTTGGACATGGACTTTGCAACATGGTCGGAGACGCAATTTAATGCGCTTAAAGGCCAACGAGGTGAATTAGCCCAAACATGGCTTGCTGAGCTAGACCGCGTGGATCTCAATGACACCGTGAATGAAAAGCAGCTGGAAAAAGTGTCCCACGCTTACACTGACTATTTGCATTGCTGCAAAAGCGCTGGGCTGCATTGGGTACAGCCTGGTCGCTTTGTGTTGCCTGGCGAATTATCAGGCGCCCCCGTTCTTCAGTTCTTTCCATGCAAATTTGACGCGGAAAAAAAACCTATCAAAGGCAGTAATTTAGCCATGCTTGAAGCTCGCTTTCATGAGTATCAAAACAAAGTTGTGAAGGCGTTTTATAAGCATCACTTTGCGACCTTCGATCGTCAAATCGTGTTAGTTGACTGCTTGCAGCCGTTAAATGCTGGAGATGAAGCGTTTTACGATATGCGTCAAGCGCTAGAGCAAATCATGCACAGTTTTCGATATGGACGCAGCAGCTTTTTGAGCCGGTTGTTTTCACCCAAGATCGACAAAGTACTTTTTGCTGCAACCAAAGCTGACCACGTAACTCCAGAGCAGCACCCAAACTTAGTCTCTTTACTTCAGCAAATGGTGCATCCAGCGTGGCAGACTGCCGCCTACGAAAATATAGAGATGAGCTGCATGAGTATAGCGTCTATTCAGGCTACGACCCCTGGCTTTATCAACTCTGGAGATAAAAATATTCCGGCTTTGCAAGGCACTACGCTTGATGGTGAGTCGATAACAATGTTCCCTGGTGAAGTACCTAAAAAATTACCGAACGCTGCGTATTGGCAAAACAGTGGCTTTGACTTCACCTCCTTTCGTCCAATGCCTTCGTCAATGGATGAACCAATGAAGCATATACGTTTAGATAAAGCGTTAGAGTATCTGATTGGAGACAAGCTGAAATGAATGAGTTTAAAAAGAAGCAAGTCTTCTCTGAAAAAGAACTAAAAGATGAACGCCGTAATGAGTTCGAGGAGTTGACCGCACAAAAAGCCTTCACCGATCGTGAAACGTTTGTGCCCGTCGCGGTTCAAGAAGAGCAAACAGAAAGTAATCCTGAACTGCAACTCGAACATGTGATTCGCCCTAAACCCGGTCGCAAGTGGTTAGCAACTGGCGTGCTGACGACCTTTTCTGGCTTGGTCGGGTGGCAGGCCGTCGACTCAGTGATTACCGCGGTTCAAACGTCCGATTGGCTGGCACTAGGTTGGACTGGATTAATCACAGCGCTCGCGGGCCTTGGCGTTGGCGCGATTGGTAAAGAGCTGTGGAAGTTGCGTAAACTGAGAAATCACTTTAGTGTCCAAGAGGAAAGTGAAGCGCTTCTTCGTAGCGACAGCGTGGGAAAAGGCAAAGCATTTTGTGAAAAAGTCGCTGAGGAAAGTGGCGTACTGGCTGAAAATCCTGGCTTTGATCGATGGGCAAACAGTGTTAATCCGGCACACAGTGACGCTGAAATTCTTGATATGTATGACTCAATGGTCGTGACTCAACAAGATAAACTCGCGACGAAAATCGTTTCTCAGCACGCTACCGAATCTGCGGCCTTAGTGGCGGTCAGTCCACTTGCCGCGGCAGACATGTTGCTGGTGGCGTGGCGCAACTTTAAAATGATCGACAACCTATCAAAAGTCTATGGTGTCGAGTTAGGCTACGCGTCGCGCATCAAATTGTTCAAAGCAGTATTCGTGAACATGGCGGCGGCGGGAGCCAGCGAACTGGCAATAGATGCAGGTATGGATCTCATGTCGATGGATCTTGCAGGGAAAGTTTCGGCGCGCGCAGGGCAGGGGTTAGGCGTTGGTATTCTCACCGCACGTTTAGGTCTAAAAGCCATGGCGCTGTTACGTCCACTACCATGGCACCCTGATCGTCAAGTCAAGCTTGGTACGATTCGAAAAGCCATTGTGGCGAAAGTTGCATCAATCACGATGAAACCTTAACCAATATCACTTTTGAACGATAGCACTGCTTGACGCCATACTTTGGTTGATAGAAACTACTGTCAACTTTTCCTGACAGTTGTGAATTGGGATATTTTCAGTGCGTCTTGAAGTCTTATGTGAAGATAGACTCGGTCTTACCCGAGAACTGCTCGATATTTTAGCGTCTAAAAGTATCGACTTACGAGGTATCGAAATTGATATCAGTGGCATCATCTACTTGAACTGCCCAGATATCGACTTTGATACCTTTAGTGAGTTGATGGCAGAAATACGCCGTATTTCTGGGGTAAAAGACGTACGTAAAATTCAATTTATGCCCATGGAGCGACACAATACTGAGTTGCTCTCGTTGGTCGATAATTTACCCGATCCAGTGTTTGCCATTGATCTTAAAGGGGCTGTTGACATGGCGAATATGGCGGCGTTATCACTACTCGGGTTGGACAAGCAAGAGGTGATAGGAACGCAAATCGGAGCTTTGCTACCGAGTGTTCATTTTTCACGTTGGTCAGAGGGTGTGAATACACGTACCCGTGAAAACCTTGTCCTCGACGGATTAGATTACGTGCTGGAACTGATGCCGGTGTATATTCGAGATGAAGCGAAAAACTCGACATTAGCCAGTACTCTGATGACAATACGCTCTAGTCAGCAGGTGGCAAAAGTGGATGAAACTCTACCACTGCACAACCCGTTAGGTTTTGAGCACTTTGTTGGCTTATCTAATCGCCATAAAGCTTTAATGACCCAAGCTAAGAAGCTATCTGTTTTGGACCAACCTCTGTTGATCGAAGGAGAAACCGGCACCGGCAAAGAGATGCTTGCGAAAGCTTGTCATAGTCGTTCTGGCCGAGCTAGCAAACCCTTTTTGGTCCTGAGCTGTGCTTCCATGCCCGATGATGTTGCAGAAACCGAGCTGTTTGGTCATGCTCCTGGCTCATTTAACCACGAGCAAGGGCACAAAGGTATTTTCGAGCAGGCAAACGGCGGTACGGTTTTCCTTGATGAAATCGGTGAAATGAGTTCACACCTGCAAATAAAGCTTCTGCGATTTCTTCAGGATGGTAATTTCCGCCGTGTTGGAGCAGAAGACGAAATGCACGTCGACGTCCGAATTATTGCTTCTACCAAACACAATCTGGCCGAGTTGTCCGAAGCGGGGCGTTTTAGAGAAGATCTTTATTATCGGCTTAACGTACTCACATTAACGATTCCGCCATTACGTAAGCGGTCTAACGATGTTGCACCGTTGTTGGAATTGTTTGTCACTAAGCATGCTCAACAGTTGGGGCTCGATAAGCCAGAGTTTGATCAAGGGCTGGTGGATGCGTTGGTTAATTATCAATGGCCGGGGAATATGCGTCAGTTAGACAACATGGTGCTGCGTGCGCTCACAGAAATGGACGGGCCGATTTTGAAAGCTGAGCATTTCAACCTACCGCAACCTCAGTCAGTTGGGGGAAGTAGTGCGACCCTCAATTTGGATGGCTCACTGGATGAGATCATGCGAGATTACGAATCGCAGATTCTCGAGCGTTTGTACCAATCATTCCCATCAAGTCGTAAATTAGCAAAACGCCTCAATGTATCTCACACCTCTATTGCAAATAAGTTGCGTGACTATGGGATTCGCAAGAACTAAGACAAGCTCATGAGTCTATGGAAGTCGACATCTATAATGGAAGATAAAAGCTCATCCGTCGCCGTACATAAGTTGGACGGCGACTTACTGCTCAGAACTGCCGAAATTGGCGATGCTGATATGATCGCCGAGTACTTTAACACCAATCGAACGTACTTAAAGCCCTTTGAGCCTAAGCGAGAGGAGGCGTTCTTTACTGTCAACGGTTGGTTGCAAAAGCTGATTAAACTCAACGAACTACATCGCTTGGGACTCGGTTACTATTGCTTGCTCATTGATCACGAGACTCAAAGCATGCTGGGTACGATCTCCTTCAGTGGCCTGACGAGATTTCCGTTTTACTCATGCAATGTTGGTTATTCACTTTCTCAAACCGCGCAAGGGCATGGCTACATGCGTCGAGGTTTGAAAATGGCGTGTGATTACATGTTTGATGTTCAAAAAATGCATCGAATTCAAGCGGGTTATATGCCACGTAACAAACGTAGTGAAGCGGTGCTAGAGCACGTAGGATTTAACAGAGAAGGGTATGCAAAAGATTACCTGTTGATCAACGAACGTTGGGAAGACCATATCTTAACTGCATTGATTAATCCAAATTGGCAGCCCGAGGCACGTAAACATGGATAGATTAGAAAAGCAGTTAACGCTTCTCATAGAGTTAGACCAGTTAAAAACGGTACTGCGACGTACAAGGATCAAAAGTGCTGATGGACGTTTAGAAAACAGCGCGGAGCATAGTTGGCATGTTGCTTTGATGGCGGTTTTAATGCAAGAGCATGCAAACGCGCCTGTCGATATCTCACGAGTCATGAAAATGCTCTTAATCCATGATGTTGTTGAAATCGATGCTGGGGATACGTTTGTCTACGATGTTGCTGCAGCAGAAAAGCAAGCGGAAAAAGAAAGCAAAGCAGCGCAGCGTTTGTTTGGTATACTGCCGAGCGATCAAAGTGAAGAATTACTGACACTGTGGTATGAATTTGAAGCCGCAGAAACAGACGATGCAAAATATGCCAAAGCGCTAGACCGTCTGATACCCATGCTTTTGAACTTTCATAACAATGGCCAAAGTTGGCAAGAGCACGGTGTAACAAAAGAGCAAGTGCTTACCGTAAATAAAAGAATTGAACTTGGCTCTGTTTCACTTTGGGACAAAGCCAAAGAAATGATTGAAGAAGCCACCGACAAAGGATGGCTGAAGTCGTAATAAAGGAGACTGAATGTCTTATTTGCCTTTGGACCAATACCAAAGAAAATGGATTTTTACCCACCAGTCGATGCCGGTACCGGAAGAAGACTTAGCTCAGATTAAGCCAATGACTCAGGCTCGAGCAGCTCAATTTTGGAAAGAGAACATCAGTGCTCAAAGTCCAGACATGGACAGACTAAGTGCTCAAGATTGGCCGATGAAAGACTCAAACTGGACATCTCAAGCCAGTTGGATGGCCGAGTGGGAATCCGATGAGCCTGAATTACCAGAAGATGTAGAAGCACACATCGATTGGCAAGATGATGTGACGGTTTATTTCTGTTACGAGAAGTACAACATTGTCGAAACTAAATGGGCAATATTCAAAAAGCATTGGAAAAACTTTCTATTCTACGATGACGGACCAATTTTAATCGGTCGCCGCCGTTCCCAAGCCCTATGGTTTGATTCAAAGGGTAACGTCAAACTCGGTGAACGCCATTAGTTCTACTATTTAAATGTTATTAAGCCACCTAATCGGTGGCTTTTGTTTTTTTAAAGGCTTGATAGTGGGCTTTGAAATTTCATATCAAGAGACAGCGGTGTTTGGAAAAATCCCTGTAAAGAAAAACAATATAACGCTTAATCCAAAATAGGTAGCTTTCGATAGTTTGTTCGAGTAATGACGAATTAACTTATGTTCTTTCAAGCTAAGTAGAAATTGGGATTTCATAAGGTGTAATGAATCTGTTTTTTTGTACAGTGTTTTTAAATGAGCACTCACTCAGGAATTAACCTGCTTTTAGCCATATAAATGCGTGTATGAGCACAGAGGTTCACACTATATCTACATGAGTTTCATATACATAGGTGGTAGTATGTGAAACTAGTTTAATTCAACGTTTGGCTGAAAGACGACTAAAAGCGGTATAGAAAGCGTTATGTGCTAAAAGGTTCTAAAAGGATTTCGAATGAGTAAGTTATTAGAAGAGTTACTAAAACGTGGTTTTAAAGCAAAAATACGTAACAAGAACATTTTTGTTAATCTTTCTCTATTCTCTTTTCCAGTATCAATAACTCACAACGCTGAGCTAAATACTTACGAACTAAAAATGGAATACTGGCGATATATCGTAGTGATGATAGGTCTTTCTATTAATGTGGTAATAGGTTTTGTCTACGAAAATGTAGCTCTGAGCTTTTTCATTTTGGCTATTGTGTTATGCCAGCCAATAGGATTGTATATAGCAAAGTCTAGAGCCAAAGCATTAGCAGAATACCTTAGTTCAGTTAATGGTGAAGCACGCACATAACAGTAATAGTTATGCTGCTTGTTATAGAATCTCATAGAGTCTTCTCCGTTTTGGTTTCGTCGCCTTCCAGCTTAGTCGAGAGGCTAAGTTGGAGGAGAAGGCTCAATGAGTATCAAACAATTTAAGAGTGATTCGGCACGCGTGGCATTTTACTATGCGTTGGTTTTAGTGGTTAAGGTGGTATGCGGAAGCACCGTATTGCGCGCCTCACACCTTAATTGGGCGTTGATATGACCCTCACTGTCAATTAAAACGTAGAAGTTTCTGCTCCTGTATTTCCAGAGCCTTTGTTGTTCAATAGAGAGTGTTATCGCACAGATGAAGCAAGTAATGTCGTCGGTTCTCATGCTGATATACGTGGATTACTCACTTATTGGTGAGCAGAGCCTACCTTACTTGTTCCGTCGTGGCACCTGTCTTCAGTCTATGCTCGTGGTTCAATACAGCTTGCGCTCTATTGCCGTCCTAACGCCGTCGGTGGTTGTGCCGCTCCCGATGTTTCATCCAATGCGATAACACTTGTTCTTTATTCATGCTGGTAATCTGGCAATTCGTGTTTTGGGATCAACGTTGCTGATCACCACCTCCCGAGCAATTGCCCAGATGTAAGCGATCATCTCTCTGGCGATGGCGACCACCACGATACTTCTGTGTTTACCTTTTTGTAGCAAGCGTTGATAACGACGACATAACCGTTGTTGAGCCTGCCAAGCGATGTCAACGATCTCTTTGGGCAGGCCTTCCTGCCTGAGTTGCAGCTCTGCGGAGAGGTTAGCTTTGTGCTTGTAGGTGTGTGCACCTTCAACCAGCAATCGTCTTGCTCGACTATTGCCGCATTTGGTTGAGCTTCCGCGCCGAGTTTTGCCTCCGCTGGAGTTTTCTGTGGGGACGAGTCCAAGATAAGCCATGAGTTTTCTCGGGTGGTCGAATCGTCGTAAATCGCCCAGTTCGGCTATCGTACCTAGTGCAACAAGTAGTCTCACACCACGCATGGCTTGGATGGCTTTGACAACAGGATAATAGCGCCAGTTCTTTACTTGATGGAGCAGTTCATTATCGAGCCTTTGAAGCCTTTGGATTCGTTCACTGATGGTGATGATCATCTCTTGTAGAACGATTTTCTGACTATGGTGAGGAAGAATGAGGTCGGTCAACCATCGTAGATGCTTTTTGGACCAATTATCGTTCACCGTGGCTTGAATATTGTTGCGAAGAAGAAAACCTTTGAGTTGAAACTCGGCATCTTTGAGATCTTTCATGGCGGTTTCCCTGGCTCGAGAGAGATATCGAATGGCTTCATCTTCAGCTTCTGGAACATATATTGGCGTGAGCTCTTCAGCCTTTAACAACTTGGCAAGTTTTGCGGCGTCTCGCTTGTCATTTTTGACGCGGTCGCCAGCTTTCTTGGGAATAAGTGATGGGGCGATGACATAGCAACAATGTCTAAGGCTGGTTAGTAAGCGGTACGTCCAGTACCCACATGGTCCAGCTTCATAGGCAAAATGCAGCGTTGCTTTCGGGTACTTAGATTGCAGCTGTTGAGCCAGTTTTATCACGGCGGACTTATTGGACTTGATCCGCCCTAAGTGCTGTATATTGGCTCCCCGGTGATCTTGTAAAACAGCGACTTGGATAAACGATTTGTGTGTATCTAAGCCAATGAAAATTATGCTATCGTTATTCATGCTAGCCTCCAAATTTAGTTGTTTGACACACTAATTATGGCTCTGGCTTTCAGCTAACCCGCGATATTGGAGGCTAGCACCTCGTGGGGGTCATTATGTCTATATGTTCTAAGGAGGAACGGTGGTAGTAATATATGGAATCAAAGAGTATTTGAACCCGATCAAGGCTCAATTATCTGATGTAATTCAAGCCACTATGACACAAGTGTTGAGTCTGCCCGAAAGCAAGCGCGCTCACAGAATTGTTCCACTCGATCAGTCTGACTTCTATTATCCAGAAGGTCGTACGGATGCTTATACAGTCATCGAAATCAATATGATGGAAGGGCGTAAAGCTGAAACTAAAAAAGCTCTTATAAAGACACTTTTTGCCAATATCGAATCTAGCTTGGGTATTTCTCCTGTAGACATCGAAATCACGATCAAGGAGCAACCACCACACTGCTGGGGTTTTCGTGGCATGACCGGAGATGACGTTAAAGACCTAACATATAAGGTAAATGTCTAGCTGTGGATATGGTGGAAACAAACGTATAACAAAGCGTTTAAGGCAGATTCGCAACGCTTGGCAGTTTTGGTTTGAATCCGCTTTAGTGTTTACGGCACAATGTTTTATGTTAGGTGGTAGCGTTGCTCACTACTTATTAACGCGGCGTTAGCAATCAAGGAGAAATTGAAGTTGAGTGGTTATCAATTGAATTTAGAAAATCGGCTGAACATGCTTGATGAGACTTGGGCTTAATTAATAAGTAATGGAGTCACCAACGAAACAGAGTTAGTTCTAGAATTTAGCTACTTATGTCCAAATAAAGCGTCAGCCATTCAACTAAACGATGCTCTTGGAAACTATGAGTCACTGATCAGAAGTGAGGGGTTTATTAACCTCTCATGGTTTGTTGAAGGATATTCTCACCCGACAACGGTAACCAAAGACATCCTTGTTCAATGGTTAGACTTTATGGTGGCAAAAGGTTGGGAGTTTCAATGTATATTTGATGGCTTTGGGGCTTCGTTTAGTTAAATTGCTAACAAACTGTTCAAGCAGATTCGGCACGCGTGGCATTTTTGGGTTTGCGGTTAGTTTTGTGACTACGGAGTAGTGCAGAAGCATTTGCATAGCGTGCCTCACTACCTAACAGGGCGTTAGCTTTAAAAAGGGTACGTATGTTCCTATTTAAAATTAATGATTCAAAAATGTCATATAGCTTTAAAGCATCGGTATTAAGTGCCAGTATTGCCTTTGTTTTAGCGTGTTTGTATCATTTTTTCGTTGGCTTGCCTGAAGAAGCGCCTAATGAGAACTTATCGTTCTCCCTTTATGATGCGCTTGGTTTGATTCTATTCGCTCCATTTGTAGAAACGATACTAATAGTCCTACTCATATGGTTAGCTCAGAAGTTCATGCAAAATATACTATTGGTCGCTTGTTTGGTTGCCTTGTCTATTTCAGTTCTTCACTCTTTAAGCCATCCATTGTGGGGATTGTTCACGCTTGCCCCGTTTGTTGTTTTTTGTCTCGGTTTTCAGGTGTGGCAAAAGGTATCTACATCTGAGGGTGCAAAAGTCGCTTTCTTAACTCACGCCTTTCATAATAGTTATGTGTTAATTCTGGTGGGGCTATCAGCTTAAAGCTAACAAACGCTTTAAGACGGATTCGCACGCTTGGCGATTTTGGTTTTTTTTGGCTTTTGTGTTTACGGTGTAATAATTTGGTGTAGTGGTAGCGTTGCTCACCCTTAAGCGGGCGTCAGCTCTATGCTGAAAAATGGAACTGTATGGAGGTTGGCATGAGTATCAAAGAGTCTGATTGGAAAGTCTTTTGCGAAATCAAAAATGAAGCAATTCAGCTGTATTGCACGAGACAACTGAACGAAGTCATTGATACTATTACTGACGAGTCAGAACTGGCAGGAGAAAGGTTTCATTTTATGTGTCAGTATTCCAAAACGTCAGAAAAGCAGATGAAGCTTATCTTTGATGGTCATTCTCGCAATAAGGCATTTATTCAGCTCATGCTAATGTGTGAAGAAAATTTGGTTGCACCAGAGCAGTTCGAACGCCTCTCGGATGAGGTCAAAAAAGACATTACGTCGTTGTTGAAAAAACGAG
>NZ_JXOK01000064.1 GCF_000830505.1 Vibrio mytili | reverse complement strand
CATTATTTTCTTACCGAAACGCAAGCATTTCCGTGGAAGGAAATGGTGGGTCGTGCAGGATTCGAACCTGCGACCAATTGATTAAAAGTCAACTGCTCTACCAACTGAGCTAACGACCCAATGGTATCCCGTAGGGGAGTCGAACCCCTGTTACCGCCGTGAAAGGGCGGTGTCCTAGGCCTCTAGACGAACGGGACACTAAGTCGAACATCTTGGGGGATGTTCTT
>NZ_JXOK01000063.1 GCF_000830505.1 Vibrio mytili | reverse complement strand
GCACACCGGCTAAACAAGACGACGAAGCAGAAGAAGAAAGCACGCCAGTTAAGCCAGAAGACGATCCGAAGAAAGCCGCTGTTGCTGCTGCCATTGCCCGTGCCAAAGCGCGTAAAGCGCAACAAAACGCCAATAAGAACAATACTGAGGAGAACGAGTAATGTCGTTTTTTATTGCGAGTTCACCGCATACCCACAGCCGACGCAGCACGCCCGACCTGATGAAGTGGGTTGCCCTTTGTGCGATTCCTGGTTTAGCCGCTCAGACGTATTTTTTTGGCTGGGGGACGCTGATCCAATTGATTTTTGCCATCGCCGTTGCTCTATCATTGGAAGCACTTGTGATGATAGCTCGCAAACGTTCTCCGCTACGTGCATTACGTGACAACAGTGCTATCGTCACTGCTTGGCTGCTTGCCGTCGCTATCCCACCTTGGTCTCCTTGGTGGATAGTAGTGATTGGCTTAATCTTCGCGATCGTCATTGCTAAACATTTGTATGGCGGCCTGGGGCAAAACCTGTTTAACCCCGCGATGGTCGCGTATGTAGTGCTGCTTATCTCCTTCCCTGTTCAAATGACCAGTTGGAGCGCACCGACATCACTTATACCTGATCAGGTTAACTTCGCGGATACACTGTCACTCATTTTTACTGGCTTCGATTCCGATGGATTATCTTTGCAGCAAGTGCGAGCTGGTATTGATGGCGTGACAATGGCAACCCCACTTGACGCGTTTAAAACGGGGATTCGTGGTGGCGCGACACCGAGTGAAGTCTTTTCAAGCCCTATTTTTGGTGGTTTTGCAGGTATTGGTTGGCAATGGGTAAACCTTGCTTACTTGCTTGGCGGCATCGTCATGATCAAAAAACGCATTATCCAGTGGTATATCCCTGCAGGTTTCTTGGCGAGTTTGGCTGTATTTAGTTTGGTGTTTAGCCTGTTAACGCCAGGAGAAACCGCCTCACCCGTATTTCATCTATTCTCTGGTGCCACCATGCTTGGTGCTTTTTTCATTGCCACCGATCCAGTCTCGGCATCGACAACGGTAAAAGGTCGTCTGATTTTTGGTGCATTGATTGGCGCGTTAGTCTTTATGATTCGTAGTTGGGGTGGTTTCCCCGACGGTGTCGCGTTCGCCGTCCTTATCGCGAATATGTGTGTACCTCTTATCGATTACTACACCAAACCTAGAACTTACGGCCACTGAGGAAAACATGTTAACTGCAATTAGAAAAAATGGCCTGACACTCGCAATTTTTGCGTGTGCAACCACTGGTCTGGTGGCATTGACTCAATACCTGACCGAAGATCAAATACAACGTCAAGAACAGAAACAGTTGTTATCTGTTCTTAACCAAGTTATACCTAAAACCATGCACGACAATGCGCTGACTCAAGCGTGTACCCTGGTATCTTCACCAGAGCTTGGTACATTGCATGCGATGCCAGCTTATATCGCGAAACAAGGTGATGAACCAACAGCGATTGCGATCGAATCCATCGCACCCGACGGCTACAACGGGGAGATAAAAGTCATTACTGGCATTGATAACCAAGGAAAAATTCTTGGTACCCGCGTATTAAGCCACCAAGAAACGCCAGGGTTAGGAGATAGAATCGATCTACGTATAACGGATTGGATCCTCGGTTTTACTGGCAAAGAAGTGACGGAAGAGAATTGGGATTCATGGAAAGTACGCAAAGATGGTGGCGATTTTGATCAGTTTACCGGAGCAACCATTACACCAAGAGCCGTCGTCAAAGTAGTAAGAAACACGGTAAACTATGTGAATAAGTCTCGTGACGATATTCTCAACCAGCCCCTAAATTGCGCAGGAGGCCAAGAATGAGTGACAACAAATTACTGATGAAAAATGGCATGTGGGACAATAACCCAGCGTTAGTCCAGCTATTGGGCTTATGCCCCCTACTCGCTGTTTCATCGACGATCACTAACGCCCTTGGTCTTGGCATCGCAACGCTATTGGTATTGGTTAGCTCCAACGTGACCGTCTCTCTTATTCGTAATTACGTTCCAAAAGAAGTCCGTATTCCCGTATTTGTAATGATCATCGCCTCACTGGTAACCTGTGTTCAGTTATTAATGAACGCCTACGCTTACGGTTTATACCTGTCTTTGGGCATCTTCATTCCATTGATCGTCACCAACTGTATCATTATTGGTCGAGCAGAAGCGTATGCCTCTAAAAACGATGTCTTACCTGCCGCACTTGATGGCTTGTGGATGGGTTTGGGCATGACCAGTGTGTTGGTCGTATTAGGCGCAATGCGAGAAGTAATCGGTAACGGCACGTTATTTGATGGCGCTGACTTGCTGCTCGGTGATTGGGCATCATCGCTGCGAATCGAAATCTTCCATTTTGATAGCAGCTTCCTACTTGCCCTACTCCCACCAGGCGCATTTATTGGTGTTGGATTGCTGATTGCTCTAAAAAATATTATTGATAGTGCCATTCAGGCACGTCAGCCAAAAGAAGAAAAGCCGACAATAGAGCGCGCTCGCGTGACCAACGCATAAAAATTAAAGGCCCTGCAAACGAGGGTCTTTTTCATAAACCGCATAGACGGTATTGGAAGTCAGCAATGAATAAAATAAAAAGAATTGAAATCCTAGAACGATTACGAGAAAACAACCCCAACCCTCAAACCGAGCTCAACTGGGACTCGCCATTTGAGTTATTAATCGCGGTACTGTTGTCTGCACAGGCAACCGACGTGAGCGTCAACAAAGCAACGGATAAGCTGTTTCCTGTCGCGAACACCCCGCAAACGATTCTAGACTTAGGCGTTGACGGGTTAAAAGAGTACATCAAGACCATTGGCCTGTTTAACTCAAAAGCAGAAAACACCATCAAAACGTGTAAGATCTTGCTGGAAAAGCACAATGGTGAAGTACCGGAAGATCGTGCCGCACTAGAGGCATTGCCTGGTGTTGGCCGTAAAACTGCGAATGTGGTTCTCAACACCGCGTTTGGCTGGCCAACGATTGCCGTCGATACGCACATCTACCGAGTCTCAAATCGCACAAAATTTGCGATGGGTAAAACCGTTGACGACGTAGAACAAAAATTACTGAAAGTGGTACCGAAAGAGTTCAAACTTGACGTGCACCACTGGTTAATTCTTCATGGTCGTTACACCTGCCTGGCCAGAAAGCCACGCTGCGGTAGCTGCATCATTGAAGATTTGTGTGAGTTTAAAGAGAAAGTCTACCCAGATAGTTAGCGCTATCTGCAAACGAAAGCTAGGAGCAAATAATGTCAAACGGTCGAATTCTACATACCATGCTACGTGTTGGTGACTTGGACAAGTCCATCAAATTCTACACAGAAGTCATGGGAATGAAGCTTCTTCGTACAAACGAAAACAAAGAATATGAATACACACTAGCGTTTCTGGGCTTCGGCGACGAGTCTGAAGGTGCAGTGATCGAACTGACTTACAACTGGGGCACCAGTGAGTATGATCTTGGCAACGCTTATGGTCATATCGCAATTGGATTTGATGATATTTACGCGACTTGTGATGCCATCAAAGCCGTCGGCGGTAACGTCACTCGCGAACCAGGTCCAGTGAAAGGCGGCACGACACACATTGCGTTCGTCAAAGATCCTGATGGTTACATGATTGAATTGATTCAGAACAAACAAGCTTCAGCAGGTCTTGAAGGCTAATCAGACGAATTAATCATACGCTGATAACGATAATAGGCAGATCAAAGATCTGCCTATTTTTTTATGGACGGTTTATAAACAAAACACTTTACTTGATAATAATTATCGTTTAGTTTTATCCGCAACATCCACGGCTAGGACGATAATAATGATCAGTGAATGGGAAAAACATACACTTTTGGCAGACACCGCCTTACAACTCGATGATCCCATACGGAGTATTCTTCACTACCAACAAGCACTTAACCTAAGTGAAGATATCAGTGAATGCATAGAGATAGAGGCAGATGAAAGACTACTGATATCTGTCATTTCTTGTCACAACTTGGCGCAGTTCTGGCGCTGGGCTGGGGATACCGAATACGAACTAAAATACTTACAGCTTGCCTCAGAAAAAGTGCTCACGCTCATCCCTCAATGCCCAAATAAAGATTGCGCAAGTTTTATTGAGTCTATTGGTTGCTGTACCAAAGCACTCATCGACTTTATGAAGCGTCATCCAAACCCAGTCATCGCTCAACAAGTCGAAAAAATCGATACGGCGACGAACTGCGAGATCATCGCTAAGTTCCGCTTAAATTAGACTTGCGTTCGGGCCAGAGAAATCACGACACGACGGTTCTTGTCTTTTCCGATCTGCGAGCCATTGTCCGCAATCGGTCGTCGTTTGCCGTATCCCTGAACTTGGATTCGATCTTCTGGTAGACCTAAAGACTCAAAATATTTTCTGAGCGACTCGGCACGCCTTTCAGACAAGTTTTGGCTTTCGCTTTTTCCATCTGTCGAATCCGTGTAAGTGGCCACCAGCACAAGATCAATGTCTTGATTGTATCTAACGTAATCGGCTATCTGAGAGAGTCGTTTTTTCGATGCTTTAGTCAACTGATCACCCTGTCGTTCATAATGTAAAATCGTGAACGCAATATCTTCAAAGCTGTACTGGAGCAAATTAGAAATACAGTCGCTGAACGCATTATATTTGAACTTGAATAGAACCGAGGAGAGCGACACTTCAATTCGTTGATCACGGCTTTGCCAATCTTGATAGCTGAATGTTGGATAGCGGCCTTTTTCCAGTTCAGAAAGTATCCCCCACGCGGTTTGCCCACCAACGTAACCATCAAACTGCTTAAAAAATTTCAAATTGGTAATGCGGTCAGCGCGATCACCAGGACGCCAAGGCGGTGGTAGAGAGACCAAACTGACATCGCGCGTTTCCCCCATAGGACGGCGCATTTTCAATTCGAAATCCAAATTGATTTTTTTACTCGCATGTGAAGAAAACACCGCATCCCCAAAGCTTGGGATTGGATGAACCAACCGACATTCTAGCGGAGTGTTCACAACCATTTCCCACTGCGATTGCTGCGGTGTCGCGATGTACCGTTTCCCCAACGCCGCGTAGCTATTGGCGCTGAACAACGAAAACATCATGCCAGTTGTTATAAGCCATTTATTCATTTACGTCTGGTCTCTCGGCGGCAGTCGATTGCCGCTTACATTAATCAATTGAACTCTCTGCAACCTAAGATGCAAAATCCTTACCAGCAAAGAGAGGATGGCAGTTAAAAAAGAAAATAAAGCGAGATTCAATACCGAGCGACAGAGTGATAAAACGTAAGTAATCCACGGTTCTAATTTTTGAAACAAGGTTAACGAGAATTAAGTAATTCTTTTAGTTTGCGGTTTTTCTCATCACTAGAATCTGCAATAATGCAGCCTTCGTCACACTAATATAAGTAAACATGACAATAGAAAATGAAGCTCTTACCTTGAAAAAGCGTTTTCGTGGTTATTTTCCTGTGGTTGTTGACGTTGAGACAGCAGGTTTCAACGCTCAGACAGATGCACTTTTAGAAATATGCGCTGTCACTCTTCGCATGGACGAAGATGGCGTATTGCATCCCGCCTCCACCATTCATTTTCATGTAGAGCCCTTTGAAGGTGCGAACTTAGAGAAAGAAGCACTTGAATTTAATGGTATTCGTGACCCATTCAGCCCATTACGTGGCGCAGTTAGCGAACAAGAAGCGTTAAAAGAGATCTATAAACTGATCCGCAAAGAGCAAAAAGCGGCCGACTGTTCGAGAGCGATAATGGTCGCCCATAATGCGGCCTTTGACTTGAGTTTTGTTAATGCAGCCAATGAACGCTGCAAACTAAAGAGAGTCCCTTTTCATCCATTTGCCACATTTGACACCGCCACACTCAGTGGCCTTGCTTATGGTCAAACTGTGCTTGCCAAAGCGTGCAAAACAGCAGGGATGGAATTCGACAATCGCGAAGCGCACTCCGCGCTTTACGACACACAAAAAACTGCAGAATTATTCTGTGGCATCGTTAACAAATGGAAGGCCTTAGGCGGCTGGCCGCTTGTTGACCAAGAATAATCTTAACATATTAGGAAAAGTATGAACCCTGTTGTTATCTCTGTTTGCGTCATGCTCGTATTAGCATTGATGCGCGTCAACGTGGTGGTCGCCCTCACGTTTAGTGCCATCGTTGGTGGCCTTGTCGCAGGTATGAGCGTAGGTGATACCGTCGCTGCATTTGAAAGCGGTCTTGGTGGTGGTGCAACTATCGCATTAAGCTACGCAATGCTTGGTACGTTCGCTGTGGCAATTTCGAAATCTGGCATCACAGACCTTTTGGCCAAAAACGTTATCAAACGTATTAACGGCAAAGAGCACTCTGCGTCAACGACTGGTTTAAAATACGCTGTACTTGTCGCGTTGGTACTAGTAACCATGTCTTCTCAGAACGTTATTCCGGTTCACATCGCCTTTATTCCAATTTTGATCCCACCTCTTTTGGGCGTATTTGCGAAACTTAAACTAGACCGCCGTTTGATTGCCTGTGTTCTAACATTTGGCCTTATTACGCCATATATGGTTCTACCGGTCGGCTTTGGCGGTATTTTCTTAAACAATATCTTGTTAAAGAACCTGCATGATAATGGGTTAGTAAACGTCGTCGCAAGCCAAGTCCCTACTGCGATGCTATTACCAGGCGCAGGCATGGTATTTGGTTTGCTAATTGCTATTTTTGTCAGCTATCGTAAACCACGCATCTACGAAGAGACTAAATTAACCGTCATTCATGAAACCGACCACACGATTAATAAGAAGCACATTGTCGTTGCCGTGATCGGTATCATTGCCGCACTTAGCGTACAACTTTATACCGGCTCTATGATCATCGGTGCCCTAGGCGGCTTTATGGTGTTCACCTTTGGTGGCGTTATCGCTTGGAAAGAAACACAAGACGTGTTTACTCGTGGCGTACACATGATGGCGATGATCGGCTTCATCATGATTGCTGCCGCTGGTTTTGCTGCGGTAATGAAAGAGACCGGTGGCGTGGAAACTCTGGTACAAGCTCTATCCACCAGCATCGGCGACAATAAACCGCTAGCGGCTCTGTTAATGCTTGTGGTGGGTCTATTGGTCACAATGGGGATCGGTTCTTCTTTCTCAACCATCCCAATTATCGCCACCATCTACGTGCCGCTTTCATTGGCGTTTGGCTTCTCACCGATGGCAACTATCGCGCTTGTCGGTACAGCAGCAGCATTGGGAGATGCGGGTTCACCAGCCTCTGACTCAACGTTAGGTCCAACATCAGGCCTGAATGCGGACGGTCAGCACGAGCACATTTGGGAAACCGTGGTACCTACGTTCTTACACTACAACGTCCCACTGATTATTTTCGGTTGGATTGCAGCAATGGTGCTGTAGAACACGATTTGCCAGTCGCTATTGGCAAAACCAGTCCTATTGACAAAATATAGAGACAAAAAAGCCGCTGACTTCAGCGGCTTTTCTTTGTTTAACGTTTGATAAAATCATAACGTTTGGTCATGTTCAGCTAAGCGTTATCACTCATTCTTGTTCTGGCAAATTTTCTAAGATGCGTTCACGAATCAATTTAAGAGTAGATTCTGTCGACAAGTAATCCACTTCGATCGGGAAGTACGCATCGTTAATCTGCAGGACCAAACTCGGATACGAGTTCACCCCTAAGCTTCTCGCAAGGCTAAGCTGATCTTGGAATACGCCCTCTAAGAGTGTCCCATCCATATCATTTTTAAATTGCTGGACGTTAAGCCCGATTTCTCTGGCTAACTGCAAATGGGTGGCTTCTTCATGTGGCGGCAGCGCTCGTAAATAGTAAGCGTGTTGAATGGCTTCTAACATCTGCTCATACGAGTCCTGAAACCCCGCCGCAATCACGGCGCGACAAGCCTGATAAGTACTTCTTACTGGCGTACACAGTTTCCAGAAATCGTAGTTAAACTTAGTCCCCAGTTGACGTTCAATCTGCGACCAAATGCCTTCAAGCTTCTGCTGCATTTCTGGTGGCATTGGCATATTCGTATCAGGCGCAAGCCCACCCACCACATACTCGAATTGAATCACGCCTGGCAGCTGCTGTTTCAGTTTCTCGATGGTTGGCTTGTAACCCCAACACCAACTGCACATCGGGTCATGTACGTAGTAAAGCTTTATGTTCATTCCACTAACCTAAAAAAGAAAAAGGAGCCAATGCGGCTCCTTTGTATTCTATCGCCAAATGCGAGTATTTACGAATTACTCAGCTTGACCTTCTGCGCGCTCTGCGGCTTCTTTGATTAGAGGCTGAAGTTCACCTTTTTGGTACATTTCCAAAATGATGTCACAACCGCCAATTAGCTCACCTTCAATCCATAGCTGAGGGAACGTTGGCCACTGTGCGTATTTTGGTAGCTCTGCACGGATATCTGGGTTTTGTAGAATATCTACGTAAGCGAACTTTTCACCACATGCCATAAGCGCTTGAGCTGCTTGAGAAGAGAAACCACAGCTTGGCAGTTTCGGTGAGCCTTTCATGTACAGCAGAATCGTGTTTTCTGAGATCTGCTGTTTGATTTTGTCGATAGTTTCCATCGCTTCCTCATTCCTAGATGTTCACTTTGTTTATTTGTCACATTCTACTCAATAAACACAGAATAAAAACCATATAATTGATAAGGTCTATAGTAAAGTAGTTTATCGACGACTCATTCAGCATTTTGCACTGTTAGTCGCTGAAATTTTTTTCATATATGGCTTTTAATAAAGTAAAAACTTTATTAAAATAACTAGCAAGTCAGTCGTTACGATGACATATAAGTAAGAATAAACTGGAAGCAATCGAAAGGGTCTCCCCTTTCAAATCAACGGAGAATCGAGTAATGGCATTTGAACTACCAGCACTTCCATACGCAAAAGACGCACTAGAACCACATATCTCAGCAGAAACTCTAGACTACCACCACGGTAAGCACCACAACACTTACGTTGTGAAGCTAAACGGCTTAATTCCTGGCACTGAGTTCGAAGGCAAAACTCTAGAAGAGATCATCAAAACTTCTACTGGTGGCGTATTCAATAACGCAGCTCAGATCTGGAACCACACGTTCTACTGGCACTGTCTAGCTCCAAACGCAGGCGGCGAACCAACTGGCGCAGTTGCTGATGCAATCAACGCGGCATTCGGTTCTTTTGAAGAATTCAAAGCGAAGTTCACTGATTCAGCAATCAACAACTTCGGTTCTTCATGGACTTGGCTAGTTAAGAAGGCTGACGGTTCTCTAGACATCGTTAACACTTCTAACGCTGCAACTCCACTAACTGAAGAAGGTGTTACTCCACTTCTTACTGTTGACCTGTGGGAACACGCGTACTACATCGATTACCGCAACCTACGTCCTGATTACATGAACGGCTTCTGGGCTCTTGTAAACTGGGACTTCGTTGCAGAGAACCTAGCGAAGTAATTCACTTCCCCTAGTTCAATTTAGTCTTTATAAAAGCTCGCTATTTTTAGCGAGCTTTTTTATTGGTTAGCCTGTGAGGTAAAAGTCATACTGTAGTGACATGTTGTTCACTCAGGTGCTTTCTCGACAATCGACCTCCCCCCGCTTATTTGCTTTTTTCAATGTAGTCACTTCTTTTTACTCAAGTTTCTATTGAGTCTGCCGTTATAAAAGCAACTCAAGAGGAACACCATGCAAATTCATACTTTAGACAAAGCGAGCGTCATCAACGAACTTCATATCGGCAATGGTATCAACCATGCGGTTAACGAAGGTCGTCGCGCCGATTTTGCGTTGATTTTGTCGATGTTCTCGAACGATGTCCGTGATGCGGTACCTATAGAAGAGGTTGATAGCGTTAAGACAAGCGACGATATCCTTCGTCAGCAGTTCAGCCTTTCTCAACCTCAGGCTTTGCGTTCAGACACCAGCAGTTATGAGTTGGCGGCAGAACAAGCCAAGCAATTCCAAACTTCGGGATTACCCTCAGCAAAGCTTTGTCATTACCTAAAGCCGGATGCTCTGACGTATTTACCTGAAGACACGTTTAACCTACCCGAAGAGGTTTACCACAACCTATCCGGTCATGAGCGTCGCAGTTTAGGGGAACGAAACAAAAAACTTATCCCAGATGCCAATCTTTACAATCAGTTAGTCACTGCCCAGCGCCAATACCATATTCAAGCACAAGTGTAGAGATCGGCTTTTTCCCCTCCACTTACACTTCCCTCGCTCTAGAAGTGTGACCCTTTACCAATTCCGGCACTTTACCTAAACAATATCATCGTTAGTTTGAAGCCATTCACACTAGATGTGGCGAAATTAAACCATGCTGTTCGAACAAGCTACTGCTTTATGTACGGATACAGTGAAGATGTTATGGACATTAAAGACTCAATTATTCTCGTTACGTCAGCCGGGTCGGTAATCGGTCGAACGTGCGCCAGCCACTTTGCGCATTTAGGTGCGATTTTGATCTTATGCGATCAAGATAGCAATGCGTTACGCACCAGTTACGACCAAATCAGTGCTTTTACAGACAATGTGTATGCGATGAAGGCACTGGACGATGACCCCGCTTCTATTCAGCTGATGTTTGACAAAATACACGAACAACTGGGTGAGGCTCCTGACGTCATCGTCAATTGCTGGACCAGCACGCCCATGCCTGGGTTGATGACGCCCGAACCGATGAATGTCTACATCGACCACTTGTCGTCTGCTACTCGTTTTCTTTATGCCTATGGTCAGGTAGGAGCAGAACGGCTTCGCGCTGAGAATAAAAAAGGCGTGATCGTCAACGTCATCTCTCATGATAATCATGAAGATTTAAGTGGCATTGAAAATGTGGCGGCATTAGTGTCTGGGTTTACGCACAGTTGGGCTAAAGAACTTACGCCATTTAATATTCGCGTGGGGGGCGTTATTCCTTCGGTCAGCCAAACGAAAGAGGGTCGAAACGCAACCCATTGGTCAGAAGTTCAAGACGAACTGGTGAGAAACACCGCTTACATCGTTTCCAATGAGTACTTTAGCGGCCGAGTGGTTGCGACGGAAGTTTAATACCTATGATGACCATAATTTTTCATTAATCTTCAGCTATATATCGAAAAAATAAGCGCAGGAACAAGCAATAAACGAGCAGCAAAAAAAAAGCCCCAGTCATATCGACTGGGGCTTTAACATTTCCCGATTAAGGTTTCGTGCTAGCGAAAACCTTTACTCAAAGCGACTCTTAATTACGCGTCAGCTTTTTCTTTTTTCGCTTTAGCTGCTGGTTTAGCTGCTTCTTGGTCTGCTTTTTTCTTGATTACAGTTGTACCTTCGAAAGTTTCACCTTCAACGAAAGCTTTACCGTAGTAAGAAGCCAATAGCACTTCTTTCAGCTCGCTAATTAGTGGGTAGCGTGGGTTCGCACCAGTACATTGGTCATCGAACGCTTCAACTGCTAGCTCATCTAGTTTCGCAAGGAAGTCAGCTTCAGCAACACCCGCTGCTTGGATTGACATTGGGATGTCTAGGTTAACTTTTAGCTCATCCATCCATGCTAGTAGACGTTCAATCTTCTGAGCAGTACGGTCACCTTCTTGGCTTAGGCCTAGGTGGTCAGCAACCTCAGCGTAACGACGACGTGCTTGTGGACGGTCGTATTGAGAGAACGCAGTTTGTTTAGTTGGGTTATCGTTCGCGTTGTAACGTACAACGTTAGAGATAAGCAGTGCGTTCGCCAAACCGTGTGGTACGTGGAACTCAGCACCTAGTTTGTGTGCCATTGAGTGACATACACCTAGGAATGCGTTGGCAAATGCTACACCAGCGATAGTTGCGGCGTTGTGTACTTTTTCACGAGCGATTGGGTCATTTGCACCGTTCGCGTAGCTTGATGGTAGGTACTCTTTAAGCATCTTAAGTGCTTGCAGAGCTTGGCCATCAGAGTATTCGTTCGCAAGAACAGATACGTAAGCTTCTAGAGCGTGAGTCACAGCATCGTAACCACCGAATGCCGTTAGAGACTTAGGCATGTTCATCACTAGGTTCGCGTCTACGATAGCCATGTTTGGCGTTAGTTCGTAGTCAGCTAGTGGGTATTTAGCACCAGTTTCGTCGTCTGTAACAACCGCGAATGGAGTAACTTCTGAACCCGTACCTGAAGTTGTTGTGATACAAACAAGTTCAGCTTTTTGACCCATTTTAGGGAACTTGTAGATACGTTTACGGATGTCCATAAAGCGCATTGCAAGCTCTTCGAAGTGTGTTTCTGGGTGCTCGTACATTACCCACATGATTTTCGCTGCATCCATTGGTGAACCACCACCTAGAGCAAGGATAACATCTGGTTGGTAGCTAGCCATTTGAGCGGCACCTTTCTTAACAACAGATAGCGTTGGATCCGCTTCTACGTCGAAGAAAGTTTGAACTTCCATGCCTTGAGATTTCAGTAGTTTCACTACGTCATCTGCATAGCCGTTGTTGAATAGGAAACGGTCAGTAACTAGGAATGCGCGTTTCTTACCTTCTAGGTCGCTAAGTGCGATTGGAAGGCTACCACGACGGAAGTAGATTGACTTAGGTAGTTTGTGCCACAACATGTTTTCAGCTCGCTTCGCTACAGTTTTCTTGTTGATTAGGTGCTTAGGACCTACGTTCTCAGAGATAGAGTTACCACCCCATGAACCACAACCTAGTGTTAGAGAAGGCGCAACGTTGAAGTTGTACAAGTCACCGATACCACCGTGTGTAGTCGGGATATTGATTAGAATACGTGCAGTTTTTAGCTTATCACCGAAGTAACGGATACGGTCTGCATTTACATCTTGGTTAGTGTAAAGACCAGACGTGTGACCGATACCGCCGATTTCAACCATAGTTACCGCTTGAGCAACTGCGTCTTCGAAGTTGTCAGCACGGAACAAACCTAGAGTTGGAGATAGTTTTTCGTGAGCGAATGCGTCATCGTACGCAACTTTACCCAGACCTTCACCAACAAGAACTTTCGTATCAGCAGGAACTTTAACGCCAGCCATTTCTGCGATAGCTGCTGCTGGTTGACCTACGATTTTCGCGTTTAGTGCGCCATCGATAAGCAGTACTTTACGTACTTTATCTGCTTCAGTTTTGTTTAGAACGTATGCTTTGTGAGAAGCGAAACGTGCTTTAACTTCGTCGTAAACTTCATCAACAACGATAGCTGCCTGCTCAGAAGCACATACTACGCCGTTATCGAATGTTTTAGACATTAGGATAGAAGCAACTGCACGTTTGATGTCAGCAGTTTCATCGATAACAACAGGAACGTTACCTGCACCAACACCGATCGCTGGTTTACCAGAAGAGTAAGCCGCTTTAACCATGCCTGGACCACCAGTTGCAAGGATAAGTGCGATGTCATCGTGCTTCATAAGTGCGTTAGAAAGCTCAACTGAAGGTTGGTCAATCCAACCGATGATGTCTTTTGGAGCACCAGCTGCTACCGCTGCATCTAAAACAAGTTTTGCTGCATCGTTAGTAGAGTTTTTCGCACGTGGGTGTGGAGAGAAGATGATACCGTTACGAGTCTTCAAAGAGATAAGAGATTTGAAGATTGCTGTCGATGTTGGGTTAGTAGTTGGTACGATACCACAGATGATACCTACAGGCTCAGCGATAGTCATTGTACCTAGGTTGTCATCTTCTTCTAGGATGCCACACGTTTTTTCGTCTTTGTATTTGTTGTAGATAAACTCAGAAGCGAAGTGGTTCTTGATTACTTTATCTTCAACAATACCCATACCAGATTCTTCTACCGCTTGTTGCGCTAGAGGGATACGAGCTTGGTTAGCAGCAAGAGACGCAGCGCGGAAGATTTTGTCTACTTGCTCTTGAGAGTAAGTAGCGAACTCTTCTTGCGCTTTCTTAACGCGAGCGACCATTGCATCTAGTTCAGCCATATTAGTTACAGGCATAGGGGTTCTCCTAAAATTAACAAAATATTAAAAACTTTTTATTAAGGCTATTGTCTGTCCGGTTTGCTATTTATCTTCAGCGAGTTAGGTAACAACCATCTTAGTAAATTGCTTTCAGGACTGAGTATAATATTTCAGAGTGTGAAAAAAATTGACTTGGATCAGTTCTCACTCTCGAAATACCCTTTAAGTAGTAACCCACCTTCAAAACCTAACCTAACTAACTGATATATAAATTATTTTTAATTAAACTTTTATTGAACAAAAAAGAGCCAAACGCTCAAATAATTAAAAGAAACAACAACAACCTGTAAAAAAGTTTCATTTTTAGACAACAAATTACATGTAGTCCTGAATTTCTGTGCTACTGAGAGTATATAGAAACCTGCCTTGCTCTCTACAAAGCCCCCAGTTTTTTATCAAAAATGTGCGAATGTTAACGTTTATGCATATCTCACTATTTGTCAACCTTAATTTATGCAACAATTTTCAATCATCCTCTACACAGTTCGTTAAAATATTAGTTTTTCTCACCGAAATTGCCGTGAATTCGTTAGTTTTTTTCATTTCATCCTAGGCAGTTTTTGACTTACATTGACGACCTAAAAAACCAATAGGCCAAGTATGAAAACTTGTCTCACTTGGAACATGTTACCCCGTCCGTCTTTCACTAATGTGAACCTTGATTGAGTAAACACTATGCAAACGTTTGAGCTCGCTATTTTCCTGCAATTTTTCTTGGGATTGGTCGCTGCCGTTAACCCCGTCGGCATCATGCCTGTGTTCGTGTCTCTGACGGGCCACATGACACCCGAAGAGAAGCACAAAACCGCCACGACCGCGAACATCGCGGTTGCTATCATTTTGACTATTTCACTGTTTGCAGGTCAGATGCTGCTAGACATGTTCAGCATTTCTCTAGATTCGTTTCGCGTGGCAGGCGGGCTGCTACTATTGAGCATCGCGTTCTCAATGATGAGCGGTAAGTTGGGTGAAGATAAGCAGAACAAGCAAGAAAGAACAGAATCGGTTAGCCGTGAACAAATTGGGGTCGTTCCCCTTGCTATGCCTTTAATGGCTGGCCCTGGTGCGATCAGCTCAACCATCGTCTATGGCTCTCGTTACCCAGATATGTTGGATACGGTAGGCATCAGCATTACGATTTGTGTTTTCTGCTTCTGCTCTTGGCTGCTATTTCGTTCAGCGCCGTTGATCGTCCGCGTGCTAGGCCAAACCGGGATCAACGTCATTACCCGTATTATGGGCCTTATCCTGGGCGCACTGGGTATCGAATTTATTGCCAACGGATTGAGAAGCCTATTCCCAGGATTAGCCTGAGTTTCGATAAAACTGTATGATAAAGCGACTCAATAATGGATCGCTTTATCATGACGGAAGACTCTCTTAAACATACGCTTTACATCACTATCTTTGGTACGCACACCAAAGCGGGGCGTACCTTCGATATCGCTCTAATTATCGCGATCATCAGTTCATTAGTCGTATTGGTTCTCGATTCTATCCCTGCGGTATCGGCAGAATGGGCGACAGAATTGAAGTACTTGGAGTACACCTTTACCGGTTTATTCACGGTTGAGTACTTACTTCGACTGTACTGTTCACCAAAACCTGCTGCCTATGCAAAAAGCTTTTATGGCGTTGTCGATTTACTCGCAATACTCCCCACCTATTTAGTGTTGTTTTTTCCTTCAGCAACGTTCATGGGTGTGATCAGAGCGCTTCGTGTGCTTCGGATTTTCCGAATATTAAAGTTAGTGCGTTACTTGCAAGAGTCGAACATTTTATTACGTTCGCTGCTGATGGCACGCAGAAAGATTTTTATTTTCTTCAGTTCCGTCGCCATCCTCGTCACCATATTCGGCTCTTTAATTTTCATTGTCGAAGGCCCTGAAAATGGCTTTACCAGCATTCCCAAGAGCATCTATTGGGCTATTGTCACTATTACAACGGTTGGTTACGGAGACCTCGTGCCACAGACAAATTTAGGTAAAGCGCTCGCCTCACTCACAATGTTATTGGGTTATTCCATTTTGGCCGTGCCGACGGGGATATTCACTGCAGAGTTGCATCAAGAAATGCAGTCACACAAAACTCTGGTTAAGTGCCCAAATTGCTCACAGGCAGGCCATGATCCTGACGCTATCTATTGCAAGCATTGTGGCAGTGAATTGGCTGACCCTGATAAAAGAGTGGTAAGGGGTGAGCAGTCATCGAAGTAAAAGAGAAGAGAAAAAAAGAAAAACAAAAGCGTGCAATAAAAAGGGCTCCAAAACAGGAGCCCTTGTTCTATCGCCAATAAGCTTACGCTTTTTCAGCAAGGATGATTCGCAATGTACGACGCAGTGGCTCTGCCGCACCCCAAAGCAATTGGTCACCAACGGTGAATGCATTTAGGAAATCATCGCCCATGGCCATCTTACGCAGACGACCAACAGGCACAGACATAGTACCTGTTACTTTTGCAGGACTTAGCTCTTGCGCTGTGATATCACGTTCGTTTGGAATCACTTTCACCCATTCGTTGTGATTCGCAATGATATCTTCGATTTCATCCATAGGGACATTTTGCTTTAACTTAATGGTTAAAGCTTGTGAGTGACAACGCATTGCACCGATACGTACACATGTACCATCAATTGGAACTGGTGAATCCTGGAAGCCTAGAATCTTGTTCGCTTCAACACCTGCTTTCCACTCTTCTTTGCTCTGTCCGTTTTCACGTTTTACATCAATCCATGGAATCAATGAACCAGCAAGAGGAGCGCCGAACTTATCCGTAGGGAAAGAAGCACTACGCATTGTATCTGCGACTTTTTTATCGATATCAAGAATAGAACTGGCTGGATTCGCAAGCTCAGAGCTCACAGAATCATTGATAACACCCATTTGAGAGATCAATTCGCGCATGTTCTGAGCACCTGCGCCAGATGCAGCTTGATACGTCATCGCACTTGTCCACTCAACAAGGCCTTTCTCGAACAGGCCACCAAGACCCATGAGCATCAGACTTACAGTACAGTTACCACCAACAAATGTATTAGTGCCAGCATGAATGCCTTGTTGAATCTGTTTCAGGTTGACTGGATCAAGCGTGATAATAGAATCTTCTGCCATACGCAATGTAGAAGCAGCATCAATCCAGTAGCCTTTCCAACCAGCTTGACGAAGTGCTGGGTAAACTTTTTCAGTGTAGCCACCACCTTGACACGTAATGATCACATCAAGTTGTTTTAAACTTTCAATATCAAACGCGTCTTGCAGCAAGCCTGCGTCTTTTCCTAAGTTAGGAGCAGGAATACCAATTTGAGAAGTACTGTAGAATACTGGTTCGATGAGATCGAAGTCTTTTTCTTCAACCATGCGCTGCATAAGGACAGAACCCACCATACCGCGCCAACCAACTAAACCAACTCTCATCGCATTAACTCTCCGTGTATTAAAAACCTCCCCCATAGTTCATTTTTCACAAAAAAATCTCAACCCCTAATTTGTAAATGTCGTCTTTTTTTACTGATTTCCACAAAAAATTAGTGCTAGCCGTGCTTTTTCTTGCCTATGTCCGTCTTTAGTCCCGAACGAGACATTCGACCTATGGGTAGATGATTAACTTTTTGCGACCGCAACAGATGAAGCACATATTTTTCACATTACATAACATTTCAGATAACTTAATTTGACACATTTTGAAATTTAACTTCAAATGCAAACGATTAACCGGACGAAAATCAATATATATAACTAAAAATTCGAAACAAAACGCTGGGTACTGTATGTTGTGCGCCATTGCGATAAGGAGCACATTCCTCTACTGCTCCAACATTTAAAGAGGCACATATGAAGCAAGTTACACCGCGACTTCCTAACTTGATGCAGGTACTCATCTCATTAGGTTTATTTTTGCTTTTGGCATTTTCATTTACCGCCAAACTTGATCTACCAATCCAGCTAGCACTGTATATTGGATGGTTTATTATTATGTTCTTAGGCATAAAATTGGGTCATAAGTATAAAGAGCTTGAAAAAGCGGCATTAAAAGGCATTTCAAATGGTCTTGGAGCCGTATTAATTTTGCTTGCCGTGGGTGCGTTAGTCGGAACTTGGATATCTGGCGGGATCGTCCCAACGATCATTTATTACGGATTGAAAGCCATCCACCCTTCTATCTTTTTACTCGCCACTATGCTCATCTGTTCATTAACAGCACTTGCTACTGGTACATCATGGGGCGCCGCTGGTACCGCAGGTATCGCGATGATGGGGATTGGCCAAGGTCTTGGTGTTCCAGCTCCGATTACGGCGGGTGCTGTACTTTCGGGTTGTTACTTCGGTGACAAAATGTCGCCCCTATCTGATTCCGTCATTCTTGCTTCTTCAATGTCCAATGTCGAAGTTGTGGAGCACATAAAAGGCATGCTTCCGATTGCTTTAATCAGCTACATCATTACTGGCATCATGTTTACTGTATTTGGCTTCCACTACGCAGGACAAGTCGACATGAGCCAAGTTGACTCGGTTATTAGAGCCATGGAGCAACAGTTCTATATTACGCCATACTCGTTTGTGCCAGTATTAATCGTCTTATCTTTATTAGCGATGCGCATGCCTTCTTTTCCTGTAATCAGTTTTGGCTCATTGCTTGGGATTATTTGGGCTGTCATGATCCAAGAAGTCGATTTCTTGGTTGCCTTCAATACGGCTTGGGCGCCATTTGAACTGTCTTCTGGCGTTGAGTTCATCGACTCAATTCTTAACCGTGGCGGTATGTCTTCAATGCTAGGGTCAGTTGCCGTTATCGTCTTCGGACTTGGCTTTGGTGGTTTACTCGATAAAGTGGGTGTATTAGAGACCATTGCTAAACTGTTCGAAAAGCGCGTCCAAAGCGCAGGCTCACTTGCGACAAGTACCATAGGTACGGCATTTATGGGTAACGTCTTTGGGTCAGCGATGTACGTCTCTTTGATATTAACGCCAAAAATCTGTGCGAAGAATTACGATCGCTTGGGCTACCAACGTAAGAATTTGTCTCGTAACGCAGAGTTCGGCGGCACGCTAACATCGGGCATGGTGCCGTGGAGTGATAATGGTATCTATATGGCGAGCATACTTGGTGTCGCGACCCTTTCCTACGCGCCGTTTATGTGGTTGAGTTTTGTGTGTATTGTCGTGACCATTGTCACTTCTTACATGGGTTGGTTCGTCGACAAATGTGATCCGACGATGGAACCAACAGAGCAAAAAGAACACGAGTTGAAGCAGCAAACGGCGTAATACTACGCTAAATAAGTATTTCACCACTCTTGCTGGTATAAGAGTGAGCAAAAAGAGCGCAATCGCGCTCTTTTTTATTCTTTAATAACATACATTTAAAAAGAGAGCCGATGGCCCTCTTGTTGATATTCAATATTAGATAACTCTGTTAAGAGACCTAATTGCGACTTAACTGATCTTTTAGATTGGGTGGCGTTCCCTTTATCGTCAGCGTATCGGTTTCAGGATCGTAAAAAACACGCTCACCCAATAACAGGCTATCAAAACTGATGTTCAAACCACCGCCCGCACCGACGTACTTAGTCAATTTACGCACCGTGGCTCGATCTGCCGGAAAAGACTCTTCTAATTCATAGCCCTGTTCTTTGGTAAAGTCCATAAAACTTGTGCCGTCTTGGCTTGCTGGTAGCTCGCCTGAAAGCTCGGAAATTTGAACTTCGTCGCCTGATTTAATTTGCTCGCTACAGTAATCAAACACTTGTTTTTTGTATTCGTTTACTTCCTGCTTTTCTAATTTTGAATCTGCGCAGAAGTCGTCCACCGCCTGCATGAGTACTAAGTTCTGCTGTTTGGTATCTAGGCCAATGTCTGCTTGAAGGAAATCAAGGAAGAAGTCAGCCACTTTTCGCCCTACTCTTCCTTTAATGTACTGTAAGTAACGGTTAGACTCTTTATCGGTTTCATAGCTGGATAGATCAATGCGCGCGGCTATATCCATTTTACTGATGTCTAGATAATCCGTTGCACTGATATCTAGGCCTTCCGTGATCTTAAGGCTCTGATTCATCGGTAGAATACCAATGAACAAATAATCTGTAGCTAAGCTTTGGTATTCGGCAAAGACCAAGATGCCTTCATCAGCAAATGGATATTTAATCAACTCATCTTTCAGTCGATTTGCACCAATTTGTGAGAAGTCATAAAAATCTCGCTCTCCTTTTCGCATCTCTTGGAGCCAAAACTGAAACTCACTGTCTGATTGGAAGCAGCCAAAGCCTTTACCAGCTTTGGAATGGAAGACTCGATGCAGCTCAGCGACTAAATTTTCTGTCGACGCATCGTTCTCTAATGATGCCGGACGAAAGTTAACAACCAATTCGTCCTGATCGTTTTTACATAGTTGATGCAGAATAACGTTTGAAAGATGAAGACTCATAATGATTTTATCTTGCGACAAGGTTTTAGTTGAAGGGCATTGTAGGTTATCATAAGCCGCTTTTACTATCATTATTAGAGTCTTTATGCCGATTACATCTAAATATACTGACGAACAAGTAGAGAAAATTCTTGCAGAAGTCGCCATGGTCCTTGAAAAACATGGTTCCTCTCCTGAATTAACGCTAATGATTGCCGGAAATATCGCAACCAATGTCTTAAATCAGCAAGTTGCAGCTTCACAACGCCAAGCGATTGCTGAAAAATTTGCGCAGGCACTGATGTCTTCATTAGACACACCAAAAACACATTAATAACGGATAATTAGACACATACATGGTAGACAGCGGAAATTCATACGGCGAACGTGTATCTCGACTGGTTGGTTGGGGACATTGGTTTGCATTCTTCAATATCGTTGCTTCGATGTTGATAGGCACACGTTACATTGTTCAGTCACCTTGGCCTGAGACACTGCTAGGTCAATTCTATCTAGCGATGTCCTGGGTTGGCCATTTCGGCTTCCTAGTGTTTGCGCTCTACTTACTCGTGTTGTTCCCGTTAACCTTTATCCTGCCATCAAGAAAGCTGTTTCGCTTGGTGGCAGTGATATTTGCCACAGTCGGACAGACGGCTTTGTTGGTCGATACTCAAGCGTATCAGTCAATCAACTTACATTTAAATCCGGTTGTTTGGGAATTATTATTCAGCGATGATAAAAGTGCACTGAGCTCAGATCTCCAACACCTGTTTGTCGTGATGCCACTGATTTTCCTCACTCAGCTTGCACTGTCTGAATGGGTGTGGAGAAAACAACGCAAGCTTTCTCATAAGCATATTGGCCGTCCATTAGCGGGACTGTTTTTCGTCAGCTTTATCGCAAGCCATCTGGTGTACATTTGGGCCGATGCTTATTTCTACAATCCAATTACTAGCCAACGTTCTAACTTCCCGTTGTCGTATCCAATGACAGCAAAAAGCTTTATGGAAAAACACGGTTTACTTGATCGTGAAGAATATTTACAACGATTGGCCGAGAATAAGGGCAGCTCAGAGCTTGTTAACTACCCGATTGAACCGCTTGAGTTTAACCGCAGAGTCAATAAACTCAACGTGCTGATGCTTAGTGTCAACAATTTGCGCGCAGATGCCCTCAATCAAGAAGAGATGCCGAACCTGTATCAATTCGCGCAGAGCAGTCAAAATTTTCTTAATCACTATAGTTCAAGTAACGACTCCCATGGTGCGTTCGGTTTGTTCTACGGTTTACCAACTAGCTATGCATCAAGTATCGAAGCACAAGGCGCGTCCCCTGTCCTACTGAACGTACTAAAAGATCAAGGTTATAGCTTCGGTCTGTTTAGCGGCAACGGCTTTGAGGACGATCTCTACCCTGAAATCATTTTCAGAGATCTTCGCTTAGCGGACAAACTCGATGGCACACAAGCTCAAACCGTTCAGCAATCGGTTGATCATTGGAATACATGGTTAACTGAAAATGCGAAACAACCTTGGTTTAGCTTTATCGAAATTAATACGGTTGATAACTTCGAATCTAGCTCTTCGACAGATAAAGAAATGCCAGCAGGTGAACGATTCAAAAAAGCGTATGAATTTGCCGTGAAATCGGCTGACAAAACCGTTGGGCAAATCATCAGCGATCTTGAGGCAGCTAACCTACTTGCGAATACAATCGTGATCATTACCTCGAACCACGGTAGTGAATTCAATGAAACGAACACCAACAGTTGGGGTGCTAATAGCAACTACAGTCGCTACCAATTGCAAGTGCCGATGGTGATTCATTGGCCGGGTAAAGTTCCTGGAGAGTTTAAGCACAATACTAGCCACCTAGACCTTTCTGTCACTTTACTGCAGGACATGTTGGGCGTTTCTTCTAACCCGAATGATTACAGCAGCGGTCGCAACTTGTTCGATGAAAGCCGCCGTCGTTGGATTCTTGCTGGTGACTCTCGTGAGCTAGCTTTAATTACTGATTCTCAAACAACGGTAATAGACAAGTTCGGCAACTACAAACTGTACGATAGTCACTATAAACGCTTGCGCGATGAGTCACCAAAACTGCCCGTGTTAATGCAAGGTTTGACCGAGCTTCAGCGCTTTTACACAAAAGAGAACTAAAGCGAAAAGTGGACAAGCGCCACAACAACTAAGACAAATATGCAATATAAGAGAGCTTCGGCTCTCTTTTTTTTTCGTCAAATTCTGCCCAACCCCAGTTCACATACATTAGGCAATTGATATCTGAGCAATTCATAACCGAGACCAATAACTCTAATATTGAAGCGTGATTTGAATGTAAATTTCGACAATAAATTCATAATTGTTAAGCAGAATTGCAAATCCCCGACTAGGCTTATACATAGAGAAAGGCTGTGATCGAAAGATTCATATCCACCGCTCTCCGTTGTATCGAACCCATTGTCCACAAAGCAAAATCTTTGGTTCTGCCAAGTTTATAGGTGATGCGAGTTTATAGATTGCGCGAACCAAAAGAAATAACAGGACGTACAACTCTATACAGCAAGAGCACGAAATAGGTGGTTAAGCCTGCATCAACGTTCGTCGGTAGACTGACTATTAAAGGGGAAAGCGACATGAGTATTTTCGACCACTATCAATCAAGATATGAAGCTGCTAAAGATGAAGAAATGTCGTTACAAGAGTTTTTGGCTCTGTGCAAGGATGACAAAAGCGCTTACGCAAACGCAGCAGAACGCCTATTAATGGCGATTGGGGAGCCGGAGGTAATTGATACCGCTAAAGATCCAAGGCTAAGCCGGATCTTTTCGAATCGTGTTATCTCGCGTTATGAAACGTTTAAAGATTTCTACGGCATGGAAGATGCCATAGAACAGATCGTCTCGTACCTAAAACATGCGGCGCAAGGCTTAGAAGAACGTAAGCAGATTCTTTATTTACTTGGCCCAGTGGGTGGCGGTAAATCCTCACTCGCGGAAAAGCTCAAAGCCTTGATGGAGCAAATGCCGATCTACGTCCTTTCCGCAAACGGACAACGCAGTCCGGTGAACGATCACCCGTTCTGCTTATTTAAAGCCACAGAAGATGGTGAAATCCTCAACAAAGAGTACGGTATTCAACAGCGATACCTACGCTCGATTATGTCACCATGGGCCGCAAAACGTCTGCATGAGTTTGGTGGTGATATCACCCGCTTTAAAGTGGTGAAAGTGCGCCCTTCCATCTTGGATCAAGTTGGGGTAGCGAAAACAGAGCCTGGTGACGAGAACAACCAAGATATTTCGTCTCTAGTGGGTAAAGTCGATATCCGTAAACTGGAACACTACTCTCAAGATGACCCAGACGCCTACAGCTATTCTGGTGCCCTCTGTAAAGCCAACCAAGGCTTGATGGAGTTCGTTGAGATGTTCAAAGCGCCAATCAAAGTGCTTCACCCATTACTTA
Source organism: Vibrio mytili (assembly GCF_000830505.1). Lineage (GTDB taxonomy): Bacteria > Pseudomonadota > Gammaproteobacteria > Enterobacterales > Vibrionaceae > Vibrio > Vibrio mytili. Next base: position 74,741 of record NZ_JXOK01000063.1, on the reverse strand, counting down.
CTGCCACTCAGGAAGGTAACTTTAATGGTACAGAAGGGCTTTCTGCCATCCCGTTTGATGGCATGATTTTGGCTCACTCAAACGAATCAGAATGGCAAACATTCCGTAACAACAAGAATAACGAAGCGTTTCTTGACCGTGTTTACATTGTCAAAGTTCCGTACTGTTTACGTGTGTCAGAAGAAGTCAAAATCTACAAAAAATTGCTTGAAAACAGTGAGCTATCAAAAGCGCCTTGTTCACCAAGCACACTAGAGACGTTGGCACAGTTCAGTATTCTTTCCCGCTTAAAAGAGCCTGAAAACTCGTCTATTTTCTCAAAAATGCGTGTTTACGATGGCGAGACACTTAAAGACACCGATCCAAAAGCGAAAAGCTATCAAGAATATCGAGATTACGCGGGTGTGGACGAAGGGATGAACGGTCTGTCGACTCGTTTCGCCTTTAAAATCCTGTCGCGTGTATTTAACTTCGACCAAGCAGAAGTGGCGGCCAACCCCGTACACCTCTTCTATGTCATAGAACAACAGGTCGAAAGAGAACAATTCCCTGCTGAAACCGCGGAAAAATACCAAGAGTTTTTGAAAGGTTACCTCGTTCCACGTTATGTCGAATTCATTGGTAAAGAAATTCAGACTGCCTACTTGGAGTCTTACTCTGAGTACGGCCAAAATATCTTTGACCGCTATGTCACCTATGCAGACTTCTGGATTCAGGATCAAGAATACCGCGATCCGGAAACTGGACAGCTATTTGATCGTGCCTCTCTCAACTTAGAGCTTGAGAAAATCGAGAAAACAGCTGGCATCTCAAACCCTAAAGATTTCCGAAACGAAATCGTTAACTTTGTGCTTCGTGCGAAAGCGAATAACAATGGTCAGAACCCAGTTTGGACCAGCTACGAAAAATTGCGCACAGTCATTGAGAAGAAAATGTTCTCTAATACCGAAGAACTGCTTCCAGTGATCTCATTTAATGCGAAAACCTCTTCTGAAGATCAGAAGAAGCACGACGACTTTGTCGCTCGCATGATGGAAAAAGGCTATACCGAGAAGCAGGTTCGCCTACTTTCTGAGTGGTACCTACGAGTACGTAAGTCATCCTAACCCATTGTTGAGTTAGGTCGCTTGTGAAACATGAAGAGGGCTATTTCATGGCGCAATTTATAGACCGAAGGCTCAATGGCAAAAATAAGAGCGCTGTTAACCGACAGCGCTTCTTGAAGCGCCATAGAGAGCAAATAAAAGAGTCCGTGGCAGACGCAGTGAATCGACGCTCGATTACAAACACAGAAACGGGCGAAGACGTCGCCATCCCGCATAAAGACATTACAGAGCCAATCTTTCACCAAGGTAAAGGGGGGCTGAGAGAGCGTGTGCACCCTGGTAATGACCAGTTTATTACCGGTGATAAGATTGAACGTCCTAAAGAAGGAGGACAAGGCAGTGGCTCTGGTGAAGGTCAAGCAAGTCCCGATGGTGAAGGTCAGGATGAATTTGTATTCCAAATATCAAAAGACGAATACCTCGATATCTTGTTTGAAGACCTTGAGTTGCCGAATCTTGAAAAAAACCAAATCGCGAAAATAACTGAATGGAAAACCCACCGAGCGGGCTTTAAAACCGCAGGTATTCCATCCAATATTGCCGTAGTTCGTTCCCTTCAACAGTCGCTTGCACGCAGAACCGCAATGACGGCAGGTAAAAAACGTCTTCTTAACGAACTGGAAGAGGAACTGACACGTATTAAAAATATTGAGCCAGCACAACAGCTTGAAGAAAATCGACTCAAAAAGGAAATTGAGGAGCTACGAGCCAAAATTGCTAAGGTTCCATTTATTGATACATTCGATTTACGCTTCAAAAATTACGAAAAACGTCCGGTGCCGTCCAGCCAGGCTGTCATGTTCTGTTTAATGGATGTGTCCGGTTCTATGGATCAAGCAACCAAAGACATTGCAAAACGCTTTTATGTGTTGCTGTATCTGTTTTTAACTCGTACTTATGAGAATGTCGAAGTCGTGTTTATCCGACACCACACTCAGGCGAAAGAAGTTGATGAGCAAGAGTTTTTCTATTCTCAAGAAACTGGTGGCACTATCGTATCCAGTGCCTTGAAGCTGATGAAAGAAATCATCAAAGAACGCTACCCTATTGGGCAATGGAACATCTATGCAGCTCAAGCGTCCGACGGTGATAACTGGGCTGATGACTCACCGCGGTGTCGTGAGCTGCTAGTAAATAGCCTATTACCAAATTGTCAGTATTATTCGTATATCGAGATCACGCGTCGTTCACACCAAACTTTATGGCATGAGTATGAAAAACTCACTGAGGAGTTTCCGAACTTCGCCATGAAGAATATTCGCTCAGTGGAAGATATCTTCCCTGTCTTCCGAGAACTCTTTCAAAAAGAATCGGCGTAAGGAGGCTGGCGATGAATACTTTCACGAAAAAAAACGCTGAAGAAGCCACTAAGAAGCGCAACAGCAAGTTACTACCGGATGGTCCAGACTGGACATTTGAACTCTTAGAACGCTATCACAAGGAGATTAAACGCGTTGCGGAGCATTACCGTCTTGACACTTACCCCAATCAGATAGAAGTGATCACATCCGAGCAGATGATGGATGCATATTCAAGTATCGGTATGCCAATCAATTATAATCACTGGTCATTTGGTAAGAAGTTTATTCAAACCGAACAAAACTATAAGCATGGTCAAATGGGGCTCGCTTATGAGATTGTGATTAACTCCAACCCTTGTATTGCTTACCTAATGGAAGAGAACACCGTTACCATGCAAGCGTTGGTCATGGCACATGCATGCTATGGTCACAACTCGTTCTTTAAAGGCAACTACTTATTCCAAACTTGGACAGATGCTAGCTCAATCATCGATTACTTGTTGTTTGCCAAAAAGTACTTAGCCGAATGCGAAGAGCGGTATGGGGTTCAGGAGGTAGAGAAACTGCTCGATTCCTGTCATGCATTAATGAATTTTGGCGTTGATCGATACAAACGTCCTGAAAAAATCTCGATAACCGAAGAAAAAGCTCGTCAAGAGGAGCGAGAAGCCTACCTACAATCACAGGTCAATGAACTGTGGCGCACCGTTCCTCAAGCAAAAACGAAAGAAGAGGACATGAAAGAGCGCTTCCCAAGCGAGCCTCAAGAGAATTTGCTGTATTTCTTTGAAAAACATGCACCGCTTCTCGAACCTTGGCAACGAGAGGTCGTGCGAATTGTGCGTAAGATAAGCCAGTACTTCTATCCACAAAAACAAACACAGGTAATGAACGAAGGTTGGGCGACCTTCTGGCACTACACAATTCTTAACCATCTTTACGATGAAGGGTTAGTGTCAGAAAAATTTATCCTAGAGTTCTTACATAGCCATACGAGCGTCATCGCTCAGCCGCCATACAATAGCCCTTATTTTAGCGGTATCAATCCTTATGCGCTTGGGTTTGCTATGTTTACCGACATTAAACGTATCTGTGAAAACCCAACGGATGAAGATAAGGAATGGTTCCCTGATATCGCAGGCTCAGATTGGCTGGACACTGTGCATTTCGCGATGCATAACTTTAAAGACGAAAGCTTTATTAGCCAATATTTGTCACCGAAGTTAATACGCGACTTTAAACTGTTTGCCATCAAAGATGATGACCATAAGAACTTCATTGAGATATCCGCCATTCATGACGAAATGGGTTATCAGCAGATCAGAGAAAAGCTAGCTTCCCAGTACAACCTCTCTAATCTCGAGCCGAACATCCAAGTGTTTAATGTCGACGTACGAGGCGATCGCTCGTTAACATTGCAATATGTTCCTCACAACCGAATTCCTTTAGATGACAGTTATGAGGAAGTATTAAAACATGTGTACCGACTCTGGGGCTTTGACGTAATTTTGCAGGAAGTAAAAGAAACTGGTCACAGAGAGACATTGGCAATGTGTCCAAAACAGAAATCAAACCAATACGAACGTTAATCTCGTTCTTTGTAGTCTCTACTTACGCAAAAGGCTCCGAAAAGGAGCCTTTTTACTTATATTTATAAAAATCGACGGCTTACGAAAACCGGCTTACACAAACTGAGCTAGATAGTTGAACGCACTTATCTTTTAGCGACAATCGCTCGTACAGCTTCTAAGTCAGCTTGAGTGTCGACGCCTGCTGCTGGTGCTTCTTTGGCGACCGCCACGTGGATTTTTTCGCCGTACCAAAGTACTCGTAGCTGCTCCAAGCACTCAATTTGCTCAAGTGCGCTCGGTGCCCAGTTGATGTAGGTATGGATAAATCCTGCACGATAAGCGTAAATGCCAATATGACGCATCAGTGGGTTAACAATCTTGTTGCCTTGTTCTGCGAAATTGTCACGATCCCAAGGAATCGTTGCTCGGCTGAAGTACATAGCATACCCGTTTGCATCCGTGACTACTTTCACCGCGTTAGGGTTAAACACTTCGTCTTCTGAATCAATTTCTACAGCCAATGTTGCCATTGGCGCGTCACAAGCCGCGAGGTTCTCTGCCACTTGGCGAATGATTGACGGTGGGATAAGCGGCTCATCCCCTTGTACGTTCACCACGATATGTTCGGCAGGTATCGACATCTTATCAACCACTTCGGCCAAGCGTTCTGTGCCTGATTCATGGTTGGCTGACGTCATACAGACTTTACCACCAAACTGCTTTACTGCTGCGGAAACACGCTCATCATCGGTCGCAATGATCACATCATCAGCGCCTGCTTGCATTGCTTGTTCATGCACCCACTGCACCATTGGTTTTCCACCAATATCTGCCAGAGGCTTTCCCGGCAATCGACTTGACGAATAGCGAGCAGGAATAACAACAGTAAAAGACATTAGCGGCCCTCATCCATGCTCATGGTACGAGCTTCTGGTTCTAGCAGTACAGGAATGCCCTCTTTGATTGGATAAGCAAGGCGATCCATTTTGCAGATCAGCTCTTGATTATCTTTATCGTACGTCAACTTACCTTTGCATACAGGGCAAGCTACAATCTCAAGCAGACGGTGATCCATAAGTCGCTTTAACCTCTTTTATTCTATTTAAAATTCGCTCTGCATCGCGTGTATCCAATTGAGCAGAGACGGGAAGATACCACCAGTTAGCCTGCGCATAATGGCGACACTTGACGGCATCTTTTTCAGTCATAATGACATTCGCTCCTTGCAAAGCTAATGTCTCTAATTCTTGCTGGTCAAAATCTTGGTGGTCAGCAAAACCCTTGGTGAGTTTAACATCCGCGCCCATTTCATCCAGTGTATTAAAAAAGCGTTGTGGATGCCCAATCCCAGCAAAGGCAACGAGCTGCTTTAACGTTGCAACGTCAGCCTGCTGTGCTGTAGCTAAGTTGATCGCTTTCTCTGGTGCAAGTGACATCGCAATCTCACCTGGATGTGCTTGCCCGCCATTGGTAATAACGAAATCAACCTCATTCAGCCTCTCGACAGACTCGCGTAAAGGACCTAAAGGAATTAGGTTCTGGTTACCAAAGCGTCGATTACCATCAACAATTACCAGTTCAATATCTCGTTCAAGTGCATAGTGCTGTAAGCCATCATCGGTAATGATAATGTCGACACCTTCAACCATCAGAGCTTTAACCGCATTAGCACGCACGGGATCCACTGCCACTGGCACTCCGGTTCGACGATGAATTAGTTTAGGCTCATCGCCACAATGCTTCGTCGGTGTATCTGAGTCTAGGACCAATGGATAGTGTGGCGCTTTCGCCCCATAGCCACGCGAGACAACCCCAGGTTTGTAGCCCAATTGCTGTAATTGCTCCACCAGCCACACCACGACGGGCGTTTTGCCATTGCCGCCAGCGGTAATGTTACCTACGACAACAACAGGCACCGGTGCACGATACGCCCGCTTTTTCCCCGCTTGATATTGCTTGCGCTTTGATTGGCTAATCGCACCAAACAGCAAACTCAGTGGCCACAAAAGCGGCCACAAAAGATATTTTAACGGATGGTTTTCAAACCAAATCTTTTCAACCACGACGATTAAGCACCAAATTGAATTCGGTGAAGTTGGGCGTATTCCCCATCTTTTTTGATAAGGTCAGCATGATTGCCTCGCTCAACAATCGAGCCGTCATCCACCACCAAAATTTCGTCTGCATTTTCAATGGTTGATAAGCGGTGCGCAATCACCAGCACGGTTTTGTCTTTTTGTAACTCGTCCAGCGCAGCTTGAATAGCTCGCTCTGACTCGGTATCCAATGCAGATGTCGCCTCGTCCAAAATCAACACGGGCGCATCACGAAGTAACGCACGAGCAATCGCGATTCGTTGACGCTGACCACCGGACAGACTCGCGCCATTTTCACCAATCATGGTGTCGAGCCCATTTTCCATTTTGTTGATAAATTCCATCGCATGAGCCAACTCAGCGGCTTTTTCAATATCACTGCGCTGGAAGTTATCTTCCGTCGCATAGGAAATATTATTCGCAATAGTGTCGTTAAATAAGTGAACGTTCTGCGATACCAGCGCAAACTGTTGACGCAAGTTCCTTAATTCATATTCACGAATATCACGCCCATCTAACTCGATGGACCCGCTGTCAACATCGTAGAAACGGTTAAATAAGTTCGCAATAGTGCTCTTACCAGAACCAGAACGCCCCACCAACGCAACTGTCTTACCGCTTGGTATATCAAAACTGACATGTTGCAAAGCGGGCTTCTCTGACCCTTGATAAGTAAAGGTGACGTCTTTTACTGAGATATCACCGTTGGCGCGCTCAACAGTGTGCTTACCTTCGTTTTTCTCCGGTTCCAGATCAATTAATGAAAATAACGTTTGGCTTGCTGCCATACCACGCTGGAACTGCGAAGTCACATTGGTCAACGCTTTTAACGGACGCATCAAACCAAACATTGCCGAGAACACAACCGTAAAGGTACCCGGTGTCAATTGCTCTTTAATTGAATCGATACTCGCTAAGTAAAGCACTGCAACAATGGCAATCGATGCAATCATTTGAATGATAGGGTTAGCAGCGGCTTGTGCCGTCACCAACTTCATACTTTGTTGGCGCATTTGGTTACTGACTTTTTCGAAACGCTCACGTTCGATGTCTTGACCACCGTAACTCAGCACCACTTTGTGACCTTTGAGCATCTGCTCGGCGGATGCCGTCACGTTACCCATCATGGTCTGCATATTTTTAGAAATTTTTCTAAAACGCTTAGAGACAACGCCTATCCCCCAAGCAACAACAGGAGCGACAGCGAACAACACTAAAGAAAGTTGCCAGCTGTTGTAAAACATGAGCACAAGTAAACCAATGATACTCGCCCCTTCACGCACAATGCTCACTAACGCTTTACTCGTTGCCGCTGACACTTGTTCTGAATCATACGTAATCCGGGATAACAGACTGCCAGTTTTCTCTTTGTCAAAGTAAGATACTGGCATGTGCATGAAGTGATTAAATACCATGCGTCGGATCTGCATAACCACATTACCGGAAACCCAACTCAAGCAGTAATCAGAGACAAACCCACTGGTACCCCGGATAAACATCATGACAAATATGATCAACGGAAGCGTACGTAGGAAGTCAGATTCCGCGCTGCCAAAACCTTCATCCAGCAAAGGTTTCAGTAGTGAAATCATATAAGTATCTGTGACTGCATTAATGACTAATGCAATGATAGCAACGATAAGACCTGCTTTATAAAGGCGAATATATAACCACAGACGCTTAAACGTCTGCCAAGTCGTTTCATCAGTATTAATCGACATAGAAGTGCTTTATTTTCTTACATTAAGACTCTTATTCTACTCCCTTACGCAGCATCTGCCTATACCATGGTTCAAATGTATTACTGCGTTTCGTTTTTAAAACCCAATTCTCTTTATCAACACGAATGCTCACCTGCCCTTTTTCTCCCGTATCCAACAAAGTCGAACCGTTCTCTTTATACGCCGCTACCACAGAAGGTGCAGGCATACCCCATTGATTATTTTTCGCTAGAGAGGCAATCGCAACGCTCGGACTGACCGCCTGAATAAACTTAGGGTTAGAGGAACTTCTACTGCCATGGTGAGGAACGAGCATGATGTCACTGCGTAATTTGTCCGGCTCCCTAAGTAATATCCACTCGCTGATCGCTTCAATATCCCCGGTAAATAACATAGTGAATCCAGAAATAGGGTCCTCCAATTTAAATACGCAAGAATGTGGATTGTAAGCACGCTTTACTTGTTTGGGTGGCCAAATCACGTTTAGCCTCAGTCCTTGCCACTGCCACGCTTCTTGACTGTTGCACGGTTGGTAACCAAAAAAGTTCTGGCTGCTACGTTTATGCGTGGGAGCAAAGTTATCTTCGACAACAAAACGTCCACCCGCATGATCGTTATCAGAGTGACTGAGTACGAACGTATCGATCCGCTTAATGCCTCTCGAATGAAGCACAGGCGTTATAACTTGGTCGGCGACACTGCTCCTTGCCATGATTTTCCAGTATCGTACAGGAGGATTTTACCTTCTTTTTCAACCATGACCGCTAACCCATGACCCACATCGAGAACGTCAATTTGCCAAGTGCTTTGGCTCCGTTGAGGAAGAAGGTGAAGAGATAGCACTACCGCAGATACAACCAACCAAGCGCGATAAGGCATGAATCGTTTCACCAACACACTAATACTGATGAAAACGACGAAAAGCGCCATTTTCTTACTCAAAGGTAACCAAGTGCCGACCGCATATTGGATGGAGTGGTTCAGCGGCAACAACGCTGTATCCAGGAGTTCCCATAAATAGATCGCAAACGATGGCACCAATAGAGCGGCAAACACGGCCGCAAACATCACTGGCACAACGACAAAACCAAACCACGGAATAAACACCATGTTATAAACAAGTGATGACCAGCTAAAGCCAGAGAAGAAGTACCCACTAACAGGAATTATAAAAAGGCTTAGTAACAGTTGGCTGAGGAGTAATACGCGCAGTTTTGCTAATTTGGTGGATGCAGTGCGCTGTACTGCATTGATCGCGAACAACACTGCGCCAACTGACAAATACGATAACCAAAAGCTCATGCTGTACGATGCAAAAGGCTCAAACAACAAGTGTAACGAAACCGCTAAAAGCACTACGCGCCAGGGACTCCAGTGCACTAATGAAAACTTAAGTAAAACGTACAACATACACACTGACACGGCTCGAATGGTTGGCAAAGAAAAATCCGCCAACCACGCATACGCTACGGCTGCCACTAATCCACTCATCGATGGTAAAAAGTGATAGCGAGGTATCACATAACGAATGGCAGACCCAACCATGGTGCCGATCCCAAATGCCATTCCGATATGCAGCCCCGAGATCGAGATCAAATGTAACAGCCCGCTATCTCGAAGTGCTCGCCAGTGCTCATCAGATAGCCAGTCCCGTTCGGAGAAAGCCAAGGCACTGATCAGTGGAAACTGTGATAAATGGCGTATTTGCTCTGTCACCTTACTAATGATCGCCTGGCGCAGAGAGTAGGCGCTTCGAATGGTCCAATGCGCATCGTCCGCAGCTGTTGCGCGCGCGATTATCCCCCTTCCCATGGACTGCTTCTCAGCATCAAATCCCGCTTCATTCCTCAATCCAATAATGGGTTTTATGGTTGCAGTTGTCGTAAACTCGCTGTTAACTGGCAGTATAAAAGGCGAGATAAAACGGACTTTAGGTTTAAGGAAAGGTAACAGCTTTTGAGAATTGACCTGGTTTACTGTCACAATACCTTCAAAACCGTGACTTATTTGCTTAAAAGAGCTGTTAACCTTACCAGTTATGGTAATATTCTCTTCAGCTTGAAAAAGGGCTTGTCTCTGATGATCTGTTACATTGCCATGGACAACAATAACCAAAAAGCCGGAAATTGCGCCTATGCTAATTAGGCCACGACGCAATTTAATGATTAAGCCAATCGCCACGACTCCCAACGGCAGCCAATGTTCGTCTGGTATCGCCAGCCACCATGCTGACGATATAACAGTGGTGACAAATAACACTAAGGTCCAACTTTTTTCTGAGAGAGTCATGCTGTCCTATGCCTAGAAAGCTGATAAAACGCTTCATGCCTGATCACGAATTAATCAAACGCCAGAAAGCGTTGAAGGTCTTCGGCAATGTGCTTTACAACCCCAACCTATGGTGTTTAAACCGTCGCTCAGCTTCGGGGGCTTTTGCCGTGGGTTTATTTATGGCGTTTGTGCCGTTACCAAGCCAAATGATCATGGCGGCAGGTCTTGCCATTGTTTTGGGGGTGAATCTCCCCCTTTCTGTTGCGTTAGTTTGGATTAGTAACCCAATTACCATGCCTGTGCTGTTTTATTTTGCTTACAAAATTGGTGCCTTAGTCTTACATGTCCCCCCTCAGCCATTCCATTTTGAGCTTTCTTGGGAATACCTGATGCAACAAATGCACACAATAGGACCGCCTTTTTTCCTAGGATGTATGATTTGCGGTGTGATATCCGCCATTGTTGGCTATTTTGGCATTCGTGGCTTGTGGCGCTATTCTGTTGTACGCAGCTGGCAAAAACGCAATATACTCAAACGAAGCTAATATGCAGGTTTTCAGATGTGGGTTGAGGCTGAAATGGCAGCAATTCTGAGAAAAGATGCGAGAAGAATATGAAAAGTTGTGAGCTGTACCAACATATATCGTGATAGCAATTGAACAAGAAAAAGGACCGAGCTCGGTCCTTTTTCATATCATGAATACAGCGTTAGTTTTAAGCCATTGCCTGCGCGGTACACTGGTTGGTTAACATTGGCTATCTCAGTGAAGATTAAGGCTGATCCGTATTTAGATTATTTTGCACTCAATACGGCAGCGGGATTCAACTTCGCGGCCCGAGAAGCCGGATACCAGGTCGCAACTAAGCTCAATATAATGGCGGTACCAGAAACTAAGCCAACATCCGCCCAATGCAATTGAGAAGGCAGGAAATCAACAAAATAGATGTCTCCCGACAAGAAATGGTGTCCGACTAAATGCTCTAACCCTTTTATTATTGGCGTGAGATTCAGCGCAACCAAGACACCAATGATGCTGCCAGCAATACTGCCAAAAACACCTGAAAACACGCCTTGCCAAACAAAAATACGCTTGATCAACGCATCTTTGGCGCCCATGGTACGTAAAATCGCAATTTCTGCGGCCCGGTCTTTCACCGCCATCATTAACGTGGAAACAATATTAAAACACGCCACACCAATCACCAGAACCATGACTAGATACATAATCGTTCGTACCAGCTGTATGTCGCGGTACAAAAAGCCAAATTGCTGCTGCCAGCTCTTCAAGTAAACATAAACGTCAACCAGATTACCGACTTCTCTCACGATTGATGGAGCATTGAGCACGTCATCGGTTTTCAATGAAATTCCCGTCACACCATCATCTAATCTCGCGTATTGCTGAGCATCAGACAGTGGTACCAACGCCAGAGAGTGATCGATTTGACCATTCAAGGTCAAAAAGCCCGTCACTTTTACACGAACACGCTTTGGGGCTTGGACATTCGTTGAGCCACCTGTTTGTGGGATCATCAACGTAATGTAATCACCAATATCCACGCTTAATTCATCTGCGACACCACGTCCCAAAATGACTTGTTGTTGGCCCGGATGAAAGTTTTGCCAAGCTTGTGGATCAATGAAGTCAGACAGGCTCGACACGGCTTGTTCATACGATGGTTCAACGCCGCGAACTTCAATGGCTTTTAGTTTACTGCCCTTTTCAGCAAGACTGGTAAAGCGCACATAAGGCGCAGCGGCAACGACATGTTCGTGTTTCAGCGCCTGGTGCATGGTTTGCGTATAGTCGTAGAGAGGCCCTTCTACGCCCTCCAATTCACCGTGAGGAATTACCGATAACACGCGTGATTGCAGTTCACGCTCAAAACCATTCATCGCTGACAAGCCAATGATGATCACTGCGACGCCGACGGCAATACCGATGGTCGAAGAGAGTGAAATAAACGACACCATTTTGTTTCGCTTTTTTGCGCGACTAAAACGACCACCGATCATTAATGCTAACGATGAAAACAAATCAGTTCTCCTCTGTAGTGAGCGCAGTATCGAGCTGGTCCACCAGCAAACCATCTTGCATGTGCATTTGACGATCCATTTTGGCAGCCAATTCATTGTCATGAGTGACAACAAGAAACGCGATGTTCGATTCTTGGTTAAGCTCACGCATGAGATCATAAATCGCCAGTGCCGTTTGATGGTCCAAATTACCGGTCGGTTCGTCGGCGAGCACCAGATCAGGCTTATTCACCAATGCACGGGCAATCGCAACACGTTGGCGCTCTCCCCCCGACAATTCTGATGGCCTGTGATCCATACGGTGAGCCAGCCCGACCTTCTCCAACAGTGCTTGTGCTTGAGCTTTTGCTTCGGATGCTCTTTCGCCACCAATCATTAACGGCATCGCCACGTTTTCCACGGCGGTAAAATCGGCCAGCAAATGATGAAACTGGTACACAAACCCTAAGTGCTTATTGCGCAGTGCCGCTTGTTTGTTCGAGCTTAATGCAGACAAGTTGTGTCCCAAAAACTCGACATCCCCTTGAGTCGCATCGTCTAGCGCGCCTAAAATATGGAGCAAAGTACTCTTACCCGATCCCGAAGAGCCTACAATCGATACGAGATCTCCTTTTTCAAGCTCGAAGCTGACGCCTTTCAACACTTCGGTATCTAACGACCCTTCTCGGTATATCTTACGAATATCACGACATTCCAATAGTTTATTCATAGCGAAGTGCCTCAGCAGGTTTAACAGAAGATGCTCGGTAAGAAGGGTAAATGGTTGCAGCAAGCTCAGAGCAATCGCCAATACAACCACTAATAAAATCTGAAATGAATCAATCACAATGGGCAATTGCCACCAAAAGAAAACAAGGATGCGCCAGCAGATTCCAGCAGTGAGTTGAGGTTGAGTGATAACACCACGCCGACTAAACCACCAACAATAGCGCCGATCACGCCACTGCTTGCGCCCTGAACCATAAAAATTGCCATCACTTGGGTTTGCGTCATCCCTTGGGTTTTAAGAATAGCGACTTCCGATTGCTTCTCCATCACCACCATAATCAACGCAGAAATAATATTAAATGCCGCCACGCCAACAATCAGACCCAGCATCAATCCCATCATGTTTTTTTCCATTTTGACCGCTTGGAATAACTCACCCCGCTGTGCTCGCCAGTCACTCCACTGCCAACCTTCAGGCAAAGGTTTATCAGCAAACTCAGTCACCATAAACGGGTCAGAGAAAAAAACACGCCATCCAGAGACGGTATCTTTAGGCAAACGCATCAGTCTGGCTGCATCGTTCATATTCACAATCATGAGCTGACCATCGACATCTGAACCGGTGTTGAATATGCCAGCAACGGTGAAGTTACGCTGACTCGGAATACGCCCAAATGGGGTAAACTGAGTCGCATTGGTCACCATCAAGCGCACTTTATCGCCCATCGATACACTCAGCGAACGTGCCAATCCTTGACCGAGAAATACGTTGTACTCCCCCGCTTGTAAGTTTTTCAATCGACCTGCAATCAAATGATTGGCAATCGGATCGCCTTTTTTCGGCTCGATTCCAACTAAGTAGCCTGCGGTCAGTTGAGCTGAACTTTGAATCACGGCTTCACCACGAACGATCGGTTCAGGTTCGGCGACATTAGACATGTGTCGAATGAATTCAGGCGCGGACTCTGATAGCGGTGTCTTGCCATCATGCTGAGAAACAACTGCATGTGGCAACACGCCGAGAATGCGTTCTTTTAACTGAGATTCAAAACCATTCATGACAGAAAGCACCGTCACTAATGCCATCACGCCAATGGTGATACCTGCGGTCGACATGTAAGAGACAAATCGGCTAAACCTATCTCCAGAGCGCCCCCGAAGATACCTAAAACCAATAAACAATGAGATAGGATGATACATATAGGAAAAACCAACTGGTTATCTATTCGTGCAAAAACTTGGGCACTATCTTACCCTACTCTTAAAGTGAAGAAGACAGGATAATCACTAAATTTGTCAACGAGATGCAATTATATGCCCATTATGTTGCTACATAGTCATGGTAAGTTTATCTGTACTCGGTGTTTAAACGCATTTTAAGTGTGAATCCACTTGAATATCAGCCTCACCTGCGCCAAAAAAATACAATCGAAAGTTAGGGTTAACTTGATAACTTCATTCAGTTAGCGATAATCAGAGACCCTCTTTCTGTATTGTGATTGATTCAGAAAGTGCTCGCTGGCAAAAGGACCCTCTACATGACAGAGCAAGAATACTTTACTGTTCACCACAATCTCACCATCAACGTGGAAGCGTTGGGTACTGACGTTACATTGCCAGACGAAGCGACCTTTATTTCTGAAATTCCGGCCCCATTTATTGTAGCAAGTGAGTTCAGCCACCTGGACTTGTTAGCAGACAATGCTCGACTTGAATTAAAAAACAAAGATTTAAAGCACGTCATTAGCTTACTCGATACACAAAACGCGAAGCTCAACTTATTACTTAGTTTTATGCTTTCGCAGCAAGATGACACCATGCTCAGATTTCAAACCACGCAGTTTGGTGCCAGCAAACTGAGCTATCAAGCAGCAAACCCACTCGACGAGCAACAACTAGTTCGAGTAAAACTGTTCTTAGATCACCCTGCAGCCGCCATCTATTGCTACGCAGAAGTCGAAGCATGCGAACCTTCTGAACAAGGATTCGTCATCACACTTCGATATAAAATGCTCCGGGATGACGATCAGGATCTATTGATTAAAGCGGCCTTGCATCAACAGCAAAAACTATTGCGTCAGCGCTCAATGGAGCGAGATAAAAAATAACGATTATGACAACAGCAACCATTCTTTCCGTCACCAATCCGTCTAAACCGGGTGATAAAAAACAACTTGGTAATTTACCTGGTGCGGCACTGCCGATGGCGATAGCAGAACTGGCAAAACAACACCCAAGCCACACTCTGCTCGTCGTCCCAGACCCTCAATTAGCCTTAAAGCTACAAGCGGAAATCGAACAATTTACGCATCAACCTGTCAGCCTGTTTCCTGACTGGGAAACCTTGCCTTACGACAATTTCTCACCGCATCAAGAGATCATATCTGATCGTATTGCTCGCTTGTATCAACTTCCGAACCAAACTGGCGGGATAACGATTGTTCCAGTCAGCACAATTCTGCAGCGTCAGTCTCCGCGAGACTTTTTGCTTCAGCACACATTGATGGTCAAAGCCGGTGATTTGTTTTCATTAGAAAAACTTCGCGTGCAGTTGGAAAAATCAGGCTACCGCCACGTTGATCAAGTATTTGGGCCCGGTGAATACGCCAGCCGTGGCTCGATCCTCGATCTGTTTCCTATGGGCAGTGAGGATCCATACCGCATTGATTTCTTTGATGATGAAATAGATACCATTCGCACCTTCGATCCAGAGAACCAGCGCTCGATTGAAGACATAAAGCAAATTCAGTTGCTACCGGCCCATGAGTTTCCCACCACACAGGAAGCCATTGAAGAATTTCGTACTCGCTGGCGCGCACAGTTCGAAGCCCGCCGTGAGCCAGAATCCATCTATATGCAGGTAACAAAAGGAACATGGCCAGCAGGTATCGAGTATTGGCAACCGCTGTTTTTTGAACACACAGAGACATTATTCGACTACCTACCAGAAAACTCTCAGTTGCTCAGCTATGGTGATATTGAAGCTGCGGTTGATACGTTCTTAGCAGACGTTGAATACCGCTACGACCAGAAAAAAATCGACCACTGCGTCCGCTGCTCGCGCCCCATGAGTTATGGCTCAAAAAAGACGAACTGTTTTCTCATATTAAACAGTTACCGCAAGCGCAGCTCAGCCTAGAAAAAGTCGTCAAACGCGCAGGCCGCGAAAACCTAGCGGTGCAATCCCTCGCAGAGCTTGGTGTTCAGCAACAAAACAAAGAACCACTTTCACGCTTACGCCAATTCAGCGAGCAATTTACTGGCAAGATTGTATTCTCTGTAGAATCAGAAGGCCGACGTGAAGCGTTAACTGAGCTGTTACAAGGCATCAAAGTTCGCCCCGTTTCGCATGGCTCTCTTTACCAAGCGTTGAATTCGAAAGATCGTTTTAGCCTAGTCCTTGGCGCCGCAGAACACGGTTTTATCCACGAAGAACTGAATTTTGCCCTCATCTGCGAAAGTGATTTGCTCGGTGACCGTGTCATCCAACGTCGCCGTAAAGATAAAAAAGCGGTCAACAGCGATACCGTCATTCGTCACTTGGCGGAACTCAAACCCGGTCAACCGGTTGTTCACATTGACCATGGTATTGGCCGCTATATTGGTTTGCAAACCCTTGAAGCAGGTGGCATGCAAACCGAATATGTGACGCTTGAATACCAAAACGATGCAAAACTGTATGTGCCCGTTTCATCGCTCAACCTTATCAGTCGTTATTCTGGCGGAGCTGAAGAGAGTGCACCATTGCACAAGCTCGGTGGAGAAGCTTGGGCGAAAGCTCGCCGTAAAGCGGCTGAGAAAGTCCGCGATGTTGCGGCTGAGCTATTGGATGTTTACGCCAAGCGAGAACTTAAACCGGGGTATAAATTTGCCTTAGATCGCGGCCAGTACGCGACATTTAAAGCCACATTCCCGTTTGAAGAGACCGACGATCAATCGATGGCTATTAATGCGGTGCTCTCTGACATGTGCCAACCGAAAGCCATGGATCGACTGGTTTGTGGTGATGTTGGTTTCGGCAAAACCGAGGTCGCGATGCGCGCAGCTTTTGTCGCCACTGACAACAGCAAACAAGTCGCCGTATTAGTTCCGACGACACTCCTAGCCCAGCAACACTTTGAGAATTTCCGAGACCGCTTTGCCAACTTACCGATTCGCGTCGAAGTGTTGTCACGCTTTAAATCAGCGAAAGAGCAAAAAGTGATCTTGCAAGATGTGGCTGACGGCAAAGTCGATATCGTGGTCGGAACACATAAGCTGCTATCAAGCGATATTAAGTTTAAGGATCTCGGCTTATTGATTGTCGACGAAGAGCACCGATTTGGCGTACGTCAAAAAGAAAAAGTAAAAGCAATGCGTGCGGATGTCGACATCTTAACACTCACCGCAACGCCAATTCCTCGTACGCTGAATATGGCAATGAGTGGTATGCGCGATCTATCGATTATCGCCACACCACCCGCGCGCCGTTTGGCGATCAAAACCTTCGTCCGTCAGCGTGAAGAGTCGGTAGTTCGTGAAGCGGTATTACGTGAAATCATGCGTGGCGGTCAGGTCTACTTCCTACATAACCAGGTTGAAACGATAGAGAAAGCGGCGGAAGATTTACAAAAACTGATACCCGAAGCTCGTGTCACCGTCGCTCATGGCCAAATGCGCGAACGTGAACTTGAGCGCATCATGAATGATTTCTATCATCAGCGTTTCAATGTATTGGTGTGTACAACCATCATAGAAACAGGCATCGATGTGCCTACCGCTAACACGATCATCATGGATCGTGCGGACAACTTAGGCTTGGCTCAGTTGCATCAGTTACGTGGCCGTGTGGGGCGCTCACACCATCAAGCCTATGCCTACTTGCTTACGCCACACCCTAAAGCCATGACTAAAGATGCAATCAAGCGTCTGGATGCCATCGCTTCTCTCGAAGACCTCGGTGCTGGTTTTACATTGGCGACGCACGATCTAGAGATTCGTGGGGCTGGCGAACTGCTTGGCGATGAGCAAAGTGGTCAAATTCAATCGGTTGGTTTTACACTCTATATGGAAATGCTAGAACAAGCAGTCCAAGCATTGAAAGAAGGCAAAGAGCCATCGCTCGATGAATTATTGCGAGAACAAACTGAAGTCGAAATGCGCATTCCTGCTCTATTGCCCGATGATTATATCCCAGACGTAAACACTCGACTTTCGATGTACAAGCGCATCGCCAGTGTGACGAATAGTGAAGCATTATCTGAACTCAAAGTCGAACTTATTGACCGATTCGGCCTCTTACCAGATGCAACCAAAAATTTACTCGCGGTTTCTGAGCTGAAATTTGCCGCAGGTAACCTGAAAGCCAAGAAAATCGAAGCCCATGATAAAGGCGGGTTTATTGAGTTTTATCCTGATGCAGAGATTAACCCAGCGTATCTAGTACAGCTCTTACAATCACAGCCGAAGAAATTCGCGATGGAAGGTCCGACTAAGTTCAAATTTAACGTCCCTTTAGCGGACCGACGTAAGCGCATTCAGTTTGTTCAAGATTTACTGAATGACTTTAAACAAAATTTAATCCCAGCGAGCTAATAATCGAATGAGAATACTGATCCCATTATTGCTTCTATGCGTGTCGATGCCTACTTGGGCACAACGTCAATTTGATATCGAATTGATTATTTTTAAACGCGTAGGAGACGCAGAGAGTACAAGCGAGTCTTGGTCCAGCCAGCTCCCAAAAATCGATATGACCAATGTCGGTAGCTTAGATAGCGAGGCCTACCTTAGTGCAAAAGGCGCTGCTCTACTACCACGCTCTTCTTATCAGCTCAATGCTCAAGAAGCTGCATTAAACAGCCACGTAGGGTTTAAAGTACTTAAGCACGTGGCATGGCGACAAAGTGATCAAGGACAAGACAGTGCACCAATCTTTCGCATTGTGGGTGGTCGCGATTTTTCCGGATCCTTTAACGCTGACGGCAGCAACATCAATCGCCCCTCGTCGACTATCGCTAACGCTGACGTCAATGCCACAGAAACGAATGAAACAGACGATGTTTACGTAGACGAACGCGACGTCAATGACAGCAACTTGGAAGAAACACGCTCTGAAGGAAACATGAGCAAAGCACTATATGAATTAGATGGTAAGTTTCAAGTGTACGTGCAGCACTATTTATTTGCAGATACTACTTTGGACTTGCGCGAGCCAAGTGTTCGTGAAGTTCGTTTCGAGGCAACACCTGATGAACAATTAGATGACAAGCTAGGAGAAGTCGACGGTAATGTCCAAGTGGGTAACCTAGCAGAAATTTCGCCGACGGTAACAGAAGAGAAGTTTCTCAAAACTTACCGAATGGAACAAAAACGTCGTATGAGAAGTGAAGAAATCCATTACCTAGATAGCCCAATGATGGGCGTGATCATCCAAGTTCGTAACGTCGAATAATCACTCCCTCTTCGCACAAGCGCAGCCCTGATTGCGCTTGTGCTTTTATTTAATTCCAGTAACGTGACCATATCCAACAGAAAAGGACTTCCCAGTTATGAGCCCTGACTTTGAGATCATCACACCTCGCCTCGCTCTGCGTCTGATTTCGGCGGAAGACGCGTCGGCCCTACACCAACTTCTGGCCACCTCGCCATCTCTTCATACTTGGTTGGACTGGTGTAATGAGGATGTATCCCTACAGGAAGCACAAGATTTCCTGCTGTCTACGCGCCTCAACTGGGTCAAAGCAGAGGCCTTTGGCTTTGGTATCTATGAGCGTGAAACAGGAGCATTACTTGGCATGGTTGCGGTGAACGAGCTCTATCAAACCTTCAATATGGCCAGTATTGGCTACTGGGTTGCCGATCGGTATCAACGTCAAGGCTATGCGCAGGAAGCAATTAGAGCGTTGGCAGAATTTTGCTTTGCC
Organism: Vibrio mytili; assembly: GCF_000830505.1. Classification (GTDB taxonomy): domain Bacteria; phylum Pseudomonadota; class Gammaproteobacteria; order Enterobacterales; family Vibrionaceae; genus Vibrio; species Vibrio mytili. The sequence goes on along the minus strand of NZ_JXOK01000063.1, from coordinate 55,024 downwards.
ACTTTATGCCTTACCCGCTTAGAGATCGTCTGTGACCCAGACAATACCGTCAGTCAAGCCTTGATAGAGTCGGTCGGCGCGCATAAAGAAGCCATCGCCAGAGATCGTTTTATTTTCAATCAGCAACCTAAAGATGGTGTGGTCTACTCACTGCTTCCCCGTGATTTGGAGTAAACTATTAAGCAGTGCTTTTGCTGCTTTTTATTACTAAACACCTTACTCTGCAGGAAGTTAGCTGAGCATATCAAGTACAAGCTATTTTTCTAGCTTAACAGCCAACAAAAAACCGGAGCACTTTAGCTCCGGTTTTTTACGTAAAACTTAGTGTAGTTTTAGGTTTGGTCGTAACACTCGGTTGATGCGACCAACTAGCATCATGAGTCCGGTTTTGAACATTCCATGCAGCGCCATCAAATGCATACGATACAATGAAATATACACCACGCGAGCGATACGTCCTTCGACCATCATCGAGCCTTTGGTTAAGTTACCCATTAAGCTACCGACGGTTGAAAACTGGCTAAGTGAAACTAATGAACCATGGTCTTTGTACACGTAAGGCTTAAGTTCACGGTTGTTGATCTTTGCCACAATGTTCTTAAAGGCTTGCGTCGACATTTGGTGAGCGGCTTGTGCACGCGGTGGAACAAACGATCCGTCAGCTTGCGTACATTGCGCCAAATCACCGATAACGAAAATATCGTCATCACGCGTGGTTTGCAGGGTGTCTTTGACGACCAGTTGGTTAATACGGTTGGTTTCCAGGCCCGCAATGTCTTTGATGAAATCAGGCGCTTTGATGCCCGCAGCCCAAACCATGATTTTCGCGTTGATTTTTTCGCCGTCTTTGGTGGTTAAACCGTCTTTTTCAGCCTTCGTCACCATCGTCGCCGTACGTACGTTCACACCAAGCTTAACCAGTTCTTGATGCGCGGCAGTAGAAATGCGAGGAGGCAATGCAGGAAGAATACGCTCACCCGCTTCGATCAGGTTAACGTTGAGTTTGCTAGAATCAAGATCGCCAAAACCATAAGCACGCAGCTCTTTAACTGCATTGTGTAGCTCTGCAGACAGCTCTACGCCCGTTGCACCTGCACCGACAATGGCGATATCAACCGTGCCGTTCCCGTTCTTAGCATGCAACTTAAGGAACTCATTGTTCATTTCCGTACGGAATCGATGGGCTTGCTCAGGACTATCGAGGAAAATACAGTTGTCACGAACACCTGGAGTGTTGAAGTCATTGGATGTTGAGCCAATCGCCATGACAAGAATGTCGTACTCTATCTCGCGGCTTGGGATAAGAAGTTCGTCGTGCTCGTCTCTTAATTCGCTCAAGGTGATCACTTTACGTTCACGATCAATGTCTGCAAGGCTGCCCATTTGGAAATCGAAACTATGATTTTTTGCGTGGGCACGGTAGCTAAGTGCATCGACGCCTTCATCCAATGAACCTGTCGCTACTTCGTGCAGCAATGGCTTCCACAAGTGGCTCGCTTTACGGTCTACCAGCGTAATTTGCGCGCGGTTCTTACGACCAAGAGTTCGGCCAAGCTTAGTCGCCAACTCTAGGCCACCAGCACCGCCGCCTACAACGATAATGCGTGTCACAATGATTTTCCTCTACAAAAATGAATAAATGGGTTCAGCTCGATACTTCACTGCCAGCGCTGCTGCGAGAAGTATCCAACCGATGAATTCTTAACGGTTAGAGGGTTTCAACAGGTTTTGGATTAAAACTGATGTATTGTGTTTTGTTTTTTATCAATTAATTATCAACACTGAACATCTAAGCTGGGTCATATCAACCCAGAGAAAATGGGCAAGTTTGCTACTCGCTCTCATTTTTTTTTGATTTTTATCAAATTATTTGAGCTCACTTCATTATATAGAGCCGTGTTTTGAAGGCAACCAAAATCCTTACTCAAGATACGGTTTGGCGAAATTTTGTTGTCTCTAAAACGACACTTTCGTGCCACATTGCAACAAGAAAAATGACCAAAAGATAAACAAATATTAATTAGATAAAAAAGCAGCACGCGTTGACGGCGTGCTGCTGTTGGTATTCTTGATTTAACTTCGAACGATTAAGTGTTCTTAAATTCCTTCATCGTCTGTAAATGCTGGGAGATCTTCTTAAATTTGTGTGTTTGAGTGTCATCCCAAATGATTTGGTAATGCTTTTCTAGTTCCGCTGCGGTTTCATTATTGTTTCGCACTTCATCTTCTTTAGACAAAATGACTAAGCAGCGCCCCTTGTTCTTCGCGCGAAACTGATCGACACACTTTGTTGCAATATCTTCATATTCTTCAGGGCGATCAATACGTCCCGCCATGTTTTCTTCAGGATGTAAATTCGGATTAAACATGACCTGTTTGATACCGCAGAGAAATCCGATACGCTCTGACCAGTATCCTCCTAACCCCACCCCACAAATAAGAGGATTAGGATCGTCCGATTGGTCTATCACTTTGGACACTTCTTTTAATAGATGCTGCATGTCGTGCTTAGGATGCAGTGTACTGTAATTGACAAAACGAACATCATCGTCAATGAACTGTAACTGTAGAACTTTTTCGTGGTTACCCGGACTTGTACTGTCAAAACCGTGTAAGTAAATAATCATGTGGACCTCTCCCTGTTAAATTCTTCGCACAACTTCATGATGCTTGTGATAATGAATGTTCAGTATCGATGATGTTGACAAAACGTACGCTTCCCCAGGTTCAGCGCAAACAACATCCGTACCGCCCGCGTTATGAAGTCATTTGAGTAAAATTGTTACTTTCCTTAAAATTACCACTAATTCCTTACTGTTTCAGAGGAAATTCTCACGAGTTTTCAAAACAGTGACCTTCTAGGCACAATAAGTCTTTAAACTCGTTCGCACTGAATAAGTATTGTTCATCTTCCCACAATTTATAAGCAAGCAGATACCAAAGCATCGCTAGGACTAAACTACGCGGTTGCCATGCTTTTACACCTTCTAGCCAGCTAGAGGTCTGCTCAATGCCACGCAATTGGCAATACTGTAGAACAGACTCCTCAACCGACGAGGCCCCAGCAACTTGCAATGCTATCGCCAAGTCTAACCTCGGATCCGCAATAGCAGCGTACTCCCAGTCAATGACTTTGAGCCCTTCATGGTGGCTCTTTACTAGGTTATAACAGCCCAAGTCGAAGTGACACAGTGCAGGCTCAATGATGTCAACGCTGGGATCTGTGCGCCATTGACGATACAGCGCTTCAAATTGCGTCCCAGCATATTGGCCTTCGAGTTCGAGCCAATAATGATCTAGACGAGCAATATAAGAAAAAGGGACGACTGGAATATCACTTATCGGATACCGATGAATAAGCGCGGCGACAGGCAGTAACTCTGACAATTCAACGCCAACATTGGTGAGTATGTCACCTTCAACCCACTCAACTAAGAGGCCTTGTTCGTGCACAAAGATAGGCTTTGGTCCAAGGTTGAGCGGTGAAATCGCGAACAGTATCTGATATTCGTTATGACGAGAGATGGAAAAAGCCTTACATACCATGCTGCTAGGCCGCCATACGTACGCACGTCCTTGAGAAGGTTCCAACCGCCAACAACGATTGGTTAATCCTCCTGTGAGTGTCTGAACTTTCACAGGAGGATCTTTAAAGAAGCCATCTAATGCATTGAGGCTAGGGTCTAATTCTTTTGCTTGTTGCCAAGAAAACCAGGCCATTAGTGGCTACTCCATGTTTAAAGACTCGGGTTTATTAGCCTGTAGACAAAGACAGCCGTTTACATACCAAATAAACTTTTAGATTGCTCTTTGCGAATTTCGGTCTCATCAGCCCATTCAATCAAGCCCGTTTCAAGATCCATCAATCGCATAGTCATTTTATAATAGACATCTTTATCACTGCCTGCATTTTTCACAATGCTCGACAGGTTGCCGTATAGCATGTATTGAGCCCCTACCATTTTACCGAATTGAATCGCAGTGCTTTGATTTACGAGTTCATCGGTATTTTGGAAGTTAAGCTGCTGACGCACAGAATCAACTCGATCCATATCAACAAAACGGAACTTACCAGAATTGAGCATTTTAGTTGAAATTGTGTCGGTAATGGATTCAGTATCAATGTGTTCACTGGTTTTGTTCTTAATGCGTTCAACAAAGACGATAGGACGTTGGTCACGAGTAATTGCCGCTACAGAACCCGACATCATCATGCTATCAACCATTTCTGCGGCAATAGTTTGCAGATCGGTAGAACCAAAATCGATCGTGGTCGTTTCTGTTGCTTGCGCATCACCGTAAGTGACTTTGTTAGAACAACCACCCAAAATGACGGCAAGACCTAAAAGAGCAATAATACTTTTTTTCATGAGAGTTCCTTAGTTTCATTCATACCAACGCTTTACTTACAGCGCGGTTACGACGGCACAGCCGTAAATTAATTGTCTGTTGCTTCGCGAATTTGCACGCGAAAACGTGTTCCGTTAGGGTTAACGGTCACCTCTGACAGAATCGCGGATTCATAACCACGGACAATCATTTTTCGCCATGGTCCGGGCTTGGTATTAACTTCTAGCCCCGTATTGTCATACCAATAGAATCGGTAAAGAATTTGTTGGTCGCCCTTATATTGGCTACTTAACTGAACAACGCCTCTGGCTCTGTCATCGACATAAGTCGTCGAGACGTTATCTACCACCAAACGACTACCTAGTACGTCATCATTGAAAAAAACTTGCTGTGTCTGACCATCAATACGTACACCCGCCGTGTTGGCGGCACATCCCGCTAAACCAATGATCACCATCAAGCCAATCAGCCATGCTCTCATTACAATCTCCCCAGTTGTTTATGCCACACCGTTGAGTGTGCTCCCTGCCTAGAAACCCAAACTAATGTGGTTTGCTGTGCAGGTACGTCAAATTCGTACACCTGATCACCTAAGTTTAAGCGTTGTTTACCAGGCTTGACGATTTGTGATGCCGTCTTGACTTGGGCCGGTAACGTTTGCCAACTTCGAGTATCAGGCTGTTCAGTTAATGTATTCCAGACGTTGAAAACGATATTGCCAATATCATCACCTTGTTTGGTGGCCTCTTTTCTGAGTCGATCTTTCGTCCAAACACGGATCGCCTGTCGAATGACTATCGAAAGTAGGCGTTCATTGAGATCGTTTTGCGCCATCGCATTTACATTGACCAAAGTACCGGACGAAAGTTTCTTGTTGTTCAGAGCCAAGTCACTCAATCGTATTACGCCGCGATTGGGATAATAAGGCAAAGACAAAGAGTAGATCGCCCAATTATCTCGACTATCACGTATCGGCAAGTCGATACGCCACCCCTGTAGCGCTTCAACCACCCCTTGCTCATCAAGGATAATGACCCGTCCTTGAGACGAATTTAACCCTGATGGGGCTTTACCATAACGTTTTTCAAGCTTACGCAAATCTTCACGCATACCTAACTTTTTAGCGGCATATAATGTACTTTCAATAACTTGTTGGTTGTTTGGCATCACAGCTAACGCGCGTCTATAGTCGACATAAGCACTGTTTAAATCTCGTGATGCTTCATAAAGTAACCCCGACAAATAGAATAAATAGCCATTTTGCACCGCTCCGAGCTTATCTCCTGCATCGGGGTAATTCGCTAACACACTGCCCAAGTTGGCAGACATACCTTGGCTTAGCATGTCTTTTTCAGCAGCTTTTAGCTCTTTTTCACGCGCTTTCCTTGCCGCCTCTTGCACTTGATTGGCTCGACGAACTTCGACTAACGCGCCTTCAAGATCATTTTTTTGCAGGTAGTTAAGACCTAAGTACAAATGTAAAAAACCAAGTTCGTAATCTGCTGGTTGATAATCATTGAGATTGTCATTGACCGCGAGAGAGCCAACGCTTGTTGCTGTTTCGGATACCGACACGGTCGCCCGCTCTTGCAGCACTTTGACCGCCTGATCACTTTGTTCGAACGCACTAAAACTATCAGGGTAATCTTGTGCAAGAAAGGACAATCGCCCCTCTTCAAGGTTGCCAAGAATCTCGCCACCGACGTCGCTCGAGTGGCTTTCCTTTGCTTCAGCATATTGGCCGGCAACCAACGCTTGATAAACGTCTTGGTTTTGAGCGCTGTAGTGACTAAACAAGTTACCTGCAGAAAGGTTTGCACACCCCGATGCCAAGGCAGTCCAAGTTATCAGTCCAAGCAACTTCACACCGAGTTTCACAGTCATCTCCACTAAATGTGTGCTTTAAAGACAATCTCTAATCGCCTTGCTCTAAAGACAAATTGTTATAGCGATTAGAGATTGAGTCCACGGGAAATATAACAATGGGGTGGCACTCCACCCCCTATCGTTAGCTCACGACCATTGGACCAAGCGGACGACCGCCGAGTAGGTGCATGTGGACATGGTAGACTTCCTGCCCACCGTGTGGGTTACAATTTAAGATAAGGCGATAACCGTCTTCGGCGATACCCTCTTCTTTGGCAAGTTTTTTCGCAACCGTAAATAGGCGTCCCATCATCGCTTCGTCTTCGACTTCCACGTCATTGGTGGTTGGGATCAACTTATTTGGGATGATAAGAATATGGCTTGGCGCGCGTGGATTAATATCACGAAAAGCGTCACTAAATCATCTTGATAGAGAACGTCTGCTGGGATTTCCTTACGAATAATTTTACTAAATATCGTCTCTTCTGCCATGGGAGCTCCATTTTATGAGGTTGAGTCACTTTAGTATGCGTCAAGCCTACGCAGAGCTCAATAAAAACAAGGGTTTTACCAAAGTAAGCGCCATCGACGAACTCGCTTGAGTTAACATTCTCCGTTAATACTTTAGAGCAGAGCCTATTTTTGTCGTATGCGTCATAAAATGTGCTTCACATACTCAATACAATCCGATGAATTTTGTTACTTTTTTAAGATAATCATCAATAATCTCATGACATTTGTTTATTCAAGGCATTCCGATTACTACAACCTTCGATTTAGCGATGTCTTCACAAGTGGTTATTTAGTGAAAATTATCTTTTTCGTTGTCTATTCTTGGGAGAGGAAACTCACGTATGCGAGGTTCAGTTATTAAACGGATGTATGCAGGGTTCGCGCTGATCATCGTCCTATTTGCCGTCACCATTACCATCATGATGGTGGAATGAGCGATATTCATGGAAAATTTGCAAATGTTTCCAAATCGTCTTTACCACTTGTCTCTTTATCTAATCAAACCAGTGTCGAGTTGCTTTCTGCTGATAAGTCGTTCAAAGACTTCCTCACTACAGAGAATAAACAACGCATGGAAGAAATGCGTCAGGAATTTGCTAAATCACAACAACGATTTAAGGAAACCTTGAGCCAACTTGAGTCTGCAAGCAAGATGTACCCTTCTCTTGCGGAATCTTACTCCGAACTGCAAACCATAGAACAAAGCTACTTTACAGAAGCCTTAGAGGCGATGGACAACTACGAAGCGATGTTTGCAGCACAAGAGGAGGTCCAAAAATCTTCTCGACGCTTCCAAACCCTACAAACCCAGTTGTCTGTCGGTCTTAAGGAGTACGTTGCAGACCAGTCAAGTATTTCAGTGAAAGTCATGGCGAAGAGTTACTTCATCAAGTTAAAAGATGCCGAAGTCATTACGTCTGATGCATTGGCGAGTTCGGACCCTGAATTTGTAACAGAAGCTGTGGCCAAAAACCGCAAAGCGGTGACTCATCTTAACTATGCATTTCGTGGTCTGGTTGCTCAGTTGCCAGAGCTGAAAAAAGCATTCGGTGATTCTGTTGAGCAGTTTACTCGCGACGTTGGTCAGCGTGGTGGCGTGCTGGATCAGCATAACAACTACCTAACGCCCGCGCTGCGCTTTATAACAATATTGCTAACCTTGCAAACAAAGTCGATTCCGCGATGGTCATCCTTAAACAGTTCAATTCGACTGCGACCAATAAATTGAATGAATCTCTTGCCGAAGCGGGCAATATCTATTCTGCCGGCGTTACAAAAGCGATCCTCATTGGCATCATCGTTGTCCTGTTTGCCGCGGCGATTGGCTACCATATCGCGCACAGTGTGCGTGAACCTTTGACTAGAATTCTTAAAGTACTTGAGAGCTTAACCGAAGGCGATATGACACAGCGAATTGATATTCGCTATAACAATGAATTTAGCCGAGTAAGTGGCCATATCAACTCATTGGCAGATAGCTTGCACGAAATTCTTGTCAAGTTAAATGACGCGTCAGACGACTTGTCTTCAACGGCGGCGAGTAATGAGCACACCTCATCGGATGCACAGCTCAAATTAAATTCGCAAAGAGAACAAACAGCCAATGTTGCGACCGCAATGACAGAGATGTCTCACTCGGTTCAAGAAGTCGCACAAAGTGCTCAAGGTTCTTTGGAAATGGTTCAACGGGTTGAATCAGCATCGGAACAAGGCAGAAATGTCATGAGCACCAATATCTCGACCATCAACCAGCTTGAGTTGCGTCTCAACGAGTCCGTATCGGCGGTCTCTGAATTGCAAAAAATGAGCGGGCAAATTGGTTCCATTCTCGATGTCATTCGCAACATCGCTGAACAAACGAATTTATTGGCACTCAACGCAGCCATCGAAGCCGCTCGTGCGGGAGAGCAAGGACGCGGTTTCGCTGTGGTCGCAGATGAAGTACGTGTTTTGGCATCGAGAACCACACAATCAACGACAGAAATTGAGTCGATGATCAGCAACCTTCAATCTAGCTCTCAAGCCGCGAACCAAGTCATCCAGAGCTGTATGAGCGATATGGAGATGTCGGTCGAACAAGCTTCGAAGGCCAACAGTTCAATGGAAGAAATTCAAGCACTGATCATCGAGATAACACAGATGAGCACGCACATTTCTCAGGCTGCCGCAGAGCAAAGTGAAACGTCAGCGGATATTGCACGTAGCATCGAAGACATTAACAATATCGCCGACGAAAGTTATCAAGCCATGTCGAGTATTGCTCACACCAGTGAATCACTCACTCAGTTGGCTCACCAACAAAACGCGCTGGTACACCGATTTAAGCTATAGCCAACACCATGATTTATACTAACTAATGAAACAAGGGCGACTTTTTATCAAGTCGCCCTTGTTTTTTGTTCTTTGTGTCTACATATGCTTATGTATGACCGGCTCACCTTTTTGCATTTATCTTTTAGAGCGGTCACATAAAAAGGAAAAAATATGGCTGTTCATGTTGGCATTATCGACCAAGACCCGGTGAGATTGGTCACTCCTCTATTGGATAATCGCACGGTAAGTAAGCATATCGTTTTTATTGGTGAGAAAAGCCAAGAAAGCATATTTGAACGACTGAGTAGTGTGTTGAAACAAAGAGAGATTACCTCTGAGTTTTTTGAGATACCGTCTGAAGTCAACACCTCTTTGATTAAACAATCCATTCAAACATTAGCAAAAGACCTGTTTGATCGAGGAGAAGATGTCAAACTTAACGCCAGTTGTGGCCTACGCCATCGACTTCTATCGGTATATGAAGTGTTCCGCTCGTACCGTTGGCCGATTTTTGTCGTGGAACCAAACAGCGATAAACTTTGTTGGCTGTATCCGGACGGAAAAGAAGAGACGGAAGTCGAAGACCATATTACGATTTCTGACTACCTCACTATTTTCGGTGCGCGAGCCGAATTCCAAACTGTCGATATTTCTCCCCAATTAGATCAAACCCTTTATGCGCTGGGTGAGCGTTGGGCCTCCAATGCTCTTGAGCTTGGTCCTGGACTCGCAACCTTAAATTATCTTGCAACCACTTGCCGCAAAGAGCAAAAGCTAGACGTAGAACTGTCGGAAAAGCAACAAGGCTACCGCGAGCTCAATATGTTGCTGACCGATCTTGTTGACGCAAAAATCGCCACCTATGAAAATGGGATCTTAACCTTCGCCAATGAAGACGCTCGCCGTTTCTCTAATGGTGAATGGTTGGAAACACTGGTAAACAGTACCGTGAAACAAATTCAAGATACCATGCCGACAATCCAAGACCGCTCTTTGAACGTTCAAGTGTACCGAACACGAGGGGAAAGCGAAGTCCGCAACGAGCTCGATGTTGCAACCGTTGTGAACAATAAGCTACACATTATTGAATGCAAAACAAAAGGTATGCGAGATGATGGTGATGATACGCTATACAAGCTGGAATCACTTCGAGATCTTCTCGGAGGCCTACAGGCACGAGCAATGCTAGTCAGCTTCAGACCTCTTCGTCACAACGACATTACTCGAGCCGAAGACCTAGCTTAGCCTTAATTGGTCCTGATGAATTGAAAGACCTGAAGACCCACCTCACCGCTTGGTTTAAAGCTGCTGGTGGTTACGACGAAATTCAGCTAAAAATCTAATCAGACACTAGATAGCAAAAAGCCAGAGATATTTCTCTGGCTTTTTGTTAAATGCTTGAATAAGTAAACTCATTTAATTCTGCTGAATTAACTCATCAAGTCTTAAAGCATTTTACGAGCCGCTTCCACAACTACTTTGATTGAACGCGCTTCGGTTTCTTTTAACGTCGCATGATCTGGGATTTCTTTTTGGGTACGGTTGATGATAACACCCGCAACACAGCCCGCTTTCAAACCAGAACTCGCACACATGGTTAACAGTGTTGCAGATTCCATTTCGAAGTTAAGCACGCCCATATCTTGCCATTCTTTCATTGAGCCTTGGAAGCGCTTAACCACACGACCAGTGAAGGTATCGTATCGTTCTTGACCTGGATAAAAAGTGTCACTTGACGCTGTCACGCCCATATGAACAACCGCACCAGATTCTTCTACCGCTGAGCGCATCGCAGTTGCAACGTCAAAATCTGCAACAGCAGGAAACTCCATCGGAGCAAAGTGTAGGCTGGCACCATCCAAACGTACAGAGCCAGTCGTTACGATCATGTCACCGACGTTCACATGTGGTTGAATTGCACCAGTTGTACCGACACGAAGGAAGGTACGAACGCCAAGCTGAGCTAACTCCTCAACAGCAATAGAGGTAGAAGGGCCACCAATACCAGTAGAACAAACCACAACTGGCTTACCGTCTAGTTCCGCACGGTATAAAGTGTATTCTCGTTGGCTGGCTAGGAATACTGGGTTCTCCATTTGCTCAGCAATTTTTTGTACGCGAGCAGGATCACCAGGAATGATAGCTAGGGTAGCACCATTTAAATCTTCTTCAGTAATACCTAAATGGAATACAGCTTGAGACATAAGTCGCTCCTTGTTGTGGCTTATTTGACGATAAGCTCATTAATCAGTTGTTAGGGTACGCCAGCACTTTAGCGAACCTTCTGCGGATATATAGTGATTTTTGTCACATTTCAAATATGAAACATATGATGATTTTCACAAAAAACATACACAGATCTCATTAATAAGGCATGGGAGATGACTTTATGTCTAACCAAGCACTTATTTACCCACTAAATATAGAGCAAGTTTTCTCAGACGTAGTAAGCATTGCTACCAACAACATGCTATTACCACGTGATGTTAGTCGACGTGATTGGCTTTAAACCTCAGCAACCTTAGCGCGTTCAAGGTGACCAATGCAGTCGCGCCGCTATCCGCCAACACGGCGACCCAAAGTCCGGTAATACCGAACAAACTGGTGACTAAAAATATCCCCTTCAACCCCAACGCCAACGTGACGTTTTGACGAATGTTTTTTAGCGTCGCTCGTGATAACTCAATCATAGCTGGGATCTCAACCAAGCGATTATGGGCCAAGGCTGCATCTGCAGTTTCTAGCGCGACATCGGTACCGCCTCCCATTGCAATGCCAATACTCGACGCTTTCATTGCAGGGGCATCATTGATCCCATCCCCTACCATAGCAACGGTGTGACGTTTAGATAATTTTTCTACATACCGCACTTTATCAGCAGGTAATAGATTGGATTCAAAATTCAAACCGATTTCTTTTGCTATCGCTTCTGCACTTCGAGGATTATCCCCGGTTAGCATTATTGCGTTAACACCTAGTGTTTTAAGGCGTTGTACCGCTTGGCGTGCTTCTTCTCTTACCGTATCTTGCAAGGCAAAGAGTCCTATCACACGTTCATCAGAGCGAACGACCACGACTGTTTTCCCTTCGGTTTCGAGCGCTTCAATCATTTGAGCAACGTCGGCGGCGAGCCTAAACGGTACTTTAGAAGGGGCCGTTATTTGGATCAATTGTCCGTTAACGTATCCACTCACCCCCGACCCCGCATGCGCGGTTTTGTCGCTCGCCTCTGGTATGGCTATTCCTTCTTCCTGCGCCTTTTGAACCAACGCGGCCGCAAGAGGATGATGTGATCCTATTTCTACCGATGCAGCCACACTGAGCAACGTTTCTCTATCGCAATCAAAATGATGTATATCCGTTACTTGTGGTTTTCCCTTGGTCAGGGTGCCAGTTTTGTCAAACGCGATGGAGTCTACTCGCCCAAGTAACTCAAGTGCAGCGCCACCTTTGATGAGCGCGCCCCTCTTCGCTGCGGCCGCTAAGCCTGATGTAATTGCCGCAGGTGTCGAAATCACTAAAGCACACGGACACGCAATCAATAACAACGCCAAACCGCGATATACCCAGGTTTCCCATGGCTGTGCGAAAAGTAACGGAGGCGCAACCACCACAATTACTGCGACCAGCATCATTAACGGTGTATACCAGCGGCTAAACTTATCTAAAAAGCGTTCCACAGGTGCTTTGTGTGACTCCGCTTCCTCAATTAAATGCAGAATACGGTCGATAGCATTCTCGCCCTGACGTGAGGTCACTCGTAAGTTAACCACTTTGTCGACAACCACCGAGCCCGCCATCACTTTTGCGCCATTATCATATTCAACGGGAATCGACTCCCCCGTTAACGCACTTTGGTCAAAGCTGGCAGCAGAACTCATCAAGACACCGTCAGCCGGCAATCGTCCTCCTGGAGCCACTTCTATGATGTCTCCTGGATTCAGTTGTGACACGTTGACTTCATGACGTTCACCATCAACCAGTAGAAGTGCGTTTTCAGGCACTAAGTTCATTAATGCTTGAACACCACTACGGGCACGGGATGACGCGTAAGCTTCTAACTTTTCACCGACCAGAAAGAGGAGCAACACCATAGCGGCTTCTGCCGTTTCTCCCAGATAGAGCGCTCCGAGAGCAGCGACACTCATCAAGGTTTCGATAGCAAATGGCGTCCCACTTCGCGCGAGTTTGACTGCTTTTTTAGCAATAGGATACAAGCCAAGTAAGCAGGTTATAGCAAACCCCCACGTTCCCAGTTGTGGGTAAGTGGTTGCAATAGCACTTGCTATCACCATACCCAGGGCGATAGCAACAATATTCAGATTATCTAAAACCAACGTTTGCCAATTTTTGACATCGTTGTTTGACGTTTGTGCGTTGGGTTTAGATAAGGGAAATCCAGTTTTACGAGCCGTTTGCTCTATAACATCGGTCAGAGCATGATCATCAAAGTCTACGACCAGTTTTTCTGTCGCAAACAACACTTTCGCCTGCCTAACACCGTCAATCGATAGGATAGCTTTCTCTAACTTTTGGGCGCACGACGGGCAATCCATGCCAGACACTAACCAGCGATGATTGCTCCCTGATTTAAGCCGATGCTCAACATCATCGTCGTCGCTGAATCCAGTGTCACAGCTATCGTCTTTACAGCACTGATTATCGACGCCTTCCATGTTCGATTGACACATGCCAACAGAGGCCTTTAGAGGCGCGCAGCACGAGCCACCCGAATACAAAGGGACCGCGGTCTTAATATGATTAGATTGACAACCTTTATGTTTGGTACACATAGTGAACACTCCTTAATACTATCTGAACTAAGCCTTTAGAATCTGAGTCATTGTGCTCTTAGTAATAAGGATAAACCCTGGAGATAGCTCCAAGGTCAAGGTTTTTTTTGATTTACTGAATAGTTATTTCTAATTTACTAAATAGATATAAGAGAGTTCGGTTTTCGTCGCCGAGTACCACTAGCAGAATATGCATTCGAAAACGGATTAACTCATTGACAAGGCACTCAAGCACCTTGCCTCAGAGATAGGAACGTAGGGATTGTTACCACGGTTATACCGGGTGCTTGAAGCAATCATTCATGGTCATACCGATTGCTCGTAGGACGTCCCGTCGAGTTATCACACCAACAAGCTTTCCTTTATCATCAACGACTGGGTACATTTTAGGTTTACCAACTTTCATCATATCCGCTAACTCGATGATAGACATATCCGGTGATACAGATAATACATCTAGGTGCATGCACTCTTTAACGGTATGTGTGTCTTGGCAGAAATAGCTCGCTTTGACTAACTTATCCAGCAAATCTTGTTCAGATAAGAACCCAATAACCTTCTTGTTTTCATCAATAACTGGCCCACCGAGTGTCACACTTTGCATGACCTTATTCAACGCGGCCGAAAGTGACATATCTTTTGTAAAGGTCACAGCTTGTAAGGTCATGTAATCTTTTACTTTTAATGACTTCATTCTTATCTCCTTCGATGCCAATTTACAGCCTTAAGATAAGTGTCGTCCAAAATTACGATTTTACTAAATGGAAAATCGTAATTTTGTTTAAAGATAGGTAGATATGACGCGTTTAACTGTTTATATGGCGTATTGAGCCATCTATGACATGTTAAACTATCTGTGCCGTGTTCATCTATGTAGATTACGGGCTTAGCTATGTTGACGACGCATATTGTCCAATATGATGCCTGTCGCCATTGCCACATTCAGTGATTCAGCACCACCAAAAGCCGGAATGGTAATTTTATCCGTCACAAACTGCGCAGCTTCTTCACGCACACCGTGAGACTCACTTCCCATCAGCAAAATACCTTCTGCAGAGAAATCCGTTTTGTGGACACTTTCCCCTTCCAAAAATGCCCCATATACCGGTAAGTTGGCTTGCTGCAAATAATTGGGTAAGTCGACAAGACTCACTTGCACGCGCCCAAAGCTGCCCATGGTCGCACTGATGGTTTTAGGGTTGTAAGGATCCGCACAATCGCGGCTCGCGACAATGTGTTGAATACCATACCAATCGGCAACGCGAATAATCGTCCCTAAGTTACCTGGGTCCGAGACTCCGTCTAACGCAATCATTAAGCCTTTCGCGTGCGGTGCTTTTACATTGGGAACTTCGACGACAGCAATAGCGGCATTGTTACTCACCAGCGTACTGGCTTTCGTTAGATCATCTAGTGAGGCTTCAATGCAGTCAAAGGCGCTTAACTCTGAGCGGTGCAGATCAAGAAACTCTGCCGTCGCAAAAATTTGTTTTACCGTGAGCGAACTGCTTGTTAGCTCTAGTACGTTTTTCTCACCCTGAACCAGAAATAAGCCGTGCGCTTTACGCTGCTTCTTTTGACCTAACGCACGCAGCAGTTTTAATTGGTTTTTTGAAATCATGAAAATATCCCAGGAGAAAATGGTTGAGTACCGTAGAAAACGGAGGGGATTATAGAGTAAACCCGAGCACAGCTAAAGAGAGACGGATAAGAAGCCAAATAAAAGCCCGCTAAACCGTTATGTTGCGGGCTATAAGTTGCGGGCTATAAATAGGGTACTAGTAAAAAACTCGCTAAAATATTGTACCAACTAACACGTGGTATTGGTCGATACGTCGTAACAATAAGCCGGACTACCATCCACTTCGTATGTAATTTGTTTAAACGCGAGGCTTAAGTTCTCCGTTTGCGCATCGTTACTCCTGTTAGACTTACCAACATTACTAGAATCACCAACGCTAAAACTGCTTATCAACGTATCTTTCAATTCGATACGTAAACCATCTCGCTCCAGAACGATTTTGTCCAAATGTTCCCCCGTGACAACATACTTTAAGATTTGGGATGACTGGGCATCACTGTAGCGCGTGAGACTCACATCTTGAACGTTAGCTTTACCCGCACCACCACCGCCTCCAACATAAAAAGAGCTGCTATTCGAAGCGCCCCACGACCAAGCCAACACTTCGGATGTTCCAATATTTTCAATGGTCATCATCATTGGCCCTTCAACTTTCGCTGAAGCGGTCATGCTGACGGTAATGAGTGCACTTGCCACGATTAGTATTGATTTTTTTCTTATACTCATGAACTGATCTCCTCGGTCAACGTTCAGATCAAGTATAGGTAGCTTTTTAACGGAAAGACGATGCTCAAACGTTGTACTAAAAATCATTCACGCAGCAGAAGACCGCTGCCATCAAACCTACATAGGTAAGGTAGCCCGAAGATGAAAACGTGAAGAAAGATTTGAATAGAAATACGAAATGAAGTTATTCATATCAAAGGAATGAATGACGTTATACTTCTGAGTGACATAGTGTTAACTTGTTTTGCAAATAATCTACCAGTACCTTGAGTTGACTTGGAATGAACCTCGACTGTGGATACTGTGCAACTATATGTCCTGTATAATTTCCTTGAACCTCCCAATCGGAAAAGAGCTCGACGAAATCGCCAGACGCGATAAGTTCAGCAACGGAGAATTCAGGAAATATGGAAATCCCCCCTCCCCTTAGCACCGCTTGTTTGCGAATTTCAGTATGGTTAACCGCAAATCGCCCGTCGATATTGACGTGATGAATCTGGCCCCGTTTGCCAAATGACCATTTCCTGTCCAAAGACGTTTCTCCCAAACGTATGCATTGATGCGTCGATAAGTCCGCCGGGCTGGATGGATAACCGTACTTTTTCAGATAAGCACGACTGGCGCACACGCTTAATTTATTGATACCCAAGACTTTGGCGACGAGACCTTCCACTGGTCTGTCCGTGATGTGTATAACCATGTCAACCTCATGCCCGATGGGATCGATAAAGTGGTCTTCTACGATCATATGGACTGAAACTTTCGGGTAAGCGTCGAGAAAATCGAGAATCAATGGCGAAAGCACTTGATTGGCATAGGCTCTCGGGGCTGCGATCCTAACTTCTCCCGCTATTTCATTTTGAGAGGAAAATGCAGCGTCCGATGCCAATCGCGCAGACTTGAGCATGTCCACACATAGCCCATGAATTTCTTCACCTGCACTGGTCAATCTCATATTCCGCGTCGTTCTCTCAAGGAGTTTTTGACATAGCCCCGTCTCCAATTTAGAAATTGATCGGCTCACTGAAGATGGAGCGACACCAAGCCTCTCCGCTGCTTTTGAAAAACTGCCTTCCTCGATCACAACAACAAATACCGCCATCTCAGGTAAAAGAGCGATGAGTTTATTTGTGTCCATAGCGCAAAAATCCTTTCCAAATACAGCCATTGTTTCACATAACGTACTCATGGATAGTGAATGAGTCAACTCGGAGATTCTATTAGGAGATAAAGCGATGCCTAGCTTAGCGTTAAGAACCAAGCTGCCAATGTTCATTATGCCGGAGGTCTTGCTACTTCTTGTGGCAATCGTGTGGGGAAGCAGTTACGGCTTGACCAAAAGCGCATTAACCTACACAACGGTATCCATGTTCATTGCCATCCGTTTTGGCTGGACGTTCTTGCTGCTGGCGCCACTGTTAGTCAAAGACATCCTTAAACGCAAAAGCCCCGACTGGTCTATCGGATTACCGACTGGTGTTATCCTAGCGTTAGTGTTCTTTTTTGAGGTTTACGGCGTTAGCCAAACCACCGCCTCAAACGCAGCGTTTCTGATCAGTTTAAATGTCATATTTACTGCCTTCGTCGACGTATTGGTTGGGAAAAGAAAGCCGGACAGGCAACTCATTTTTCTGTCAGTACTCTGTACCAGTGGCGTACTTATGCTGAGTTATGACCGACAGTTTCAACTAACCTTTAATCAAGGTGATATTTTTATTCTTTGTGCTGCAGGGCTAAGAGCAATCATGGTAACCATGACCAAAAAACTGGCTCACGGTAAACAGATTACCAATACGACTCTAACTTGTGTCCAATCTTTCGTTGTGGCGATGGGGGCCATGTTAATCAGCGTTACCTCATTAGAGATGTCTGTGGGTTTACTTCCATCCTCGGTTGATTTTTGGCTCATCACCGCCTTTTTGGTTCTTTTCTGCACACTATTTGCTTTCTATGTCCAAAATTATGCGGTTCGCAAAATTTCACCAACAAAAGCGTCACTTTTGATGGGCAGCGAGCCTTTGTTTGGTGCACTATTTTCGATGTTTTGGTTACAAGAAACATTCACCAGCCTTCAGTGGGCTGGCGCAGCTCTGTTATTGGCTTCCGTCCTTCATGCATCAGTCCGTAAACAAGGTTGATGAAAGCAATCTAAGATTTTATGACCCGCGTCGTATTCAGGTTGTATAAACTCCTTTTACTTCACGTTGCAGTATTCTGAACCTTGTCGGTCGAACAAATTTGAGGCTTAATCTCACGAAGTGTCTTCGTCAAAACCAACTTTTGGCGTGAATAGGCTAACCAGCCGCCGTTTTAGTATCCCTCAGTTGTAGGGAGTATCTTAAGTAAACCTTAAGTTTATTAAGGCACCATAAGCAGCTAAAAGTCATTAGCTCTTCTGTTTTTTAAGCCGAAACTAATCACTTTTCTTACGATAATATTTTTTACGTCTAACCCGTTTACGGTGTTCCAACTAAGAACGAACAGACATCGCTAGATGAGATCTCATCTTGTCAGGAAAATCAGCATGCATAAAAGCATTTCATCCTCAGCCGTTAAAAAGCGAACTGGGGTTACAAGAATTCTGTATACATTTTTACATAGCTTCAATGGCTTCAAATGGTTAATAAAAAATGAGGCGGCGTTTCAACAAGAGTTAATGCTGTTCGTACCGCTAACGGGAATCGCTTGTTATCTCGACATCAGTGCCTTGCAGACGGTGGCGGTTATCGTTTCCATGCTGTTTGTCCTCTTTGCCGAAATGGTGAACACCGCTATCGAAGCGGTCGTCGATAGAGTTGGACTAGATTTTCATCGTCTTTCTGGTGTGGCGAAGGATATTGGCTCGGCTTGGTATTTCTCAGTATGGTGATGTGTGTGCTGGTCTGGGGGGCAGTATTATGGAGTCTATAACAGCGCGTATTAAAGACGTGGTCACCGCGAAAGTAGAACTGAGAACACTGACGACCATCGTTGTCATGATGGTCACCAACCTATTAGTACTGAGTCTCTCACGCAGTCTTTTGGCTATTTGGCAAGCGGAGCGTGTTTTTGCGGTTACGGACTACTCAGAGCTGTTTATTGGCGGGTTTCGAATTGATGTTTCAACGGTTTGCTACGCCTTCGCACCTGCATTGCTTGCACTATTCGTCATTAAGTTACTGCATGCTGGGCGCATACTTTGGCCTGTCGTGCGAGTTTACTTAATTGCGATCAGCGTAGTGATCGTATTTTTTGAACTCATCACACCTACGTTTATTCTTGAATATGACTTGCGCCCTAACCGTCTATTTATTGACTACTTAATCTACCCTAAAGAAGTATTGAGTATGCTATTCGGCGGTTACAAAATCGAAATTGTCGTGACGACGATAGTCTTATTTTTGTATACCAAAATCGTTTCCAAAATAGTAACCACCGCGGAAAAAACCACGTGGAAAGTCAGTGCGACTTCACGAGTTGGCATCTATTTTTTGGCCACCATTGGCGTTTTTCTTGGTGCACGAGGCACATTGGAACACCGACCAATCAACCCAGCGTTTGTCGCCTTTTCAACGGATCATTTATTAAACGAGTTAAGCATTAACTCAATTTACTCAGTTGGATTTGCCTTAAAACAACTGCAACACGAAGACTCAAGCGCTGAATACTATGCGCTCTGCCTCAGCAGTCGTTGTTGGATAACATCTATCAAAGCCAGCAATTACAGGACGCAAAGTACATCGATTCCACGGCACCAACGAAAACTTTTCGTCAATCTAGCTACTCAGGGCGCAAAAAGAATCTGGTTATCTTATTGCAAGAAAGCCTAGGAGCTCGCTACGTTGGCAGCTTAGGTGGCTTACCTCTCACCCCTAATTTAGACAAAATCATGGAATCAGGCTGGAATTTTACCAACCTATACGCTACCGGCACTCGCTCTGTTCGTGGTATTGAAGCCGTAGTGACTGGCTTTACACCTACGCCTGCACGCTCCGTGGTGAAGTTAGATAAATCGCAACAAGGCTTTTTTACCTTGGCTAGTTTTCTTAAAGCTCAGGGCTATCAGACTCAGTTTATTTATGGAGGCGAAAGCCATTTTGACAATATGAAGAGCTTCTTTTTAGGCAACGGCTTTAGCGATATTGTTGATATTAATAACTTCCAAAAAGTCGACTTTACCGGTTCGTGGGGCGCCTCAGACGGAGACCTGTATGATCAAGCGGATTACGAATTCAATAAACTGGCTAAACAAGGTAAGCCATTTTTCAGTTTAGTTTTTACCTCGTCAAATCATTCTCCATATGACTACCCCGCAGGTAAAATAACGCCTTACGACAGTCCCGCAGCAACAAGGAATAATGCGGCAAAATACTCAGATTACGCGTTAGGTGAGTTTGTTAAAAAGGCCAAGCAGTCTAACTACTGGAAAGATACCGTGTTTGTTGTGGTCGCAGATCATGACTCACGTGTTTCAGGGGCCGATTTAGTACCAGTCAAACACTTTCATATTCCGGCCGTCATTTTTGGTCAGGATATCCCTGCGAAGCAAGAAAGTCGTTTAGCGAGTCAAATAGATTTGCCGCCAACCTTGTTGTCTCTAATTGGGGCATCTGGGGAAACGCCACTGCTTGGCAATGACTTCACCAAACCGATGAAAGAAGACCAACCTCGAGCGATGCTTCAATACGATAAAAATTTTGCTTATCTGAAATCGGACAAAGCGATCATCTTTCAGCCTAATAAGCCACCACAAGCATTTGATCTTCATAACCGCGTGTTGTCACCAGGTCAAGCTGACGAGGCGTTAATCGAAGAAGCACACGCTTATGCCAATTTTGGTTCCGTTGCGTATCAAAAAGGTTGGTATCAGCCATAATCGCAGTGTGTTTAAAAATTGTGATAATATGGCCCAATATTAATTATTGGGCCTTTTAACAGCATGAAATTGTTAATCATAGAAGATTCTGAGCCTCTTAGACGTAGTTTACGCGTTGGTCTAAGCAACCTTGGATTTACAGTCGACGATAGTGGTGACGGAGCACAAGGCCTGAGTATGGCACTAGTCAATCACTATGATGCGATTATTCTTGATATGATGTTACCCAGTCTTGACGGAATGGACGTTCTCAAGACATTGCGAAAAAAGGAAAATGGACCTCGTGTTCTTATTTTGTCTGCCAAAACTCAAACTCAAGATCGTATCGATGGCTTACTAGAAGGTGCTGACGACTACTTAACCAAGCCCTTTTCTTTTGAAGAACTACATGCCCGCTTGCTGGCAATCACTCGACGTGGCTTAACCCAATCAATGAATACTCATATTCGAATTGGCGACTTTGATCTCGACACAGCAACGAAAACCTTCTCTTATCAACAACAACCCATTGAATTAACTAAGAACGAATTTATGATTGTCCAGTGCTTGTTTAACGCTAAAGGAAGAGTCGTAACAGTAGAAATGATCAGTGAATCTGTGGTGGGTAGCTTTGATCACTTATCTAAAAATGCCATAGAAGCGCACTTGTCTTCGATTCGGAAAAAAGTGCGTCAGTATGGTGGACAACTGCCGATCAGAAACAAACGCGGTTTTGGTTACATGATTGTAGAGGGTTGCTGATGTGGTCTTCGCACGCAACACATAGATCCATTAAGTATCGGCTGATTAACTGGCTGTCTTTAGTATTTGGGTTTATCGTCTTTGCCGTATTTTTAATCGTTGATCTCAGCGTCGATGGTTGGATAGATGAACAATTTGATCAGTCTTTACTTAATCGAACAGAAAGCCTCCAAGCCTACTTTTCAGATGTGGCTCATCGCTCTCCAACGGCACAAGCAATGAAACTCCATCCCGAATTTAGTCGTGAGGATGACCCAGAGTTTTATCAGTTATGGCAAGGGGTCACCTTATTATCCTACTCTCCGTCATTTGATGCATTTCCAGCGGAAAGTTTGCCTAGGCAAAATGTAGCGGTGAATACGACAACAATTATTCCAACGACTTTACCCAATGGCTTGAGTGGTAAAGCATCATTGTCTTCTTTTAGACCAACAAATAACGCTCATGATTTAGAAGAAGCACCGTTGTACCTAGCGTTGTATAAATCGGATCATGCCGTTGAACAGATGCTGCTGATCATTGATATTTTGCTGGTCGTGGGATTTTTGGGTTCTATTGCGCTCATGCGTTATTTGGCAGTAATAATCGTTGATAAAGGCCTCGAGCTCTAAGCTCTCTTAATGCACAGTTGCAAAAACTCACCGCTACAGAGGATCATGAGTCACCAACTCTGTTGCCCAAGCCCAAACACACGATCGATGAAATTGAACCAATTCGTCAGCAAATAAACCAATATATACAGCGCAATGCATATCTTCTTTCCAGTGAGAAGCGGATTACTGGTGACATCGCTCACGAGCTCAAAACACCGATTGCTGAAATACTGACACTGACTGAAGTGTATATGCGTTACCCAGACGACCCAAGACTTGGCGAAACTTATCAGCAAGACGTCCTGTCGATTGCAACTCGAATGAAAAATATTGTTGAAAAACTCTTGTTATTGCAACGGGCATCACACATCGATCTCCATCAAGAAGAACTCGATATCAACGATGTAATACAAGAAATATTAAGTGAGTTTTCATTTAAATATGCGCATATTTCATCAATAGTTAAGACCCAAGTCCCTGTAGATACGACGTTTTATGCAGATAGATTTAGCTTAAAAACGATTGTATTTAACCTGGTAGATAATGCACTTTTTTATCGTATGCCAGAGTCACTCGTAGAAATTAATGTGTGGTCGACTAAAGATGGAATGGACATTGAGGTAATCAATCAACTAAGTAAACTGCTTGATCATAAACAGCTCGATAAACTGACATCACCGCTTTATCAAGCTGATACGTCGCGAACCGACTCAACACACTTTGGTCTCGGTCTATCGATTGTTGAGAATTTATGCCAGCACAATGGCTATGACTTGACGATTTCCCAGTCAGAGAGCCAAGCTCAATTCGCGGTAAAAATTCATCTCCCTCACTCATCACCGCCTCCAAAAATGAGAAACGATTCTGCCATAGACGTTACGCCCAACTAACCCAAAGCTCCATGTAGTAAATGATAAAGTCGCTTGGTGATCACATACCCAATACGACCCTTTCTAACTTAGGAATGGACAATTGTGAGCCAGTGACTTTACTAAATAAGTATTTAACGGATTAACTGAAGTATTGGAAAGTAACGCCTTACTCACCTGGAAATTGGGAGCGCAGCGAGTAATTTTTTCGCGTGCTCCAACTTGTTAGTTTAATAGCCATTTGCACTATTTATAAATCCCACCAATTGATCCATACGCTCTCTTAAATCTGAAATATTTAAGTCAGCGGGATTGTTCTTTACATAGTGACGGGCAACTTTGACTTTGCTTGCTGTCTTTTCCTCTATGCTCCGTAGCTTTTTATATTTAAGAAGGTTTTCCCACTCACCTTTATTTACTAGGTTGCTTGCAGATGGATGAACTGCTTTGACACTTTCTTCAATTTTATCGAAATCTAAGTAATTTTCGACTTCTCGCCCCTTAGTTACCCAAGCAAACCCCGGACCTGAATTAAACTCATCTTTCAACCTTTGCTTTGTAGCATTGATGCGCGCGCGAGGCCTATCTTTATCACTGTCAAACATTATCACTGTGTTTCTATTTAGCTTTCTTACAGTGATTAAATCATCAGCCGCTTCATTTTCAATATCCTGATCAAGTGCTGTTAAGTGGCTGAACAATCTACCGCCATAAAACATAATAGAATAATGAACACCCTCAACTAAATCTGGCGAATGAGCTCAAGCCAATAGTTTAGATATATTCGGTCAGATGGCCCCTCTACCCAAATAATACAATTTGCTTGCAATATATCTGAAGCCTTATAACCAAGATCATTACATATATTTGAGCGTTGCTTAGTACTCGAAATAGCTTCTACACAAGAAACACCATCAACTTGTGTGACGTAGAATATTTCAGATTCAACAGCATCTAATAAATGAGCGGAATGTGTTGTAAAGAAATACTGGTTTTCTGTTTTTTCTGATAGGTATTTAACCAGTTTTCGCTGTAGTAAAGGGTGTAAGTGGAGCTCTGGTTCTTCTACACAGAGTATTGTTTCCTCTAGCAATGTTGCTGCCGCTGCTAAAATTACTACTTCATGAACGCCAGTACCTAATGATTCTAACGGAAGTGTTCTGCCATCCATATGTATGAGCACCATATTTCTTTCATATGGTATTTCAATTTCAGCCGTTTTATTTTCAAGGACTTCCTGTATAAAACCATTTATAGAATGAAACTTTTCCTTTAGTTCTTGTTCGGCAAGAGGCGGGTTTTGAATTTTTGCAATTCTCTCGATGATCCCTTCGCCACTATAGTCACTAGCTTCACTTCCAGCTCCACCAATTTTCCTGATCGCAGGTATTACTTCTACGTTAGGTATCGAATCGGGTAAATAGGCGAGAGCTTTAAGTGATTCTGGCAACCAATGTTCCCTTAGCCCCCCGCCTGTTCTTCGAGTTAGTCCATTCCATAACTGTTGCCACTCTTTTTCATTAAGTTCTTGAAATACATCATCAGCATTGATCTCCAGTTCGAACGTGCCATTAGGGGTTCCAGCTTTATATGTAAACCAAATCGCTCCATCATGCATAAAGCACGCTGAACACAGAACCCTTCTTGCGAGCTGGCGATGAAAAGCGTGTTGTTTTTCATCAGACAATTTCTGATTAATGTAACTATCAATATCCTCCCCAAACAATGGGAATGATACGCGATGCTGAGCTCTTTCATTTGATATGTGATGATCAATATCTTTAAATGGATTCTCTTGCTGATTTCTTCCAAAGTTTTGTTGATTCTTTGCTTTTCCGACAAAATAGGCATATTGGTCATTTAAGAAGTTGACAATGTTAGACTTCCCCACGTTGTTCTGACCGATGATCAAATTGACTTTTTTGAGCGGCCCTATCCTGACCATTTCATCACCAATACTTCGGTAACCAGAAAAACCAAAACCTTTTAGTAGCACAAAATTATCCTTGTAAATCTAACATTCTTAATATCAGGCACGCTCGTTTTTCCGCTTGCCTAGCTTTCGACCAACCTATCATAAGTAACTAAAAAATATAGTATATACATCACATATTACATATCACATAAAACGAGAAGGCGCGTTATCTTTGGAGGAGTAAATACCTTTATTAACAATAATTTATCAGTCATTTCATTAAAAAAAACGAGCCAGAGTTTTCGGAAAAACAAGCCATATTTATGCTTTACAACCATATAAACTCATAAACTGTATAAATACGCAGATAAGAGTGCAGGCATTTCTGCCCTAAAAACATTAGAAAAATTAAGTTGAATTTGGTGACGTCAAACATTTGGATCAAATATTCTAAATGGCTTTGGGGCACAGGCTTTCCAGAGGTATGAAAAGCCCGTATCAGTCCTTCTAGCAATCCGTTTGCTCTGAGAGTCTCAGAGCGTCTTCTAGTTCAACGCCAAGATATCGAATAGTGTTATCTAGCTTCGAATGACCAAGTAAGATCTGTACCGCCCTTATGTTTTTTGTTCTGGCATAGATCAGAGTAGCTTTAGTACGACGCATAGAATGCGTACCATAATAGTCTGCATTCAAGCCAAGCTTTACAGCCCAGTTCCTGATAATCGTACGATAAAACGAATAACTGATGGCTTGGTCTTTACGGCGACAGCTTGGAAATAGAAAACTACTTGCCTCTAGATGTGCTGAGTAAACCCACCGTCTAATACTCTGTTGCGTTCTCGGAGTAATCTCATAGTGTACATCGGTACCTGTTTTTTGCTGGATACATTGAACCCTCTCATAGATCACGCCTTGCGAAGAAACATCATATACGTGCAGCTTTAGTAGATCACTCGCCCTCAACTTGCTATCAATGGCTAGGTTCAATAGTGCAAGCTGCATTAGGTCGTTTTCAAGCTCTAGCCTAGTTCTGATTCGCCAAATCTCTTCCAACTTGAATGGTCTTTTTATCCCGCTACATTTTCCTGAAGATAACTTTCTCATGTTGACCTCCTCTTAGGCGTTATTGGTCAACATAAAGTCTGGTTATCGACTACAACTGTTGCAGCAGTCTCGATCGCTGTCGATCAGGGCGAGCAGGAACACCCATGGACACAAACCGCTTAGATTATTTGCTCTATTTCGACTAGCAGGCATTAGGAAAAGTAAGGATGTATGATTGGTTATTAATATAGCGGTAGGAAATACATATCTTGCTATCCGATTATGTGTGTCACTTTATTAAGCACTTACCAAGCCGCGTATGAGTGGTGGTTATGTTTGAACTAATAAGTGACGCCTTATACCAGCCATTTAGACCTTTTTTATTTTCGCCTAACTTATGCTCAATAGTAAGTAACTCACCAAAGTCACCAGCGTATGTAGTTGAATTCGTTTCCCAGCCTTTGCGTTCTAAGAGCACCCAGTTATTACTATTTACAGCACGTTTCTCACCGTCTAGTTTTAATGTTTTCTCCGATGTTTTACCTGCCACAATTTCAAAACTTTGGTCGATGGCAGCATATCCTGTCATCTCAGGCACTTCGTGATTTACTTGATGAAACTTATCAAAATGGCAGTTGATAGTTTCTGAGGCAAAACTCCAAGAAGGTAGGAATAAAATTGCCAGACAAATATTTCTCACTTTTAGCTCTCCTTAAACATAACCAATAATTCCGTAAAGAACCCTGAGTTAAAATCAAGGTGATTAGTCTATTTAGTGCTATTTTGCCATCCATAATTACCTCCTAACAAGAAATAGGGCAGAACTTTGCAAGCGATTACTACCGCTGAGAAGCCTTTGGAAAAAAGCTTCTTAGCTCAAATCATTTAGTGGCATCATTTCAGATAAGAATACGTATCTAGAAACCTTAAACGTTTGTTAGGTTAATTTCACAGAAGTCTATTTAAGATTTCTTGTGAAGTGGATTTTTTATAGTTTACTAAATTTTTGTTCTTAATATTATTTTCATAGTTATTAAATAAAGTACTTCCCTCTTCCATGCTTATAGGAACCGATGTACCACCTGCGGTAAAGCGATAATATTTTTCGTGAGTTATACCAAAATTGTCAATATAGGAAATGTGCAAATATCTCCTAACGTAGAAGTTGTATGAAAGCACGTCACTACGCAACGAATCAGATATATCTTCGAGTCGTTTATTCAGTTCATTCACATTTTTTAAATGGATGCGTACAAGAACACCTGTGTTTTCGTTATAGCCATATCTCACACTGGGGAAATAACTGACTAGCGGGAACTCACCCTTTTTTAGCTGTAACTTTGAGTCGAACTGATTTTCACTATCTATAATTTGATCTTGCTTATAACCTAGAATAGCAATGGGCTTCAATTCTAAATCGTATAACTCTTGCCCATTATTTACAATTTCTAGTGTTTCTTGTCGAACACCCTCCGTCGTATCAACGTGATAAAACGTTGCTGATACTTTGGGTAGATGTGTCCACATATTTAGCTGTTGTGAGGCTTCAGCTACTTGTAATTGGGACTGTGCTATCGAGTTAGCGTTGATCGAAACTAGGATTGCCATAACAGCAAGGGCAATTGAAGCGAGACCGACAAGTGTTGCAATTGCAGTATCGAAATATATTTTGTTCCTTTCAAGAAACGTTTTCATGAGGTTATCTCCTTTAACCAACGCCCAATTAAGGTGATGAGATGGTCTCCCCCTACCTCTTCGCATGTCCATCGGCCATGCTTGGAGTGTTTAGGTCCCGAAGCAAAAGGAGAAGACCATGACTCAGCATAAAATCATCAGCATCGACTTAGCAAAAAATATCTTCTTTATTTTTGAAATCAATCATAAAGGAAAGAACCTCGGCCGTAAAAAACTTCAACGAAGTAAACTGCTTAACTACGTCGCAAATCAAACTCCATCTACCATCGCGATGGAAGCCTGTTCTGGGGCGCATTACTGGGCTCGTGAATTCGAAAACCTTGGACACAAAGTACTTTTATATCCACCCCAGCATGTTAAAAATCAGCGCCGCACACAAAAGAATGACTATAACGATGCTGGAGCCATTGCTGAGCTGGCCCTTTACCAACGACATTACCCCGTTCCACACAACTCTATCGAACAGCAAGATATTCAATCACTGATTCGAATGCGTAGATTATGTGTCACTGAAAGAACCCGTTTGATTAATCAAGTTCGAGGACTCATTGCTGAATACGGTATCATTCTCCCCAAAGGAAAAGCCTCTTTTAGACAAGCTATTCCCGAAACACTGGAAGACGCCAACAACCAACTATCACCAATATTACGTGAACTTGTATCACGTCAGTATGAGCGCTATTTATATATCGATGAGCAAATCAAATGGTTTGAAGACAAGCTAAACCAAACCATCAAACAATTCGATAATGCCAAGCGACTGATGTCAATTCCTGGCTTTGGGCCACTCACTAGCCAAGCAGTTGCCGTATGGCTAGGTTCAGGCCAACAGTTCAAAACTGGGCGAGATGCCTCTGCTGCGATGGGGCTTGTTCCAAGGCAAGACACAACAGGCGGCAACGTGATGCTTCTAGGTATAACGAAACAAGGCAATACTTATATTCGGTCCTTACTTGTTCATGGGCTAGAGCCGCCTTACGACGAGCCAAATTTAAATCCGACAAACTGAGTAAATGGATGTTAGATCTCCAAGAGCGACGAGGGCCAAACCGAGCAGCAGTAGCATTAGCGAACAAACTCATGCGGATCGCTTGGGCCGTCATAACAAAAAATGAAGAGTATCAACCAGCATAAAACACACACACCACCCTTTGCAAAGTACGTAGTGAGATGAATAACAGGATAAATCCTACACGTTGAAAACCTTGTGCTCACACTGGCTTTTAAAGTCGATAAGGTGATTAGGACTTCGTGTTCGACTGCCTCATCTTGGCCAAGGCAATAGCCGTTAAAACAGGCCGTATATATGGTAGTTAATCTGCGCTTTTAATCATGCTACTGACTTGCAAAACTGGGGGAGACCATATATGTGAGCCACGCTGCCACAACACTCAATTTGGACGCCATAAACACTAAACTAGACCCAAAGTAAAAATGCCAAGCGTGGGGAATCACTCTTAAATTGTTTGTATGGCATTTGGTTTCTCAGGCTTTACGGTGACAGTGTAAGTTTCAGTATCTGTTGCGCTTTCTACTTGAGAGGCTGTACCAATATCACTGATAGCTCGGCTGGTATAAACGGTAAAACATACTATTAAAAGAGTAAATCCACAGAATATCTGGTATATGGTGAGAAACTGAACAAGCCAATAACTAGGAGAAACACTACTATCCGCGAGGGTTGTGATCGTTGCTGCACTATAAAATAACGCATCACTCACACTTACTAAGTCTGACTGACAAACGCTATTGCTAGCCTCACACCAATATGAGGTCGGAGTCAGCATATATATAAAAGAAAAATTGATAATTAGCTCTAGGTAGCTATGCAACGACAATTTTAAGCGTTCAAAGAACTCTAAAGAGCTAGTGCTATCAGTCCTTTTTAGCTTATCTGCAGCATCATCTAAAAATGCAATAAAAATTTCATTACAGCGCGAAATTAAGAAATACCCCCAAAAAATACGATATCCAAACGGCAATAACTCATACAGAGAGCTAACACTCTCTCCTGATTTTAACTCCCACTCTGACTGGAAAAACACAATCGGGACAATCAATATAATTGCGAGCACTAAATAGAAACTATTCAGATTCTTCAACAGAGTTTTCCGTTCATCACCAACTTTCTTAGCTTTGAGTTGTTTAGCCAAAAACCATGTCGGAGATAAAACTGCTTTGAACAATATAGTCATCTAATCTCGTAACTCCATAAAAATGCCTAACGAATGACATGGATTCCCCCTCCCGAGGATCTGCCACACTTACGTGGTACTTATTAGCACTGGAGGCACCATGTCTGATTATTCTTATTTTGGCGGTATCGATTTAGCTAAAAACCATTTTAGTATTCATGTCGTTGACTCACAAGGTAAAGTGACTCTTCATAAATCGGTTACTCGCTCTAAACTACTGACCACAATAGCAAATATGCCCCCCATGCGTATAGGACTCGAAGCGTGTGGCGGTGCACATTATTGGGCAAGAACGCTTAATAAATTAGGACATGATGCTCGCATTATGGCGGTTAAGTATGTTGTTCCACATAGAACTAAAGGCAAAAACGACCTCAATGATGCCGTGGCTATCTGCCAACCTGTCCAACATCCATCTACACGATTCGTTCCTGTAAAGTCTCCTGAGCAACAAGCCATACTGTCCGTTCATCGAATGCGTGAGCATTGGGTGCGTGAACGTACTGCTCTAATGAACCGGATTCGCGCCTTACTTTCTGAGTTTGGTCTCATTATTCCTGTCGGACGCTCTTCTTTAATGAAGCAAGTACCTCTGATGCTGGAAGATGCTGAAAACGAACTTCCACACTTAGCTCGAACCGTTATTGCAGACGCTTATTATCACCTTGAACAACTGAACCAACGTATTGCGGATACTGAGCAAGTGTTTGATGCCTTTTCAAAGGTTAGCGAGAATGTTCAGCGTATTATGAAAGTCAGAGGCATTGGCCCACAAACAGCAACGGCTATTCTAGCTTCTATAGGTAACGGCTCTCAGTTTGATAAAAGCCGGGATTTTTCCGCCTGGCTAGGGCTAGTTCCAAAGCAGTATTCTACTGGCGGTAAACCTAGGTTAGGTAGGATAACCAAACATGGAGACAAGTACCTGCGCACCTTACTCGTCCATGGAGCTAGAACAGTCATTGCTAATCTAGGTGATAAACAAGACAGGCTCAGCCAGTGGTGTCGAGGCGTGTTGGAACAACGAGGAATGAACCGAACTATTGTCGCTCTTTCAGCAAAGAATGCTCGAATTATCTGGTCGCTATTACACCAACAAACGGAATATGAGAATTACGCTGCTTAAGAAACCATTAACTCAAGCAGCGTAACAAGAGTTCACCCACCGGGTCATAGCAGACGCAATGGATGGAGATAGAGCCTGTTAATGCGGCGGACACATATGATGTCATCTAACGAATAAGGCACCGCAGTCGCGCAAAGTCATCAGGGTCACGATGTTGCGAACCATCGATTATAAAGACCGAATGTAGAGCGGCAGTCCAAAACCCATCACTTGAAGTTTAGCGGATGTTTGACAACCGGGGGAATCCATTTAGTCCAGTTAAGGGATAAGCGATAAATGATAAATGATAAATGATAAATGATAAATGATAAATGATAAATGATAAATGATAAATTGTTTAAATACAAAAACTTAGATACAAACCCAAAGAACATGTCAACTATATGTGTAGCATATATGTAGCTATAAAAATGAACAAATCTAACGATCTACCAACTCATTTCTGGACATAAATGTGCTAGACCTCATGCGCTATAGCGCTTCTGTCAGATTAGGAAAAGTTTATTGAGGCCATATCGTTTTTATGGGAAATTCTGCCACTAGAGCTGAACTCCCAATGACTTTAAAGCTTGCTCACATTGAGCTGCACTTTCAAACTGAATAGCTGACATACCGACTGCCTCTGCACCTTTAACGTTGTATGACATATCGTCAATGAACACGGTTTCTGAAGCTTGCAAATCATGTTGAGAGAGTAGTGAGTGGTAGATTTCTGGTTGAGGCTTCAGTAAACCGACTTCCGCAGAAACTGTTGCACCATCGAACAAATCCCAAAATGTATAGTGTGCTTTTAAGTGAGATACAATTTCATGCACATTATCTGTTAACGCTAATACGTTATAGCCTGCAGATTTACAACGTTTAATAAGGTCTACGGAACCGTAGATTAGGATTTGTGTTTGCTTCACATAATAGAAAAGACGTTCACATTCTAGTTCGGTTAAACCTATGGTTTCTTGGTACTGAGCTCTGGCGTCACTTTCAGTTATCTGCCCCTTGTTCAAACTTAACCAAGTTTCAGACTGGAATATTGATTTTGCTAGCTCTTCTAGAGAGTTTTTTTCACCAAAAGTGAGCCTAATAATCTCCAAAGGAGCCCAACGAACAACAACATTACCGATGTCAAAAACGACATTTTTTATGTTATCAGAACTCATTTTCACTCCTTCACATAACGCTTTCGCTGTATATCGTAACGGATTTGCTTACCTACGTTCTTTATTTGCACCCCGACCTTATTAAACGCCTTTTGGATGGCTGTTGCGACATGCTGGTGGCCCTCTCCCACTAAAAAGTTTTCTTTATATTGGTTCGTTTCGAATACGCAGACTATTTCTAAGCTTTGGGGAAAAGAGGAGAATTTGACCGTATGAGTCACCCAAAGAAATCCATCGTAGCCTTTTAAAGTATCTTCACAAACTTCGGTCAACACACTTCTAATGAGATTCTCGACCTTCTTATCTGATTTACGCATGAAGCACACTTCCTATTTAACACCTTTAAAAAGGTTTTAGTCTACATTGTCTTGACCGATATGGAGCCGTGGCGTTCCAACCTCTTCTACTCCTCGCTTATTCCTTGGGCAGATGCCCCATCTTCTTCGCAAACTCTTGCATAGCGTCGGCAAAGGTTGTCGTCCCGCCTTTAGCTTGAACCTGCATCACCTTATAACCCATCTTTTCCAGCGCCTTGTGCTCTGCCAAAACCGCTTCATCGTCTTGCCGACCGCCCAGTAAAGGCTGATGAAGGTAACATCCCTCTAGTTCACCATCTTCGACCAATTGGTGGTGTTTTAGTGCATTGATATCAAAATTCATAGTCAGTTTTTTCGTTTTAAAGTGGGCAGCTCTTTGGCAACCCTGCTGTTATCTACAATTTCATCGTTTGTACCATAAGGCATTTAATTGACTCAACCTTAAACTTGATAACCTAGCAGACGCATTTAGCTACCAACAAAGTGGCAAGTGTTTTGGTAGGATATGCGTAGAATGGTAAGCTCAAAAAATGTTAGTCGAGGAGCCCCCGAATAGAATGAAAAAATTCAACCTTATTTTTACCGCTTTCATCCTGATTCTGTTAGCTGGGTGCTCGTCTATCGATAACGGGAAAACAAAGGGGTATGCCAAATCACACCAGCTTGTTGGTCAAGCTTCATGGTACGGGAAAAAGTTTCATGGAAAACGTACAGCAAGTGGTGAGCGGTATGACAACGGCGCCTATACGGCTGCGCATAGAAGCTTACCTTTTGGAACGATCGTGAGGGTGACTAATACCGCTAATGGCAAACAGGTTGATGTCAAAATCAATGATCGAGGCCCTTTTGTAAAAGGTCGTGTTATCGACCTCTCACAAAAAGCCTTTGAGCAAATTGGCAGTATCAAGAAAGGCGTTGCGCCGGTCAAAATTGAAATTATTGATGACAGTAATACCTTTAGATATAAGCACTAATTCCCGGCTTGAATATGACTTTTTAGTCATCAAACTTCGACGAAAACGTGTCAGGACAAAGGCTTTAACAAGCACTCGCTCACGTAAGTCAGGCGATCAATATCTAGACTTCAATTACGAAACTTTATTTACGAAAAAAGCCTGCAATGCTTTCACATTGCAGGCTTTTTAATGTGATGTTTGCAGCAAAAGTCTGCATAGCCAAAATCAATATTCAAAGGGTTACATCAGGGATTGCAGTATAAGTTGGCATAATATTGCGCAAAAAAACTTCAAATTCAAACCATTCTCAAATTTCATCGTGGTAAGTTTACACCACATATCTCGGTTATTAGTTAGAGCGACAAGAGATAAAGCCACAACCTCACACAGTATCATTGAACCATTTATGGACAAAAACGCATTACATGCCTTTCTAAATTAGCAAAGCTTAAATTACCTGATGTATCGCAAAGCTGTCCTATTTGACGACCAAGATATCAAAAAGCTTGAGAGATAATAGAGTTTTGGGGCTTTCTAGTTGCTGGCTCATCCAGCTCACATGGTGCGGTTAGTGAATCCCGAAGAACTCGAATGTCTTTTCGGCACTGACTTCAAGGAACTGAACGACGACAATGCGCGCGCAGCTTACACGGTGCCCCGCTTGAGATTTTGCTGCGCCATATCAATAGACAAAGCGATGTTCCGCTCGAGCCCGTCCCGACCTTGGCCTACGTTAACCGGTGTACGCGGCGAGGATATACACTCGCAGAAATGGCGGCATACTGCGGTCAAATGCAGTCGGCACAATGGGCGCGCCGCGAATTTCACCGTCGCTTCGTGGAAATTATTCCCTACCAGAAACCAACTGTCGGCGTAGAAACGTGGTTTGCCTTAGATGCTCGTGTCGAATCCGCGTCAGACAGCGAGTTGAACAATCGAGGGCTATCAGAATTGATCTAGGTTAGCGGTAAACCTGTACTCAACAGTAACGTCCAAGTTTTGAGACATGTCGATAACGTCGATCTGTTGAGTGTTGTGCTAGGCTGTATTAATTGGTCGACTCTGGGATGAATTCGCATGATCTATTTTAGAACTAAAGCTAATACCAATCTAAGAAGTGAGCCTAGGAAAACACAAGCAAGCGAGCCTACCAATGTTTTGGTCGTGATGCCGACAAATCACTGGTTTCTCGGCACCAAAGTCGTTGGTGAATGGGTAGAAGGCTACACAACTGTCAACGGAAAGAACTACGAAGGATTTGCGCATACTAACCTGCTCCGCACAGAAAAAATCATCGAAGGGGAAGGAGCATCTGATTCATCCAGGGGCGAGAAGTCCAAACGTCATGATATTTTTTTCGAGGAACAAGCAGAAAAACTTCGTCCATTTTTGTCAATCAACCCACCGCAGGACCGAGCCAGAGCGACTGAAGCTCTTAGTTTCAACAGATCGCGTGTCATCGATATCGACTGGCAATATGTATTCTCGCCCAAACTGGTCAAAGACTATCACACTGACGAACCAGCTCCCAGCAAGACTTTTGAACTTACCGACCAACTCAACTACTTTCAGAATTATTTCGACGAATTGTGGGGTATCAGCCCCGGCAACTTCGAAGAACGCAAAGCCGAGTTCTTAAAGCAGGCTACAATCAAGATTCCGTCTGTTAGTCGGGATGAGAATGGAAAAACAGTTTTCTCTATGGAGAAAAAGGAGAATCTCTGGGTTCTCAAGCACCCGCTTGTCAATCGTTGGTTCTATATCGAGCCAATTGCTGGACAGGATGCGATAAGCGAGGCAGATTTTGCGGATTACCCAACCTATCTCAAAATCTGGACTGAACGCGCAGATAGTGTAGAGGTTAGCTTCTCGGACACCGAAGATGACAGCATCGCGGACAAGCTGTTGCCAGCGATTGATGAAATAGACCTGGCTCCGTCAATCATCTTACGCCAGTATCAAGAATTGCAGGACCTTAAACCCTTTGCAAAGACTTTATCAGACAAGGCCAATGAGTTGGCAACGTCACAGGTCACAGGGCTGCTTACCGACAACCAAATCAACCAACTTCTGAACGCTATCCTTCGCATGAAGCAACCGCAGCGGGATGTCACCTTCAGCGAACGGCAACTCGTAGATAGAGCCTCTGACCTTAATTATATCCTGCCGCTCACCAACAGAACGTACAAATATGTTGACGGTAGTACTGAAGAAATGGTACCTGGGAAACTCTACCAGCCATATCGCACGACGATTTATTGGCGATCTCAGGTTAAGCGTGTTCGATACGTTACCAGAACCAAGAAAGTATTTGGAGTCGTGGTCAGTAGGCGTCGTGTTCGTCAAGAATGGATGGAGACGGTCAACAATTCTCGCCGAGTCACCAAATACGGTGAGGTACAGGTCGATCTTGATCCATGGGAAGAGAAAGAAGTCGAACTGGCCGAAAAAGAAGGTCTGGAATCCTACCGGTTTGAGAGGATCAATGGCGACTATTTTGACGTCAACGGCACTTCATTGGAATCGGTGATCGAGAATTGCGACCGTAATGAAGAGTTCAGACGAAAAACCGCGATTTGGATACCGGTATATGAACAGAAATTAACTGAAGGTGAAATCCTTACAAAATACACTATTATCAAGCGGCCCTTCCGAGGTTATGCACCCGTACGATCGCCGGCCGTTTTTGTTCACGAAGCTCTGAGTTATCGCACAGCATGGCGCAGTTCGGAGCTAGGTGAGCTAGTGCATTCGATCAATATGGGACCAGGTGAAGAACGGACGATTACAGTTGAACAGACAACGTCGCGCCAGATTGAAACGGTACAATCCACGACCTCCATTCTTGACCTCACCCGCTCTGATACGTTGGAACTCTCAAGCGAGATCGAAAGAGAAGCCGGTAACTCATCTGAGTCGACACGCACAAGTACCTTTTCAGCCTCCGCTAGTGGCTCCATTGGTGCCTTTGGCGGCAGTGCATCGGGCAGCACATCCTCCACCAAGACTGCTAAGCAATTCTCGCGCCAGATGGAGAAGGTCGCCCGCAAGGCTGCTAGAAACCTTACCCGACGGTCACATCAGGAGGTCAAATCCACAACCACGGTAACCACCAAAGCTTCGCGCAGCGAAAGCACGTCAATCAACGTGAAGAACGTAAACGAAGGCCGGACACTGAACTTGCTTTTCTACAGGCTATACAACATTTTTGACGCATCCCTGACTGCTGAGAGTCTACAATTCGTATCTGAAGACGGGATCGAACTGGTTTCAGGCAGCGGGATTACAATTCCTAAGGTGTTTGAGTTGTCGGACATGGATCAGGCGCTCTCACCATTTGACCTAAGCAACCTGCCCTACCAGACAGCGGCCACGCCAGGCTCAGAAGAATATGCTAAGCTGTTTGTTTCATATTGGTCCTACATCATCGACCAAATCCTAAACCTACTAAAAAAGGAGTATGATGTTGGGGGTGCGGAAGCCTCGGCAAAGGTAATTCGAGTGTCTAATGCCCTAAGCGAAATAATGAATGAAGCAACAACTGTCGGAGGCAAGGCACCGTATATCGTACTGGGCGATGGAGAGGACAAGTACACGCTCGAAAATCTCTATGCCAAGTTACAGGAGGCTATTGAGAAGATCATCGAACAGTTAGAAAAATCTGTCGACGACGCGCTTGATGAGAATGAACCGTTGCTGCCACTGCTCTCACACGACTTACGCGTGGCATCGCCCGGCCTCTATGTGGATACAGTCATGGGTGTTTCTCCGGCAACCGAACCCTATGCCGAAGAAATGCGTGCACAGAAAGTTCTCATGGAAGCGGCAGAGGTCGCCAAACAGGGGGCCATTGCCGATTATTACCGTGTCCTGTCGGGTCAGGAACCACTTGGCTCTGGTGGCAGAGACCAGCCGCAAATCCTCTACGCCTATGCAAAGTCTGATCAGGAAATCGTCATCCAGTTACGGGAGTTCGTGACCTCTGGGAGGTGGAAGCTAGAAGTCGATGCGAAAGAGGTCACCAGCTTCGATATCGCAGAAGATCAGCAGACGGTCGAACACGATTGCGGTGAAGCTCAAGAATGGTTGGCTGAACCTGAAGGACGATTGATCAACATACGCAAGGGTCGAACATTCATTCTTATCAATCTAAATATGGAAGGGTGAAATGCTGAGATTCAGTGACACCAACAGTCTCGGCTTCGCGGGTGATGTCGAGACCACGTCTAGCAACCAACTCATGTGCTATGGGCCGGTTCAGCCTGAAGCCCTTGCAGACAAGTCCAACCTGCTCTTTGTACCAGGGGAGTCAGAGGATCATTCTAATAGGATATTGCAGGAAATCTCGAACCAGCTCTCATCCTCTCTTGCGTCATCATACTATCTACCAGCTGGTATCGCAGGGGATATCCTCAAGCACCTCCATGAGACCCGCAAACAATACATTTCTGCCCTTGAGGCCACGCACAAGGCATGGATCGATGATGGTCGCAAGGTAACCAAGAAAGTTGCCGATAACATGATCGCCCTGCGCAAGATCACGCGGCAATCGTCCAGAGCACAGGACCCGATCCCGAATTTTGCTTACAAGATCGTGGACAAGTATCGCGAAAGCAAGCGTAGTGGAGATCCATCCTTTGTGAAACTTTACAAGCAGGGTAATTATCGAGGAGCCATCGAGGCGTCGGTCCGGGCTGGACCGGCAACAAAATTCACCACGATTGGAAGCGGTGTTGGCAAACTGCTAAAAAAGGGCAGCGCGATTGTTATGGTCGCCGATATATCGACCTCCGCAGGACGAGTCTACTTTGCCAATACGCCGGAAGAACAACAGGCTGCACTCAGCGGTCTGGGAGAAGACCTTGGCTCTTCGCTCGGTGTGTATGGCGGAGCCAAATTCTGTACGGCACTGATAGTGACGACTGGAGGGATAGGGGTTGTAGGATGTGCGATTGCTCTGGGAGCTGGAATCTATCTTGGTGGACGTTTGGGCAGCATGATCGTGGGCGGTCAGGCCGCCAATGATCTCGTTAACAGTGTCCGAAGTAACTTCTAACGGCTACCCGGTTTAGAACACCCTAGCCGAGCTAGCTAGAGACGTAATATTGAAAGACTTCTGTAGCTCTGAAGAAGTGGGCAGACAGGTCAGGGAAAATTTACACCCGACAGAAGGAGAGTTTTATGGATATTCAGGACTCAGGTTGGAATTGGACTAGCGCGTTCGGAATCGCACTTGCGGTCC
Source organism: Vibrio mytili (assembly GCF_000830505.1). GTDB lineage: Bacteria > Pseudomonadota > Gammaproteobacteria > Enterobacterales > Vibrionaceae > Vibrio > Vibrio mytili. The sequence goes on along the minus strand of NZ_JXOK01000063.1, from coordinate 16,176 downwards.
TGGCTATCGTTGGGCTCGGTTGGGGAGTTGCTGTCCTTCTGCCAAATTCGGTCAAACTAAATGCTGATTTTGACGCACTCCAGTTTCTAGAACACCTCGCAATACTTGCTATCCTCGCCACCGCCATTGAACGAGCAACGCAAAGTATGCTGTTTCTAACCAAGACCGATGGTACCGACCGGGCCATTGTTGAGGCAACTGGTGTAAAAGCCAAGGATGGCTCACGGGCCGCCATGATGATTAGCCTCCCATTGGGTCTAGCTGTTGGATTGACTGGAATTGGAGTGATCACTCCGCTTATTAGCATCGAACCGTCAGAAATCGACTCTACTATGGAAATAGCACGGATGGTGGTCACAAATCTCCAGAACAAAGCCAACCAACTCGCCCTTCAAATTACTACAGAAGAAGTAGCACAAGAGATCGGCAGAATATCGGCAGAAAATGTCGAACTCTCCAGATCAATCCTGCGTGGGGTAGATACAATTGTGACAGGGGGGCTGCTTGCTGGCGGTGCATCTGGCATTCATCAAGTTGCTGAGGTTGTGAAGTCACTTGTGCGCGGCCCAGATCGAGCCCGTGCTGACGTTTTGGCTGGTACGTCTAGCGCATCGGTTCTTTCTCTAGAACGTGGTTCTACGAATACGCAACTTTGGCATTTGGATCGGGCATTCAAAATTGAAGGTAGTGACGATGGACTGCAAGAAGGCACCTACCACCGCGTCGCTCTACGTGGAACCACCAAGGAGAACATGTTCATCGAGTTTCCTCTAACGACTGGAACAGGTCGAGTTCCGAAAATCACGGCGACAGACTTAGCCGGAGGAGGCCTTTCGATGGCGCGCGAAGACCTGAATGTTCTAACCGACCGTCTTGGCAATATACCTAGAGATGACTTGAAGATAGTCGTTCGCCAAGTGTAATCCTCGGGGAGCTGGTCAGTTATCAAATAAATGGACATTCCCTACCCAAAAAGCCCAAAGTTTAGGCTGTTCATACATTCGACATAGCCATCTGCCCTCCCTCACTTGACGCTACCTTTTCGGTAGAGCATCGAATGTCTCCGTTGTTCATGGTCTATACATACGACAGGTTTGATCGCCAAGTGAGCTATAAATCTATTAGATAAATTCAGTCAAAGAGTAGCGTGAATAAATAGCGCATATATCCGAAGAAACACGGAATGGGGCAGAAACGAGTTAGAAGCATCGAGACTGGCTCCATAAGTACTCTGTTAGTTGCAATCTTCGTCTTGCATGATTTCTACTTTTACGCTGACTTTGTCCTGCATTATTTTATTTAGTACTGAGTTTGATGGATAAAGAACTTTTGCACTCGGCACCTCAATTGACGCTGGGTCCAAATGTGAGTCTTGGTCATCAAAAAAGATATGTGGCTTAAACGCTTTTAGAAAACGACTTTTCTCTAAACCTCCAAGAAAGAAGGCCTGATCAATATAAACATTCCAACTTCGAAGTGTTTTTATTACTCTCATTTCTGCGGGACTATTTCGGGCAGTCATGATTGCTAATTTTACAGGCGAATATTCGATACGCCCAGGTAGCCTTTCCTGTACTTTAGAGAGCTTTTTCAGAAGATTAGCATAAGGTCCTTCTTGCAAAGGGATGTCTTGTTTCTCGTTTTCACTTCGCCAAAACTCTTCTAATCCATCTTTTTGATTAACAATTTCGCTATCCTCGCTAAAAAGAACAGCATCCGCATCGAATGCAAAGCGCACTTGATCTTCGTTTAAGCTTGCCTCTGATTGCGGTGGTCGTTTAACTAGTGCTGAAGCACATACGCGACTATCGATAACCTCTTGAGCATCTTGTTCATTGGTAGTTAGGAACAGGTCTACATAAAAAGCATCTAGGTAGATAGAGCTTGCTTCGCCAGCAGTAAATGCAGAACGAGTAATAGGAAGCTCTCTCCTGCGAATTTCATTTAATACTCTAAAACCCGTTTCTGGGCTATTTCTCGAAATAACAACCACCTCAACTATCGGTGCGGTGGCTTCTGAGCTCTTGTGAGTATTGAGATTGAGTAATGACCTTACTAGAGGCATGGCGGTACCATCTTTTAAGGGTTCATTTTCATGCTCAAGCATATATGTACGATACTCATCGATCGCAGTATTTGGATCTGTTTCGTTTTTTTTCCTGAAGATCTCATCAGCTTCAGATAAATCAAATAGTGCAGTAGCTGAAATCCCTATAACCAAAGTTTCTGTTAAATCTATTGGCATAATGCTTTGCCTCTCTGACATATTAATTTATTTTTGTTAGCGCAACTAACAGTATTGTTCAACTAGACACCATCTATTTGAACTTAAAGAATAACATTTAATCAATTGTTTTATATTACAAAAACAATCACGCACCCAAACATCGCCGACAAAAACAGACCATACAACACCGAGCAAGCATTCCATTATTGGAAAAAGTAGGTCAATTTAATAATAAATAGAATGTGTCCTAAATCTTTGGCTAGAACACTATGAGCCAGACATATTTCAGCCAGAATGAGCTCACCTGAAGGTGAACAATTTGGAACTGAACTGGAAGCGATTAGGTAGAAAAAACTCATTTTTTACTGTTCGTGAACAAGTAAGCTTTTATACGTTTCCATATCGCTACAAGAGGTCTAAACAAGTTGAACAAACCTCGCTGTGCATTACGCTCATTAATGAATCTTTGTTTATCAGCAATATCTCGCTGTTCCACTTTTTTGATTTGAGCCGGTGACATTCCTTTAGCCCATAAAACACCATTGTCACGGATGAAATAGTGAGACTGGCACTGGTATTTCCAGTTTCCTACCGACGGAAACAGAGAAACTCCTTCTGATGTTATGGTATATCGCCAATCAACTGGTGAAAGAGGTGTCACCACCTCTTCACCACAGCCACAACAGCATTTGTGAATTGCTATCTCATATTCATCACTGATATAAAGCTTTCCGCTTTCTATATGATCAGGAATGTATTCAACAAAAACTGGCGTGATCTGTTTTACTCGCATCGCTCCTCGCTCCTGGAAATCGACTGGAAGGGTTGGGTATAGACCATGTTATGAGGGCCATCACATTCTTCCTGATAAAAAGACTTGTACTGTTTCCATAAGCCAACAGCCAGCATAGCGTTCATTGCATTCATATCAGCAACCTGAATATTGCTCTTATAAAGAGCCTCATCAGGGTCATCATCTATAAAAACCAGATGCTTAGATAAATGATCATGCTTTTCTGGAGTTGCTAACGTTACCCGGCAACTACCACGCAATACTGCATCACCACTTTTCAGTTCAAGACGTTCAATCCCCAGCCCGACATCAATGAAAGGGATGCCTGTTTCCACAAGGTAATCAGTCAAAAGTTTTCTTGCACTTCCACTATCAAGCGCAAGAAAAACAAAGTCACAATCTTTCAGTATCGATACATTGTCTGCAGTAATGAACTCATCAACGATCCCGATATGCTTGTGCATTTGTGAATATATAGCCTGGTAGTACTCAACTTTTTTCGGCTTCTTCTCCAGATCTTCAAACGCTACCGCTCCGGGCGAGCGAAAGGCGTTATGAGGTTCCAGAATATCTCCGTCACATAAAAGAATGGAACTTACAGGCGTTTTGGCCAGCTGATCCAGAATGTAACTTCCGGTCCCGCCAAGCCCGATAATCGCAACCTTGTCACCTTCTAATTTCTGACTCAGTGCCGTAATCCCAACCCGGGACGAAGCCGTATCCGGATACTGAAAAACAGATCTGCAGTCTCGCTCACGATGGATTCGCCCCGTTCTGGCATCAGCGTTAGGCTCAACAGCTCTAGCCTGACTAACGAACAAAGTATGATAGTGAACAACTTTGTCATAGTAGTTAGTAAAAGCCTTACCGTTAGGTTTATTGGAAAGGTAATGCTGAGCAGTAAAACCCTGAAACAATTGCCGTGGATTCGAGTTATTGATCACCTGAGACATTTCCCGCCCAGTACTCATAAACGGCTTTTTCCCCTGAAACCACATTGTATGGTCTCTGGGACACGTATCCTGCTCACCCATACCCGCATACGGACAAGCAAACACACCTAATTCAACAACACCTTCTGAATTTAAATAAGGGATGGAATGAACCAACAAATGTTGGTTCACAATTTCCACATCAAAACCTTCTTCAATTAAGCGAAGAATAGATGGATTACGATCGGTTTGTTTTGTTGACATTGAACTTCACCCCATTTCTGATCTCCACAGACTGACCTTCAGTCAAAGTACCATCAGGCATTTGAGGTCCCATATATGTCACTGTAAATACAATCCCCGAACTGGATTCTCCGGGATATGCAAGTTCAACAACTTCTGTGTAAGAAACAGAACCACCTTCAATTTTTTTCGGGCGGCCATTAATGATGATGTTCGTTGGTTTGTCTTCTTTATGAATAGACATAGTTGTCACCATATTCTGAAAATTATAAATAGCATTCAGATTCATTGTTTGAAATCCGAACAATTGACAGAGGAATGGATAAACAGACATCTCATTAAAATAATAAAATGAATGCTTAACCTTGAGGTGAAAACCAAAGGAAGCTACTATCACAATTCTGACCGAGTGATTGATGTTCCTTTAGTGAACTCATTCCTCAATGTGTTGAGTCCGATAAGAATCACTGCAATGATTTTTATCTTTCACTTCACTGGTAAAAAGGCACTTCAGTTCAACTGTAAGTGCCTTTTTATTCTTTAGAGACACCCTTGAATGGTTTCTTGTCGCTTTTCACTTCCATAAACCGCCCTGTTTCAGCATCTCTTTTTACCCAATTACCTGACCCCGTCTGAGTCTGGCTCCGATTCTTTACCGCACCTTTCCGATAATCATTGCCCGTATTTTTGGCCATTTCTACCTTCCTCTATTTCTAAAAAACAAAGCCACTTCCTGCTACCGTTACTAATCTAACATTAGATCGATCAAAAGATCAACAGCACTTATAAAAAATAGACGAACTAGTTGTAACATTTAACTTTAAATGTAGCTAAATTCAATATGAATACTTATCATGTTTATAGTAACTAACTCGAGAGATTTATAATGCTCAACTACGATGAACTAAAGAAGAAGTATAAAAACAATGCAGATCGCTTTGCTTACATCGACTTCATGCTACGATTTACTGGCACTATTAAACGCTCAGACTTAGGGAACCAATTTAATCTGTCGGATGCATCGGCATCGAAAGTTCTCGCCGCATACAATGACGCATGCCCTCTGAATATGCGATACGATCATTCTATTCGCTCTAATATTCTAAAGAGCAGTTATGAACCTTTGATAGAGTGGAAAGCAGAAGTTGCTCTTGGAATGTTAGCGAATGGATTCAACAAAAATAAGCTTTCTGACCACAGTAACACCGTGATTCCATATGAGAAGGTAACATCGCTGCCTGATCAAATGAAAGTTGATACTGTCTCTGCTATAACTCGTGCAATCAGCAACGGCTACCCAGTCTTTTGCGAGTATTACTCCAAAAGTGGGAAAGGACGCTCAAAAAGAGAATTAGTGCCACTTCAAATATTAAATGATGGCGAGTTTTGGTTGTTTAGAGCCTATGACCGTTCAGAAACAGATGTTTCTAGAAACCCCTTCAAGTTTTTTAACTTTTCCAGAGTTCTTAAACTCGAAAACAATCAAGCAAGCCTAGGTTTCAAAAAGCAAAAGCACGAAGACTTAGACTCCGACCCAGATTGGAACGTAGAAATTCCTTTAGATTTAAAGTTACATGAGGATAGAAATGAAAAAGAGCGAGAGGAAATCCGAATCGACTTTGGTTTAAGTAGCGGGACTGACCAGTTATTTGTTTTAAAGAGAGCTGCTTTTTTGTGGATTTTAAAAAACAAATGGAATATTGATACTCGGTCACCTGAGCAAATCAAGGAAGAAAATAAACGACTCGAGAAAGCAAACATGGCAGGAAGTAAAAAGTACTATAAGTTTAGACTATGTAACCTAGACATGATTAAAGTACTACTTGAAACAAATGATTGCTACGAGAGGTTTTAAAATCATGTACTCAGTATTGAGGAGTGTTTCATCCTCCCATAAAGGCAGAACCACAGGCTTTCGACTATGACGGGTTAGTTGGCTTATTTACCGCTAGCCCAGCGGATACAGGGGGCTTACTTCCTGACCTATTCTTGACCGCCTACTCGGCGGAGTACCAAAAACCTTTAACTAGATCAGGACTAGTAAAATTATTAGCCGCCTACTCGGCGGAGTACTATTAAGATTACACCATAACTCATTTATTAAACGAATATTTATAACTTTTCTAGCTAAAATACCTTTCTTTTTAGCTCTATATTTAACTGCTTGATTTTAGACCATTAACTTTTAGCGTTCTAAAATAGGGTTAAACCGTGATGATAGGTACTGTCCCTCTCCACTTGTTATTGGATGCGAAACCATAACCATTAAAGCCCTGTCCTATTTCCGCTTCCACATGACATTGCCGCTGAATATGCAAAACAAATTCGTGGCCTGATGACTGACTACTTATAGGGACTTCATGGAATAGATCAAACTCCCGATCTTCAATAGATATGGGTGTGTAAATACGACCTTGCTCCTCAGCACGTTTCATTGCTCGTTTAATTCTTCGCTTTTTCGAACCGTTGAAGATCTTTTGAATCGTTTTATTGAATACAAATCGTACTTCCTCTGCGTCATCAGGAACAACCTTAATATCTGAGATTTCAAAGAGGTTTTCGTTCATCATTGTGGAGAAGTAGGGTTGGTACGATAGGCCAGTGAGGATACTTTCATTGGTCGAGACAAAAGTAATTACATTACCAACGGTTTGTTCATTCCATAAAGGGAAACAGATACCAACACTGTTTTTGAATTGCTTATTGCGCTCATGAGAAAGAAAGCCGTGCATATTTGAAATACAGCGGCCTGACAAGAGCTCATTATCAGCACGCTCCGGTATGTAACGAATAGAAAAATAATACCGTGATTCCATCATTCATCCTTCTTATTTTTCTTACTCGCACCGCTGTACACACCACCCTTAGCTAATACCGCCATGATAAAATGAACGTCATCTGGGATTAGATTGGTTTCAAGCATCGATTCAACATAACTTTCAGTTTTTGCAATCAATGAGTAAAAATCTCGGTGCTGTGAACAATGTCGCCTTGCGATTCCATATTCTTTGTCAGCGCCATATTCATTCACTCGTAACGGCTTATCTGCATTTTCATCCCACCAATCATCGATTAGTTGGATTGCGGCTCCAATTTTCTGCGAATGAAATGCTGCTGACTCTTCTCCATTGACTATTACCTTTGCTAACTGTTTGGTTGGTTTTCCTGCTTCTTTCGCATCTAAGAACTCTTGCTTGGGTACACCTCATCGCCCCAGCCTACGGTGAGCTTCGCTTTAATATCCACATTGAAATAGCCGGTCCTATCCGACAAAGCTTTAGTTAAATAGTTTGTAAATTCATCCCAGACTATTTGTGAATTCTTATCCCATGAACCATACCAATCCAATAATCTTGCATCAGCAATTACCCACTGTTTATCTTCTGTTTTAACTTCAACCTCAATATTTCTACACGCTCGATTACGCCAAACCCACGATGCCATCAAAATATTTTTAGCATAACGCCTTGCCAGCTCTTTGTATCCTCCCAATTCTTTATACAGGGCAGCAAGGTTACTGAGTATGTCTCGGACCTCATTATCAACACATACTTCTGGTGATAACGAATTAGCTCGAACTCTTAACGAGAAGGCACAATAGATATCATCTACTCTAGGAGGGACATAACAGTGTTCTAGAAATTGAATATTTGAAAGTGCAAGGTCTTGCGGTGCTACATTTTTCGCTTTTAAGTCGCCAGAATAAGCTTCTGAATAACCACTCTTAGGAGATCGATGATAAGTCCGGTCTATCTGAAGTGGGCGCATTTTATTATCCCTATCAAGATAATAAAAATATGCTTTTCCAGGTGATAATGAACGAACATAATTTAACTGACTGCAGAGTTCCATAAGCGACTAAACCCTTTTGTTTTTTATAAGGATAGTCTGCTCGGTCACCTCCAGCGACCAAAATACCTGTTCAAAAAATTGATCTCTTCCAGCTAATCTTACTTCAATTGGATTAACCCGCTTCGCTAAAGCAATATTGTTTTCCGCATAAGTGTGAAGGTTCGTCAATGCGCCCTTTCGTTCCTGTGGCTGCTCTAGAAAATGAAAGCCATTTACTACCGGAATTAACGAACCATCAATAGATAAACGCTTTTGTAACTCAGCCAGATTTTGAGGCTGGAAAGAATATGGTGATAACCAAGTACCATAGCCAGGTAAACCTTTCACCGCTTGAAACAGAACTGACTTACTTACAAAGGTTCTTAACCAATTAATCTCTGAATCAATTTCAGGTTGAAACAAAGTACCTCCGGCGAAATTAGTTGGTAACGCAGCTCTTAACTGGCTTTGGTAGTCTGAGAGACGCTGGTCACTTTCTATTGTAATTACAATATCAAATACCAAATCAGAACAGTCTTCACGAATGATTGTGGTTCGCTTAACTGGCGAAATACTCCGAGCTTTAGCTATTACACTTGGTTCGGTGAGTTTTGCGCTGGTTTGAACTAATTCATTGCGAACGAAAATAGCAAAGTCTTTAAACTCGAATTGACCTTCACCATCAGGCAGTAAATCTTGCAACTCTCTTTGGTAACGATGAACAAATCCCCACACTGCCGTTAATGAAGGTGCACCTGATAAATATGGACAACTCAAAGCCGCGGCATCAAATACCCTCATAGATGAAAGATAAAGATACTGTACTTTGCTATCAAAAACGGCAGGATGATCAGGTTCAGGACGACTTAGCTGAGTTAGTACCCATATAAGTTCCGTTTTTAACACTCGCATCAGTTTGGGATGGTAGGCAAAACGAGAAGCAAAGCGGTTGTTCTGCAGAGCTAAGTTCAAGCGTTGATTTAAACCAGTTATCAGTTCTAAAAAGTCAGACTCATTGATGGATAAGAACCGCTTCACCAGATCGTCATCTGGCTCATCATAAAAGCCTATTGGTTCTGTGACTGAATTGTCTCGTAATTCGATGAGCGGTAGTAACCATCGCGCGATTTGTTTACGTATGAATTTGAGCTGATATTGGCGTACTTGTTTCTGCGCTTTGCGCGTTTGAGGTTGTTCAAAACCTATCAAATGAGCTAACACACTACAGGTTCTTTTTGAGGTTAACTGAAAATCATCGAAGTAGCGGTTAGTTCTACTGCGGCTTGCACCGAGTGTTTGATGCCGATTCGCCACTACATCAATCGGATAGCTGAGTATATTTATATATCCGCCAAGTGAGCCACATAAATTCCCAATACTAGCTGAATTGGGATAGCTCATCGTTTTAAAGCGAAGAGAGCATTCAACTTGACGAGACAATACAGAGAGCTCCTGCTGGATAGCATGACTAACAACTGGAGTTACGGATAAATAATCACCCTTCCAAGGGAAGCGTAGCTGCTTGCTATAGCGGTTCACTTCGTCGGGAGATGCGTTGGTGGCAACTGGCATTCAATTAGGTCTTTGAGCTGTATTTGTGCTTTAGGTTTTAATCCCATATCAGCTAAAAGTTCCAGCCAGAAATCATCTCCAGCACGAATGAGATTAAGTAGATTTTCCAATCTTCCACGCCAGCGGAACTCATTTAATAACCAAATAGTATGTTTATAAACAGCTGAATTATGCGCCCAACCATAAGCTTTGTTGAATGACTGACTGGTAAGCGTCAGCGTCTCACTGTACAGAGGTTTCGCTATAATTCGCTGCTCCGATACACGGCAATCTGGAAACTTGAGGTTATGAGTATGAAACCACTGAATTTCTTGTTCCGCAGTCGCTAAATTATCTGAATTGGCGAAGTAACCCAAGGCACGAGTAAAATCGAGCCAGTCTTTAGCTTCCGGTTTACTCAATGATAGATTGAGTAACACAATTAATGCCTGTTTTTCACTCCCATCAACTTCTACTGGTCGCGTATAGGGCATGAACGCTTTTTTAATCTCAGCAAAGCGGAGCTTAGCGTCTTCAATATCGATTAAGTCTTGCAAAGTCGTCATAGTTTACCACTCTGGTAAATAATGATTTAAACCATCAGTTTCACTGCACATCCCGGATAATTTGAGCTCTATAATGCTACGAAGAGTGAAAACAGAGTGATGGTTTTCAATTTTAGTGTGCAATTTGGGCGTGAGCTGCGCTTTAAGCTCTCCAAACTGGTACAGGCGACATATTTCTTGTGTGCTACATGAAAGTAGCGTAGAAGCTTCTAAAGGACTTAATAAAACATCACCGATGTTAGCTGATTTCGCCCTAGGATAATTAGCAACCAACCTACTGAAATAGCGAACTACATTCTGCAGCACCGGATTTTTGCTAAGGTCACGACTTGGAAGGTTTCGGCACTCTTTCAGTAGATCACCAAACACCTCGCTGAAGTAGATTTTATTCCAAGGCTGAATTCGCACTACATCAGCCCTTTGCACGGTTGCATCTAGATCGTCATAGAGCTTCTTCGGCCAAGTTTTACAGTACTCAACAAAGTCGTCGATACTAATATCATCAAATTCACCATATCGGTTGATATACCAAAGCAGAACCCCAAATCGACTTGATTGAGTCAACTCCCGAGTCATTAACCCAGATTCTATCACCGTTTCTCCCGCTAGCCATTGAGCAACGATATATGCCGAACCACTTTCCCTCTCTGATTCGCTATTAGGTAAGGAAAAGCCACATTCACACTGATCAATTAGCTCTGACGACTGGTAGTCCAATAATTTTCCGCATTCAGTGCATCGCTGAACGAGTTGGCAATGGTGTTTATGGCAAACTTGATAAGGAATAAAATGCCACAATTGACGGATATAAGGTGCTTCATCTATGCATTTAGGGCAAACAGGAGTGAAACGTTTTCTAAGAAAAGTTAAAGGGTAATCAACACCAAAGCTATGCACCGCTTTGTAATCCGGAGAAAAACTCGCATTCGAATGGGAAAGAGCTAATCGCAGAAGACCAAAGTCGTTAAGTTTCAGCCGCTTTTCTAAATCTATGAGTACTCGAACACGCATTTGGCTAGTTGTTTGAGCTCTATAGATATTGATTCGACTTAGCTCAAAAGGAAAAGCGCCGGGAATAGCTTCATGTTGTAGTAACGTACTCTGCCAGATGTCTTCAGCAAAATGAGCGAACCGCTCGTAGCCTTGATACTTACTTAAACGCAGTAGAAAGCTTTCGAGCGATTCATCAGAGTAGAGTTCAATTTCCGTATCCATTGCCAACCTAAAACTTAGAGTAACTAAGTTTTAGTATGTTCCCTGTTTTGGCAGATTACAAATGAGGCTAGTTAATAAATTAAAAGTACACTTCACGGTGATCACAGGTAGACACAGGGCATGTCAGCGCGATTCGAGCTAACAAATTTATGCCCCATAGTTTGATAGCGATTATTGCTTAGGTGGCGGTCCTAGGCTAGTGAAGAAGGCATAGAGTCAGAGTTGCTGTGTAAGTAAATAAAATGCCCACAAAAATATGGGCGTCTTTATTTAAATCATAACTGAAAGTTTAACACTGGTTCCACTAGGTTTTCTGTTTACTGGTTTTTCTTCATAGTCGGAAGATACTCGCCAAACAGGCAATTTTTCATTAAATTCAATAGCAATAAGAACGCTAATGGCTGTCAGAATTTTAGGTCCTAACGGGGCTATAAGAGGTGTCGCAAACGAAGAGGTCGCACTTACTAGGTCTCTCATATCAATGTATGTGTTATAAGGTTGATCTAATCTGTAATGGACAATTCTCGATCTAGGGATCTCATTTAAGAATGCCTGATTATTTTTAACAACTAAATCGTCAAATTTTTTGTCAACACCAATTGGGACTAAAGCAAAATTGAACTCTGGCTCAAGATAAGTTGCTAATCCAAGAGCTTTGCCGTCTTCATAACCTAAACCTAAGATTAACGCTGTCGGTTTATTTAGATCCCCTATAGCGCCAGATAGTTCAGGTATAATATCCCCCACTTTTTTTATTGGAGATAGCCCATCAGGTGCAGAAACGAACTTCGATATTTCATAAGATATAGTTAAGATAGAGTTTTTAGGCAGGCTTTTCACCAAAATATATAATAGTGCAGCAAGTCTTGGTCTGGAAAAAACTGTGATATCTATTAATACATTGATAGGTTTATTTTTTTCACCAATCTTTTCTTTAAGCCATTCATTCAAATATGATTTAACATCGTTATCATTTCCTTCAAAGACATTGCTATGCCCTGAAACATACTTATCTTTATTATCTTTATAATGAAGAATCTCAGTATGTGTCAGGTAACCCAAAGCTAAGACTTCACCAAGTGAGTCTTTTTCTTGGTTATATTTACTTGACGCTCGTTCTTCGTAACCTAATCCTAATATTGATAAATCATACGGTCCATTAAAGCTATCACTTAGTATTTTCATTCAAGCTCCAAAGAGTATTGTTGATAGTTAGTAAAACCTAGTAAGTCAACGATTTTCAATCTAGTCGATTTAAGCTTAGTTTGATTTATTAGCTCTACGATATCTATCTCACTTTGCTTAGTCATTAACAGGTCATAATGATGTGAGAAGATATAAGATAATCTGCAACGTTTACTAGAGTTTAAATCATTTAACGAACCTATCTCAGTATCGATTGGTATAAGTGCGCCAGCATTAAGTGCATATCCTATTATTTCATTGAGTTCATCACTTATTTTGCTTTTGATTGCTATTGAACCTTTAGGTTGGGTTTTAAACTGTGGTCCATGGATTTCGTCTCTAAAAAATTGTGCAATCTCTGATATTAAATCATATATATTGTTAAATTTATTGTCTCCGGAATCTACTGCAATTGTGCCTAGTAACGAACGGTAGTCATGAAAGTATTCTTGTAAGCTTATTAATTGCTGATTTAAACTTACTTTCCCTTCTTTAGCATGAGAAATAAATTTATTCATTAAACCGATAAGCATTCTAGGATTATACTCGACCGCTTTGCATATGTTTTCAAACCCACCATAGTAGTCGGCAGGTCTTCTTCGTGCATGTTTTTTACCATCTTTACTACGTTTAAAGTTCCGTAGATGCACTATAAATTTTATTTTTCTAAGTTGGCTATCCTGATTAGTATAGATATCAGACTTGAAACCTCTTTCAATAAGATAGTTATTGAAGGAAGGGTCCTTCGCTGACAAATCGCTAAAATCTTTGTCGATATTTATATCTTTAGGTTCTTCAAAGTAATGCTCAATATTGTTATAGAGCCCTTTTCTTTGAAATAGAGCGGTACATAGTGAATTAGCGAAGTTATTACCACCATTGTCACTTAGACCTGTTAGATCAATCAATTCTATATCTTGGGCTTTCATGGCACTATCAGTGTCATCAGTTATAGATACACCTTTGTGATAAGGTGATAGCGCAAGTTTGAATATAATATCCTTATGCCCACCACGCATTTCGTTTACCAGTGGTTTTATTATCTGGTTTGGTGCAAGTTCCAACTCATCAAATAAAAACGCCCATTTTCCACTTTTTTCTTCAAAGTATGTGTTAACGATAGCAACAACACTTTCTAGATTACTGATTAAATCAAAGTCACCTACTTTTTGGACATCAACATCATCGTTGGATATAAGGTTGTTTACGGCATTTGATATAAGTTGTTTTTTTAAGATTACTTCTGCTAAAAGACTTTTTAAAGAATTTATTCTTGGTTCAACATTTAGGATGCTTTTTAGGCTAAAAACTAGCTCTACTTCAGATTCTTTGGTAAGTTCCACGTTCTTAAAATTGTTCTTTTTCTTTATTGTTCTGCTGCATCTGTAATTAACTACAGAGAGGAGGTTTTCAAAAACGTGATAAGAAAATAATTGTTCTAAAAGAATAATTGCGGTGTCATATCGTAATTTTTCTTTCTTTGATATTTCATCATCTTTTAATTTATTTTCAATTTTTTGATATTGCGTTTTCCAATAACGGTCTGTGGGTATAAATACACCTGAATAATTGATGGTTTTTCTATATTCACTTGCTTTTTCTGATGTCCACAGCTCAAGAGATTCAATATCCAACATTCTCATAAGCGTTGTTTTACCACTACCTCTAGGCCCGATCATAATACAGTGGTTTGGACAAGCTAATTTGTCATAGAATTCATTTGTGATAAAAGTTTCGCAGAGATCCTCTGTAGTTGATGTCTTTGCGTTGAAAGAATCGCTGACACTTGGGATTCTATTTAGCATTGGCTGGCCCTACCTGTAAAATGAACTGGTTTGCTTCATCAATGTCAGAAACTAGTGAATTTTTTTCTAACCTTTTCTTAAATTTTTTGAACTCTGCAGGCAAAAAAATATCGGAGTTCGTCGTTTATATCTTTTATGTCAGTTTCTTCTAGAAATGCTTCATTTTTTAAAAGCTCTTTTATTCTATTAATCAATGTTCGTGAATTGATATTTGAACCAAGTCCACTTTTAGCTGGCATATTGGTGGAAGCTGAAGGCTTCCAGCCGCTGCCAACAGAGAACTGATGCGTTTCAAATGTACCAATAACCCGTTCGTTTTCAGAAGTTTTTGTTATGTCAATATCGATTGAATAAAATTGATTATCTATGAGGTCTGCGTATTTTGCAGATGTACTGCCTGCCGAAAAGACTATTGGTGGATCTTCGCCTTCACTTGAAGCTTTTGAAATACAGGAATAATGCTTGTGACCATGTAAAATTAGCCATGGACCCTGATCTACTTTCTGCAATGAGTTAAGTAACTTTTGTCCGCCGCTCATTTGTTGACCGTCATAATCATCATGTGCATGTTCCATTCTTTGTGGATGATGGTGGCAGATAAGAATGTTTATTGCTTTGGGACTTGATTGGTTGGCAAGTCTTTTCTCTATTTGGTCGACTGTTTCGAGAGCCACTCTGCCATGATGTGATTCATTACTAAAGCCATGATAAGCGCTTGTATTTAGTAAAACTAAGTTTGACTGGGGGTCACTATCGTCTAAAACCCAGTTCCATGCCCAAAAATGTGTATTCTTTTCATGACAATTAAACGGGAAAGGTGGTTCACAAAACTGCAATTGATGTTTTGGAGAAAAACCATCTGGGTCATTAAGGTCTGGTCTTGACTGATGGTCATGATTACCTGGTACACATACTAATTTTGCGTTGGGTAACGCGCTACTCAAATTGTTAAGAAACGTCCACCCAGCCATGAAAGATGCTTTAGATCCTTTGTTAGCAATATCCCCGCAGCAGACTATTAAGTCATATTTGATGTTAAGTGTGCTGATGTAACGTATAAGTGCGTTACCCCATTCACCATTTCCATTCTGATCAAGGTGAAGCCTTGAGTTGCTTAGATTTTGGCTGTCATTTTCTAAAACGGCATGTAAATCTGATAGAAGTAAAATTTTCATATAATCTGTCAAATAATAAATTTTTAATCGTTCGCTACATTATTGGTGTCTACAGCCTACAAATTTGATTTTGATATTACTAAAGCAACCCGACTCACAACCTTCACATCACCCTCATCAACAGTAATCGTCGTTCCATTAAAACTGATAGCTAGCTTTTTACCCAGAATACGTTGGATTTCGTTTAGGGAGAGCCGGCCGTCCACATCTACTAGGTAGGTTCCGGCTACGGCTTGCTGTGAACTCTTATACATGATAAAGGTAGAGTCACCGTCATAGATTGCTATAGCGCTCTCAATAGCTGCTTCTTCTAAAAGTGCTTTATCGAATGTGAGAGTTCGTAATTTCGTTAGTTCGCCATTGAGAATTTTAAATACGTCAATATCGATAAGATATTTCTCTTCTAGACTTTCGAGCTGTTCTTCAGTCATTTGCCTATTCGGAAATGGCTCACCTTCTACAAGAGTTTCACATAGTCTTTCGGTCACATTTTTACCACCTTCGTAATCAAAAGGCAGTAATTGGTACTGTTTTTCTTGCATATACGATCAGTAATTCTCGCATTCAGACGTTTAGACCGGCAGCTCTATGATCCTATACTAAACATTCAATGACTTAAAAGGATAGCACCATGCTTTCATATCAAATAGCCC
>NZ_JXOK01000062.1 GCF_000830505.1 Vibrio mytili | reverse complement strand
AGCGACGGCGGCCTTTTTCGGATCGTCGTTTTGCTTATCTGGTGCACTTTCATCTGTTTCAACACTTGTTGTCTCAGAGGATGTGTGTTCCTGAGTCGACTGCTGCGCTTTACGCGCTTTCGCCCGAGCAATGGCAGCGGCAACAGCGGCTTTCTTGGGATCACCCGTTTGCTCTACAGGTGTGACATCTGCTGTATGTTCATTGGGCGCTTGCTCGTCCGTTGTTTGCTGCTGCGCTTTACGTGCTTTTGCACGGGCAACCGCTGCAGCAACCGCGGATTTTTTGTCTTCAGATTTATCGCTGGAGGTGTCGTTGCTTTGTTGTTCTTTTTCAGCTTTGCGTTCGCGAGCAAGACGTTTACGCTCTTCGCGTAATTTCATCATTTCACTATTGTCAGGTTCCGCTGAACCTGATTTTGCCGCCGCAGCTTGTTTCGCTTTTGCTTTTGCAATGGCCGCGGCTACCGCTGGTTTAACGGTAGGTTCCGCTTTCTCTGCGGAGTCTGCTTTTTGCGCCTTAACACGAGCAATTGCAGCTGCAATGGCGTCTTCTCCACCAGAGGACTTCATCTCTTTACGACGTTCATCCGCTGCTTTTTTGAATCGATTTTCACGCGCGGCTTTTTCTCGCTCTAAGCGCGCTTTCTTCTCTTCAAAACGCAACTTGGCACGTTCCGCCGCTTCTGCTTCTTGGGCTCGTGTTCGGATTTCCGCCTTGGCTTGGCGATAGTATTGAACCAGTGGGATTTCACTTGGGCAGACAAAGGCACAAGCGCCACATTCAATACAGTCTTTGAGATTAAGTTCTTCAAGTTTCTCGTATTCTTCAGACTTTGCATACCATTGAAGCTGCTGAGGAAGTAATGACGCTGGGCATACTTCGGCACATTGACCACATCGAATGCACTCCATCTCATATTGGTGAGCGGATATTTCCCGGCGAGTGGGTGCGAGTATGCAGTTCGCTGTTTTGGTGATCGGGACCTGAGAGTGGGGGAGCGTGAAACCCATCATCGGGCCGCCCAAAATGAGTCGCGGCAACTTTTTATCCGCTTTGTAGCCGAATTCATCCAGTAACGATTGAATTGGGGTGCCAAGCAAGGCCCACACGTTGCGTGGTTTCTTGAAGGTTTTACCTGTTAGCGTAACCACGCGTTCTATCATCGGTTCACCGTCAATGATGGCGCGCTTAATGGCGTACAGAGAACCCACATTTTGCACCAAAATACCGATGTCCGCCGGGATCAAGCCGACCGGGACCTCTTTATTGGTCAGAATTTTTATCAGCTGTTTTTCACCGCCTGATGGGTATTTCGTTGGGATAACACGAATAACAATATCTTTATTCAACGCTGCATTTTCGAGCGCTTTGATGGCTTGCGGTTTATTGTCTTCAATCCCGATGATCGTCAGTTTAGGCTTGAGGATATGCTCAACGACCTCAATACCTTGAATAATCTCGTCTGCATGCTCTTGCATGAGTTTGTCATCGGAGGTGATGTAAGGTTCACACTCGGCTGCGTTGACGATTAAAATCTCGGTTCGCGCAATGCCTGATTGAATTTTTTTTGCGGTCGGGAAACCAGCGCCGCCCATGCCAGAAATACCTGCAAGACGAATGATATCAATTAGCGAATCAGGTGAGTGTTCAACATAGTTGGGGATTGGGTGTTTTTCGCACCAAGTGTCATGTCCATCCGGTATGATCACAATACACAACTCACTCAACCCTGATGGGTGAGCGACCGTTCTCGGTTCTATCGCGGAAACGTTCCCTGAAGTCGGTGCATGAACGGGCACAGTAAATCCCGTTTCTGATTGCGTGAGTGCTTGGCCTTTTAATACCGTATCACCCACCGAGACCAATAAGTTACCCGCTTTACCTATGTGTTGCTTAAGCGGTAAAACGATTTCTGATGGAAGCGAAGCGTGAACAAGTGGCTCTTGGTTTGATTGTTTTTTATTTTCTACCGGATGCACGCCACCCGGAAAGTCCCACAGCGAACCAGTACGAATTTGTTCAATTAAAGATACCATATGCAACCTTACTCAACTGAATCTTTCACGTTATCTGCTTGTTTTTCAGCAGCATCCGTAATGTTTAACACTGGGATGGTTTGAAGCTGCCATTTCCAGCTTTCTGTGGTGGTTGCCACAGGTATCATTTCAATACAGTCTGTCGGGCATGGAGCGACGCATAAGTCACAGCCCGTACATTCGTCTTTGATCACGGTATGAACGGCTTTTGTACCACCCACGATGGCATCTACAGGACAAGCTTGAATGCATTTTGTACAACCAATACACATGTCTTCGTGAATAAACGCCACCGTCGGTACTTTGCTCTCCAGGTCGTGGGCCGACTCTTCCGGTTCAACGCCCATTAAGTCCGCTAATTTCTCAATGGTTGCCTGACCGCCTGGAGGACACTTATTAATATTGTCACCGTTGGCAATAGCTTGCGCATAGGGGCGACAACCTGGATAACCACATTGCCCACATTGAGTTTGAGGCAAAATTGCATCGATTTGATCGACAATAGGGTCCGCTTCGACTTTAAAGCGGATGGACGCAAAACCGAGTATTGCACCGAAAATTGCGGCAAGAGCGGCAAGCGCGATGATTGCAATTAGAATCGTACTCATTAGTTACTTCACCAAGCCAGTAAAACCCATAAAGGCGAGTGACATTAAACCAGCGGTAATCATCGCAATGGATGCGCCTTTAAATGGAATAGGAACATCTGCCGCGGCAATCCTTTCACGCATGGAGGCAAACAAAATTAATACCAGCGAAAATCCAACCGCTGCTCCGAAGCCGTAAATGATCGATTCAATAAAGTTATGATTTTCATTAATGTTAAGAAGAGCCACACCCAACACTGCACAGTTGGTTGTGATCAATGGCAAGAATATGCCAAGCAAGCGATAAAGGGTGGGGCTGGTTTTGTGTACAACCATCTCTGTGAACTGCACCACAACCGCGATCACCAAGATAAAACTCATGGTTCTCAAGTATTCAATGCCAAGTGGTCGCAGAATGTAGGTCTCTACTAAGTATGCACACACAGACGCGAGCGTTAGCACGAATGTGGTCGCTAAGCCCATACCAATCGCCGTTTCGAGTTTTTTGGATACGCCCATAAAAGGACAGAGCCCCAAAAACTTCACCAGTACAAAGTTGTTCACCAGCACGGTGCCGACTAACAACAAAACATATTCGGTCATAGTTATTACGTTCTTAAAATCCGATCTCAATATTATCGTGTTTTGTGACGGCAATAACAACCAGTGAACGGTGTGGTTTTATATTCATGGTGGAAAAACATACACAGATGTGAGTTATTTCGGCGTATTGATATCAAAATGAATGAGTTGGTGACCGTTTTGTTGCGAGAAAGAGCGGGGGGATTATCCAATAAACGCTGTGTTTTGTTACGCAAAACATTTTACAGTTGGTTCCCCTATACCGCACTCGGTTCGGGTTACTCACTTCGATACATCAGTTCGGTAGAAACTTGTTGCGATTGAAAACGAAAAAAGCCCAGTTTTGCAACTGGGCTTTTTCTTAAATCTGGCTCCTCCTGCTGGGCTCGAACCAGCGACCTGCGGATTAACAGTCCGTCGCTCTACCAACTGAGCTAAGGAGGAATTACTTTGCTTAAAAGCGGGGCAAATCTTACCGATCACCCCAAAGCGTGTCAACAGTAAAAAAACACATTTTTATTAAAAAAACTTTCTTTAGGGGCTTTACTTTTTTGTAGTGCTTGCCGCTTAAGGGCTGGAGTTACTTATCCACTAAAATTGTGGATAAGTATGTTGATGAGTTCTGAGTAAAACTTTTTCATATGCAACATGGTGGCGTTGATTGGAATTTTTAGTCATGAATGTTGATTAAAAATTTACATAAAACAGGTATTTAGCTTTAAAGTGGAGAAGTTATTCAAAGTGGATGAAAAATGTACTTTTGGGGATAAGCGCGAGTTGCGCAACATTTTGGGGAAAAGTTGTGGAAGAAGATTTTGAACTTTTACGCAAGACAGCTTGCTAGGGCGAAATACTATATCAAAGAGTACTAAATAAGGCTATACCGAAGTTCGCAAAGCTTATAAATTAGTAAGCGTAAATTCTTTATAATGCGGTGTGTATAGGTATCCTATGTACAATCAAACGATGAAGTAAAGTTGAGGAAGGGTATGAGTAAAGTGTATGAACTGGTTTCTGACTATCAGCCATCAGGTGATCAACCAAGTGCGATTAAACAGCTGTTAGAAGGAATCGACTCTGGGCTCGCGCATCAAACCTTGCTGGGGGTAACGGGCTCGGGTAAGACCTTTACGTTAGCCAATGTGATCGCGCAAGCTCAAAGACCAGCAATATTGCTTGCACCCAACAAAACATTGGCTGCTCAGCTTTATGGTGAAATGAAATCATTCTTTCCAAACAATGCCGTAGAATACTTTGTTTCTTACTATGATTATTATCAGCCTGAAGCCTACGTACCCACAACCGATACGTTCATCGAAAAAGATGCGTCGGTAAACTCGCACATTGAGCAAATGCGTTTATCGGCGACGAAAGCATTGCTAGAGCGTAAAGATGCCATCATCGTGGCGTCAGTGTCTGCAATATATGGCTTGGGGGACCCTGAGTCGTATTTACAAATGATGCTCCATCTACGCCGAGGTAATGTGATTGATCAGCGAGACATGCTGCGCCGCTTGGCTGAGCTACAATATTCACGCAACGATGTCGCGTTCGAGCGTGGTCAATTCCGAGTCCGTGGTGAAGTTATCGATATCTTCCCTGCCGAGTCTGATCAAGATGCCGTTCGGGTCGAAATGTTTGACGATGAAGTCGACTGCATTAGTGTGTTTGATCCACTGACTGGCGTGGTAAAACAACGTGACTTGCCTCGTTATACTATTTACCCCAAGACGCACTATGTGACGCCCAGAGAACGAATTCTTGATGCCATCGAGAGCATCAAAATCGAGCTAGAAGTGCGCAAAAAGCAGTTGCTGGATAACAATAAATTGCTAGAAGAGCAGCGTATCAGTCAGCGTACTCAATTTGATATAGAAATGATGAACGAGCTAGGCTTTTGTTCTGGCATTGAAAACTATTCACGTTATCTCAGTGGTCGCTCAGAGGGCGAGCCGCCACCAACTTTGTTCGATTATTTACCCCATGACGGTTTACTCATAATTGACGAGTCACACGTAACGGTTCCGCAGATTGGTGCAATGTATAAAGGTGACCGCTCGCGCAAAGAAACCTTAGTAGAATTTGGCTTCCGCTTGCCTTCGGCACTGGACAATCGTCCGCTTAAGTTTGAAGAGTTCGAATCTCTCGCCCCGCAAACCATCTTCGTTTCAGCGACTCCGGGCAATTATGAACTTGAAAAATCAGCTGGAGAAGTGGCCGATCAGGTAGTACGGCCAACAGGTTTGTTGGATCCAGAATTAGAGGTTCGCCCTGTTGCGACTCAGGTCGATGATCTATTGTCCGAAATCCGAATTCGAGCGGTGAAAGATGAACGCGTATTGGTGACAACGTTAACCAAACGTATGGCAGAGGATCTGACTGAGTACCTACATGAGCATGATGTGCGGGTTCGTTATCTTCATTCAGATATTGATACGGTAGAACGGGTTGAGATTATTCGTGACCTGCGTTTGGGAGAGTTTGATGTGCTCGTTGGTATCAACTTATTGCGAGAAGGCTTGGATATGCCAGAAGTGTCGCTGGTGGCAATTTTAGACGCGGATAAAGAAGGCTTTTTGCGTTCAGAGCGCTCTTTGATTCAGACCATTGGCCGAGCGGCCCGTAACATCGAAGGCAAGGCGATTCTATACGGGGACTCGATCACTAAGTCGATGAAAAAAGCCATTGACGAAACGACTCGTCGTCGTGAAAAGCAAAAAGCATACAATGAAGAGATGGGGATTGAACCACAAGCTCTTAAGCGCAATATTAAAGACATTATGGAACTTGGTGATATTACCAAGTCTAAACGTCAACGGAACAACAAGCAGGTACCTTTGTCGAAGGTTGCTGAGCCGTCACAAGTATATGAAGTGATGTCGCCACAGCAATTGGAAAAAGAGATCAGTCGGTTAGAGGCGGCGATGTATCAGCATGCTCAAGATCTAGAGTTTGAGCTGGCGGCGCAAAAGCGTGATGAAATTGAGAAATTACGCGCTCAGTTTATTGCCAATAGCTAGTTATTACCAACAGCTAGTCATTGACAATCGCCTTTCTGTTGGCGGATTAATTCAGGCAATTCGTATACGGCAACCGTAGTATTATTGACAAGCGTCAAACCGGATACATTTTCACAATCGATAATATTGTTGAATCCTATGTGTTCGGTGAAACACACATGTCAATGGAATTGCAAAATGCGATGCGAAATGCGACCATTGTTAAAAATACAATAAAATATTAGCTAGGTTATGCAACAAAATACAGAAGGTCAAAAGTCTCGTTATCTATTGATGGTAGAGGACACCGCATCTGTTGCGGCGTTATACCGATCTTACCTGACTCCATTAGGGATTGACATCAACATTGTGGGGACGGGTAGAGATGCGATTGAAAGCCTCAAGCATCGAATTCCTGATCTTATCCTGCTTGATCTGCGTTTGCCAGACATGACAGGTATGGATGTTTTGCACTCGGTAAAAAATAGTCATCCTGATGTTCCCATTATTTTCATGACGGCTCACGGTTCAATAGATACCGCGGTAGAAGCCATGCGTCACGGATCTCAGGATTTTCTTATCAAGCCTTGCGAAGCCGATCGACTTCGCGTTACGGTCAATAATGCGATTCGTAAAGCGAGTAAATTGAAGAATGAAGCTGATAATCCTGGTAATCAAAATTATCAAGGCTTCATTGGTAGTAGCCAAACCATGCAGCAGGTGTATCGCACGATAGACTCCGCCGCGAGCAGTAAAGCCAGTATCTTCATTACCGGAGAGAGTGGTACAGGTAAAGAAGTGTGTGCAGAAGCCATACACGCAGCAAGCAAACGTGGGGATAAGCCGTTTATCGCCATTAACTGTGCTGCAATCCCTAAAGACTTGATAGAGAGCGAATTGTTTGGTCATGTTAAAGGGGCATTTACCGGCGCAGCAAATGATCGTCAAGGTGCAGCAGAGCTCGCTGATGGAGGGACATTATTCCTAGATGAGCTGTGTGAAATGGACTTAGATCTGCAAACTAAGTTACTGCGGTTTATTCAGACGGGGACATTTCAGAAGGTCGGTTCTTCCAAGATGAAGAGCGTCGATGTACGCTTTGTATGTGCGACAAACCGGGACCCTTGGAAAGAAGTTCAAGAAGGTCGCTTCCGTGAAGATTTATACTATCGCTTATACGTTATCCCGTTGCACTTACCTCCACTCAGAGAACGTGGTGAAGACGTCATCGAGATCGCCTATTCACTGTTAGGTTATATGTCACACGAAGAGGGCAAAGGTTTTGTTCGTTTTTCTCGAGATGTGATCGATAAGTTTAACAATTACGAATGGCCGGGTAACGTTCGACAGTTACAGAATGTGTTGCGTAATATTGTGGTTTTAAATAGCGGTAAAGAAATTACTTTGGATATGCTGCCGCCACCTTTGAATCGGCCAAAAGCCACCCCATCGGCACATCACGTCGCAGACTCAAAAGGATTGTCGACAAGCGATATTATGCCATTGTGGATGTCGGAAAAAGTCGCGATTGAACAAGCAATAGAGGCGTGTGACGGTAATATTCCACGAGCGGCTGGATACCTTGATGTTAGCCCGTCTACGATTTACCGAAAACTCCAAGCTTGGAATGATAAAGACCTTAAGGAAAAGGCGTGAACATGAGCTTATTAAATCAACAAAAAATCGATTCGCTGTCGAAAGAGATCGGCAGCGAAAATGTGCCTGTACTGCTTGATATTTTTTTAAGTGAAATGGACACTTACATTAAAAACCTGTCGAGCTATCAAGGCGCAGAGCAACTGGGTTATTTGAAAGAAATCAGCCACGCTCTGAAAAGTAGTGCAGCGAGCTTTGGCGCCGATCGTTTGTGCAACCTCGCGATTGCTATCGATATCAAGGCCAAAACTGATGACTTGAGTGAAAACTCGCCGCACATTGTAGAGATGCTCGAACTATTAAAGTTGACCCAAAAGACCTATCGCGCCTGGGGCTAATTGGTCTCGCTAGGGGCAATGTATGCTGAGCCTCGCGGCGATTGGATAATGTTGCTCTGTTCTATTTAATTAAACGTCTGCTGTATACGTATAAAGGTTGCGTTCGGTTATTTAGAGGTGGCGAGTTGTTTCTCTATGGCTAACTTCAGTTTGTTACGGTTATGACGCCAGTCTCTATTATCGGATGCTAAGGATTCAGTGACGACATTCCAGTTATCTAGCACGTCTTGTTCTGCTTGTTCAGCAAGAACTACATCGATCTTTCTTCCTTGGCATGCACGCTCACACCATTCCAACTTTTGTGCCATCGTCATACGACCTGCTGGACCATATTCTGGACTAAGATTAGCAACAAAAATCACTTTTGCATGTTGATTGTCTGCAATAGCTTGGCCTAATTCTGGCAGTAACAGTGGTGGCATAATACTGGTCAGAAAGCTACCTGGGCCAAGCACAATGGCATCTGCTTCAGCTAAAGCAGTGACAGCTTCCTTTGTCGCTGGGACTTGTGGCAACAGGTCTAAACGTTTTAGATCTGTCTCCATTTCATCAACGTTGGTTTCTCCAGTCACCCACTTACCATCGACAGACAGTGCAGAGAGATCGGATGGATGCTCTGACATCGGCAGAATGTTCACATCGACTTTCAACATGTTTCTGATTAAGTTGATCGCATCTAAAGGACGAACGGACAAGTTATCTAGGGCGGTAAGCATTAAGTTTCCTAGATTATGACCGTCGAGCTCACCAGTGCCTTTAAAGCGATATTCGAACATCATGGTACTGATCGAAGGTTCAGTAATTAGCTGATTGATGCAGTTGCGTGTATCGCCCCAAGCTATACCACCCTGACAAATGCGAATTCGACCTGTTGAACCGCCGTTGTCCGTTGTAGCAACAATGCCAGTTGCATTGCCTCCAAAATCTCTCAGTGCGGCTAGCATCCGGCCTAAACCGTGCCCACCGCCAACCGCGACCACTTTTTTATCTTTGTTGATATTCATTGTGTTCTTCTAATAATCGATCAAAAACGTCTACAATTTAGCTTAAGCCTCGCAAGAGTGATACTCAGTTGGAGGTAAATTGTGTGTTAGAAGAATTTTTTGTTACTTAAGTCTAGATTCGAGACAAAATATTCAGTATTTTATTCGCTTAAACGCTGCCAAAGGTCCAATTAAATTCTTTTGGTTGCCATAGCTCCGAGCTCAATGTGCTAAGTCTCAGGATATGCAGGTTGAGCCAGTGGTCGATTACCACAAGGGCATGATTGGAAATGATTATGCCTCCCGTGTTTGGAAAGGTGTTCCGTGGCGCAACAATTCGAAGATAAATTTCATCGCAAGTTCTATTACTTGCGTCTGTCAGTGACAGATGTTTGTAATTTCAAATGTACTTACTGTCTTCCTGATGGGTACCAACCCTCGGGCAAGAAAAACTCGTCTTTTTTAACGCTACCCGAGATAACACGGGTGGTGAAGGCTTTTGCTGATTGTGGTACGTCGAAAGTTCGTATTACCGGTGGTGAGCCAAGCTTACGCAAAGATTTTACTGATATTATTCATACTGTCGCCAACACGCCTGGTATTAAGAAAGTCGCAACGACGACTAACGGCTATCGCATGGCAAAACAAGTCGCTGACTGGCGTGACGCTGGTTTAACGCACATTAATGTCAGCGTCGATAGTCTTGATCCTCGTATGTTCCATCAAATTACTGGTGAAAATAAGTTCACTGACGTTATGAATGGGATCGAGCGTGCGTTTGAAGTGGGTTACGAGCAAGTCAAAGTCAACGTGGTATTGATGAAAGATCTCAATCATCAAGAGCTACCTGCGTTTCTCAATTGGATTAAAGATCGCCCAATTCAACTGCGTTTCATTGAGTTGATGCAGACTGGTGAGATGGACGGCTTGTTTGAGCGTCATCATGTCTCCGGTGTTGCTATACGCAATCAATTGATCGCCAATGGCTGGTTGCTCAAAGTTCGCTCCCAAAATGATGGCCCAGCCCAAGTCTTCATGCATCCAGATTACAAGGGTGAAATTGGTCTGATCATGCCGTACGAAAAAGACTTCTGTGAAAGCTGTAACCGGCTTCGTGTGTCCGCAGTAGGTAAACTGCATCTTTGTCTGTTTGGTGAACATGGTGTGGAATTACGAGATTTACTGCAAAAGGACGAGCAAGAAAGCGAACTGATTGAACGCATTCAAGCGCAACTGCAGACCAAATCTGTCAGTCATTTTCTGCATGATGGTAATCCAGGCATGACGCCTCATCTTGCCTCTATCGGCGGCTGATATACTAAGCGGATTTTAACTCCTTGACTTTGTTTGAGTTTGAGTCAATTTGATCTTGAGGACGTTAGAGTATGCAATCCAATTTTTGTAAGTCGCTAATGCAAGCGGCTTAGTACTTTTCCAGAATTGATACCCCCGTGTATCAACGTGAATTTAAGAATAGGTGGACAAATGGGTCACGCTGAAAGCAAATTTCAACCTGCAAATATTGCCGTTTTAACGGTATCTGACACTCGTACTGAAGAAAATGACACATCAGGTCGTTATCTTGTCGAGCACGCTCAAGAAGCCGGTCACAATGTCGTAGACAAGCAAATTGTGATTGATGATATGTATAAGATCCGAGCAATTGTATCTCAGTGGATAGCTGATGAAAAAGTTCAGGCGGTATTGATTACTGGAGGCACTGGTTTTACTTCCCGTGACAGTACACCTGAGGCATTAAAGCCGCTTTTTGACAAAGAAGTAGAAGGCTTTGGTGAGCTTTTCCGTATGGTATCTTACGAAGAAATCGGCACGTCTACTATCCAGTCTCGCGCTATTGCTGGGTTTGCCAATCATACTGCCATTTTTGCGATGCCGGGCTCGACAGGTGCATGCCGTACTGGTTGGACGAAGATCATTCAGCAACAGTTGGATGCGAGTCATCGTCCATGTAACTTCATGCCACACTTGTCCGTATAATCTTTCCTAAGAGTGAAGGAAGCATCATGACCCAATTTACCCACATTAATGCATCCGGTGAAGCTAACATGGTGGATGTTTCGGCAAAAACTGAAACAGTCCGTGAAGCACGCGCTGAAGCATTTGTTCACATGGCTCAAGAAACGCTGCAACTGATCGTTTCCGGCTCACATCATAAAGGGGATGTCTTTGCGACCGCGCGCATTGCAGGCATTCAAGCTGCAAAGAAAACTTGGGACCTGATCCCGCTATGCCACCCGTTATTGCTCTCAAAAGTTGAAGTCCAACTGGAAGCCATTGAAGCCGAAAATATGGTTCGTATTGAATCGGTGTGTAAGCTTGCAGGCAAAACAGGGGTGGAGATGGAAGCATTAACGGCTGCTTCAGTGGCTGCGTTGACAATATATGATATGTGCAAGGCTGTGCAAAAAGACATGGTAATTGGGCAAGTTCGCCTTCTGGAGAAGACCGGTGGTAAATCAGGACACTTTAAGGTGAATCAATGATTAAAGTTATTTTCTTCGCACAAACCCGAGAATTAGTGGGCGTTGACAGTGTCGAGTTAGACGGTCATTTCGAGACGGTGGAAGCGATTCGGGCGCATTTAGTCGAAATGGGTGAGGGCGATAGCGGAAAATGGGACCTTGCACTTGAGCCAGGTAAACTGCTCGTAGCGGTCAACCAGTCTATTGTACCGTTAGATACTCAAGTCAAGGTGGGGGATGAAGTGGCCTTTTTCCCTCCTGTAACAGGAGGTTAATGTGGATCCTCGAGTTTCCGTTCAGGTTGATGATTTTTCAGTTGATCAAGAGTACCAAAACTTATCTAAAGGCACGTCTGCTGGTGCGGTTGTCACGTTTATCGGTAAAGTTCGCGATATGAATTTGGGTGATAACGTTGTGGGGTTGCACTTAGAACATTACCCAGGCATGACCGAGAAAAGTCTTAGTGATATCTGCGATCAAGCAGAATCTCGCTGGCCGCTGCTGGGGGTTCGAGTGATTCACCGAGTAGGAGATTTAGATAGTGGCGAGCAAATCGTCTTCGTTGGTGTGTCAAGTGCTCACCGCGGGGCATCATTCGAAGCTTGCGAGTTCATTATGGACTATCTAAAAACCAAGGCCCCCTTTTGGAAAAAAGAGCGTACAACGAACGAAAGCCGTTGGGTTGATGCGCGTGATACCGATCACCAAGCTGCCAAACGTTGGCAAAAATAGACCCGTTTCCTATGCCTTGATTCAATAAAGCTAAGTGCAAACCACTTAGCTTTTTTATTATCGATCCACTTCCTCCGAATGAACGCAAGTACAACCTGCCAAATGTGCCTTTTACAATTGTCTCATTTTTGCGTGTGGTGACCCTCTTCACAACAAAATGTTTCCTAGTTATTAAATTTCTTCAAATGATTATTTCATTGTGGTAAGTATTGTTAATGGCGTAACAATTAGCACAACATACTATGTAATCGATTGTTTCTAGATTAATTGAAAGTTTTGACTGTCTGAGGGGGATTCTTGTCCCAGATTTTCTGCCTATCGCTTTTAAATTAGAGATTATTACTGGTTATGTAGGTTTGTTGCAGAATTATTGCGTTTTTTATGGCAAATTAATTCAATGATTGATAATGTGACCCCTTGTCTTTGTAAGGTTTTAGGGTTTTTACACCTAAAAAGTGAACTAAAACGTTCTAATACACTGTGCTTTTAAGCCTCTTGCGAAGATGTCATGGATGCAAACTAAAAAACTTGGAGTTTTACGCATGTATAAAAACAAAATCACCACAGCACTACTTCTTGGTGCTGGTCTTGCTGTCGCCTCTACAGCTTCTTTTGCCGCACACGTTCCCGCTGGCACCAAATTAGCAGATGTTCAAGAGATTGTTCGTGGTAACGGTACAGAAGTTGCCACAATCGACCCACACAAATCTCAAGGGGTACCTGAGTCACACGTTATTCGTGATCTTTTAGAAGGCTTGGTAAACCAAGATGCAGACGGCAACACTATTCCTGGTGTCGCTGAAAGCTGGGAAACGCCTGATAATAAAACCTTCACTTTCCATCTTCGCAAAGACGCGAAATGGTCTAACGGCGACCCAGTAACAGCAGAAGACTTTGTTTACAGCTGGCAGCGTGCTGTCGATCCTGCGACTGCTTCTCCATATTCTTGGTACATGGAAATGACGCAGATGAAAAATGCTGCTGACATCGTCGCTGGGAAAAAGGATAAAAGCGAGTTAGGTGTTAAAGCCGTTGACGCAAATACACTTGTGGTTGAACTGGACTCTCCAGTACCATACTTCGTGATGATGATGGGCCACACTACAACCAAGCCTGTTCACAAAGCGACAGTCGAGAAGTGGGGCGATCAATGGACGAAGCCTGAACACTTTGTCGGTAATGGCGCTTACGTTGTTGATAAATGGGTGGTAAACGAGCGTTTGGTATTGAAGCGTAATGAACAGTACTGGGATAACGAGCACACTGTTCTTAACAAAGTGACCTTCTTACCAATCGAAAACCAAGTGGCAGAGATGAACCGATTCTTAGCGGGCGAAATCGATATCAGCTACGAAGTGCCGGTCGAACATTTCCGTCGTCTACAGAAAGAGCATCCAGAGTCAGTATCTGTCGTAGGTAACTTGTGTTCTTACTACTACTCATTTAATACCAAGAAAAAGCCATTTGACGATGTTCGCGTTCGTAAAGCGATCTCTTACGCGATTGACCGTGATATCGTCAGTAATGCAATCATGGGTCAGGGTCAGAAGCCTGCATACTTCTTGACGCCTGAAATTACCGCTGGTTTCCATCCGGTTATGCCTGAGTACGGCAAAATGACTCAGAAAGAGCGTAACGCAGAAGCGGCGCGTCTCCTTGCGGAAGCTGGTTACGGTAAAGACAACCCGCTTAAATTCTCTCTTCTTTACAACACTTCTGAGAACCACAAAAAAGTTGCGGTCGCAATCGGCTCAATGTGGAAGAAAACACTGGGTCTAGACGTTACTCTAGAAAACCAAGAGTGGAAAACGTACCTATCCTCGAAAGACCAAGGTGACTTCGAAGTGGCTCGTGCTGGTTGGTGTGGCGACTACAACGAAGCGTCTTCATTCCTAACGCTAATGACCAGCAACAATACAACTGGCGGTCAGCACTGGGGTAATAAAGAGTACGATGCAATCATGGAAAAAGCGCTGACTTCAACCTCTGAAGAAGAGCGTCAAAAACTTTACGCCGACGCGGAAGCGTTGATGGCGAAAGACATGCCAATTGCACCAATCTATCAATACGTGAAAACACGCCTACTATCACCAAAGGTGGGTGGCTTCCCGTCTAACAACCCGGAAGAAAAGATTTATTCAAAAGACTTATACATAAAAGCTGAATAATCAAATAACTATAATTGTCTAAACACTGCATGTACCCCAAGTTAGCGACGGTACATGCAGTCTTTTCTGTTTTTAAATTGTCACAGACTGGAAGCGTGAGTTTATGTTTAAATTCATTATCAGACGCGTACTAGAAGCAATTCCGACTATGTTGGTTTTGATTACAGTATCGTTCTTTCTCATGCGCTTTGCACCGGGTAACCCGTTTTCAAGCGAACGCGCACTTCCGCCAGAAGTTATGGCGAATATCGAAGCGAAGTACGGTTTGGATAAACCCGTATTTGAGCAGTACACCACCTATTTGACCAACGTGATTCAAGGTGACTTTGGTCCATCATTCAAATACCTAGATTACTCGGTAAATGAGCTGATTTTTGCCGCGTTGCCTGTATCTGCAAAAGTTGGTTTTGCCGCATTCATCTTTACTGTCATCATGGGAGTCGGCGTCGGGACCATCGCTGCATTGCGGCAAAATACCTGGCTTGATTACTCGATCATGGCCACCGCTATGATTGGGGTTGTCATGCCATCGTTCGTGTTGGCTCCGGTATTGATTTATCTCTTTTCCATCAATTTAGGTTGGTTCCCTGCCGGAGGCTGGCTGGATGGTTCCTTTAAATACATGGCGTTACCAGTCTTGGGTATGTCTCTTTTGTATGTGGCAACGTTTGCGCGTATTACTCGCGGCTCAATGATTGAAACACTCAACAGTAACTTCATTCGTACCGCTCGTGCGAAAGGCCTGAGTTACCGTTATATCGTCTTCAAACATGCATTAAAACCTGCTTTGCTTCCTGTTGTATCGTACATGGGGCCAGCATTTGTCGGCATCATCACCGGTTCGGTGGTGATTGAAACGATCTTTGGCTTGCCAGGTATTGGTAAGTTGTTCGTCAATGCCGCGTTCAACCGCGACTATTCATTGGTAATGGGGGTCACCATTTTAATTGGTTTCCTATTCATCCTGTTCAACGCAGTGGTAGATATTCTGTTGGCAGCGATTGACCCGAAAATTCGTTACTAAGGAAGTGTGACTATGTTGACGAAAAAAGAAAATTTAGAAGCGATTGAAAAGTTTTCTGAAAATCTAGAAATTGAGGGTCGTAGCTTATGGCAGGACGCTCGAATTCGCTTTATGCGAAACAAAGCCGCGATGGTGAGTCTGGTCATTCTGATATTGATGACACTCGCGGTTATCTTTTTGCCTATGATTGCGCCTTTCACCTATGACGATACTGATTGGTACGCGATGCATGTCGCGCCGAATGCTGAGCATTGGTTTGGTACCGATAGCCTGGGACGTGATATTTATGTGCGTACTTTAATTGGTGGTCGTATTTCACTCATGGTTGGTGTCATGGGGGCGTTTGTAGCGGTACTTATCGGTACGCTATATGGTGCTGCATCTGGCTTTATTGGTGGTCGCGTTGACCGTATCATGATGCGTATCCTTGAAATACTTTATGCTGTGCCATTTATGTTCCTTGTGATTGTCTTGGTGACGTTCTTTGGGCGTAATATCGTGTTGATATTCGTTGCTATCGGTGCCATTGCCTGGCTCGACATGGCGCGTATTGTGCGTGGTCAAACGCTCAGTTTACGGAGCAAAGAGTTTATTGAAGCCGCACATGTATGTGGTGTGAGTAATTGGAAAATTATCACTCGACATATCATACCTAACGTTTTGGGTATTGTTGCCGTTTACTCGACGTTATTGATTCCAAGCATGATTCTTACCGAGTCGTTCTTATCGTTCCTTGGTCTAGGTGTTCAAGAGCCTATGACAAGTTGGGGAGCGTTGTTGCAAGAAGGGGCAAACACAATGGAAATCGCAATCTGGCAGCTAGGCTTCCCAGCTGCATTCATGGTGGTGACATTGTTCTGCTTTAACTATGTTGGTGACGGTCTACGTGACGCACTGGATCCAAAAGACAGATAAGAATTGAGGAAGTATAGATGGCTTTATTAGATGTCAAAGATCTGCGCGTCGAGTTTACTACCCAAGATGGTATTGTGACCGCAGTAAACGACTTAAACTTTTCGCTAAATCAAGGGGAAACCTTGGGTATCGTTGGTGAGTCCGGTTCGGGTAAATCTCAGACCGTCTTCTCTATCATGGGCCTATTGGCGAAGAACGGTATTATTTCTGGCAGTGCGAAGTTCGAAGGCAGAGAAATTTTAAACCTACCGGAAAAAGAATTAAACAAAGTTCGCGCAGAACAAATTGCGATGATTTTCCAAGACCCAATGACGTCACTGAACCCATATATGAAAGTCAGTGATCAACTAATGGAAGTCTTAATGCTGCATAAAGGCATGGGAAAATCCGAAGCGTTTGAAGAGTCTGTTCGCATGCTTGAAGCGGTAAAAATCCCAGAAGCTCGCAAGCGTATTACGATGTATCCACACGAGTTTTCCGGTGGTATGCGTCAACGTGTGATGATCGCTATGGCACTTCTGTGCCGTCCAAAGTTACTAATTGCCGATGAACCAACAACGGCATTGGACGTGACGGTACAAGCTCAGATCATGGATCTACTGAATGAACTCAAGTCGGAGTTCAATACGGCAATCATTATGATCACTCACGACTTAGGCGTTGTTGCTGGTTCTTGTGACAAAGTATTGGTTATGTACGCGGGTCGTACTATGGAGTACGGCACGGTTAATGAGATCTTCTACAATCCGAGTCATCCGTATGCTGAAGGCTTGCTAAAAGCCATCCCTCGTCTTGATACAGAGGGTGAAATTCTACCAACCATTCCTGGCAATCCACCTAACTTGTTGCATCTGCCACCAGGCTGCCCTTATCAAGAGCGCTGCCACCGAGTGATGGACCGTTGTAAGCAAGAAGCGCCTGTACTGACGCCGTTTGGTAACGGTCGTCAGCGTGCGTGTTTTTCTGATTGGGAGGCATGGAAGAAATGAATGCAATCGATAAAAAGCTAATTTTAGACATCACGGATCTGAAGGTTCATTTCAGCATCGCTTCAAAATCAGCGTGGCCATGGTCTAAACCAGCGAGCCTTAAAGCCGTCGACGGTGTTAATGTGCGACTCTATGAAGGTGAGACCTTAGGTGTAGTGGGCGAATCAGGTTGTGGTAAATCTACGTTTGCTCGCGCCATTATCGGCCTAGTAGAGGCTACAGATGGCGAGGTGGTTTGGTTAGGGCAAGATCTAACCAAGATGAAAGACGTTCAGCGCCGCGAAACGCGCAAAGAGATGCAGATGATTTTCCAAGATCCACTTGCTTCTCTAAACCCGCGAATGACCGTTGGTGATATTATCGCTGAGCCGCTAGAAACCTTTTACCCGAAGCTAACCAAGCAAGAAGTGAAGGATCGTGTAAAAGAAATGATGGCGAAGGTTGGACTATTACCGAATGTCATCAACCGCTACCCACACGAGTTCTCTGGTGGACAGTGTCAGCGTATTGGCATTGCGCGTGCGCTTATTCTTAAGCCAAAAATGATCATCTGTGACGAACCAGTATCGGCCTTGGATGTATCCATTCAGGCTCAGGTCGTGAACTTGCTCAAAGAGCTGCAAAAAGAACTAGGCCTTTCCTTAGTCTTTATCGCTCACGACTTGTCGGTAGTAAAGCACATCTCGGATCGTGTTTTGGTGATGTACTTAGGTAATGCGGTAGAACTTGGTGAATCCGATGCGTTGTTTGCGGAACCGAAGCATCCATATACACGAGCGTTGATGTCAGCAGTGCCAATTCCTGATCCGGAATTAGAGCGTAAGAAAACGATTCAAATGTTAGAAGGCGACCTACCATCGCCAATCAGCCCACCTTCTGGTTGTGTGTTTAGAACGCGTTGTCCGATGGCGACCGATGAGTGCGCGAAAACTAAACCAACCATTCAAGGTACTGATGTGCATGCAGTGTCGTGTCTGCACGTGAGTATATGAATCGCCTAACCTGATTCGGGTTAATTAAATTCAGCCTGTGACGGGCTTAAGCGCGGCTTCTTTTTATAAGAGTCGCGCTTTTTTATCTGATGCCTTGACGTTGAACCGTTCGAATTTTTAGAACAAGACGTCCTAAGTGGGTGGATTTTAAGCGAGCTCAGAATTGCTAAGATATACCTAATTAAAGAAATATAGAGCGAGGAGACGAGACATGGGTAAATTGGTCGAAGGTGTTTGGCACGATGTATGGTACGACACAAAATCCAGTGGCGGCAAGTTTGAGCGCGAGGATGCCGGTTTTCGTGACTGGATCAAAAATGAGCCTAACGCCACGTTTCAACCAGAGTCTGGTCGCTACCACCTTTATGTTTCTCTTGCTTGTCCGTGGGCTCATCGAACGCTGATTTTTCGTAAGCTTAAAGGGTTGGAATCTCATATCGATGTGACGATAGTATGTCCGGATATGCTCAGCCAAGGCTGGCAAATGGGTCTACCTGAGCCGCTATTTGGCCACACTCGTATGTACCAAATTTATACTCAAGCGAAACCAGATTACTCTGGCCGCGTGACGGTACCCGTCTTGTGGGATAAAAAAACGAACACGATTGTATCGAATGAGTCGTCAGAAATTATCCGTATGTTCAATTCTGAGTTCAACGATTTAACCGGGAATCAAGATGACTATTACCCAGAGTCATTACAGTCGCTTATTGATGAATGGAATGAATATATCTACCCAAATGTAAATAACGGTGTATACCGCTGCGGGTTCGCGACCACACAGGATGCGTATGAAGAAGCGTTTGATTCATTGTTTGCTGCTCTTGATAAAATTGATGCGCACTTGGCGACACATCGTTATCTCGCGGGCAACCGTATTACCGAAGCGGATTGGCGTTTATTCACCACGTTAGTGCGTTTTGATGCGGTCTACGTGGGTCACTTTAAATGTAATAAAAAACGCATCGCTGACTATGTAAATATTCAAGGTTACCTAAAAGAGCTGTATCAAGTTGATGGTGTGGCGGAGACAACCGACTTCTACCATATTAAGCGTCACTATTATTTCAGTCATACGGGTATTAATCCAACTCAAGTGGTGCCAAAAGGACCTGAACTGGATCTAGAGTCTGATCATGGCAGACACCATTTATAATTTTCTGCTGTTAAATCCGCATGCTGTTAAATCCAAATTGAAGCGTCACGTTATGTGACGCTTTTTTTTGCTCTCATTCCCCGCTTTATCCGGCTATATGACTTAAACTTATGATATCAAACCAATCTTTTATCTGAGGTGGGGCATGGATATCAACGAGTTTGCAATCGGTGAACACCTTATCTGGAAGGTGCTTATCGCGCTTCTTTTAGGGGCGATTGTTGGCATTCAGCGCGGTTGGGTAAAACGAAATAGTGTGGAAGGCAGCCGTGTTGCGGGTATTCGTACCTACTCTCTGGTCGGTTTGTTTGGCGGTCTATCGGCTATCCTTGCCCAGCGTTTCTCTCCATTTATACTCGGATTTGCGCTTCTTGCATTGGTGATATTGGCGTGCATTGCTTACATCATGAAGCAAAAGAACAGCGGTGATATAAGCATTACAGGGCTCGTCAGTTTGCTGGTCACGTTTATTTTAGGGGCACTGGCGGTAGCGGGGGAGGCGATACTCGCCGCGTCGGCTGCAGTCATTACCGCAATGGTATTGGATAATAAAAGAGAGCTACATGAAGCGTTGCAAAAACTGCAGGAATACGAACTGGATGCCGCGTTAAGGTTGCTCCTTATATCCATTGTTTTATTACCATTATTGCCTAATCAAACATTTGGTCCTTGGAACGCATTGAATCCCTACGAAATCTGGTGGATGGTGGTGTTAATCGCTAGCATTTCATTCGTCGGTTACTTTGCGATTAAAATTGGTGGGGCAAAGCGAGGTATTTTATTTACGTCGGTGTTTGCTGGGCTCAGTTCCTCTACAGCGTTGACGCTGCAATTTTCCCAACTCTCTCGACATCAAACCAATATCAGCCCGCTGCTGGCCAGTGGCATTTTACTCAGTTGTGGCACAATGTTTCCACGTTTACTGCTTATTATGTCGTTGTTGAATCAACCACTTGTTCAAATGTTATGGCCTATCGTGTTAGCAATGATGGGGGCACTTTATCTTCCTGCGTGGTGGATCTGGCGACATTGTGAGGTGGAGCCGATGACACAAAAAAGCGAACAAACCAATCCATTAGCACTACAGTCCGCATTGTTCTTCGGGCTGGTGCTTGCCGTGATCATGTTACTCTCTCACGCACTTGCTGATTGGTTTGGCGATGCCGGAACACTGTTATTGTCAGCGTTGTCAGGCATTACTGATGTCGACGCGATCTCGCTGACGCTAGGGCGTCAAAGTACTAACGGTTTAAACCTGACAACGGCAGCGCTTGGTATTTTGATTGCTGCTTCTGTTAATACCCTGGTTAAGATGGGGATGGTGATTTCTATTGGCGATAAATCACTTTGGCATAGAGTCGTGCCCGTGATGATAGGTTGTGTTTTCGTTGGCGGAGTAATGTTCTTGGCGGTTTATGATTAGTGGACGAAAAAAGCCCTCGATAACTCGAGGGCTTTGAAGGTTGTCTTATCTACACGCTTTCTAGGTGAATTACTTCACCTCTTGGCTTGCCTGAATCGCTGTAAGTGCGATGGTGTAAACAATGTCGTCTACTAGAGCACCACGAGACAAGTCGTTGACTGGTTTACGCATACCTTGCAGCATTGGACCAATAGATACTAGGTCTGCTGAACGTTGTACCGCTTTATACGTTGTGTTACCTGTGTTTAGGTCTGGGAACACGAACACGGTCGCTTTACCTGCAACTGGAGAATTTGGTGCTTTAGAAGCTGCTACGTTTTCCATGATTGCTGCGTCGTACTGAAGAGGACCATCGATGATAAGATCAGGACGTTTCTCTTGAGCCAGTTTGGTCGCTTCGCGCACTTTATCAACGTCTGCACCTTTACCAGATTCACCTGTAGAGTAAGAGATCATTGCTACGCGTGGTTCGATACCGAATGCTGCTGCAGAATCTGCAGACTGAATCGCGATTTCAGCAAGTTGCTCTGCGGTTGGGTCTGGGTTGATTGCACAGTCACCGTAAACCAGTACTTGATCAGGCAGAAGCATGAAGAATACTGACGATACGATAGACGCATTTGGTGCCGTCTTGATGATTTGGAATGGAGGAACGATGGTGTTCGCTGTCGTGTGAACCGCACCAGAAACCAGACCGTCAACTTCGTCATTCTCAAGCATCATTGTGCCTAGGAATACGGAGTCTTTGAGTTTCTCACGTGCAACCACTTCAGTCATGCCTTTCGCGCCACGTAGCTCAACAAGACGAGCAACATAGTTTTCACGAACCGCATCAGCTCGATGATTTTAACGCCAGCACCTAGCTCAACGCCTTGTTGTGCTGCAACGCGTTTGATTTCTTCTGGGTTACCTAGCAGTACACATTCTGCGATACCGCGCTCAGCACAGATTGACGCTGCTTTTACAGTACGTGGCTCATCACCTTCAGGAAGGATGATACGCTTGCCTGCTTTACGGGCGAGTTCAGTAAGTTGGTAACGGAATGCTGGTGGGCTTAGACGACGAGACTTCTGTGTCCCTTCGGTCATTGACTCAATCCAGTTACCGTCAATGTGACCCGCAACGTGTTCGTTGATGAACTCGATACGCTCTTTATCGTCTGCAGGAACTTCAATGCTAAAGCTCTGTAGATTTAGAGACGTTTGCCAAGTATTACCTTGTGCTTTGAAGATAGGTAGACCTGATTCAAATGCAGGCTTACATAGGCCTTCGATTTCGCGTGGGATATCGTAGCCACCAGTCAGCAGTACCGCACCAATATCAACACCGTTCATCGCGGCAAGAGCTGCCGCAACAATCACATCCGGACGGTCTGCTGATGTTACAAGCAGAGATCCAGGTTTGAAGTGCTCAATCATGTTTGGCAGAGAGCGCGCACAGAATGTGATGCTCTTAATACGGCGCGTGTTAATGTCACCTTGGTTGATGATATCAGCGTTAAGGTGTTTTGCCATGTCGATTGCACGAGTAGCAATCAGGTCGATGCTCCATGGCACACAACCTAGTACACGAATTGGAGAAGTGTTGAAGATTTCCATCACTTTCATTTCGTTTTGCTTCGCGCTGTCGGCATCGTCAAAGATCTCAGACAAGTCAGGGCGAGTGCGGCCTGCTTCATCAACGGGTGCATTTAGCTTGTTGATGATAACGCCAGAGATGTTTTTATTCTTAGTGCCACCGAAGTTTGAACATGCCACTTCGATGCGTTCTTTAAGCTGCGCTGGGTTGTCAGTACCCGGTGTTGCTACTAGCACGATCTCAGCACCAAGTGTTGCTGCGATCTCTGCGTTCACTTGGTTCGCAAATGGGTGTTTGCGAGTTGGCACTAGACCTTCGATCAGTGTTACTTCTGAATCTTTATTGATTTGGTTGTAACGTTCAACAACGGTTTCTAGTAGCTCATCCATGTTGTCGTTACCGATTAGGCTCTCGGCAACTGACATTGGCATAGGTTCGCCAGTTATGATGTCGCTATTACGACCAACGATGGTTGACGTTAGATCCGGTTGATCACCGCCACTGCGTGGCTGACAGATAGGTTTGTAGAAGGAAACTTTAACGCCTTTGCGCTCCATTGCGCGAAGGACACCCATACTAACGCTTGTTAGGCCAACGCCTGCGCTAGTAGGGATAAGCATAATAGTACGAGACATTCGTAGAGTACCTTTAGCTATTTGGGGGATAAAAGCTCAACTCTTATTCCATGAAGTTCGGAAGAATAGGGGTTGAGCCCCTAAGAAATTCGTTTGAATGAAAATCTGGCTAGCCGAGTGGCTAGCCAGTGAGTCAATTAAATACCTGTCAGACGAGCAGTGTCTTCCGCGATAACCAGCTCTTCGTTGGTTGAGATAACCATGGCTGGGATGCGGCTGTTTTCAGTCGTGATCACACCTTCACCACCGAAACGTGCTTTCAGGTTGGCTGCGCTGTCTACTTCAATACCGAAGATAGCTAGGCGGTTCAGAACCATTTCACGGATTGGGGCAGAGTTTTCACCGATACCACCGGTAAATACGATAGCGTCTAGGCGGCCATCCATGGTGGCAGTGTAACCTGCTACGTATTTAGCCAAACGGTGACAGAATACGTCCATCGCACGAGTTGCTTCTTCTTTTGCACCGTAGTTGTCTTCGACAAAACGACAATCCGATGTCACACCAGTCAGGCCAAGCAGACCCGATTGTTTTGTGAACATGGTATTGATCTCTTCTACGCTCATGCCAAGTTTGTCGTGCAGGAAGAACATCACTGCTGGGTCCAAGTCACCACAACGAGTGCCCATTACCAGACCTTCAAGTGGAGTCAGACCCATTGAAATATCAACAGATTCGCCGTTTTTGATAGCACACACTGAAGCACCGTTGCCCAGGTGGCAGTTGATGATGTTCAGTTCGTTGGCTGGTTTACCCATACGCTCAGCAGTTTCACGAGCGATGAAGCGATGAGATGTACCGTGTGCGCCGTAGCGACGGATACCGTGCTCAGTGTAAAGGTTGTATGGCAGAGCGTACAGGTACGCTTCTTGTGGCATGGTTTGATGGAATGCCGTGTCGAATACTACAACGTTTTGCAGCGCCGGGAATGCTTTTTGTGCTGCACGAATACCGATCACGTGAGCTGGGTTGTGCAGAGGAGCAAAAATAGCGGCTTCTTCAATTCCTTTAACGGTTGCTTCATCAACCAGCATTGAATGTGTAAATTGCTCACCGCCGTGTACAACACGGTGACCGATGGCTTTCAGTTGCTCTGCCAGTTCTGGCTTAGAAGCAAGAATAGTTTCAACGATGAACGTCAGAGCTTCATCGTGCGCAGCGCCTTCACCCAGTTGAGCTTCGTGCTTGCCGTCAAGTTTCCACTTGATACGTGCTTCTGGAAGGTGTAGACATTCAGCAAGACCTGAAAGGTACTCGTCGCCATTTTGTGCATCGACAATAGCGAACTTAAGTGAAGAACTACCGCAGTTTAAAACTAAAACTAGCTTAGACATGTATGACTACCTGTTATTCGTCTGATAAAAATCAGTAAAAGAATGAAAATCAATCACAAGAATAGACGATACCAGAGAGGCTGCGTACTAATCTTGGTCAAAAAATATTCAAAGTCCATCTAAAAAAGAGTGATGAGAGCCCCTCACCACTGTGATGCAATCCATGCCGATAGACATCTCATGTTGCTTAAATTGTAAATAACAGCAACAATGAGATTAGGGGTCCGCAAAGGATAGCGATAATGAAGTATGATAACAAAAAAAATTTGAATTAATATTAACTTTCATCAATTTTTTGCACCTTCAGTTGAAATGTTCAACTATTTTTTAGTGAGAGAGTCGAATGAGTAATAAAGTCGGATTAATCCATAGCCTGAAAGATGGGCAGAACTACATGGAGATCTGGCCGGTTCGCAAAGAACTGGGTGCCGTATTTCCTGAACAGCGCATTATTAAAGCCACTCGTTTCGGTATTAAAGTGATGCCAGCCGTTGCTGCGATAAGTGTGCTCACTCAAATGGCGTTTAACAACTACGATGCATTGCCGCAGTCCATTGTTGTCGCGTTATTTGCGATAAGTTTGCCTCTGCAAGGAATTTGGTGGTTAGGTACGCGCTCCAATACCAAATTGCCACCGTCACTTGCCACGTGGTATCGAGAGCTACACCAAAAAATAGTTGAAACGGGGTTTGCGTTAGAACCTGTAAAAGCAAAACCGCGCTACAAAGAATTAGCGATGATACTGAATCGCGCTTTTAGACAACTGGATAAATCGTCTCTAGAGCGTTGGTTTTAGCTGGTTCCAATCGTTGATTTCTCTCTTTATTCCTCTGTTTTAAAGATGGAGTGGGCGTCATTTGCTCCATCTTTACCTAGACTCAAGTCGTTCA
Source organism: Vibrio mytili (assembly GCF_000830505.1). GTDB lineage: Bacteria > Pseudomonadota > Gammaproteobacteria > Enterobacterales > Vibrionaceae > Vibrio > Vibrio mytili. The sequence goes on along the minus strand of NZ_JXOK01000062.1, from coordinate 62,171 downwards.
TAATTTGTATTTCTTTTACTTACTGACTTTTCAGTCTCAAGAATCTTCATCATCGAGTGTATCTCTGGCATTTTTGGTGTAATTTTGCTTGTCCTGCATCCCCTGCGTGATCACAAATGTTGTGTTGCTGTTAAATGTTTCTTTTCTTTACCGTAACTTAGTAGTAATAATAACAATATGATGCACAAGAGGTGCATGACAGTCTCTATTAAGCACAACAACATTTTGTTCTCACTTTTGCATGAGTGAGCATCGACGTTGAATGCTCACACAAGGACGAAGACACATCAAGGAGTTATGATGAAATCGAAACGTTTACTTGCCACCGCAATTCTATCTGCCACCGCTCTTCTCTCTTCAACCGGAGTCATTGCCAAAACGGCGACGGTTGCTGTATCGCAAATTGTAGAACACCCAGCGCTGGATGCTACTCGCCAGGGCTTGCTGGATGGTCTAAAAGCAAAAGGTTATGAAGAGGGAAAGAATCTCGAGTTTGACTATAAAACTGCACAAGGTAATCCTGCCATCGCAGTACAAATTGCCCGTCAATTTGTCGGTGAAAACCCGGATGTACTAGTCGGTATCGCAACGCCTTCCGCTCAGGCTTTGGTCTCAGCGACAAGAACGATTCCCGTAGTATTTACTGCGGTTACCGATCCTGTCGGGGCGAAGCTCATCTCGTCAATGGAGCAACCGGGTAAAAATGTAACGGGCTTATCTGATTTATCTCCAGTGGCACAGCATGTTGATTTAATTAAAGAAGTACTGCCAAATGTCAAAAGTATTGGTGTTGTTTACAACCCAGGTGAAGCAAATGCGGTTACTTTGGTTGATTTGCTAAAAGAAAGCGCAAAGGCAAAAGGTATCGAGGTTGTTGAAGCGACCGCGTTAAAAAGTGCGGATGTTCAGTCTGCAACTCAAGCCATTGCCGCGAAATCCGATATCATTTACGCGCCAACGGATAACACGGTCGCGAGTGCCATTGAAGGCATGATCGTCGCTGCAAATCAGGCTAAAACTCCTGTATTTGGCGGTGCTACTTCATACGTTGAGAAAGGAGCGATAGTGGGCCTTGGTTTCGATTACTATCAAGTTGGTGTGCAAACTGCGGATTATGTGGCTGCTATTCTTGACGGACAAGAACCGGGTAAACTGGATGTAAAAGTCGCTAAAGGCTCTGATCTAGTAATTAACCAAAGCGCAGCGGATAAGTTGGGTATCAAACTACCAGACTCAGTCGTACAGCGTGTTACTAGCAAATAATAACGATATTTAAAGGATATAGTTCAGGTCGAGCTTTGCCGGCCTGAATATGCAGAAAGGAGTAGTTATGTCTGCATTTGCTTTTTTTGGCGCGCTAGAGATTGGCTTGATTTATGGTCTGGTTGCGTTGGGGGTTTACCTGACGTTTCGCGTGCTTGATTTTCCCGACCTTAGTGTGGATGGCAGTTTCCCTATGGGCGCTGCTGTCGCGGCCACGGCAATCGTCGCGGGTATCAACCCATGGATTGCCACTGGGATGGCGATCATTGCTGGTGGTATGACAGGGTGGGTCACCGCATTTCTTGCCGTTCGTTGTGGTATTTTGCACCTTTTGGCTTCAATTTTGACCATGATCGCGGCGTTCTCTATCAATATTCGCATTATGGGTAAGCCAAATATGGCGTTGTTGGGAGAAGACACCATTCTGACTCCGTTTGAATCCATGGGAGATCCCATGCTTATTCGTCCATTAGTTGTTGGTGTGCTTGTCCTAATCTCTGCGTTTTTTATTGTTCGTCTCTTAAACAGTGATTTTGGATTGGGCTTGAGAGCAACGGGTGTAAATGCACGAATGGTGTCTGCGCAAGGTGCAAGCACTGGCTTCTATACCTATTTCGGTCTTGCATTATCAAACGGTTTTGTAGGGTTTGCAGGCGCTTTGTTTGCACAAACGAACAGCTTTGCTGATGTGACATCAGGCGTAGGTACCATTGTTGTTGGTTTAGCAGCGGTGATTTTAGGTCAAACTTTAATCCCAGGTCGTAAGATTTGGGTGGCGGTTTTAGCCGTAATTATCGGTTCTGTGCTGTACCGTCTTGCCGTCGCTTTTGCTTTGAGTTCAGGAATGTTTGGTTTGCAAGCATCAGACCTTAATCTCGTAACAGCAGTATTAGTCGCAGTTGCGCTTATCGCACCAAAACTTAAGAAGAATATGAAGGCGAAACAGCGAGTGACAGATGCTAAACAACAAGCATCGAAAAAAGGCTCTGGGGAGACATTATGATTGAACTTAACAATATTCAAGTGACGTTCAACCCTGGCACCATATTAGAAAACCGTGCGTTACGAGGTGTGTCTCTTGAGGTTCCTCAACATCAGTTTTTAACCGTTATCGGTTCCAATGGCGCAGGCAAGTCAACGTTATTGGGTGCGGTAACAGGCGAAACGCCAATGATTGGTGGTCAAGTGGTTATTGATGGAAAGGATGTAACCAAACAAACCGTTGCCCAACGAGCGACACAATGTGCCAGAGTGTTTCAAGATCCACTGGCAGGCACATGTGGAGAATTGACGATAGAAGAAAACATGGCCTTGGCATATATGCGTGGCAAAACACGTAGCTGGGGCTTAGCGTTGTCAGCTAAGCGACGTAAAATATTCCAAGAACGTATCAGCATTCTTGGACTGGGGCTAGAAGACCGATTAGGTGATAGTATTGGTTTGCTATCTGGTGGGCAAAGACAGGCGGTAAGTCTGGTCATGGCAACACTGTCAGACAGCAAGCTGTTGTTACTTGATGAGCATACCGCAGCGCTGGATCCACGAATGGCTGCGTTCGTTATTGATCTCACCAAACGCATTGTGAGTGAGTTTGATCTTACCGTGATGATGGTGACTCACTCCATGAAAGATGCATTGGCTTGTGGTGATAGAACCGTCATGTTGCATCAAGGAGAAATCGTTCTGGATGTCGCGGGTGAGCAACGAGCCAGTATGGACGTCCCTGACTTGTTGGAGATGTTCTCTAAAGTAAGAGGTGAGGAGCTCGCTGACGATAGCTTATTACTTAATTAAGTTTGACTGACTCTAAGGTCGATGGAAATAATCTCCTCCTTATTAACCGTAGTGAATTTACGGATGATAAGGGGGTTTTTTAATGCCCAAATAACCTAAGCTGTTTCGTTCAGTTAGGCGTACTTAGTCATACTTCCTATCCGTATAGGAACAAGAGCCACAAAATGAGGGTGGTAATGTGACACTGCATTTTTGATTGATTAAACTTTAGTATTAATAAAAACTGGCACGCCGCGATTTTGTTTACAAGTATGACGGAGTGCCTCAGATATCGGTACCCAATGATTAACAAAAGACGTTTTAGCCTCTCATTTGTCATTATTTTTCCTTTGATGCTATTTGTCATCGTCATTCTCGTAACGACTAAAAATTATTACGATTCAGTGAATCGCTATATTGATGTTGAATATGCGCGGGTGGATCGAGCTCTAGCGCGGGGCGTAAAAGTGTTATCTGCGCTCGACTATAGTTTTTCCAATTATACTAACTATGCGCTTCCATTGACTAAAGAGCACAATCAGATGCTAAAAGATGGAACATGTTACATTTGGCCGATTAATAGACTGCTTTTGGATAAGCCCTATACGGGAGGTTTGCCCGCATCAGATCGTGAATATGTGATTGTGGGAGAGAAGAGTCTATGCCAAGAGGGCTCTGAAATGAATCGGCTTGCGGAGCAGAAGGTCGGTTTTGCTCCCTCACTGTCCTTTCTCCACGATTTGGAGCCCCATATCATAGGAATGCATTACCTCGATAAACGTGGTTATGTGATTTTATCGCCCGGTAATTACGCGAAACATTTTACCAAAGAGTTGTTATCTTCGTTAAAAGCCCAGCAATTTTGGATAAGCTCTGTACAAAATCAAGTGTATATTACCCAAGCGGATGCAGGCCCGATACTTGATTCTGTCACCGGGCAAATCATTAGCTTAGCAATACCATATTTTGAAAATGGTATTCATCAAGGTATCTTGGCCATTGATTTCAATACGCATATATTGTTTGAAACCCCGAAAAACTTAGTGGGCAAGCTTCACTTTATCGCAAGTGATCAAGTAGTACCTACTGATGCGGTACGAGTAGAGCCTATTGTACTCGATCAGTTAAACTCGCATCAGCGCATCTACTACGAATATGATCTTTGGGATGAAATTAAAAATCTGATTGTTTTCGAAAAATACAGCCTCATTTTTGCGCTGTTTTTGTACGTGTTAAGTACCGTTTTGATGCTTTCTGCCAATACGTATAAAGAAGGGCGATACTTCAAAGATTTAGCATCTCGTGACCCTATGACAGGATTGTTGAACCGACGCGGAATGCAAGCGGTTTGGCGCAACAAGATGACCAAAAAGAACATCGCGTTAGCGGTCTTTGATATTGACAACTTTAAAAGCATTAATGACCGTTTTGGTCACGATGTCGGTGATTTGGCGATCCAACTTGTTGCGAAATGCATTCGTGACAATATTCGTCATACCGATACCGCTTCTCGATTTGGTGGTGAAGAGTTTGTGTTAGCTATCTATGACGAAGACACGGAAGGTATGAAACACATTCTAGAGCGGATTAGAAGAGCGATTGACGAACGCTCTCCCAGTATTGTCGAAAATGGATTTACGGTCTCTGGCGGTGTGGCTTTTGAAACGACAAAGCAATCAAGAGACTTTGCTGAGTTGTTTAAAATAGCGGATGAAAGGCTCTATCAAGCGAAAACCACAGGAAAAAACAAAATCTGTTATTAATGCAATCTCTATTGTTTTAATAACTCTAGTACATTGAGTATTAGGTAACTGGTGAGCCTTGCTTTTGTAATGCCTCTTGATAGCGTTGGATATGCTCAACGATGGGGGCGGCTTTGTTGTAAGTACGAATTTCGCGGAATAAGTCTTTCGCTTCTGGGTATGCTTGACGCAGATAAGCAAACCATTGCTTGACTCGGTTTGGGTAGTACAACCCCTTGTCACCTTTCATTTCAAATCTCGAGTAATAAATCAGCAAGTCTACTACTTCAGACCAAGGCATCGGCTGGTGGTTGTGTTTAACCATATTGCCCAAATTTGGGATGTTGAATGCGCCACGGCAAACCATTAGAGAGTTTACCCCTGTGGTTTCTATGCATCGCTGACCATCTGAATAATTCCAAATTTCGCCGTTTGCGATTAACGGTATCGAAAATCGTGAGCGGATTTGATTGATATAATCCCACTTGATTTCTGATGCTTTGTAGCCGCCTTGTTTGGTACGAGCGTGCACAGTGAGTTCATTCGCGCCTGCAGACTGGACAGCGTCGACTATCTCAAAGCAATCATCCGGATTGTCCCACCCAAGACGGATTTTTGCTGTCACTGGTATGCTATCGGGTACGGCATCTCGGCATGCTTTGACGACCTGGTGTACCAGCTCTGGATGTTGTAACAATGCTGCGCCACCCTTACTTTTATTCACCATTTTTGCTGGGCAGCCAAAGTTAAGGTCGATGCCTCGGGCACCTAAATTCGCCGCTTTTATTGCGTTTTCAGCCATCCAGTTTGGCTCCTGGCCAAGTAACTGAATATGCACGGGAACACCGGATGCAGTCTGTGAACCTTGGAGAAGCTCTGGACATAGACGATGAAACACGTGATCGGGTAAAACTTGGTCAATGACACGCACGAACTCGGTTACACATAGATCATAGTCGTTTATTTCGGTCAGAATTTGGCGCATCAAATGATCCAAAACGCCTTCCATTGGACCTAATACAACTCGCATAACTTGCCTAATACAGTTTGGTGAAAAAGGGAAGCGATTGTAGCGATGTAAACCTGGTTTGTCATTAAAAGACTCGTTAAGTCTCAACCAACTCCTAAGCTTACCTAGACTCTTGCTGTGCGGTATAATGCTTACAAATTTATTAGAAACAGATGTCATGCAATACACATTGATCGAAATAAGTGAAACTCAGTTTGAGGAGTCTTCACTGTTTATGGAAGGAGCGGTATTAGCCGCAAACCTTACCACCCAACCTTTGGCACCAGAAACTTGGTTAGAGCCATTGTTAGGGGAAAGCTTTAAAACGATTCAACCAGCGGTCGAAGAGCAAATTCACAAGCAGCATAACCTGATTTTACGCAACGAATATTCGGCCTTAGCGCTGACAGAAAATGATCCCGCACAACTGGCCGACTTTGCCGAAGGTTTTATGTCGGTTTGGGGCATGCTCGAAGAGCAATGGCAGGAAGTCGAGCTCAACGACGGCCTACAGCGAATGCTACAAGCATTATTGACGACAATGATGCTGGCTATAGATGAGGAGTCTACTCAGCAACAGATGCGCGATGCTGGTATCGAAACACCACCGACTTTGGGCGATTTGATTGAGCAACTTGACCTCATGGTCAGTGAGGTTGCCCTCGGCGCAGACGAATTGATGGTCGGTGGCAAGTCACAGCGTCTCAACCCGTTTAAAGAGATTGGGCGTAATGACCCGTGTCCTTGTGAGAGCGGTAAGAAGTTTAAACAGTGCTGCGGAAAATCGCACTAGGCTGTGAAAGATTAAGTGATAAACAACGTTCGTAAGCTTCAATGAGCTCAATACAAAGAAAAAGCCGATCTTAGGATCGGCTTTGTTGTTATTGGTGTACGGACGCATTCTTATAAGGACATATTGTTATAAGGACATACTGATGTAAGGGCAGGTCCACTGAATGACATTGTCACTTATAGAATCGGATTTCTTCGCTTTGCTGGGAAGAATTGGGCGATGATGATGAACGCTAAAGCAATTAAGTTACCTGCGAAGATAACCACTAGCCATTGCGGCATCGATAAGTCTAGGAACTGCCAAACGATTTTAGAACAATCGCCGTAGGCTTCAAACATCCAAGGTGCCCATTGATTAAGCGGCGCCCAACTTGGAAAAGTAACAAATAGATCGCAGGTCGCAAACGGCGATGGATTAAATTGATAGTCAACATGCTGAAGCGCGAGTTGCAGACCTTTATACGCACTTGCTCCCCAAACGGTTAAACCTAACCACCGAAATAGCGCGTTACTTGGTGATACGAAGCCTATGATGGCCGCAGCACCAACACCGAGCATGGCGACGCGCTCATAAATGCACATGACGCAAGGTGCAAGCATTACGACGTGTTGGAAGTATAAGGCGCATGCTTCGAAAAATAGAACAAACAATAGAAGTAACAGCCACGATAAGCGTCCCTTCGAAAATTGGTTCAATGAGTTTAAAAAGGTCACGGTATCCGTCCTGTATTAAAGTATAAAAAAGCCCTGAATAGTCAGAGCTTTTTATCGTGTATAAGTTTCCTAATCAACAGAAATTTTTAATGCCCGCCAGCAGCGACTGGTGTTAAATCCCCAGTGTGAGGTAGTATCCAACCAGCATCGTAAAAAGACGCGGTGGCAGGTTCGAGGAAGAACATGATCCCCATCAGCCCGACGACGGCTAAAACAACCGTATAAGGCAGCGCCATAACGACCATTCGGCCATAAGACAGGCGGATGAGCGGCGCTAGTGCCGATGTTAAAAGGAATAGGAAGGCGGCTTGGCCGTTTGGCGTTGCTACTGACGGTAAGTTGGTCCCAGTATTGATGGCAACAGCAAGTAAATCAAACTGTTCGCGACTGATGACGCCATGTATCAGAGCATCTTTGACTTCGTTAATGTACACCGTACCGACGAAGACATTATCAGACACCATAGAGAGTAAACCATTTGCCACGTAGAACAACGCAAGTTGTGTTCCTTTGTCTTCGACCGCAAGTACCGCATCGATAACGGGTTTAAATAGCTGCTGATCGATAATCACCGCAACAATGGAGAAAAACACCGCGAGTAGGGCAGTGAATGGCAGCGCCTCTTCAAATGCTTTCCCCATGGAGTGCTCGTCAATCACACCGGTAAATGACGTCGCTAAAATAATGACTGAAAGGCCAATTAAACCAACCGCTGCTAAGTGCAAAGCCAAAGCTGTAATCAACCACACGGCGATAAAACCTTGAACCCAAAGCTTAGCCACATCTTGTTTCGTACGCGTTTTGCGCTCTTCATTGTCAAAATCTACAAGGATTTGACGAACATTGTTAGGAAGCTCAGCGCCGTAACCGAATACCTTTAATTTTTCAACTAAGGCACAAGTGATAAGCCCGCAGATAAGCACCGGTAATGTCACTGGTGACATGCGGATTAAGAATTCACCAAAGAACCAACCTGCTTGGTCTGCGATGATCAGGTTTTGAGGCTCACCGACCATGGTTGTCACCCCACCAAGTGCGGTACCTACACCAGCATGCATTAATAAAGAACGTAAGAAAGCACGGTAATTTTCTAAATCATCACGAGTCAGCTCGGTAATTGTATCATCTTGCGTGTGGTCATGATCCCCGATGGGATTCCCGGAAGCGACCTTGTGGTAAATAGAGTAGAAACCGACAGCAACGCTGATGACTACCGCAATAACCGTTAAGGCATCTAAAAAAGCAGACAGAAATGCAGCTGCAAAACAAAAGGCAAGGGAGAGTAATATTTTTGAACGAATACCAAGCAGTATTTTGGTGAAAATAAAGAGCAGAAGATGCTTCATGAAGTAAATACCCGCCACCATGAATATCAACAGCAGTAGAACTTCAATGTTCGCGACTAATTCATGTTTCACTTGACCTGGGCTGGTCATACCAATGGCAATGGCTTCAATGGCAAGTAATCCTCCCGGTTGCAGTGGATAACATTTCAATGCCATAGCAAGCGTGAAGATAAATTCAGCGACAAGCAACCAGCCAGCAACAAATGGGTCGATCAAGAAAAAGACAATCGGGTTAATAATTAAGAACGCAATAATGGCAACTTTGTACCAATCAGGGGCTTTACCTAAAAAGTTTTTGATAAAAGCGTTTCCGAGCGAAATCGGCATGTTAACTCTCTTTAATAACTAAATTATAAATAGACACTAATTGCTAGCAGCTAGGTGTATGTTTATGAGTTTTATTAACCAGCCCTTAAAAAACAATAACTTAGTAAAACAACAATCCATCGTTCTATTGGAGTCTTGCCAAGTTACTTCCTTGAACTTAAGCACTGCTAACTTTACGACCGCAAACTCTACACCGAGGTAGTCTATAGTCAATATCTAAAAGCAGTACATACGAAGAAAATGGCTTTTTTTATTTAATAACGCGATCTGAGCTGCACTATTATCTATTGAAAGGCTTTAAAAACATCGCTTTCGATTCTAAAGGACGAGGAGAGGCGATAAAAGGCATATTAAACAAAAACAACTCTGTGAAAGCACAAAGTAATTTTGCATATTTTAAATATGAAATTGTGATGTAGGTTGTATTAATTTTTTAATGATGAAAGACGATTTTGGGAAGTGTGGTTAAATAATATACTTTGGGCACGTACTGTGTCTGTCAAATTTTGCGACAGGGCCAATATCGCATTTGTGTTTACGTTGAGTAAGTGTCTATTTGTATACTGATACCGTCCAGTATGCTTAAGTTATGACCTTTTAACTCAAACCCTTTAATTAATGCCCAAACCCGCTATTTTCCTATGTTCTACCGTTGTTTGATTATGTCAAAGAACGGAAAAAACTGCGTAATTTTATCGCATGAATTTTATTGAAATTGGAATGCAAACAATACGGCGAATTCTGTGTTTTGAAGTCATTTGGGTATAAGTGACAACTAGTGGTATGATGAGTGCCATCGACCCTAAGAAATCAATATTGGATAAAAAGTAGAATGGTCATAAAGGCGAAAAGCCCTGCTGGATTTGCAGAAAAGTACATTATCGAGAGCATTTGGAACGGCCGTTTTCCTCCTGGCTCAATTTTACCTGCTGAGCGCGAACTATCTGAACTTATTGGTGTGACCAGAACCACGCTGCGCGAGGTGCTTCAACGATTAGCTCGTGATGGATGGTTAACAATTCAGCACGGAAAGCCGACAAAAGTCAACCAATTTATGGAGACTTCTGGGCTGCATATCTTGGACACGCTAATGACGTTAGACGTAGATAATGCGACCAATATCGTTGAGGACTTGCTCGCGGCACGTACCAATATCAGCCCTATCTTTATGCGATATGCTTTTAAAGTAAATAAAGAGAACTCTGAACGTACTATCAGGAACGTTATTGAGTCTTGTGAAGCGTTAACGAATGCTGCTTCTTGGGATGAGTTTATTCAAACTTCTCCTTATGCTGAAAAAGTTTTGCAAAACGTTAAAGAAGAAAATGAAAAAGACGAAGAAAAGCGTCAAGAAATTCTGATTGCGAAAACTTTCAATTTTTATGACTACATGCTTTTCCAGCGTTTGGCATTTCATTCCGGTAACCAAATCTACGGTCTCATTTTTAACGGTCTGAAAAAGCTCTACGATCGTGTAGGTAGCTACTATTTTTCAAATCCTGCCTCTCGCGAGCTAGCACTGAAGTTTTATTACCAACTCCTAGATACTTGCGAAAATGCGCAGCGTGAGCAACTGCCTATCGTCATTCGCCACTATGGTATGGAAAGTGCACAAATTTGGAATGAAATGAAAAAACAATTGCCAACCAATTTTACCGAAGATGATAGCTAATTTATTGGTATAAATGGGAATTCAAGGTTATTAACTGCCTGTAATTTTTCATTACGTTATCGATGAAATAAGCCGCAGAGGACAACAGTCTCCTGCGGCTTTTTATTTTTGACGCTCGACAATAGCGAATCTGACAACAGAGAGTCTGGTCATTAACACGCTAGTGAAAGCCGGGGTAACGGTATGTAAAGACTTTCAACAATCTCAGACAATACATGGTCATAGGTGTTAAACAGAGCCAACGATAAGTCTGAGGTGATTTTATAAAGCGCTTCTTCGGTTAAATCAGGCTTGTTACCCTCAACATACTCGTTCAGTAACTCTATTGAGCCAATGGCGGCAGGAGCCGAGAGACTTAGAGGAGCGATGATCGCTAGTTTGTTCAGTTTGCGTAACATAACTGACGCATTGTGTTTTAGACGATCGTTGTCATGGGCGCTTTGCATACTTTTAATACTAATTCGCAGTTGGGTCAGGGTTTCGAGGCTGTCCATAATGTACTGCCAGTTCATGTGATAGTCATCATGAAGATCATCTCGTTGTTCAATAGCTAGCCAAGCAATGGTTACCTCGTCCATCAAGAACAGCGTGTGTCGAATTAACTTACCGTGTTCCATCTGGTTGCGTGCGACTGACATGTCATGCCATTCTTCTAGCACTTTACCGATTTTAATCTGTAGCACACGATACATAGGCTTGTTTTCAAAACGTGATGTATCAACCAGAATATTTAACTTACTGTTCAACTCCAAAGCAACTTGTTCTATTTCTTGTTCTTTATCATGTCGAAATTGAAGAGAGTAATGTGTCGCCGTTCGATGACGACGAAGTAACTGGATAACATCGCGTAATAGCGTTAGTAGTTCGTATCTGCGGGCATGTTGTTGCTCTCGCTTAGAAGACAGATGATACATGCCCGCTAAAATCGCAACGGATAATATAATCGATATCAAAACAAACATAACCAACTCCTTGTTATTGTTTGGACCTAGCAAGGACAGTTATGCAATTTTTGCACCGACATTAAATTCATAAAAAACAACCAGTTATTTTTAAATGAAGTAGATAGGTTGCATATCTATGGTGCAATTCGCACTAAAAGTGTGAGTTTGTTCAAAAAAATCCCTGCCAATAAGCAGGGATTTGTATTTTTACTTCAATCGGTATTACATGACTCGCATACCAGGTTGAGCCCCTTCATGTGGCTCAAGAATCCACAAGTCGCTGCCTCCAGGGCCAGCCGCTAGGATCATGCCTTCAGACATACCAAACTTCATCTTACGAGGTTTTAGGTTCGCAACCATTACGGTTAGCTTGCCTTCTAGCTCTTCAGGTTTGTACGCTGATTTGATACCAGAGAACACTTGGCGAGTTTCACCACCGATATCTAATTGGAATTTAAGCAGTTTGTTTGCTTTTGGTACTTCTTCGCAAGAGATAATACGAGCGATGCGCATGTCAACTGCGGCAAAAGCGTCGAAATCAATCTCTTCAGCGATTGGATCTTTGTCTAGCTCAGTTTGACTAGCCTTGTTCTTTTCCGCTTCTGCTTTCTCTTTCGCCGCCATTTCTGCCGCTGCATCTTCTTTCGATGCTTCGATCATCGCTTCGATATTTTTCGGATCAATACGGTTGAATAGCGCTTTGAACTTAGTAATTTCGTGACCCGTTAGTGGCGCAGCAATGTTTTCCCAAGTCAGTTCCTGATTTAGGAACGCTTCAGTACGTGCAGCAAGTGCTGGCATGACTGGTTTTAGGTAAGTCATCAGTACGCGGAACAGGTTGATACCGACAGAACAGATTTCTTGTAGTTCCTGATCTTTGCCTTCTTCTTTTGCCACAACCCACGGTGCTTTTTCGTCAACGTATTGGTTTGCTTTGTCAGCCAATGCGGTAATTTCACGAATAGCTCGACCAAATTCACGCGTTTCGTAAAGCTCAGCGATACGGTCAGCTGCTGCAACAAATTCGTTGTACAGCTCAGGTTCTGCGAAGTTGTCAGACAGTTTGCCTTCAAAACGTTTCGCAATGAAACCGGCGTTACGTGATGCTAGGTTAACGATCTTGTTTACAACGTCAGCGTTTACGCGTTGAGTGAAGTCTTCAAGGTTAAGGTCTAGGTCGTCGATACGGCTGTTTAGCTTCGCTGCGTAGTAGTAACGTAGACACTCTGGATCTAAATGATCAAGGTAAGTGCTCGCTTTAATGAACGTGCCTTTAGACTTAGACATCTTCGCACCGTTGACGGTTACGTAGCCGTGTACGAACACATTGTTAGGCTTACGGAAACCAGAACCTTCTAGCATTGCTGGCCAGAATAGGCTGTGGAAGTAGACGATGTCTTTACCGATGAAGTGGTACAGTTCTGCTGAGCTGTCTTGCTTCCAGTATTCGTCAAAGTTTAAGTCGTCACGCTTATCACATAGATTTTTGAAAGAACCCATGTAGCCGATCGGTGCGTCTAGCCATACATAGAAGAATTTGTTCTTCTCACCTGGGATCTCGAAACCAAAGTAGGGTGCATCACGCGAGATATCCCACTGTTGCAGTCCAGATTCAAACCACTCTTGCATTTTGTTCGCGGTTTCAGCTTGTAGTGAGCCAGAGCGAGTCCACTCTTTTAGCATGCTTTCAAACTGAGGTAAGTCGAAGAAGAAATGTTCTGAGTCTTTCATAACTGGTGTGGCACCAGAGACGGCAGATTTAGGATTGATCAGTTCTGTTGGGCTATAAGTTTCACCACAGTTGTCACAGTTGTCACCATATTGATCTTCAGACTTACATTTAGGGCACGTGCCTTTTACGAAGCGGTCCGGTAAGAACATTTCCTTTTCTGGGTCGAATAGCTGAGATATGGTGCGGCTCGAGATAAAACCGTTTTTCTTCAGTTCTAGATAGATATGTGAAGCCAGTTCGCGGTTTTCTTCTGAGTGCGTGCTGTGGTAGTTATCAAAGCTAATATCAAAGCCTGCAAAGTCTTTTTGGTGCTCTTCACTGACCGCTGCAATCATTTCTTCAGGAGATATACCCATCTGTTGCGCTTTAAGCATGATTGGCGTGCCGTGAGCATCGTCAGCACAAATGAAATTTACAGTGTTGCCACGTAGGCGTTGGTAACGAACCCAAATGTCCGCTTGGATATGCTCAAGCATATGACCAAGGTGGATCGAACCGTTAGCGTACGGAAGGGCACAAGTTACCAGCAGTTTCCTTGAAGGAAGGTGTCTTGGATCGTTTGCCATACTTAATATTCGCTTTTCTTGATAGGTATAAAAGATTTGATGGACAATACTACCCCATGAGCTCACTAACTCCAAGGTGTCAAACTGTGGAATGCCTTAGTTTTTTAGGGTTCTGCTTCTAACATGTCAGTGGTAGCATGGCTCTTAAAAGGAGGATTTATGCATTCGTTCACTTCAAAGCAAGATTTTTGTGATTGGTTCAACCAATTTCAACATCCACAGTTGGTGGAAAACTGGGCAGATATCCACGGTGTCATAGTTGTTCAGGCTACGGGCAACGTAGAAATACAATTGCCATTTGCGAGTCACGCACTCAAAGAAGAACTTTGCGTTTGGATTCAACAGCAACAAGCGTCAAAGGTTGTTCCACCATTTGACTACCAGATCTTGGTCAATGTTAAAGCACTTGAAACGCAGGTGGCGAATGGCGTTAAAGGCGTTAAAAATATCATTGCAGTCAGCTCTGCAAAAGGTGGAGTCGGCAAATCGACCACTGCCGTTAACCTAGCATTAGCCATTGCGCAGTCAGGGGTGAAGGTCGGGTTGCTCGATGCGGATATTTATGGTCCTTCAGTACCCATGATGCTGGGGCAAGAAGATGCGAAGCCTCAAGTTCGCGACTCGAAATGGATGGAGCCTATTTTCGCTCATGGCATCTATACTCATTCTATTGGTTATTTAGTGGATAAATCAGAAGCCGCTATTTGGCGTGGTCCTATGGCGTCGAAAGCACTATCTCAGCTGTTAAACGAGACGGAGTGGCCTGACTTGGATTATTTGGTCATTGATATGCCGCCGGGTACGGGTGATATTCAGTTGACGTTGTCTCAACAGATCCCTGTTACAGGGTCAGTACTGGTTACCACACCACAAGATTTAGCGTTGGCAGATGCACGTAAAGGTGCGGCAATGTTTAATAAAGTGAATGTCCCTGTTGTTGGGGTTGTAGAAAACATGAGTTACCACATATGTAGTCAATGTGGAGCTAAAGAGCATATTTTTGGTATGGGTGGCGCGGAAAAAATGTCGCAAGAATTTGGCTTAGCATTGTTGGGCCAAATACCACTGCATATTCAAATGCGTGAAGATATCGATGCTGGTGTGCCGACGGTTGCAGGACGGCCTGAAAGTGAACATGCAGGATATTATAAGCAACTCGCTGATCAGGTGTGTAGTCGCTTATTTTGGCAAGGAAAGCCAAAGCCTGATGCAATTGATTTCACTATGGTCAATTAAGGTTAATAGGCCTGGTTTGTTAATATTTATGATGTAAAGTTGCGTATTTTAACGTTTGCTCAGAGCGTAGGCTCTGGGCGAACAGAAAACTGAGACTAAACTCTAATTGCAGCTAGCAACTAGGGTATGAACTCCCTATAATCATGCGGTTTATTTTATGTGACTGTAAATCTTCATCGGGTGCAAACTAATGTCTGATAATAATCAATGCGTAATCGTCGGTATTGCTGGCGCTTCTGCTTCTGGAAAAAGCTTGATCGCAAGTACCATTTACAATGAGATTCGCGAGAAAGTTGGCGACCATCAAATCGGAGTTATCACGGAAGATTGCTACTACAATGACCAAAGTCACTTGAGCATGGAAGAGCGCGTAAAGACTAACTATGACCACCCGAGTGCGTTAGATCACGACTTGTTGTGTGAGCACCTAGAAAAGTTAGTTCGTGGTGAAGCGGTTGAAGTGCCGGAGTATAGCTACTCTGAGCACACTAGAACAAGTAATACTACGACCCTAACCCCGAAAAAAGTGATCATTTTAGAAGGTATTCTTCTCCTGACTGATCCGCGTTTACGGGACCTGATGCACGCGACGGTATTTATGGATACGCCGTTGGATATCTGTCTTCTTCGTCGTGTTAAACGTGATGTTGAAGAGCGCGGACGTACTATGGAGTCCGTACTTAAGCAGTATCAACAAACCGTGCGTCCGATGTTCATGCAATTTATCGAACCTTCTAAGCAATATGCGGACATCATTGTACCTCGTGGCGGAAAAAACCGCATTGCCATTGATGTATTAAAAGCTCACATTGCAAGACTTTTGAAAGCATAGGCGTGGATTAAGCGGTATCGCTTTATTTTTATGAAAAGAAGTGGCACTTTAGGTGTCACTTCTTTTTTTTATCTTCAAATTAGTCAGTTACAGTTAAATGAGTTGAACTTCGTTCTCTGTTGGAAGTCTCTGACTATAATCTAAAAAAATTGCGCTAGGAAAAACAAATGAAGAAACTGCTCATAATACTCGCGATACCAGTGGTACTCGTCTTGGGTGCCATTTTGGCGTTAACCATTTTTGTTAACCCCAACCAATTTAAGCCTCTTATTGTAAAACAAGTACAGAAACAAACGGGTTTGGAACTGGTGATCGAGGGCGATCTCAGTTGGCAATTTTTTCCATCCGTTGGTTTAGAGCTTGGCCGTACTGCGCTGAAAAACCCGCAAGGCTTTAGTCAGCCAAATCTATTCAAAGTCGAGACGGTCGGTGTTGACGTATCAGTTATGCCGCTGCTCAATCAGCATTTAGAAATTGGTAATGTCACTCTTGATGGCGCTGACTTTTACTTAGAAATTCTAGAAGATGGCACTAAGAACATCGATGCACTTACGCAAGCACAATCTCAGCAAGCAGAACAGAAAGAGGAAGTGGCTTCAGTTCCTGAAGAAAGCCAGTCTGCGAGCACTGGTTGGAAAGTGGATTTAGCGGGTGTTACGGTCTCGAATAGCTCGCTAGAAATACAAGATAATCAAGCAGGTAATTTTACTAAGCTGTATGACATTACTTTGAATCTCTCAGAGTTTGCGTTTGATAGCTGGACGAGCGCAGACTTTGCGGTGAAAGGCGAAATGAATGATCAGAAGTTTGCAGCGCAAGGTAAGGCAGACTTCATGGTGTCAGAAGGTTTGGCAAGTTACGCGCTGAAGAACGTTAATGTGGATGCCAGTTACTCGGATCCAAACAATGTGATTGAATCAGCGACGATTGGTCTAGACACGTTTGAGTTTGACCAAGCCAACAAGCTTACCTATGCCTTAAAAGGGGTGGTGTCTGATTTACAAGTGACCATGCAAGGTGACGGTCAGCTCACCGTAGATAAAAACATCAGTAAAGTTCAATTAGACGAATTGACGCTGAAGTCGACATTAGAAGGGCAATCACTACCTCAGTCTCCAATGAAAGTAGATATGGTCTCAGATCTTTCTTTCGATATCGTGAAGAGCCATTTAAGTTTTATCCTGGAAAAGCTGACGGCCAATGCAATTGCGCTTGATGGAAAAGCAGACGTTACTTTGGCTGATATCCCGCAAGTTCGTTTTGCGTTGCATAGCCCTGAAATCGATTTGGATTCGTTCCTTGGTCTGGATAAGCCAAACGAATCTAAAGCAGATACCTCTGCAGGAGAAAGCAAAGCATCTACTGAAACTGAACCAGATTTGTCAGCGTTGAAAGCAATGGATGTTAAAGGGGATATTACAGTCGATAAATTTAAAGCCGCTAACGCGCACATGCAAGCGGTAAAAGCGAGCTTTACGGTTAACCGTGGCTTGGCAGAATTAACATCGTTCAGCTCGAAGCTTTATCAAGGTA
Source organism: Vibrio mytili (assembly GCF_000830505.1). GTDB lineage: Bacteria > Pseudomonadota > Gammaproteobacteria > Enterobacterales > Vibrionaceae > Vibrio > Vibrio mytili. The sequence continues at coordinate 44,690 of NZ_JXOK01000062.1, read as the reverse complement.
GTGTTAACGCAAAAGCACAGTTAGATGCACGCAAGACCCCTGCGACATACACTGTCAAAAAATCCATCAAAGGCGTGCATGTTCAGCCATTACTGGTTGATGTGGCAGATAATGATAAGTTGGAAGGCACTGGTAACATTGACGTTAATGTGAAAGGCAGTAGCTTAACGCCTACTGGGATTAAAAAGAACTTAACGGGTACCGTGATGATAAATTTTGCAGATGGTGCCGTGCACGGGGTCAACGTAGCGCAACTCATTCGTGAGAACTACGCCAAATTCAAAGGACAGTCCGTTGAAGGGACAAGCGAAGTAAAGAAAACGGACTTCAGTGCTATGACTGCGACATTGAAGCTAAACGGCGGTGTTGCTTCTACGAATGACATGCAAGCCCAGTCCCCACTGCTTCGTGTACGTGGTAATGGTAAGGCGAACTACCTTAACGAAACCGTCGACTTTACTATCAGTACGTCAATCGTTGGCACACTGGAAGGGCAGGGTGGAAAGAATATCGATGAACTGAAAGATATTACCATTCCAATTAATGTCTCTGGGAAATGGGCGGATCCGAAATTCAAGCTGGTGTTCGATGATGTTCTTAAAGAGAAAGCGCGCAAAGAAATTGACCGTGGTGTCGAAAAGCTCACGGATAAAATTAAAGATGAGAAAACGAAAGAAGCGGTCGATAGTCTAATTAAAGGCCTATTTAACTAGGTATTTGAGCTCCTAGGAAAAGACTATTTCGATTTCGGAACGCTTCGCTCACAGAGTACGGAGTACAGACAGTGACTCCGTACTCTGTAATCCGTATTCCAAAATAGTAAACACAAATATGCCAACAAAGAGGCACATAGCCTCCGTTGCGCTCGCCTAGGACCTAGGACCTTATTTGCCTAGTACCTTTTTCCCCTACCAATCCACACCTTTGAGTGCTTTGACGCCAGACTCGAAAGCATGTTTTACGTTTTTGACTTCGGACACCGTGTCGGCCATTTCGATTAAAGTTCTATGTGCGCCTCGTCCGGTAATAATCACTGATTGCATTTTTGGCCGGTTGCTCAGTGCATCGACGACTTCATCTAAATCAATGTAACCATAGCTGACCATATAAGTCAGTTCGTCAAATAAAACGACATCAATAGATTCATTTTGCAGCATGCGTTTACACTCTTGCCAAACTAGCTGTGCAGCCTCGGTATCCGCCGTTTTGTTCTGAGTTTCCCACGTAAAGCCAGTGGCCATCACTTGGAATTCTACACCGAGTTTCTCAAGCAGGTTACGTTCGCCGTTGTCCCAGGTGCCTTTTATAAACTGTGCGACTGAACATTTTAAGCCATGCCCTACCGCGCGCGCGATGGTGCCGAAGCCCGATGTTGACTTGCCTTTACCGTTACCAGTGATGATTAATAACAAGCCTTTTTCTTCTTGAGCGGCGGCGACTCGTGCGTCGACTTGCTCTTTAACTTTCTGTTGGCGAGCTTTGTGGCGAGCTTGCTTATTCTCTTCGCTAGATGTCATATTTTCTTAATTCCTTTTGGTTCAGCGTAACTTATGCGCCTGAACTTGGGTTAGCTGATTTTACTCGCTATGATAGACCAACCATAAGTGAAGAAAAACCATCGAATAAATCAGGGAATAAAATGAAGAAAATACTTGTTGTGTGCATGGGTAATATTTGCCGTTCACCGACCGGAGAGGCGGTATTGAAAGCGAAAGCTCTTGAACAAGGGGTTAATGTGGAAGTGGACTCCGCAGGCACGATAGGTTATCACACTGGTCATTCCCCAGATCGTAGAGCGATGGCGGCAGGGAAACTACGAGGGTACTCGTTTGACGGTATGCGTGCTCGACAAGTTGCAGTCAGTGACTTTGAATACTTTGATATGATTCTTGCCGCAGATAAAGCAAACTTGGCCGATTTGTTAGATATGTGCCCGTCAAAATATCGCGATAAAGTGTCATTGTTTTTAAGTCACTCAACATCGGCTTACGATGAGATTCCCGATCCGTACTATGGCGATGGCGATGGATTTGAGCTGGTTTTAGATTTAATCGAAGATGCTTCGGTCGAGATCTTGAACAAACTGTAATCTCAGTTTGGGCGATACAAAACATCGGGTTTGTAAAACGAAAAAAGGGATGAGCTTTACTCATCCCTTTTTGTTTGCTGCGCTTTAACCCGCTAAAAGGTCTGTCGCTACTTTGTAACTTGGGTCTTCTTTTACATTGATTTCCACTAGGCTACCTGCTTTGTCTAGTACCTTGCGACAATCAGGGCTTAAATGGCGAAGGTGCAATGTCTTACCCTGGCTAGCATAGCGCTCTGCGAGCGTCTCAATGGCCTCAATAGCAGAGTGATCGGTAACGCGAGAGTCGGCAAAATCAACGATGATATCGTTGGGATCGTCTTGAGCATTAAATAACTCAAGGAAGCTTGCTGCGGAACCAAAGAAGATAGGACCGTGGATTTTATATTCCTTTGAACCCTCTTCATTAATACACGTATCGGCATAGATGTGTTTTGCATGTTGCCAAGCGAACATCAATGCAGAGGCAATCACGCCAACCGCGACCGCAATGGCTAAGTCAGTAAGAACAGTTACGACGGTTACAAGGACTATAACAAAAAAGTCTTGTTTTGGTACGCGGCGGGCAAGTTTGAAGGTTGCCCATTCAAAAGTGCCAATCACAACCATAAACATAACGCCAACCAGTGCCGCAAGCGGAATCATCTCAATCAAAGAGGATGCAAACAGAATGAACATCAGTAGAGCAACAGCGGCAACAATGCCGGACAGACGTCCACGGCCCCCGGAGTTCACGTTAATCATGGATTGACCAATCATTGCACAACCACCCATGGCACCAAACACTGAACACGTCATGTTGGCCATACCCTGACCAATACATTCACGGTTAGACTGACCACGACTGTTCGTCATCTCATCTAGCACTGTTAGAGTCAGTAGAGACTCGATCAAGCCAATAGCAGCGAGAATAATGGCATACGGAAGAATGATTTGTAGCGTTTCCAAGGTAAACGGAACCATCGGAATCGAGAAGGTTGGTAGTGAACCTGCCAAAGTCGCAGCCTCATCCCCAGACATGGTGCGCAGAAAATCCACAACAGTACGGGTTTCAAGGTCCAAGCCGATAACCAGTGCGGTAACGGTTACAATCGCGACAAGCGAAGACGGCACTGCTGTGGTGATTTTGGGTAAAAAGTGAATGATAGCCATCGTTAATGCCACCAGGCCAAGCATTAGCATCATCTGGTCTTGTGGTAACCATGTGAGCATTCCATTGAGGTCTGGTGCTTTAAACTGACCTAATTGAGCAAGGAAAATCACAATGGCTAAGCCGTTAACGAAGCCAATCATTACTGGGTGTGGAACAATTCTGATAAATTTCCCCAGCTTAAAAAGCCCCGCGCAGACTTGCAGAATGCCCGCCAGCATAATCGCTGCAAACAGGTACTGTACGCCATGCGTTGCGACCAGCGAGACCATGACTACAGCCATCGCGCCTGTCGCTCCCGAGATCATCCCAGGGCGTCCACCAAAGATTGAAGTCACGAGGCCGACGATAAACGCAGCGTATAGACCGACCATTGGATCTACGCCTGCAACGAAAGCAAATGCGACAGCCTCAGGGACTAACGCGAGAGCGACGGTTAAACCTGATAGCACATCGTTTTTTACTGAGTACTTAGAAAATTGCGGAAATTCGAACATGTTGGTTTTTAGTTCTCGTTGAGATGAGTTTATTCCGACACATATTCGTATTTGCTTTAGCCGCTGATAGCAAATGGATAGTCAATTCACACAGCGTAAACCGTAGTAGTAAAAGAGTCGCATTAGAATGGTGTCGAAAACTTGAGTCGGCGAATCCTATCAAAAAAGTGTGACTAAGTTCAAGAATGATACGGATATTGAACAACAAATGTGATCTACTATTGATATTTTAATGAGTATTTCTGCTTATGTGCTTTTATGAGCGATAAAAAAAGGCTGCCTATGAAGGCAGCCTTAGTTTTCTTCTGTAACTCAGTACAAATAGATCAACTTAGCTAAAGTTAGGCTTTGTCATTGCCGCTGAAGCGCTATTTTTAGCAACTTGACTACCTGCACCTTTCGGCTGGTAGCGATCGCGCTTAAGCGGCGCTGCAGTCACTTGTATTTCGCGTAGCTCTTGTGGACCAGGAGCTTTTGTCATCGGTGCGCTCGCTCTTGGTTTAGCCGTAACTTTGATAACCGTTGCTTTAGGCTCTGCGGTTGCAACTGGTGTAGCAGGTGCTTCAACTGCAGTCTCTTCTACAGCTTCTTCAACCGCATCAGTCACAGGTTTCTCTGCCACAGGCTTCTCTGTTTCTACAACCGTATCCGTTGCTTCAACAACAGGCGATTCCACTTTTGCTGCTTCAGAAGCGATAGATTCAACGGCAATAGATTCAGTTACTGTTGTCTCCGCAGTCTGAACAACAGGTGTGTCCACTTTGACTTCTACTGCTTCCTGTGCGACAGGTGTTTCTGCTACTTGTTGAACTTTTGGCTCAATAGTTGGAGCTTCAGCTGTTACAGGTTGTTCGCGACGTAGAATCACTTTACCCATGGCCATCTCAGGACACGCAAAGCCACCGTAAGTTACAGCCACTGCGGTTTCTTCCTTCACGGCTGCTTGTTTCTTAGGAGCAGCTTTAGGAATGTAGCGTGGCATCACTTTACCCATCGCCATTTCTGGAGAGGCAACCCCACCTTTGCGTAGACGGAATGGGTTAGGGCGACGATCACGGCCACGACGACGACGTTGACCACTAGCACGTAAATGACGAGGAGAACGACGGTTACGGCGTTGTTTCGACTCGGCTTGCTTGTTGTCTTGCTCTTGCTGACTGGTGCTGTCGTTTCTACTGGCGTTTGTTCTACTGCAACCTCAGCCGTTTCTGCCACTTTAATTGGCTCTTCAACTGGTGCCGTTGCTTGTTGCTGGTCTTTGACGCGAACCGATTTATTGATTTTACGACGTTGACGGCGCTCTTTCACTTTTTCCGTTTTCGCATTTGCCTTGGCTTTGTTGGCTTCAGGCTTCGCGTCTGGTTGAGTTTCAGTGCGAGCTTCTTCAGCAAGCTGTAGACCCTTTTCAACTACTTTTGTATTGGCTTTTTGCTCTTGAGCTTTGTCTGCTTGTTGAGCTTTTGGCTTACGTTTTTGATTACGGTTCTTTTGCTTGTTGGCAGTTTGCTGTTGAGTGTCGTTATTCTGCTCATTAGTTTGCTGCTCATCACGAGGTTTACGACGACGGCGATTATCACGATTGTCGCGTTGGTTATTGCGACGACGATCGTTGCGCTCGTTACGCTCACGTTTATTGCGCGTATTGTCGCGGTTATCCTGTGAATCTTGTTGTGGCTTCGATTCTTCTTGTGCAGTCTCTGAACCACCAAACAGGAAGCTTCCCAGCGCTTTAAATAAGCGACTGAATAATCCTGGTTGCTGTTCAACTGGTGCTGTTTCCTTCACTGCTTGAGGCTCTGGCTTAGCGACAGGTGCCGGTGCAGATTGTGATGGAGAAGCAAACCCTTTTAGCGCTGGTTCTTCAAGGCGTTTAGGTTTGATGTCGATTTCAACAGGCTCTTTACCTTCTGCTTCTTTCAATGCTTCCAGCTTTTTAGGAAGTAAGTAAGAAATGAGGTCGAATTCTTCCCCTTCACGAACACGAATAACTTCGAAATGCGGTGTTTCCATGTCTGAATTTGGAACAACCGTAATTTTCACTTCTTGGATACGTTCGATGTGATTAACAGAACGACGTTTTTCGTTCAGAAGGTAAGACGCAATTGGAACAGGAACGACTGCTAACACTTGTGCCGTATTGTCTTTCAATGCTTCTTCTTCGATTAGACGAAGCACTGATAACGCAAGAGATTCATTATCACGGACGACGCCTGTCCCACTACAACGTGGACAGATGTGGTGGCTCGCTTCTGCGAGAGAAGGGCTCAAACGTTGACGAGACATTTCGAGCAGACCAAAGCGAGAGATGCGACCAATTTGAACACGAGCGCGGTCTAGGCGAACGGCTTCACGTAGGCGGTTCTCAACTTCGCGCTGGTGGCGTACCGGTGTCATGTCGATAAAGTCAATAACAACCAGACCACCTAGATCACGAAGACGTAGCTGACGAGCAATCTCATCGGCTGCTTCTAGGTTGGTATTTAGGGCCGTTTCCTCGATATCGCCGCCTTTAGTTGCTCGGGCAGAGTTGATATCGATCGAAGTTAGGGCTTCTGTTGGGTCGATGACAATTGAGCCACCAGACGGCAAGCGAACTTCACGCTGGAAAGCTGACTCTATTTGACTCTCAATTTGGTAGTGGCTAAACAGAGGTACTTCGCCGTCGTATTTTTTAACTCGGTTCAGGAAATCTGGTCGTACCAACTGAATGTGCTCTTTCGCACGTTCATAAATAGTATTGCTATCAATCAGGATTTCGCCGATGTCACGTCTTAAATAATCGCGAATCGCTCGAACGATAACATTACTTTCTTGGTGGATTAAGAATGGAGCAGGATTAGCGTCTGCTGCACCTTTGATTGCGCCCCAATGGTTAAGTAAGACGTTAAGATCCCACTCTAGCTCTTCAGCACTTTTTCCGACACCTGCAGTACGAACGATTAGACCCATACCCTGTGGCAGTTCTAATGTACTTAAAGCAGCTTTCAGTTGAGTACGTTCGTCACCTTCGATTCGACGAGAAATACCGCCAGCTCGGGGGTTGTTAGGCATTAGTACGAGGTAACTACCTGCAAGAGAAATGAAAGTAGTCAGAGCTGCGCCCTTGCTACCACGTTCCTCTTTTTCAACCTGAACGATGACTTCCTGGCCTTCAGTTAGCACTTCCTTAATGCTAGGGCGACCTTGGTATGTGTATCCTTCAGGAAAATATTCGCGGGCGATTTCTTTTAGTGGGAGGAAACCGTGACGCTCAGCACCGTAATCAACAAATGCGGCTTCTAAGCTAGGTTCAATACGTGTGATACGTCCTTTATAGATATTTGCTTTTTTTGATTCATGTCCTGGACTCTCGATATCTAGATCGAAAAGTCGCTGGCCATCAACCAGTGCGACACGCAACTCTTCTTTTTGAGTTGCGTTAATTAACATTCTTTTCATTGAAAATTCTCGTTGTCTTTTCTTTTATCTTTCTTGTCGGCTTGCCACTGTTTTGTCGCTTTTTCACGGTGCCTGATCCCATGGCTTGTAGTTTGCAGCCTCCCGGCTGGAAGGGGATGCTCTAGGGCACTTCAGTTATTACAAATCTCTTTAGGTCTCTGTCGAAAACGTAGACTTGTAACCCGCTGTTGGGCGGTAGGTACTCAACGTGAATATGCGAGGAGTAGAGTGGCAAGAGTATTGAAATCAACGTGTCTTACGCCAATGCAGCACTTGATTATCAACAATCTACTCACATTGCTTGAGGAATTTTTATTGGTAATGAATGAAATGTAACCAACTCTTCCTTAGCAGCTGTGAACTATAGCAGTGCGCGTGGCTATCAGCAATCTGCTTTGAGTTAAACGATAGAAAAATTGGTGCTTAATTCAAATTTTCTATTTGATAACTGGCTGTTTCATAAGCAATTGAATCATGTAATTTGGATAAGATCGAAAAGAAACGGAGAACTTGATTGAGACTTTTAATAATTTAAACAAAAACTTGGCGATTTTTAGACTAGCTATACTGTCGACTGTTTGTTTTGCGACAAGAATAATGTGAAGTCGAACGGAATTGGGTTTACAATAGCGCCCATGAGCGAAATAAGAACACAAGTCCAGTTCGTCGATATCGACGAAGACATGGCCGGTCAACGCATTGATAATTTTTTGCGTAACCAATTAAAAGACATTCCCAAAAGCATGATTTATCGAATCGTGCGTAAGGGAGAAGTGCGCGTCAATAAAAAACGCATCAAAGCAGAATACAAACTCAAATCAGGTGATTTGGTTCGTATTCCTCCTGTAACGATAGAAAAGAAAGAAGACGACGTAGCACCAAGCACTAAGCTTAACCGCGTAGCAGAGTTAAAACATATGATCATCTATGAAGATGATCATATGTTAATTCTCAATAAGCCATCGGGTACGGCTGTTCATGGTGGCAGCGGCTTAAAATTTGGGGCAATAGAAGCGTTACGTGCATTGCGGCCTGAAGCTCGCTTCCTTGAGCTTGTTCACCGTATTGATAGAGACACCTCGGGAATTTTGCTGGTGGCGAAAAAACGTTCTGCTTTACGTCACTTGCAAGCTCAATTTCGAGCAAAGACGGTGAAGAAGTTTTACTTCGCTTTAGTCATGGGGCAATGGAAAAGCAGTTGTAAAGTCGTGAATGCCCCGCTGCTAAAAAATGAAGTAAATAGCATTGTACGGGTAAACCCAAACGGAAAACCGTCTGAAACGCGTTTTAAAGTACTCGAAAAATTTGAGCAGGCGACACTAATTCAAGCAAGCCCTATTACTGGCCGTACGCACCAAATACGAGTGCATACTCAGTATACAGGCCATCCAATTGCTTGGGATGACCGATATGGCGATCGTCGTTTTGATGCCTATACAGGACAGTTTGGTTTAGACCGACTTTTCCTCCATGCGGCGAATATCAAGTTCCAGCATCCTTCCAATGATGAGTGGATGGAAATTAACGCGAAGATGGAACCTAAGTTAGAAAAAATGCTGGCTGGTTTAAGAAAAGCTTAACGGTGTTTTTTCGCCTACGTTTCTGCCTAAAAGCAACTTCTAATCTAAAAAACACCTAAGGGAGCCATTGGCTCCCTCAATTTTATTTGGATTAAAGAACATCCAACCCTTGAACGCGCAACATGTCAATTAAGTCAATCAGTGGCAAACCTACAAGCGTGTTCGGATCTTTACCTAACAGTTGTGTAAATAAGCAAATTCCCATTCCTTCACTTTTAAAGCTGCCTGCACAGTAAAATGGCTCCTCTCTATCAACATAACGCTCAATCTGTTCACGAGTTAAATCGCGGAAGTGCACCTCGAAGGTATCATAAGCCGTTTCAGTGTGGCCTGTGTCGGTGTTGTGAACGGCAAGACCTGTGTAAAAAGTGATGACTTTGCCGCTTTGGTCAAGTAATTGTGTGATGGCGTTTTGTCGATTGAGTGGTTTACCGACGATATTGTTGTTAATCACACAAACTTGATCGCTACCGATGACTAAACTCGGTTGCTCAACACGACAGGAAGTGGCTTTATTCTTTGCTAGTCGCATGACGAGTTCTGTTGGTTTTTCGTGATCTAGAGGCGTTTCGTCACAATTCGGTGATAAACAAATAAATGGAATAGAAAGCTTTTCCAGCAGTTGTTTGCGAAAAGGGGAAGTTGAAGCTAAAACCAGTTGGTAATTTTTCATTTTGAATTACAATTCACAAGAGCATTTCCGATAGGATAAACGATCAAAAATGATTCTGGCTAATGCTCTGTATGATAAGCGCAAAAAAGAACAACTTTTTTGCCTTTTTCTTTGACTAATTTTGATTTGGAAGATAATATTCGCGCCCTATGCAAAAGGTAAAGATACCGCGAACGGTTGACCCGGCTAAAGCGGCACAAAAACGATTAGATTACGATGGCATTGTTCAGGCGAGTCTTTTCAAACGCTTAGCGAAAGCAACTGAAGGCGTAAAACGCGACGCAGAAGTCTCATTGTCATTTGAGATGGATGAACAGCGACTCGTTGTTATCTCTGGTAAAGCTAACATCGACGTCGATTTAGAATGTCAGCGTTGTAATGAGGTATTCACACACGCGTGTGAAGTTGAATTCCTTTACACTCCTTACTACGGTGAGAAGACGGAAGAGGAAGCACCAGACATTTATGATTTGGTAGATCTAAATGAATACGGTGAATTAGACCTTATACAACTGGTTGAAGATGAGTTCATCTTAGAATTGCCTCAAATAGCAATGCACGATGAAGCGGATTGTAGCGTTGATTCAAATAACATGGTTTTTGGTGAGCTTCCTGAAGAAATTGAGGAAAAGAAACCGAACCCATTCGACGTTTTGAAAAGTCTGAAAAAGTAAACGGTGTGGTAGCCATTTCTTATTCAGATTTTTAACCCAATAGTATAGGAGTAGGGTCAATGGCCGTACAAAAAAACCGTAAAACTCGTTCTAAGCGCGGTATGCGTCGTTCACACGATGCGCTAACTACAGCTGCACTATCTGTAGACGCGACTTCTGGTGAAACTCACCTACGTCACAACGTAACTGCTGAAGGTTACTACCGTGGCAAGAAGGTTATCAACAAGTAAGGTTGATCCTTTGCAAAGTATTACCGTTGCACTTGATGCAATGGGCGGGGATTTTGGTCCTCGCGTAACAGTGCCTGCCGCCGTGCAGGCACTGTCTCATTTCCCAGAGCTAAAAGTGATCCTTATTGGTGATCAATCTTTGATCACGTCTCAATTATCTCAATTAGGTGTTTCTACCGGTCCTCGTTTGGCTATTCTTCATAGCGAGAAAGTTATATCGAACTGCGAAAAACCGTCATTGGCATTGCGCAATAGCCGAGATAGCTCGATGCGTAAAGCGATTGAACTGGTTTTAGATCAGGAAGCGGACGCCTGCGTCAGCGGAGGCAATACCGGAGCCTTGATGGCGCTATCTCGTTTTGTTCTCAAATTACTTCCTGGAATTGAGCGTCCTGCGTTGGTATCGGCGTTGCTACGGTGAGTGGTCAACGTACTTGGATGCTGGATTTAGGTGCAAATGTATCTTGTGACGCAGACAGTCTGTTTCAGTTTGCAGTGATGGGCAGTGCGTTGGCTGAACAGCATTTAGGTCATCGGGCCCGGGTGGCAATTTTAAATATCGGTGCAGAAGAAATTAAAGGCAACGATTTAGTTAAACGTTGCGCAGAAATGCTTTCCCAAACTGATGCAATCCATTTTGTCGGTTATATTGAAGGTAATCAAATTTTGCATGATGTTGCTGACGTCATTGTTTGTGATGGCTTTGTCGGTAACGTATGCTTGAAAGCTAGTGAGGGAACTGCTCAACTTTTTATCGAAAAAATTAAAAGCAGTATGATGGCCTCTACGATAAAGGGTTGGATTGCTAGAAAGTTGTTTTCTCGGCTATTTACTGAACTAAAAACACTGAACCCCGACCAGTATAACGGCGCAAGTTTGCTAGGATTGCGCGGCATTGTCATAAAAAGCCATGGAAGTGCGGATGTATCTGCGATTGTCAATGCACTTGGCGAGGCAGTACATGAGGTCAAACGACAAGTACCAAGCCGTATTAGCGATCGTTTGGAAGCGGTTTTACTCGAGAGGCATTATTAGTCTTCATGTTTAGCAAAATTTTAGGTACTGGCAGCTACCTGCCATCTCAGGTGCGTACAAACGCAGACTTGGAGAAAATGGTAGATACTAGTGATGAGTGGATCGTTGCTCGCACGGGTATTAAAGAGCGTCGAATTTCTGCAGAAAATGAAACTGTAGCTGACATGGCATATTTGGCTGCTGAGCAAGCTATCGATATGGCGGGTATCGATAAAAATGATATCGACCTGATTATTGTCGCAACAACAAGTAGTAGCCATACTTTCCCTTCATCGGCTTGTCAGGTGCAAGGGAAGCTAGGCATTAAAGGATGCCCGGCGTTTGACATTGCCGCGGCTTGCTCTGGCTTTATTTACGGCCTTTCAGTCGCTGATCAACACATTAAATCAGGCATGTGTAAAAAGGTACTGGTTATTGGCTCCGATGCGTTGTCTAAGACTTGTGACCCGACAGATCGATCAACCATCATTTTGTTTGGCGATGGTGCGGGCGCCGTTGTTGTTGGTGCAAGTGAAGAGCCTGGTATCATTTCCACGCACATTTACGCTGACGGAAAATTTGGCGATCTATTGAGTTTAGAAGTGCCTCAGCGTGGTCAAGATGCGGATAAATGGCTGCATATGGCTGGTAACGAAGTGTTTAAAGTTGCGGTGACTCAGCTGTCTAAGTTAGTCAAAGATACGCTAGAAGCCAACAATATGCATAAATCTGAACTAGACTGGCTAGTGCCGCATCAAGCGAACTACCGGATCATTTCAGCGACCGCGAAAAAGCTTTCTATGTCACTGGATCAGGTTGTCGTCACACTAGACAAGCACGGCAATACGTCAGCCGCGACAGTACCTACTGCGCTGGATGAAGCGGTACGTGATGGTCGTATCAAGCGTGAACAAACGTTGCTGCTTGAAGCATTCGGTGGCGGATTCACTTGGGGTTCTGCCTGGTGAAGTTCTAGGTTTCACGAGAATTCAAAATTTAAGGTGCACTTGGTGCATCTTATTTCTTTTTACTTTGCTTAAAGGGATAAAACATGAGCAAGTTTGCTATCGTATTTCCAGGCCAAGGTTCTCAAGCTGTCGGTATGCTTGCAGATCTAGGCGAACAATATGACGTAGTAAAACAAACTTTTGCAGAAGCATCTGACGCACTAGGTTACGATCTTTGGGCGCTTGTTCAAAATGGGCCTGCTGAAGATCTAAATCAAACTTTCCGTACACAGCCAGCATTGTTAGCGTCGTCTGTGGCTATTTGGCGTGTATGGCAAGAACAAGGCCTTGAGCAGCCAGCTAACTTAGCGGGGCACAGTTTGGGTGAGTATTCAGCACTTGTTTGTGCAGGCGTTATCGATTTTAAAGAAGCATCAAGCTTGTTGAACTTCGTGGCCAATTGATGCAAGAAGCAGTACCAGCAGGCACGGGTGCAATGTACGCAATCATTGGTTTGGATGATGCGTCTATTGCAAAAGCATGTGAAGAAGCTGCGCAAGGTGAGGTTGTTTCTCCTGTCAATTTTAACTCTCCTGGACAAGTTGTTATCGCTGGTAGTAAAGATGCGGTAGAGAGAGCTGGTGCCTTGTGTAAAGAAGCTGGAGCCAAACGTGCGCTTCCTCTTCCTGTGTCAGTACCATCTCACTGCGCTCTAATGAAGCCAGCGGCAGAGAAGTTAGCCGTTGCGCTAGAGTCAGTCGAATTTAATCAACCGCAACTTCCTGTTATTAACAACGTTGATGTGGTAGCAGAAACTGACCCAGCTAAAATCAAAGACGCGCTTGTTCGTCAGTTACATAGCCCAGTACGCTGGACTGAAAGCGTTCAGCTAATGAGCGAGCAGGGCGTTGAAACTCTGCTTGAGCTTGGTCCTGGTAAAGTACTAACAGGTCTAACAAAACGTATCGTGAAAACGTTAAGTGCAGCAGCGGTCAACGATGTCGCGTCGTTAGAAGCAGCGAAATAATTTAGTGCTTACGCCACGATAAGAAAAGGAAACACAACATGATGAATCTAGAAGGTAAGGTCGCGCTGGTGACAGGCGCCAGTCGTGGTATTGGCCGCGCGATCGCAGAACTTCTTGTTGAGCGCGGTGCAACCGTTATTGGTACGGCAACATCTGAAGGCGGTGCAGCTGCAATCAGTGAGTATCTAGACGGTAACGGTAAAGGTCTTGCACTAAACGTAACAGATGTCGAGTCTATCGAAGCAACACTGAAAACGATCAATGAAGAGTTCGGTGTTATCGATATCCTCGTAAATAACGCGGGTATCACGCGTGATAATCTGTTAATGCGCATGAAAGATGATGAGTGGAATGACATCATCGATACGAATTTGACTCCGATTTACCGTATGTCGAAGGCGGTACTACGTGGCATGATGAAAAAACGTGCAGGTCGTATTATCAACGTCGGTTCGGTTGTCGGAACAATGGGCAATGCAGGTCAAGCTAACTACGCAGCAGCAAAAGCAGGTGTGATCGGTTTCACAAAATCGATGGCTCGTGAAGTTGCTTCTCGTGGTGTTACAGTGAACACTGTTGCTCCTGGTTTCATCGAAACAGACATGACTAAAGCATTAAATGACGACCAACGTGCTGCAACGTTGTCGAATGTACCAGCCGGTCGTTTGGGTGATCCACGTGAAATTGCATCAGCAGTTGTATTTCTTGCTTCACCTGAAGCAGCGTACATAACTGGTGAAACTTTGCATGTAAATGGTGGCATGTACATGGTTTAAAATGACAGTTTATGCAAAATAAGTTATTTTACATTTTTTAAAATAGCCTATAGTTGCTGGTAGCTGTTATAAGCTTGTCGTGCTTGTGCGCAAGATTTGTGCATGATTTAAGTCAAAAATGTATTGAAATTCGGTTAAATTCGCTAATTTTGTGGTTTGACCAGCAAGGACCCCCTTGCAACTTTCAATAGTTCGAATAAACTACGGAAACATCGCATTAGGCGAAATCTGTAAAGGAAAAGAAAAATGAGCAACATCGAAGAACGCGTAAAGAAAATCATTGTTGAACAGCTAGGTGTAGACGAAGCAGAAGTTAAAAACGAAGCTTCTTTCGTTGACGATCTAGGTGCTGATTCTCTAGACACTGTAGAACTAGTTATGGCTCTAGAAGAGGAATTCGACACTGAGATTCCTGATGAAGAAGCTGAGAAGATCACTACTGTTCAAGCTGCAATCGACTACGTAAACAGCGCTCAGTAATTATCTCTTCCAGGCGGTCTCCTAGACCGCCTGAGTTTTTTCTAACTTCTTCTATCCTCTCACAATAGAATTTAATTCCCGGAGAATTATATCGTGTCCAAGCATCGTGTAGTTGTCACTGGCATGGGTATGTTGTCACCGGTAGGCAACACAGTCGAATCATCTTGGAAAGCCCTGCTAGAAGGTCAAAGCGGTATCGTGGATATCGATCATTTCGATACTACGAATTTCTCGACTCGTTTCGCAGGTCTTGTTAAAGATTTCGATTGCACAGAGTACATGTCTAAAAAAGATGCACGTAAAATGGATTTGTTTATCCAGTACGGCATCGCAGCGGGTATCCAAGCTCTAGATAACTCTGGCTTACAAATTACCGAAGAAAACGCGGCTCGAGTTGGTGTTGCAATCGGCTCAGGTATTGGTGGCCTAGAACTTATCGAATCAGGTCACACCGCGTTAGTTGAAAAAGGCCCTCGCAAAGTCAGTCCATTTTTTGTTCCATCAACCATCGTTAATATGGTTGCAGGAAACCTATCTATCATGCGTGGCCTTCGTGGTCCAAACATTGCGATTTCTACCGCATGTACGACAGGTCTGCATAACATCGGCCATGCTGCTCGCATGATTGCCTATGGAGATGCGGATGCAATGGTTGCAGGTGGTGCTGAGAAAGCGTCCACACCTTTAGGTATGGCAGGCTTTGGTGCTGCTAAAGCGCTATCGACCCGTAATGATGAACCTCAAAAAGCCTCACGTCCTTGGGATAAAGGCCGCGATGGTTTCGTTCTCGGTGATGGTGCAGGCGTCGTTGTACTGGAGTCGTATGAACATGCAAAAGCTCGCGGTGCGACGATTTACGCTGAACTTGTAGGCTTTGGTATGTCTGGTGATGCTTACCACATGACTTCTCCTAGTGAAGATGGTTCAGGTGGTGCACTAGCGATGGAAGCGGCAATGCGTGATGCCAACATCACAGGTACACAAGTGGGTTACGTTAACGCACATGGTACGTCGACTCCAGCTGGTGATGTTGCAGAGATCAAGGGTGTGAAACGTGCTCTTGGTGAAGAAGGCGCGAAACAAGTTCTTGTATCTTCAACAAAGTCTATGACTGGCCACCTACTTGGTGCTGCTGGCTCAGTTGAAGCGATCATCACAATTATGTCGTTGGTTGATCAAATTGTTCCGCCAACAATTAACCTTGATGATCCAGAAGAAGGTCTAGATATCGACTTAGTTCCACACACTGCGCGTAAGGTAGATGGTATGGAGTATGCCATCTGTAACTCGTTTGGTTTTGGTGGTACGAACGGTTCTTTAGTCTTTAAAAAGTTCGCAGAATAGTCCTTATTTGGACTGTCAGAACTTGTAATCTAACGGCTCGATGCTTAGCATTGAGCCGTTTTGTTTTATTTGATATCTGCGAATTAAAGGTAGCTGAATGTTTTGGGTAAATGGTGTTCCGCAGTCTCATGTTTCCTTGGATGACCGTTCCTTTCAGTATGGAGACGGTTGTTTTACCACTATTCTCACCAAGGAAGGAGAACTGCTTTATTGGCAAGCGCATGTTGAGCGCTTGATGCTTGTTTGAAAGCATTAATGATACCTTCTCCCGATTGGTCTCTTGTCTTAGAGTGGGCGAATCAAGCTGCAATGGCAGACGAGTACGCAGGCGTTAAAATCCATGTTAGCCGCGGTCATGGTGGAAGAGGGTATAGCCCAGCAGGGATTGACAAACCGACCGTGACTATCTCAAATTTCTCCTATCCGAGTCATTATCCTGCTTGGCGTAAACAAGGTGTAGACCTTGGCTTATGTGAAACCCGTTTAGGAATTCAGCCGCTTCTTGCCGGACACAAGCATAACAATCGACTTGAGCAAGTGCTTGCCAAAGCAGAACTTGAAAATACCGAATTTGCGGACGCTGTGACCTTAAATGTGCAAAACCATGTCATTGAAACTACAATGGCCAACCTTTTTTGGGTTAAAGATCATAAGGTTTTCACGCCCGAATTAACCATGTCCGGTGTCGCGGGCGTCATGCGCCGTAAGGTGTTAGAGCTGCTCGCTACCGAAAAGACGTACGTGAACATAGGCAACTATCTTTTGGAAGACCTGCTTGATGCTGATGAAGCGTTCATGTGTAACTCACTACTCGGTATTGCTCCTATCAGGAGTATTACTATTTCCAATAAAAAAATGCTTTTTCCACAAGGGAAACTGACTCAACGACTGCAAGGGAATTTAACTAAGTGATTAAAAAACTATTGGCTTTTATTGTGCTAATTGCTTTGCTTGGCGCTGCAGGTGTTTATTACGTCGTTTCGCAGACAAAACACTATATCAATCAGCCAATCCAAATTGACCAACCTCAGTTATTTACGGTTAAAAGCGGTGCTAGCTTTAACCAAGTAATACGCCAGTTGATTGAAGAGCAGGTTATCGAGGCTTCAGATTACACGCGAGTGATCCCCCGTCTCTATCCTGAACTAGTACAAGTGCGTGCTGGTACTTACCAGCTAGACACGAAGATGTCGTTCTACCAAGCCTTAGAGCACCTCAATAGTGGCAAAGAACATCAGTTTGCTATAACGTTTGTTGAAGGTAGTCGTTTCTCTGAGTGGATCGATTTATTGAAAGACGCTCCCTATATTGAGCACGATCTCAGTGACTTGCCAGAAAAGGATATGGCAGCCAAGCTAGGTATTCAACGTGATAAGTTAGAAGGGCTCTTTTTAGCTGAAACTTATCATTACACGGCAGGTGCTAGTGAAAGCCAGTTACTTAAGCGTGCCCACCATGAGTTAAACACCATTTTAGATAGTCGCTGGGAGTCACGCCAAGCTGATTTACCACTTAAGAACAAATACGAAGCATTAATCCTTGCTTCTATTATTGAAAAAGAAACCGCTATTGACTCAGAGCGTGAACGTGTCGCTTCTGTGTTTGTGAATCGATTAAACCGTCATATGCGCTTGCAAACCGACCCAACGGTGATTTATGGCATGGGTGATGACTATGATGGAAATATCCGTAAAAAGGATTTAAGGACATCGACCCCTTACAATACCTACGTCATTGATGGACTGCCGCCAACCCCTATCGCTATGGCGGGAGAAGCCTCTATTAAAGCTGCGCTCAATCCAGAAAGCAGTGGTTATTTATATTTTGTCGCAAGTGGAAAAGGCGGGCATGTCTTTTCTAAATCGCTTGCCGAGCACAACCGCGCAGTGCGTGCCTATTTACGAGAATTAAGAAAGAACAGATGATGAAAGCAAACTTTATTGTTGTGGAAGGCCTTGAAGGCGCAGGTAAAAGCACGGCGATCCAAACGGTATTAGACACGCTCAAACAAGCGGGTATTCAGGACATCGTGAATACACGTGAACCCGGTGGAACCCCACTGGCTGAAAAAATGCGTGCGTTGGTGAAAGAAGAGCATGAAGGGGAGGAGTTGAAAGACATGACAGAACTACTTCTCCTCTATGCTGCGCGAGTACAACTGGTAGAAAACGTAATTAAACCAGCGTTGGCAAACGGACAGTGGGTGGTTGGTGATCGTCATGATCTGTCTTCTCAAGCTTATCAAGGCGGTGGACGTCAAATAGACGCCACATTAATGAAGAACTTGCGTGATACCACATTGGGTGACTTTAAGCCTGCATTTACGTTGTATATGGATATTGATCCGCGCATCGGCCTAGAAAGAGCGAGAGGTCGGGGTGAGTTAGACCGAATCGAAAAGATGGATATTAGCTTTTTTGAACGTACTCGTGAACGATATTTAGACATAGCACATAGCGATCCTTCTATCGTGGTGATCAATGCAGCGCAGCCCATTGATGAGGTGTCTCGCGATATTCGTGCTGCGTTGAACGATTGGTTGTCCAAACAGTAAGTGAATGTGAGTAACATGAACGTGAATACGCTAAATGTAAGTTTAGGTGAAGCATGCTAGATGATTTACCGTGGCTAAAACCCGTTTGGGAGAATCTCAAAGCTGGCTTAGAGGCTGATCGGATACCCGGTGCGTTACTGTTACAAAGTGAGGCAGGGCTGGCCGTTGGTGCATTAGTCGAACGGTTTTGCCATGCATTATTGTGCCAAAATTACCCAAGTGAAGCGTGTGGCTTTTGTCACAGCTGTCAGTTGGTTCACTCGAACAGTCATCCAGATTTTCACCGAATCACACCAGAGAAAGAAGGTAAAGCGATAACTGTCGAACAGATTCGAACTTGTAGTCGACTTGCGCAAGAGTCTTCCCAATTAAATGGTTATCGGATCTTTGTTATTGAACCAGCAGACGCGATGAATGAATCTGCTTCGAATGCATTATTGAAAACGTTGGAAGAACCGGGTTCGAAATGCGTGTTTTTACTGGTTACCGCTAATCCAGAGCATTTACTTCCTACTATACGCAGTCGGTGTCAATTGTGGGCAGTAACATCACCTTCAACTGAGCAGGCGATGCAATGGCTACATGAAAATGGAATGTCGCAGGTTCCAGCATATGCATTGAAGCTGAGTATGGGGTCGCCGATCAACACGTTAGCGGCGCTAAAGTCAGGTGAACTAGACGAGTATTTAGCTTTTGAACGCAGTTTGATCGATGCTCTATCTTCACCGTCCGGTGATGTATCTCAATGTGCGTCTTGGATAGCAAAAAATGCAGATAAAGCGATCGACTGGGCTTGGTTGCTGCTAACGGATGCGCAAAAAGCACTATTTGGTGTATCCGAAACCGATATGTTGCCCGGAGCGAGAACCTTTAAGCCCAATCATTACAATGGGCTATATGTATCAGCGAAAAAACTGATACAACTCAAGGCTCAGGTGCAATCCTTCCCAGGGTTGAACGTTGAGCTATTATCAATGAACTGGTTAATTGAATCACGAGAGGCATTATGTTCGTAGATTCGCATTGTCATCTAGACAAACTGAATTACGATGAACTTCACACGAGTGTGGAAGATGTTATTAATAAAGCAAAGCAGGCCAATGTCAATGAACTGCTTTCTGTTGGGGTAACACTAGACTCATTTCCAAACATGTTAGAGATGATCGAGCCGTACGACAATGTACATGCTTCATGTGGTGTGCACCCGTTGGATGTGGAAAGTGATTTCTCATTGGAAACTTTGCATCAGTATGCATCACATAAAAAAGTGATCGCTATTGGCGAAACAGGACTCGATTATCATTACCAACCCAATACGGCTGCGCTGCAAAGAGAGCGTTTTGAACAGCACGTCGAGCTTGCTGTAGACCTAAATAAGCCGTTGATTATTCATACTCGAAACGCTCGTGAAGATACGTTAAATATCTTACGGAATGGGGGAGCGGAGAGATGCGGTGGCGTGATCCATTGCTTTACAGAGGACGCTGCATTTGCCGAAGCCGCGCTTGAGCTCGGTTTTTATATTTCAATTTCAGGTATTGTCACTTTCCGTCAGGCTACAGAACTGAAAGAAGTCGTCAAAAATCTTCCTTTAGAAAGGTTACTTATTGAAACCGATTCTCCGTATTTGGCACCTGTTCCTCATCGAGGTAAAGAAAATCAACCCGCTTATGTTGTTGAGGTTGCAGCCTATATTGCCCAACTAAAGGCATGTGCGTTATCTGATGTCGCACAAAAAACCAGCCAAAACTTCCGCGATCTTTTTTATCGATAGAAATCAAGTTTTGAGCAAAAAAGGGGGGTCATACCCCCTTTTATTTGGTTTTCTCGCTTGTTTCGCCACATTGGTTAGCTGTTAACTAATTCTGTTGGTTTTTTGCGGTCAAATTTATCGTTATTTATTTTGTGATAAAAAGTAACAATGAGATCGGTTTTGTTTACTCGTATAAAAACACCTTGTATTTAATTTTATTATTAAATAACAACAAGATATGCGGTATGTAATGGATTTCTTTCTGGGTTTTGGATTGTGATCTGTCTATTACTTTGAAACTAAACTTGATCCATAACTAGAAACCGCTCCCAGCAACGCGATATATTTAGAGCTGGAAAATATATAGCAGATGCTCTTATATCTTCTATGGAGACTAGCATTTAGGCTTACGGGGGTGTGCCGCTAGTGTTCTAACATTCTAAAAATTTTATCAGGAGCAAAACTAATGAAAGGTTTCTTTAGTAAACTTTCACAGTCCATCATGCTGCCAATCGCATTGCTTCCAGCTGCGGGTATTATGTTGGGTATCGGGGGTAGTTTTACTAACCCTACTATGATCGAAGCGTACCACATTGGTATGCTACAAGACGGCAGCTTGCTTAATAGCTTCCTTCAAGTAATGACAGCTGCGGGTGGTATCGTTTTTGCCAACCTACCTGTTATGTTTGCATTAGCAATTGCCGTGGGTTTCGCGCGTGCTGAAAAGGGTGCTGCTGCACTTGCTGCGCTTATCTCATACTTGGTGATGAACGTTGCGATTGCGAAAACGCTGGTCGTAGCAAACATGATCAATGCTGACGCGAACACCGTTATCCTTATGGGTAGCGAGTACGCGGGTGTGCTAGCGGATACACTAGGCATCGCTAATACATTAAGTATGGGTGTATTTGGTGGCTTGATCGCGGGTGCAATTACGGTTGTTCTTCACAACAAATACCACGATGCAAAACTGCCTGATTACCTAGGCTTCTTCGGTGGTGCTCGTTTTGTGCCAATCATCAGTGCGTTCGCTGCGCTATTCTACGGTATTGTGCTGACGTTTATCTGGCCATTCTTTGGTGCTGCTTTCGGTGCGATCGGCGCAGCTCTTGGTGATTTGACAGCATCTGGTAACGGTTACGTTGCATCGTTCATCTTCGGTGTTATTGAGCGTTCTCTAATCCCAGTGGGTCTGCACCACGTATTCTACCTACCACTGTGGCAAACCGAAATCGGTGCGACTGCAGAAGTGGCAGGTGAAGTGATCAAAGGTACACAAAACGTATTCTTCGCATCTCTAGCATCAGGCGATTTCTCTCAGTTTACTTCTACTAACTTTATGACTGGTAAATTCCCATTCATGATGTTTGGTCTACCAGCAGCAGCATACGCAATGTACTCCCTAGCTGATGCTGAGAATAAGAAAGCGGCTGGTGGTCTATTGTTCTCTGTAGCGCTTACAGCGTTCCTAACCGGTATTACTGAGCCAATTGAATTTACGTTCCTATTCTTGTCTCCAGCGCTTTACTACGCAATTCACGTTCCGCTAGCGGGTATCTCATTCCTGCTAATGGATATGCTGAATGTTAAAGTTGGTATGACATTTAGTGGTGGTTTCATTGACTTCTCACTATTCGGTGTACTTCCTGGCGTAACGGGTGTTGAAAACAACTGGTACTACATCCCTCTAGTTGGTATCGCGTACGCGTTTATTTACTTCTTTGTTTTCCGTTGGTTTATCGTTAAATTCGACGTTAAAACTCCTGGTCGTAAAGGTAGTGCAGTAGCCGTTGTTTCTAAGAAAGATTACCATGCAGCGAAAAGCGGCGCGGGCGACAACCAAAAAGCGAAAGACATGATTGAGGCACTTGGTGGTGCTGATAACATCGTTGACGTTGATGCTTGTATTACTCGTCTACGTATCACTGTTAAAGATGGTTCTAAAGTGAAAGGTAACGATTACTGGACACAAGAGCTTGGTGCTCGCGGACTAGTAAAAGTTGGTGACACTGGTATTCAGGCTATTTACGGTGCTGAAGCAGCTGGTTTCAAAGCTCAAATCAACTCAATACTTGGTAAATAATGAGTATTGGTGACAAATTTCGAAGAACAGGCGCATTTGTTATCGACCTGATGATCGCAAAAATGTTTACTCAGGTTGTTCTGACTGTTCTTGCTTTGCTGATATCGAGTATATGGAGTACTGGGTTAGAGGGGTTCTCATTGAATGATGATATCGCTTTACCAATTTTACTTGCTCTCGTACTTGGGATGTTATTGGTCTTTATTGGGGTGTACTTAGGTTATTGTGCAATCTGCTTTAAATTGCTAGGTAAGTCTTTAGGTAAGTACCTGTTACAGGTCAATAGCTCTAACAATGAAGTGCATCGTAATTTGTCCGCTTATTTATCTCGAGAAAGAGAGAAAATGGTTTATGTGCTCGCGACGTTAGGACTTTATGCTGCCTATTCTGCAATACAGTTTTATATGTATGACAGAGAGCCATTGCATGAAATCCACTCTCGTCAGTGACCATCTAACCAAATAAGCAAGCCGTTAATTTTAAGCCCGCTTTATACAGCGGGCTTAATTATTTGTGGCACGTCAAACCCTCATATAGTGCACTGTCCGGTACACGTAAACTTTCCTGTTCTATACTTCTAGCACTGACACTGACTGCAATAGACAATCACTTGCATTTTTGAGTGTAATGGATAAGTCGAGGTGTGTTTGTAATAGTTACCTGTATGATGTTTTGCCAATTTATGCTCAAGTCACTTGAGTAGAACAAGCAGTTAAATGCTGCATATTTTTATTATTCGTGATCTGCACCGAATTATTGTCTTCGAAATTTGAAGGTAATCAATAATATATTTCGAGGCATAAAATATACTTTCGCCTAGGTCGCGACCTAAACTGAGTTCTAACATACAGGCTGCGGGGGTAAGCCGTTAGACTCAAATAATATTCATAATTATCAGGAGCTTGAACATGTTGAAAAATGCTTTTGCTAACCTGCAAAAGGTCGGTAAATCTCTGATGCTGCCAGTGTCAGTATTACCGGTTGCAGGTATTCTATTAGGTGTTGGTGCTGCCCACCTTAGTTTTATCCCAGATATTGTTTCCGATTTAATGGAGCAAGCTGGGGGATCAGTATTTGGTCAAATGGCGCTACTCTTTGCTGTAGGTGTTGCGCTTGGTTTTACGAACAACGATGGTGTTGCGGGTCTTGCAGCGATCGTCGGTTACGGCATTATGACGGCAACGTTAGGTGTTTTGGCTGGCATTATGGGCGTTGAGAAAATCGATACGGGGGTTTTAGGTGGGATCCTATCCGGTGGTTTAGCTGCTTGGGCATTTAATCGTTTCTTCAAGATTCAACTCCCAGAATATCTAGGTTTCTTTGCCGGTAAACGAGCTGTGCCAATCATCACAGGTTTTGGTGCCATTATTCTTGGTGTTGTCCTTTCTGTTATTTGGCCTCCAATCGGCAGTGGTATTTCTGCATTCTCGGATTGGGCGGCTCACCAAAACCCGCAAGTCGCCTTTGGTATCTACGGTATCGTGGAACGTTCTCTTATCCCATTTGGTTTGCATCACGTTTGGAACGTCCCATTCTTCTTCGAAGCCGGTACTTGTGTTAACGCTGCTGGTCAAACCCAGCATGGTGTTCTAACTTGTTACCTCGTTGCTGATGAAGCTTCTCGCGTTGCTGGCAATGGCTTTGGTCAGTTGGCGGGTGGTTATATGTTCAAGATGTTTGGTCTACCAGCTGCTGCGATTGCAATTGCTCACTGTGC
Source organism: Vibrio mytili (assembly GCF_000830505.1). Classification (GTDB taxonomy): domain Bacteria; phylum Pseudomonadota; class Gammaproteobacteria; order Enterobacterales; family Vibrionaceae; genus Vibrio; species Vibrio mytili. Next base: position 20,667 of record NZ_JXOK01000062.1, on the reverse strand, counting down.
GAAACCAGAGAACCGTGCAAAAGTTCTGGGTATTATGGTATCGGCAGCATTGACTTCATTTCTAACTGGTATTACTGAGCCGATTGAGTTCTCATTCCTGTTTGTTGCGCCATTGCTTTACGGTATCCATGCATTACTGGCGGGGTCTGCATACGTTGTATCAAACACACTTGGTTTTGTGCATGGTACGTCGTTCTCTCATGGCTTAATCGACTTTCTTGTTCTATCTGGCAACGCTCACAAAATGCTGCTCATGGTTGGTGTTGGTATTGTTTACGCTATCATTTACTACGTAGTATTCCGTACGGTCATCACCGCACTTGATCTCAAAACGCCTGGTCGTGAAGACGAGACTGAGCAAGTAACGTCATCTTCTGGTTCTGATATGGGCGGTGATTTAGTGGCTGCATTTGGTGGCAAAGCGAACATTACCGGTTTAGATGCGTGTATCACTCGCCTCCGTGTCGCAGTTGCAGACACAGCACAGGTTGATCAAGACAAGTTGAAGCAGCTAGGCGCGGCAGGTGTTGTTGTTGTTGCTGGCGGCGTTCAGGCTATCTTTGGCACCAAGTCTGATAACCTTAAAACTGAAATGGATGAGTGGATTCGTAATCACGGTTAATCACAGACATTCATACATAACGCAAGGAGGCTTCGGCCTCCTTTATTGTTTTATGAAACACCGGATTCTCTCACAGTCTGATACGTGATCTTTAGCGCAAGTTATATTTCTAAACTAGACTCTTACCCATTGTTGACACACAAAAATACGGTAATGATTGAATTATCACTGATGGTGTATTTAAACAAAGTTAGTAGAGAGATATGAATAAGAAATTAATGGTAGTAATAGCAGCTGGTTTAATGTCTGGTTCAGTGATGGCAGCAAACGGGTCGTCGGATTTAGCCGTCGGTATGGCAGTTGATCAACAACTAAGCGTGGTGGTTGAAATTGATAATACTTACCGAGGTATTATCGGAAACGACGGTTTAGCGTTTGATTATATTGCTAAACGTGGCGCTTTTAATCAAAGTGCCCCAGTGACGTGGTATGTTGGTGCTGGTGGTTGGTACGAATGGGATGACGAATTTGGATTACGTGTGCCACTTGGAATTAACTGGGACTTTTACCAAGGGTGGGATTTGTATGCACAGCTGCATCCTGAACTTGATCTGTACAAAGGTGTCGACTTGCAGATTGGTGGTGCAGTGGGTGTGAAGTACAGTTTCTGATTTAATTTTCCCCTAATACCCTCAAATAAAAAATGCCGGTGATAGTAAGCCGGCATTTTTTATTGGTATTTGGCGCTGTTTTAATTATTGGTTATTCATTGCTCGTTTGATGCAAATTGCAGCACCACCCCAAGTAATGCCTAAACCAAGAACCATCATGATGATTGCACTGATTGTCATTTTGTTGTCTCCTTGCGATTTACTGCGTTAATTAATAGGCCGAAGATAAAGAGGGCGGCGATCAATGCCCAGCCCAAGGTTAAGTCGTAACCACCATAACCCTCAGTAAATAGTGCATAAAGTTTCGTTGCAAGAATAATCGCTAGCATGATAGGTGTTACAAAACGTAGGCAGACTTCAAACCAACTACCAATAGAAAAGTCTGAGCGTTCGTTGACGTAAGTGCGAACTTCCGGAATACGTTTTAATAGCCACGCCATCAATAGGATTTCTACTAGTCCACCAACCATGATACCGACGTTATTCGCGAAATGGTCGACGAGGTCCAGAAGTAATAGACCACCGTTGGTTGCAAAAGCCATTGAAATGATAAAGCCAGTGCCGATGACTACGTTAGCGGCCTTTTTGCGACTCCACTTCAATTTATCGATGATGGCAGAGGTTACGGCCTCCATGATAGAGATATGAGAGCTTAATCCTGCAACAACCAGTGCAAAGAAAAAGAGTGGACCAAGAATATAAGGTGCAGGCAATAGATTAATTGCCGCAGGCAAGGTAACGAAAGCCAATCCGACCCCTGCGGAAACGACTTCTGTTAACGGTTTGCCTTGTTCTTGTGCCATATAACCTAGAACAGAAAAAATCATGATACCGGCCAGGATAGAGAAGCCACAGTTAATCAATACGGTCATAAACGCATTATTTGTGATATCTGATTTTTCTGGCAAGTAGCTTGAATAAGCCAGCATAATGGCAAAGCCGATACTTAGGGTAAAGAAGATCTGACCATACGCCGCGGCCCATACTTTCACGTCCCAAATCTTACTAAAATCTGGTTCGAACATGTAGTTTACGCCGTCCAGTGCGCCTGGTAGGAAAATCATACGACCAATCAGGAATAAAACCATTAAGAATAGGATTGGCATCAAGATTTTAGACGCTCGCTCTATACCGGACTTTACGCCACTAGCGATAGCGGTATAAGTGATCGCCCAAGCAATGACCATCGATAGTGCAATTTTCCATTGGATGCTGCCTAAGTCAGTTGGAGAGTTATCACCTAGTTGAAGGTATTCGCTGAAGAAAAACGCATTTGTGTCAGTGCCCCAACCCTGATTGAACGATAAACCAAGGTAAGAGATAGACCAGCCAATTACGGCAACGTAGTAAACAGCGATGACGGCTGCAACACCAACTTGAAACCAGCCAAGCCATTCAAACTTTGAATGGATCTTTGCCAATGTTTTAGGTGCTGAACCACGGTATTTTTGTCCCATACTGAACTCTAAGATCATGAATGGAATACCCGCGGTGATCATGGCAAAAAGGTAAGGAATAAAAAATGCGCCGCCACCGTTTTCGTAGGCCATGTAAGGGAAACGCCAAATGTTACCCAAACCAATAGCTGATCCTACTGCTGCTAAAATGAACTGCTCGGGATCCCCATTGTTCTCGCTTCATATTTGACTCCTGTACGACTCCCTAAGGAATGAAGCTCTCTTCGTTAACTCACACGGCTCTCATAGATAGCTAAAAGAAAAGACAACTGTTATCCGTCAGTTTTTCTGTCCTTAATTCTAACAATATATTAATAACTAGAACTATGTGCTGGTTTCGTTAAGAGAATCTGGTTTTTAATTCTTAATATAATGATGTGTGTTTGATAAAGTTGAAATATTTAACTATTTTCGCCAATCAGACTAACTTCTAACATTGTTAAGCGCAACAGATTCTAAATTGACTATAGGAAGTTTGAATTGGTTATAATGTTGCTATACTGGTTATTATTAGGTCGTTTAAGGCTTTCTAGTGGGTATTTTATGATATAAATCACTGAATATTTGGTTCTATAATAGCTATATAGACTATTTTTATAATTTAGGCGGTATGTCTAATTTCTATACACCTACTAGATGATATTTCCTTTGTTGATTTTGACGTCGACTAACAGTTACAACCGGAATTGAAAACCAACATTGGATTGGAATTGGTTCATCCAACTCGTGTCAAACTGGATTACGCAGCGTGAGTCATCAGAGGTGGGTAACGTACAGGCACCAGTCGTGTCGTTGTCCACGACCGTACCAAGCCATCTAAGCTGTGCGTTAAGTGTAATACGATCTGAGAATTCATATTTGAGCCCGGCAAAGGCACTGGCAGAAAACCCTAATTTTTTATCGACCCAATCGACATCTGTATATGATCCGCCTAGACCTAGACCTAAGTACGTTTGCCAGCGTGGTGAAATAGGGTAGTCGATACTGCTTTGAAATTGTAGGTAATGAATGTCTGCTGAGTTAGATAGTTGTTTCAACTCCGTCGATTGGTACGAGTAAAATAAGCCGATCTTGCCCGAGTCTAACGGGGCTTCTATAGAGAGCGCGTAGCTCATCTCCGGGTTAATATCGTAGGTCTCGCCGTTTCCGTCTGCTACATGACCACCGCCGGTGTAACCCAAAAATGGGGTGACCAGAATAGTGGCTTGCGTACTGAACGTGGCGCCGATCAAAAGGCCACCAACGAGCCAATGGGCCATTTTTCTCATCTTACATCTCCTTATGTTTTTAGCCGTCAAAGTTAGTTTCTGCAGTAAAACCGTGCCAACGTGTACCGTTTGGTAGCGGGTATTTTGGTAACTTAAGTTCTTCTTGTTGTCGTAACTGCAAACTAAGTTACTCGCACTGAACTCAGTATCTCTCTGTTATTTAGGTATAAACTAATTGTGATGGATTAGTCATATTCGAGCGACTAAATTAAGCAAATCTTGAACATATTTCACACCAGTGTTATTTATTTGTTACACGTCAAGGAGGTGTTTATGGAACACGATCTAAAATCCGCATTGATCATTGTTGTCGCTGTTTTTGCGGTGCTGTTGTCGTTTGGGATGATAGCTATCGCTTCAGCTTAATTTGCAGCCACTGAAACTTGCTCTCTTTAATTTGGTGACAGTAAGCGAATGATACGTAACAGCGGTATAATCACGGAAAGCCATACTGACCTGAACACCGAAGTTTATGAACACTTCAGGCATGGCAAAACTGCTCTAGTCGCGCAAGGTGGTGGGCAGAGGGGGATTTTTACCGCTGGTGTTTTAGATGCATTTTTACTCTCCAATTTCGATCCTTTCGATGAGTTTTATGGCACTTCAGCTGGTGCGCTGAATATTTGTCCTTATTTATGTCGTCAACATGGTATGGGTAAAGCGTTTATCACTGAGCTAACGACCTCTCCAGACTTTTTTAATCTCTTCGGTTACATTCGTAAAAAACAATATTTAGGCCTTGATTGGGCACTTGAGCGTATACAAGATTTTCCCTACAAGTTGGACCTTGATCTCGGTCGTAAAACGTTAGGTGATCGTCTTGCTTTCGCAGCAGTAACGAATGTGGAAAACCTATCTGACCAATACTTACCCATGCTCGGTGACTCTTGGTTTAATACAATGCGAGCCACTTGTGCGATCCCTAAATTGTATCTTGGTCCGGTGGATGTGAATGGACAAAAATACGTTGATGGTGGTGTTTCCGCTTCAATCCCGGTGCAGGAAGCTTGGCGTCAAAATGCGCGTAACATTATTGTGATTCGTACGGAGCCGTTTTCAGAAGGTGATGCGCGCCAACAAGGTGAAATCGGTAGTGCACCGGTTGAGTGGTATCGAGAGTCAATAAACTCGGTGCAGCAGTCTTGGCAACAGAAAGTAAGTCGCTGGAAGTCTGATTGGGCGAGTTTCTTCCAACAGAAGATTAATACCGCTCACCAATCTAAATTGGCAGGGCACATTCTTCTTAATGGCGGACGTTGGTTGTTTGGTGCTGATAATTTGTATCGTTTAAGTCATCTTATCGGCGAAAATTTTGATTCGGGTTTAGCTGACATGCTGATGATCCATTATCAAACCTTTGAGCTCACTCAAGCGTTTTTATCTAACCCGCCAGATGATGCGTTTATATTGCAGATCGCACCGAAAGAAGGCTTGCGATCGTCTTCATTGTTGAGTGATCAAGCATCGTTAGAGCACGATTACCAACTCGGGTTGCAGGCGGGATATAACGTTGTTCAGCTTTACGACAGGCTTAACCTTGGGATTGAAGGGCTGCAAAGTGCTTAGAAAGTGTACACGCGTAGAAATGCAAGCACGTGATTTAATTTCAGGGCTCGAGTGGGAGCCCTGAAGGTTGGTAGCCGATGATTACGCTGAAAGTATACGCATGCAATTGGTTGAGCCAATGACGTCCATTACATCCCCTTGGGTAATGATCACTAGATCGCCCTCATCAAGCAGGCCTTGGTTCTTAAGACACTCGATTGCTGCATACGCCACTGGTAAACCACCATCACTTTTTGAGTCAAAATAGACCGGAGTGACGCCACGATATAAAGCAGCTCGATTGAGCGTGGATTCGTTACGTGAAAGCGCAAAAATCGGTAAGCCTGAACTCAACCGAGACATCATTAGAGCAGTTCGGCCAGACTCAGTTAACGATATCATTGCCTTGACTCCTTCCATGTGGTTTGCTGAGTACATGGTCGCCATTGCAATGGTATCTTCCGCGGTTTCGAAGGTGCGATCTAATCGATAGGACGAGATGCTTGCCTCCGACATTTTTTCTGCACCTAAGCATACCTCTGCCATGGATTTTACGGTTTCGACAGGGTATTGACCTGCAGCGGTTTCTCCTGACAGCATTACGGCATCGGTACCATCTAGCACAGCGTTTGCGACATCCATTACCTCTGCTCGAGTCGGCATTGGGCTGGAAATCATCGATTCCATCATTTGTGTCGCTGTAATCACAACTCGGTTGAGGCTGCGAGAGCGGCGGATGAGTTTTTTCTGTACGGCAATGAGCTCTGGATCACCGATTTCAACACCTAAGTCTCCGCGGGCCACCATGACAACATCTGAAGCGAGAATAATATCGTCAATCGAATCGTTATTCGCGACGGTTTCTGCACGTTCCACTTTGGCAACTAACTTGGCCTCTAAGCCAGCATCACGAGCCAAACGGCGGGCATAATGCATGTCTTCACCATTGCGTGGGAAGGATATCGCTAAGTAATCAACTTTAATTTCCGCAGCGGTGAGAATGTCGCTTTGTCTTTCTCTGTTAGCGCATCCGCTGATAAGCCGCCGCCTTTTTTGTTGATGCCTTTATTATTCGATAGGGGACCCCCTACAGTCACGCGAGTATGGACTTTATTTCCTTCTACACTCGTCACTTGTAGTTGAACTCGGCCGTCATCAAGTAACAGAATGTCGTTAGGTGCGACATCTTGCGGTAACTCTTTATAATCCAACCCAACCGCCTCTTGGTCACCTTCTCCTTTGGCTAATTCACTATCGAGAGTGAACTTATCACCGACATTGAGTGTGATCTTTCCCTCTTTGAACGTTGACACTCGAATTTTTGGTCCCTGCAAATCGCCGAGAATAGCAACTTGACGTCCTAATCTTGCTGCAATGGAGCGTACTTTTTTGGCGCGTTGGATGTGATCATCGCTTGTACCGTGTGAAAAGTTCATTCTCACTACGTTAGCGCCAGCTTTGATGATTTCTTCAAGCACATTGTCTTTATCGGTTGACGGGCCGAGCGTAGTGACAATTTTTGTTCTTCTTAGTTTAGAAGTCATAGATTCTCCGAAGAATGCTAGTGTGTGGAACGAAATATCTCTATAAATAAAAATATCTCTACAAATAAAAGTATCTTGATAAGTAGTATATGCACAGAATGTTTACATTGAGGCGAACCGATAGAAAAACATGAAGGACATCTAATCGCTTCATCGTCGGATGAACGTTTGAATACGATCTCGTCTCCGTTTGCCTCTAATGTTTGTTTGCTCTTCTTGCCTAATTTGTTGAATAAAATAAGTGGTTGTTGAGCTAATTTAACATCTGCTTATGGTGAGTTATTTGATTGAATACGCAAACAAACAGGTTTATGCGTGATGCTTGTCACGGGGATTTACCAATTCACTTCACAATTACTTCGCAAAGTAAAAAAATTATCCTGTTGTAGAATTTCGGAGTGCAAGATGTACATGGCTCAACCGGGCCATATTGATCATATCAAACAGGTCAATGCTGGTCGTGTATATAAACTGATAGACCTAAAAGGTCCAATTTCTCGGATTGATTTATCCAAGCAAAGTGAACTCGCACCTGCGAGTATCACCAAAATCACGCGAGAATTAATTGAAGCACACTTGATTCATGAAACTACGGTTCAAGAAGCAACCAGTCGCGGTCGACCTGCGGTTGGATTGCAAGTCAATAATGAAGGATGGCAGTTCCTATCGATGCGCTTAGGGCGCGGTTATTTAACCATTGCGTTGCATGAACTGGGCGGTGATGTCCTCATTGATACAAAAATCGAAATTCACGAACTTGACCAAGAGGACGTGCTAGAAAGGTTGCTGTTTGAAATCGATGAGTTTTTTCAGACGTATGCCGATCAACTGGATCGCGTGACGAGCATTGCGGTTACGCTGCCTGGCTTGATTAATTCCGAACAAGGTGTGGTATTGCAAATGCCGCACTATAACATTGAGAATTTAGCGCTTGGTCCAGAAATCTATAAAGCGACTGGGCTGCCTGTATTTATTGCGAACGACACACGAGCTTGGGCATTAGCGGAAAAGCTATTTGGACACTCCCAAGAGAATGATAATTCAGTACTTATCTCTATTCACCATGGCTTAGGGGCTGGGATCATTCTTGATGGACGTGTTTTGCTTGGTCGTCACGGTAATATTGGTGAACTGGGTCATATTCAAATTGATCCAAACGGCAAGCGTTGTCATTGTGGCAATATTGGCTGCTTAGAGACGGTTGCAAGTTCGCAGGCTATTCGTGAAGAGGTGGCGAGGCGTATCGCTAATGGCGAAGCTTCAATCCTCACTGAGCAAGAAGAGATGACGATTGAAAGCATTTGTGAAGCCGCTGCGAACGGGGATCCGCTCGCGGTTGATGTCATCGAAAAGCTTGGTCGTTACCTTGGTGCTGCTATTGCGATTGTCATCAACCTATTTAACCCAGAAAAAGTATTGATTGGTGGTGTGATTAACCAAGCGAAAGAGGTGCTTTATCCAGCAATACAGCGCTGTATTGAGGAGCAGAGTTTACCTGTTTATCACCAAGATCTTGAACTGGTTGAGTCGCGATTTTACAAGCAAGCGACGATGCCAGGCGCTGCTCTTATCAAACAAGCACTGTACGATGGTCAGTTGCTGATGAAGGTTATCGAAGGTTAGTTGTCCATTTCGCGATGGCAGAGATTCATTGTATTTTAGATGAAGCAGCGCTGTGATGTATTGCGGTATCAATGTTATTAATGTAATACTCAGTAGGTAACGTTATTTCATCTGTGAGCAAGTTTCCTACATGGTTTTCTGTATAGCGGGGAACCCTGCACAGCTCTACACAGAAAGAGAGCTCTTTTTTCTAATTTAGGTAGTAGTATGTCCGGTGTATTGAATGCGGTTGATCAACGTACCAAGTTGGTTGGTGAGAACCGTCTAGAGCTTTTACTGTTCACTTTAAACAGTCGTCAATTATTTGCGATTAACGTGTTTAAAGTGAAAGAGGTGATTAAACTTCCTCCGTTAACAAAGCTTCCTGGATCTCACGTCAATATTCGTGGCGTGGCGTCGTTGCGAGGTGAAGCAGTACCAGTGATTGATTTGCGCAGTGCTATCGGTTTCCCTCCTATGCGAGGGGAAGCAGAAGAAGAGAACCTGATCGTCACAGAATATAACCGTTCGGTACAAGGTTTCTTAGTTGGTACGGTGAGAAACATCGTCAACACCGCTTGGACAGAAATACAACCACCGCCATCTACTTCTGGTCGCTCGAATTACCTGACAGCGATTACCCAGGTCAAAGAGGGGACATCGTCGCAAATCGTCGAGATCATCGATGTTGAGAAAGTGCTCGCGGAGATTGTTCATTACAATGTTGCGATTTCTGCCGATCTTTTGGATAACGAATTGGCCCAAGCACTGGTTGGACGCAACGTATTGATCGTTGATGATTCTTCAACAGCCCGTAATCAAGTGAACGATACGCTCTCTCAACTTGGCATTAACATCATCGAGTGCCGCGATGGGTTGGAAGCGCTAACGCTCCTCAAACGCTGGTGTGACGAAGGTAAAGATGTCGAAAAAGAACTACTCATGATGATCACGGATGCGGAAATGCCAGAGATGGATGGGTATAAACTGACGCATGAAGTACGTAGTGACCCGCGAATGTCAAAGTTGTTTATTACCTTGAATACCTCTCTTAGCGGCAGCTTTAACGAAGCGATGGTCCAAAAGGTGGGTTGTGATCGTTTTATCTCTAAGTTCCAGCCAGATCTATTAGTCGGTGTCGCTCAAGACAGGGTGCGCCAAGTCCTTTCTGGCCATAGATAGTTTGCTGGGCATAGATAGCTTTTTGGCCATAGACAGCTAGCGGCGAGTTTATCACATAGTGAGGAGAGGGAGGGTACCTTCCTTCCTGTGCTGTAGTCTTGGGGTTAATGAAAGTCCCGTGAATGGCTTTGCAGTTCGGCGAGTTCATGTGTGTAATCAATGAGCTTACCAGCAATGACGTGAATCACTTCTCCTTCTCGCTCTAAAATTCCTTTCACCATCAGCACTTTTGAGGTGAGATAAGTCTGCTTTTGTGCTCGTGCTGTTGCGCTCCACACGATGACGTTAATGTTCCCAGTATCATCCTCTAGGGTAACAAAAGTTACACCTGCGGCTGTCCCTGGGGATTGTCTTCCGGTGACCACTCCCACGATAGTCACCAATGACTTATGTGGTTTCTCGACTAATGCTTTCATACGAGTAAAACGAGGTAACTTGCCTGCTTTATCCAGCAAAGTAATCGGGTGATGGTTAAGAGAAAGCCCTGTACTAGCATAATCTTCGATCAATGTGTCGTATTCTGATGGGCGTGTTGGGTAATAAGGTGTATCGGGGTCTTTTATGTGACTAAACAACGGTAAGTCACATAAAGAATCCATTGCTGCCCAGCGAGCACGGTAACGGTCACCTGACAGCGCTTGAAATGCATTGGCGGAGGCCAATAATTCGATATCACGTTGATTTTTGACGACCGCTTTTACTTCTTGGATAGAGCGATAGCCTTGTTTTGGTCGTTGTTTCACTAATTTTGAGGCGCTTTCTGTGCTGATTCCTTTGACTAAGCGAAAGCCGAGTTGTACTCCCAATCGACCACTTGTTTGTGTTTGTAGGTGATGCTGGTCAAGAGACTGGTTAATGCATACCGGCAGTATTTCGACACCATGTCGACGAGCATCCTGAACCAATTGTGATGGGCTGTAAAACCCCATAGGTTGGCTGTTTAACAGTGCGGTGTAAAATTCGGCAGGGTAATAATACTTCAACCACGCAGAGCAATAAGCCAGTACTGCAAACGAGGCAGAGTGACTTTCGGGAAACCCGTACTCACCAAACCCACAAATCTGCTCAAAAATACGTTCGGCAAAGGTTAACTCATAGCCTCGCTCTAACATGCCATCGATAAGTTTGGGTTTAAACTTCGCTAGATCGCCGTTCTTTTTCCATGCCGCCATTGCTCGACGTAGCTGATCGGCTTCACCACCACTAAAGCCTGCGGCAACCATGGCCAGTTTGATGACCTGTTCCTGAAATATTGGCACGCCCATAGTGCGTTCTAACACATCCCGAACTTCTTCTGATGGGTAGCGAATCGGTTCTTCTCCATTGCGCCTTTTTAGGAAGGGGTGAACCATGTCACCTTGAATTGGTCCAGGGCGAACTATCGCAATTTGAATCACCAAGTCGTAATAGCAACGGGGTTTTAAGCGTGGCAGCATACTCATTTGCGCTCTGGATTCTATTTGAAAAACACCAACGGTATCTGCTTTTTGGAGCATCCGATATACGTGTGGGTCATCTTGAAGTCGGGTGATCTCTGCAATAGAGAGCGTACGCTGGTGGTGTTTTTCGATCAGCTGAAAGCATTTGCGAATTGCGTTCAACATACCGAGAGCAAGGACGTCTACTTTGAGGAGTTTCAAGCTTTCTAAGTCGTCTTTATCCCACTGTATGATGGTGCGATCTGCCATAGCCGCATTTTCTACAGGAACCAGTTCATAAAGAGGGCCGGAAGAAATGACAAAGCCACCAACGTGCTGAGACAAGTGTCGTGGAAATCCAATTATCTCGTTAACCAGGTGGATAAATTGCTGTCCTTTGAGTGACTCAGGTTGTAAGCCTAACTCAATGATCTGAGCTTGCCAGCCTTGAGTCCGATCACGTCGGTTGACATTTTTAATAAAGAAATCCAGTTGGGTTTCTTCAATGCCCAATGCTTTACCCACTTCACGTACGGCACTTTTAAACCGATAACTGATTACAGTAGCGGCCAAAGCGGCACGTTCACGACCATATTTTCTGTAGATGTATTGGATGACCTCTTCACGACGTTCGTGTTCAAAATCGACATCAATATCTGGCGGCTCATCACGTTCTTTACTGATAAAACGTTCGAACAACACTGAGATTTGCCGCGGATCAACGGAAGTGATCTCTAGGCAGTAGCACACCACCGAGTTCGCCGCAGAGCCGCGTCCTTGATAGAGAATACCTTGCTTTTTGGCGAACATGACCATGTCATGAATGGTTAAAAAGTAATAATGATAGTTCAGCTCTTCAATCAAATTAAGTTCTTTCTCAATGGTTTGATTGATCGGTTCTGGGACGCCACCGGGAAAACGGGCTCGTTTGCCATGTTCAACCAATTTGCGTAGGTAAGACGAGGGGGTTTCACCGTTAGGAATTAACTCGGTTGGATATTCGTATTTAAGTTCATCGAGAGAAAATTGACACAAGTTGGCAATGCGAGTGCTTTCAGTAAGCCAAGCGGATTGATAGATACGCAAGAGCTTATTTATTGGGCGTAAAGCCCGTTCTGCATTGGAAAGGCGCTCGAAGCCAAGCTTATCGATGCTACAGCCATACTTTGTCGCAGTAAGCGCATGTTGTAGTGGTAAACGTTCCGTCGTATGCATAAGAGCGCCACCGCAAGCTGTGATAGGCAGTTGGAGCTCATGGGCAAGTGCTTGACAATGTTTCAGATAACGTTCGTCGTCACACTCTAGATGACGCTGAACCGCGATCCACAAGCGGTGATTATGATGTTGATTAAGCCAGCGCCCCCAGTAACGATCACTTGCTTGATGCTTTGGCAGCCATAAGACAAAGCAATGCTTAATGGACATTAAGTCCCATTCGGAGAGTTGATAGTGACCTTTTTCGCTCCGGCGCCTAGCATTGGTAATGATCCGGCATAGTTCGGCATAAGCTTTCCGACATGGGCAAAGCAACACCAGTTGGCACTCCTTATTGAGCCAGAACATGCTGCCGATAATGAGCTGGACATCAAGTTGATGCTGTTTGATCGTTGAGTGTGCTTTCACCACGCCGGCAACAGAGCACTCATCGGTGATCGCAATCGCCTGGTAGCGATAGAAAGCCGCCTGCATCACGAGCTCTTTTGCGTGAGAAGCACCAGTAAGAAACGAAAAGTTGGACTGACAAAACAGTTCTGCGTAACTCATGATGCTTTAACAAAAATAGCCATGAAGAAACCAACGCTTGTGTTGATCGCGAAACACCCATAGCCAACGACCTTGCTGAGTATGTGCAATATAGTAGTCACGCATGATCTCATCTCCGTCCCACCAGCCTGATACGATTCGTTCGGGGCCGCGCACTAAAGACACTTGCTCTTGCAATGGCATCGGAGTCGACAATTGCATCGCGGGACGTAATAACTGAGGAATGGAAGAAAGATGGACATTTGGTTCATCGGCAGCGCGATATTGGCAGGCTTTTTCTGGCCTTGGATCGCAAGTGATCTGTGGCTTTAGTATGGAACCTTTGCCTAGTTTTGCTTGTAATAAAGAGAGCAATTCGAGATCACTCACTTGACCTTTTTGACCAGCAAAGAGGTCGAGAGCAGTATTGAGAGGCTCTCCGTAACGAACGACTTGTAGGCTTAAGCCAACTACGGGCCCATTGAGTGTCAGAGACTCTAGGCTTAAGCTAGCCAGCGTTTGCCAGCGTTGGCAAAGATAATCACCCTGTGCAGAGGTCAACGAGAGGTGCTGCACGTAATTATCGCGCTGGTGGAGCGTTAAGCAGAGTTCGAAGGCCACTTTATCTCTTAACTTAAGAAAAGTTTCGAGTTGCAGTAAAAGCTTAGCTAAGGGCTTCTCTATCCATTGAACATTTTCTAGCTCAAATAACAGCTCTAAATAGACTTGGAATGATTCGGTTGGGTGATAAAAGTCGACTGGATGTTTAAATTGGCCAGTCAGTCTTCCCACGTAATTAACTAAATCAATATCAAAACGACGGGCAATGTCCTGTAGTGGGAGTTCGAGCAACCCTTGTAATGTGTTGACGCCGACGCGCTGTAGTTTAGTGATAATAGATGGTGATAGGTCTGTTAACGTCAATGGCAAAGTATTCAAAGACGCTTGGAGAGCATCTTTATCTTCACTGAGCTGATTGCTGCCTGACAGCGCCATTAGCTTAGCGGAAAGAGGGGAAAATCCGCAGCCAAATTGAAAACTCAGCGTTAACGTAGCTAAGTGTGAATAGACTTTACACCAGTAGTTTTCTAACCCTTCGTACAGTCTGAGCATTGGCGTCGCGCGTAGCAAGATACCCTGATTTGGCATTAACACCACATCCGATGTAATCAGGTACAGCCAGTGCGCCACTTCGTATAATTTGTTCTGTTCTGCTTGAGGATGATACGGGTGTACTTGTAAATCACGACATAAAGACGCCGCGCTTCCTAAACCCATACCGAGCTTAATACCTTGCCGTTTTGCCTCATCATTGTACTGAATGATGCGACAGCGCCGACTCTCGACGATCACGACTGGCTGTGTTTGGTTTTCAGCAAATAGTGCGTCTAATTGCAAACGAGGAAAGTGTAGATAAATCCATAAAGACATACGACTATCCCTGATGCGCAACGGGAAAGTGGAGAATAGACGATGGCGTGTGTGACTTTGTTGGTACCACTAATTGCGGGTAATGATGTTGAAAGCTGATGTCAACTTGCCCTTTACGCCACCCCCCTTTGCGTTTTAATACTTCAACACGGACACCTTGATTTTGCCCTTGTATTTTGAGGCTAAGGGATACAGGGAGAGATAAACGGTTAGTCATGATTGGCTTCAACATAAAAAGAGGGCAAGTGCCTTGTTCACTGGCGACTTGAAGTCGTTTAACCTGATGGATTTCTAATTCGTCCTGCCATAATAATACATTGCTACAAACGCCGCTTTTTAAGCATTGCTCAGCCGCCCAAAGCGCATCACGAGGTTGATCTGGTGTCACCACCCAGACTTGGTTTATATCTAGCCCAATACTGTGCAGAAAAAGAGAACTGAGCAATGCTGGTGGTTGAATAAACGCGGTGATCCCTTCGGATAAGGTCGATTCCAAATAAGGCGCGAGCAGGCGCAATTCTCCAATGCTACCGAGTGATTCCATCTCGATGACACCATGAGGAGGGTAGCCACCTTCTAACAAGCTATCTAGCTCCGAAAAACCGGAACTGTTGAGGTGTTGATGTTGAGTGGGCTGAGTTAAATTTGCTTGCCACACAAGGCGTTGGCTTTTTAAGTGTTGAATAATATCTTGCATAGTAAATACCTGTATATACATACAGTATATTTCAGCAAAAAAAAGTCGCAAGATCTTTGTAGTAAGAAACATAAAAAAAGCCAGCGATTAGATCGACTGGCTTGATATACGGTATATGACAGAATTTGGTATGCATCTGATAAGAAAGAGGATTAAACAGGAACTCCACTGTGGAATTTAAAATCCATATCGGAAGTAGAGATGAGCTCTGCTTCTACTTGGCCAAAATAAGCGATCCTCTCACTAATGTCTTTCCCTGCGATTTGTTCTGCTAATGCTAAGTAGTCTTGGTAGTGACGTGCTTCTGAGCGTAGCAAAGAGACATAGAATTTTGCGATGTCGTCATCCATATGAGGCGCGAGTATAGCAAACCGTTCACATGAGCGTGCCTCTATGTATGCACCGATGATCAGCTTGTCGATCAGAGTTTCTGGCTCATGGGTCTTCATATGTGAAATCAGTCCCTTTGCATAACGACTAGCAGGGATATTTTGATATTCGATCCCTCGGCTTTCCATGATTTCCAGTACTTGATAAAAGTGATGCAGTTCTTCTTTGATCAGCAGAACCATCTTATCAATCAAATCTTGGCTGTAAGGAGAGCTGGATTTCGCCATGATGGCTTTAGAGATATTACTTTTGCCCTTTAAAGTCTCGAGCGAGCCAATGTAACGGTACGCGAAATCTTCGTAAGGCTTAAACCAATCGAGTAATGCGCTGGAGCTTGCCTGATCAACGGCATATTTGCGAATGAGAAACATAGCAGATTGTCCCGCTTTCAGCTCGCACAACAAGTGATCGACTAAAATGGTCTGTAGATTTTCCGGTTTTTTTGCTTCTGCTACCCACTCGTCAGGAGTGTGGCAATGAAGAAACTGCTGGATAGGAGCAAGAAGCTCTCGATAGGCGTCTAAATTTATCATGTTATATTTTATACGTTACGATCTAATACTGGTTATTCGGAGTAGGATTGGGAGATACCCTGAATAAGAATTTGGATAGCAAAAAGGCTGCGTCTGCAGCCTTTTGTATGCTTGAAGTCACTTAGAGACAGATATTACCATTTTTTCTTTTCACCGAAGAGTGCTTCCATATCATCATCACGCTCTTTGTCAGCAAGTTGCTGCATTTCTTCGTCGTTTTTAACCTGACGCTTTTTATCTAAGTCGTTTAACATCTGCTCTAGCTTCTCTTTCGCTTGAATAGAGTAGGCATCGCTTTTGGTACTCAGAGCGTCAATACCTTTGCGTAACAACTGGAGCGCGGTTCCCGGCTGACCACGAGCGATAGAATCATTAGCACGTTTTATGACGTTTTCTATATTGATTCGAATTTGAATGGTTTCCAAGCGTGCATTCTCGGTCACGTATGATTGGGTATCAAAACGACCTTTATTGTGTTCGTTTCTGATTGTATCGCGAAGACGTTTAACCAGTTTCAACATCGCAATCGCTTGTTTATCACTGGTAGGCATTTTAAATGTGGTGCTTTCACCGATTTGATCATTGTTTTTTAGTTGCTCGATCTGTTGCTTCATATTGGCGACACGTTGCGCCAGTTGTTTGTTCTTGGGATCGAGCTGATACATACTTTCCAGCGCATCAAGTATACGGTTATTAAGACAAAGCAGTAGATCCTTACTAAAAGGAATATGGTGAGCGTGGCCAATCAATTCTTCTGTGCTATCAATAAGAGTCACATAACGAGCGGACTCTTGTCTTTTTGCTGTTTCAGCCTTCACTTTATATTGCAACATGATGTTATAGCCAAGGACCAACACCAGAAGTACGGCTACCAAAGCGATTATTAAACCAATATTCATATCTTTGCGTCTGCTTTTCCATTTCTGCGGCTAGTGTTCAAGAATACATGAATCTCATCTTTCCCGGCACCCTATTTATTTGATTATTTAGCTCAAACCACGTTTTAGTCTCTGTTGTGAGTGAGAAAGTCAGGATTAGCGGATGCTGATATGCAACTTAATTCTTTTTGTTTCAGCTGACTAAACTATTTCGTGCAAACGATCTACTTCCAGTCAACAAGCCCACTTGGGTAAACAAGTTATTTCGTGCAAAGCCGATTACTCTTGTTAGGTTACTTTCGCAAAATCATGCATCATGAGGTTATTTGGGTATATGTTAGAAAATTCTGTTCATTTTGGGGTGAAAGCGTTATAACTAATTATTATATAGCTCGTTTGAGCGACCGTTTTGTTTTTAATTTTGTGTTTAGTCATGCGTGATTGAAGAACGCCTAATGAGTAAGGGATTACGATGAAGCTGCAACAGCTGAAGTATATTGTTGAAGTGGTCAACCATAATCTGAACGTTTCTGCGACAGCAGAAAGCTTATATACCTCACAGCCCGGTATCAGTAAGCAGGTTCGTCTACTAGAAGATGAGCTGGGGATTCAGATTTTTGAGAGAAGTGGTAAGCACCTGACGCAGGTGACTCCAGCTGGTGAACAAATCGTCCGTATTTCTCAAGAAATTCTTGCACGAGTTGAGAGTATCAAAGCGGTTGCTGGTGAACATACTCACCCTGAAATGGGGACTTTGAACATTACCACGACCCATACTCAAGCTCGTTATGCGCTGCCTGATGTCATTAAAGGCTTTACCAAACGTTACCCCAAAGTCTCTCTTCACATGCACCAAGGTACGCCATCTCAAATGTCAGAGGCGATCGCAAAAGGGACGGCTAACTTTGCCATTGCGACCGAAGCACTGCATCTATACCAAGATGCCATCATGCTACCTTGTTATCATTGGAACCGTTCGATAGTGGTACCTAAAGGTCATGCTTTGGCGAAGAAGAGTGTCGTAACCATTCACGATTTGGCCGCATATCCATTAGTGACTTATGTTTTTGGCTTTACTGGTCGATCAGAGCTCGATACTGCATTTAACCGTGAAGGTCTCACTCCTCGAGTGGTCTTCACTGCTACCGATGCTGATGTAATTAAAACTTATGTGCGCATGGGGATTGGTGTCGGTGTGATTGCCAGTATGGCAGTAGATGCTGAACAAGATAAGGATCTTGTCTCCATTGATGCGAGTCATTTGTTTGGGGCCAGTACGACGAGTATCGGATTCCGACGCGGCACGTTCTTACGTTCTTACATGTTTGATTTTATGGAGCGTTTTGCTCCACACTTAACGCGACCAGTCGTAGAGCAAGCCATTTCGTTAAAATCGAATGTTGAAATTGAGGAAATGTTTAAAGATATCGACTTGCCTGTGAGATAAGTCTTTTCTTCACTTATAACTATATAAGACTATCTAGCGAAATAAGATTATCGACAAATAAACTCAAGCTGCTGGTTTGGAACTTTTGGAACGAGTCGCTTGAGTATACAATACGCCTCCGCAGTAGGGGGGACTATGCAAACGCAATTTCAATTCATCACAGATTGCTTAATGGAGCATCAATCGTTTTGGCGATTGGATCCATTCAAGGCGAGCTTCATCCATCACTGCCTTGGATAGAAGAATACCCCGTAATGTGCCAGTGGCTGAGTACACTTTCGCCTTCGCAAATTGATCACTTCAAATCACAGCCTGAATCAGCTTTAACGGAATTATGTTCTTTTTTACCATTTCTCCAGGCTCTCCGTGAATGTACACAATTAAAGCTTCGTAACTTAACGGGCTTAACTCTGGAGCGTGGACTGGATAAGGGGATCCCCGGTCGCAAGCTGACTCAGATTACTGCGATGGGAGAAGCGGCAATACAAGCGCATCAAGGAGAAGAGTGGCTAGAGTGGTGTTCTGGGAAGGGATACTTAGGGCGAATATTGACCACACAAACTCATCAGCCAGTGACCAGTTTTGAATATCAACAATCGTTGTGCGAGTCAGGACAACAAGCCGCAGATGCTAATCAATGGAAGATGACATTCGTACAAGGGGATGCATTTGCACCGTCAGCGAAAGCGATATTTAAACCGAATCAACACGCGGTGGCACTGCATGCTTGTGGCGACTTACACGTTCGCTTAATGCAGTATGGTGCGGAAAAAAGGGTTGCGGCTATGACGATTGCTCCGTGTTGTTACCATCTGATTCAGAGTGAATATTATCAAGCGTTATCAGAGCAGGGGAAAGCGTCAGAGTTGATGCTCTCTAAGCAAGAGTTGCGGATTCCACTACAGCAAACGATTACGGGCGGGAGTCGCGTACATCGCCATCGCCAACAAGAAATGGTATTTCGCCTCGGCTTCGATTTGATCACTCGCCAATGGCTTGGTATCAAACAATACGTACCAGTTCCGAGTATTCGTAAGTCGATGCTTAGTGAAGGGTTCGAGGCTTTTTGTCATTGGGCTGCGGAGCAGAAAAGCATTGAGTTGGATGATAGGATTGATTTTGACCAGTTTGAGCGTTTAGGTGAACAACGCTTTTGGCACATGGAGAGAATCAGTTTAGTTCAGATGATGTTTCAACGGCCATTGGAAATATGGCTTGCATTAGATAAAGCACTTTATCTTGAACAACGTGGTTATCGTGTTACTTTATCAGAGTTTTGCACCAACTGTGTTACACCTCGAAACATTTTAATTTGTGCATATAGGAATTAGTTATCTTCTATTTCCAAATGCTATATACGAAAAAGCCCACTTTTAGGTGGGCTTTGTAAACTATACGTGACAATGGCGATGTTACCTGTCACCGCTTAAACGATTTTCGCCATTAATTAAATAAGGCAATGGCTTGCTTAGGATCGACATATTCTAAGCCGAAACTTTCTGCTACTTCTTTGCAAGTGACTTTACCGTGAATAACATTTAAGCCTTCTAAGAAGCCATTGTCTTCGAGAAGTGCCTCACGGTAGCCTTTGTTTGCGAGCCTAACAATATACGGTAATGTGGCATTGTTAAGGGCAAATGTTGAAGTGCGAGCCACTGCACCTGGCATGTTTGCGACACAATAATGGACTACATCATCGACGATGTAAGTGGGTTCTGCATGGGTTGTCGCGTGTGAGGTTTCAAAGCAACCACCTTGGTCGATCGCGACGTCAACGACCGCAGAGCCTGGCTTCATCTTCGCAATGTGCTCTTTCGTCACCAGTTTAGGCGCTGCTGCGCCAGGGATCAGAACCGCTCCAATTACTAAGTCCGCTTCTAGAACATGCTTCTCTATAGCGTCTTCAGTAGAATAAATCACTTTTGCTTGGCCTTGGAATTCTTCATCCAATCGACGTAGTGTATCGACGTTGCGATCAAGGATGGTGACATCTGCACGGAGTCCGACAGCCATACGAGCAGCGTTAGCACCAACGACACCACCGCCGACAATCACGACTTTTGCAGGACCAACGCCAGGGACGCCACCAAGCAATAAACCACTGCCGCCTCGCGATTTTTCCAAGGTCTGCGCACCAGCTTGAATCGACATGCGACCTGCCACTTCAGACATTGGTGCTAACAGTGGTAAACGACCCATATTATCTGTTACAGTCTCGTAGGCTATACAGACAGCTTTGCTCTTGATTAGCTCATCAGTTTGTGGAAAATCTGGTGCTAGGTGTAAATAAGCCCGAATT